>NZ_AFQO01000008.1 GCF_000222025.1 Haemophilus haemolyticus M19501 | reverse complement strand
ACTTCCACTACTTTATTTGTTAGCAAGTAAAGTTTAATTTACAAAAGAATTACTAAAAAAGGCCGCTACTTTGCGGCCTTTTTTATGCCTATTCTGTTTATTCTCATATAGAAAAGAGGATTTTTATAATGAAAATTCACTTCAAAGCAGGCTCCAAAACTTGCGGAAAATCTACCGCACTTTTGTGTTTAATGAGAAAATTCCAACAGGAATTTAACATTGCATTAGCAATTTTTTTCAATAATTAGTTTAATAGTTTCAATTACTTACAATCTTAACAAATTGAATTGAGAGTCAATCTCAATACTAAATTTTTTCTTTGATAAAAACAAAAAAATTTATGATCTCAGTCAATAAAACAATTGTTTTACTCTAGTCGGGGTAACTCTGAAGGAGTATCCTTATTTCCAGAGTGGTTATTGTGATGTATTGGCGTAATGCCTTCCACCTACTTTCTGTTTCTATCTATACATACTTTGGGGGAAAATATGAACCGTTTTGTTATAGGTGATCCGAAAGATTGCATTGGATGCAATACCTGTATGGCTGCTTGCAGCGAAGTACACAAAGCTTTTGGATTACAATCCTTTCCGCGGTTACAAGTAATGCGTAACGACGATATTACTGTGCCGATCTTGTGTCGCCATTGTGATGATTCACCTTGTGCTACGGTATGCCCTGTGCATGCAATTAAGCACGAAAATGACACTATTCAATTAAACGAAGGTTTGTGTATTGGCTGTAAACTTTGCGCCATTGCTTGTCCATTTGGGGCGATTACTCAACACGGTAGCGCACCATTAGATGCACCAAACCACTACGACAGTTTTTCTTTCACTGATGCGGTAAAACGTGATATTCGCACCGCACCGAATAATACTGATGTTCATAATATGCTTGCATGGCAACCGGGTGTAAAAGCCATCGCAGTGAAATGCGATCTTTGCTATTTCCGTGAAGAAGGTCCTGCTTGTATGCAAACTTGCCCAACAAAAACTTTATTCTTAATTAGTGATGAGAGTATCGAACAAGCAAATCGCAAAAAACGCGAAATGGCAATGATGGGTTCTCCTGTCGTGCCAAGATAAAAGTTTATTGTTTGTTTACTCGTTAATCAATGGAGTGAAATTATGAGTTCTTCAATCAGTTTACTCATCACGTCCTTGTTGATTTATGTCGTTGGTGCGTTTATTTCTCTCGCTGTGCGAAAAAATGAACAACTTTCAATCAATATATCCGGCGTGACCGGTGTACTTGGTGGCTTGTTAGGCATTGTTGCCTGCATTCCCGTGCTTATCAGCAACGATACGGTCGTTGATGTGTTTTCAACCCCTTTCGACTTCGCCCAATTTTCAATCCGCATTGACGGATTAGCTGCGTTTATGGTGTGTGTAATTTCTTTAATGGTTATTATCACCGCACTTTATTCCTTTTCCTATGTGAAAGAATACATTGGAAAAGGCGCTGGCACGATGGGTTTCTTTATGAATTTGTTTATCGCCTCAATGGTTGCTTTGGTCACCAGCGATAACGCTTTCTACTTTTTAGTATTCTTTGAAATGATGTCTTTGGCATCTTACTTCTTAGTGCTAACCGAACAAGATGACAACGCAACCAATGCGGGCTTGTTGTATTTCTTCATTGCTCACGCTGGTTCTGTGTTGATTATGATCGCTTTCTTTATTTTCTATTGCTACGCAGGTAGCTTTGAATTTGAAGCCTTCCGCCACACCGAGCTTTCAATGCCTTTAGCCTTTACGGTATTTATTTTAGCATTTCTTGGTTTCGGCGCAAAAGCAGGGATGATTCCATTACATAGCTGGCTACCAAAAGCTCACCCAGCAGCACCTTCTCATGCTTCTGCAATGATGTCTGGTGTGATGGTTAAAATCGGTATTTTCGGGATTATCAAAGTTGGTATTGATCTACTTGGCGCACACAATATGTGGTTTGGTGTGATTGTGCTTGCTTTTGGCGCAGTTTCTTCTGTGCTTGGCGTACTTTATGCCTTAGCAGAACATGACATCAAAAAACTTTTGGCGTATCACACCGTAGAAAACATTGGCATTATTATGATGGGTGTAGGTGTCGGTATGATTGGTATGGCAATCCATAATCCTGTACTTGCTATTGTCGGTTTGCTTGGCGGTTTATATCACTTACTTAACCATGCGGTATTCAAAGGTTTATTGTTCTTGGGTGCGGGTTCTGTGATGTACCGTTTACATTCAAAAGATATGGATTTAATGGGCGGACTTGGCAAATTAATGCCATTTACGGCTTTCTGTTTCTTGATTGGTACCATGGCAATTTCTGCATTACCACCGTTTAACGGTTTTGTGAGTGAATGGTTTACTTATCAATCTTTATTCAGTCTAAGCCAACACAATGATGTGGTATTACGTATCGCTGGCCCTGTTGCAATCATTATGCTTGCCTTAACAGGTGCGCTTGCCGCACTTTGTTTCGTGAAAGTGTATGGTATTAGCTTTGGTGGTGCACCACGCAGCGAAAAAGCAGCACATGCACGTGAAGTGCCAAAACCAATGGTGATTGCAATGGCAATCTTGGCATTATTCTGTGTACTTTTGGGCGTGGGCGCTTCTGTGGTAACTCCAATTATTGCCAATATTGCAACCGCACTTTCTCATAATGAAATGCTTAATTTAGCGGAAAATGGCGTAGTGGTAGCAAGCAATACACCGAATACGGCGCTTTCTACACCAATGGTGAGCATTATGTTGATTGCATTCTTTGTGTTGCCGTTTATGTATTACGCTTACACCAAAGGCAATCGTATGGCAGATCGTGCAAAAGGCAATCCTTGGGCTTGTGGTTATGCTTACGAAATGGATATGGCAGCATCTGCGGGTAGTTTTACTCGTCCGCTTCGTATTATCTTCAAACCACTTTATACCTTGCGTCAAGTGCTTGATCCTGCGCCTGCCGGTGCAAAAGGTATTAATGCATTAATTTCAGGTGCGACCAAAACAGAACCATTCTGGGAAGAAAAAGTAACAATGCCGATTGCGCATTTTATCCCATGGTTAGGTCGTAAAATTCAATGGCTACAACAAGGCGACTTCCGCGTTTATTGCGTGTACTTCGTGATTGCCTTGGTTGTGTTATTACTTTCCATTGCGTTGATGTAGGAGGAAATTATGATTTCATTACCTTCAGAAATTTCCACTTCCGCTGGAATGTTCCTTTTAGCCATTGTGCAAGCGTTAATTCTTCTCGCTTTAGCACCGCTCTTTTCAGGCATTTCACGGATGATTCGGGCTCGTATTCAATCTCGTCGTGGCCCGGGCTTGTTACAAGATTATCGCGACATTGCAAAATTAATGACGCGTCAAAATATTTGGCCAGATAATGCGGGTTGGGTATCTCGTGTTATGCCTTATGTGTTAATTAGCACAGTTATGGTGGTTGCGATGAGTTTACCCATGTTTACTCATCACTCACCGTTTGGGGCTGGCAGTGATTTAATCACCGTTATTTATTTGTTCGCGTTGTTCCGCTTTTTCTTCTCAATTGCGGGTTTGGATTCTAACAGTACTTTCTCAAGTTTAGGTGCAAGCCGTGAAGTGACATTAGGCGTACTTGTTGAACCCATCTTAATGTTGGCATTCATTGTGATTGCTTTAATTGCAGGTTCTACAAATTTTGCAGTTATTAGCACCGCACTTTCTAGCCAACCTTGGCAATATCCTGTTGCAACGGTGATTGCCTTAGTTGCCGCAGCTTTTGCGATCTTTATTGAAATGGGCAAAATCCCATTTGACTTGGCTGAAGCAGAACAAGAACTTCAAGAAGGCCCACTGACTGAATATTCAGGCCCGTCTTTCGCCTTATTGAAAGTCGGTTTGAGTTTAAAATCAATGGTGGTTGCCTCTATCTTTGTGAGCGTGCTTTTCCCATTCGGTGCAGCACAAGAGTTCACGGTAAGTGCGGTCATTTTAGGCATCGTTTCTTTCTTTGTGAAATTGCTCGTGGTATTTATCGCCGCATGTGTGTTTGAAAACACATTGGCACGTACCCGCTTTATGCTAACAGGACGTTTAACTGTGGTCGGTTTCGGCATTTCAGTGTTGGCGTTTGTGTTTTACTTCACAGGATTGTAAGGAGGAAATATGGAACGTTTAGCACTAATTACAATCATTTTGCCGTTTGTCGGTGCGTTTATTGTGGGATTGAACAAACAATCTTTCCCAAAAATTGCCACAATTTTTGCCGCACTTGCTACCCTTGGCACACTTGCTGTGGCGGGGCAGTGGTATGCAAATGGCGCACAATCTGTCACCTATGATTTAGTCAAATTTGGTGATACCGCAATCTTCGGCGTGACCTTAGATGCAGTGAGTACATTAATTGCCTTTGCCGTTGTAGGTTTAGGTTTCTTAATTTGCTTGTATTCTTGTGGCTACTTAACCGATAAAAACCGCGAACATCCGCATAACGGATTGCCTCGTTTTTATGCTTTCTTATTGATCTTCATCGGTGCAATGGCAGGCTTGGTGTATTCATCAACTTTAGCGGGTCAGTTGCTTTTCTTTGAAATCACTGGGGGATGTTCTTGGGCATTAATCAGCTATTATCAAAGCCAAAAAGCAATGGCGGCTGCGATGAAAGCGTTGATTATCACTCATGTTGGTTCATTAGGTTTATATCTTGCTGCGGCTTATTTATTTAGCCAATCCGGCACATTCTCTATCACGGCGTTAGAACATCTTGCGCCAGAAGCGAAAACTATCGTGTTATTTGGCGTGATGTTTGCTGCATGGGGTAAATCAGCACAACTTCCAATGCAAATTTGGTTACCAAATGCAATGGAAGCGCCAACACCGGTCAGTGCGTATTTGCACGCCGCATCAATGGTAAAAGTGGGCGTCTATATTTTTGCTCGTTCCGTGATGTCTGCTGGTGAAATTCCACACATTGTGGGTGAAGTAGGGATTGTGATGGCAATGATTACATTGATTTATGGTTTCTTAATGTACTTGCCGCAAGCGGATTTAAAACGCTTACTTGCGTATTCAACTATTACTCAACTTTCTTACATTTTCATTGGGCTTTCTCTTGCAGCATTAGGTTCTAAATTAGCTTTTGTTGCAGCGATTGCTTATATCTTTAACCACGCCTTTGCGAAAAGCTTATTCTTCTTGGTTGCAGGTTCATTGAGCTATGCCACAGGTACACGTTCAATGCCTCGTTTACAAGGGATTATGCGCACCATGCCTGTGGTTGGTACTGGATTTGGTATTGCTGCATTGGCTATTGCTGGTGTGCCGCCGTTTAACGGTTTCTTCAGCAAATTCCCATTATTTGCCGCAGGTTTCGACCTTGGACAAGAATATTCATGGGTAACTTGGTTAATGGTGATTGCGTTGATTGAATCTACGGCAACATTTGTTTGGTTGCTTTATAAATTTGGTCAATGCGTTATCGGTAAACCATCTGAAGACGTGCAAAATGCGCAACCATTGCCATTCTCTATGACATTTGTTTTAGTGATTTTAATGGTGATGTCTGTGTGTTCTAGCTTTATCGCTGCCTATTGGTTAGGCCTTGCGGGTTAAGGAGAGAATTATGTTAATGATCAATGTATTAGCGAGTTTACTCATCATTACATCGCTTTGTGTCATTATGGCAAAAACCGCAAAAAAATCCGCGTTATGCTATGGCTTACAGTCTCTTGTATTGGTGGTGTTATTCGTTTATTTGGCATTTGAAATGCAAGCTCACGAACTTTATATGTGGTCCATTAGTGCATTCGTCACGAAAGTATTATTAGTGCCAGGAATTTTAATCTTTTCTTTACGAAAAATTGACGAAAGTCAAACTCCTGCGGGAATGAATGTCGCTTGGTTGATCCCGATCACATCTATCATCGTTTGCTTATGTTACTTTGTTGTCATTCCAGTGAACTTACCGTTAGTTGAACATTTAAAACCAGCGTTGTCAGTATCACTTAGCCACTTCCTTTTAGGTTTAGTGTGTATTGTGAGCCAACGTAATATTGTGAAACAAGTTTTCGGTTATTGTTTAATGGAAAACGGTGCGCATTTAACGTTGGCTTTACTTGCCAACAATGCGCCAGAATTAGTTGAAATCGGCATTGCCACCGATGCGATTTTTGCGGTCATCATTATGGTGGTGTTGGTGAATAAAATTTACCGCACTTTCAACACTGTTGATGCTAAACAACTTATGAGTTTGAAGGGGTAACGCTATGTATGAACAATGGATAATTGCGTTATTAGTCGCACCTTTAGTCATCGCTTTTGAAAGCTTTGCACTACGCGGAACAAAAAATCGGACAGTTTGTACCGCATTCCACATTACTGGGTTAATTTTGATGTTGTTCTTTTCCGTACAGGTCATTTCTGGCGTGTTGGAAAAAGGCAGTGTCAGTGCATTTAACAACTGGGTGTATGTTGATAGTCTTTCTGCCATTTTCTTAGGCTTAATTGCTGTTGTGGGTTCACTTGCCGGTGTGTATTCCATCGGTTATATGAACACAGAATTGGAAGAAGGGCATATTGATTTTAAAACCTATGCTCATTACCACGGTTTCTTACACTTATTCTTCTTTACGATGATTGTGTCAGTTATCACCAATAACTTAATTTTAATGTGGGTTGCCATTGAAGCGACAACATTAAGCTCCGCGTTTTTGGTCGGTACTTACAAACAAAAAACATCCCTTGAAGCTGCGTGGAAATACATCATCATCTGTTCTGTGGGCGTCGCTTTCGGTTTATACGGCACACTTCTAACCTTTGCGAATGCAAATGGTGTGCTTGCCGATCCAAGCCAAGCGATTTTCTGGTCAGCCGTGAATCAACAAGCCACTGGTTTAAACCCAATGTTGATGTATATCGCATTCGCTTTCGTATTGATTGGTTTCGGCACGAAGTGCGGTCTATTTCCAATGCATACTTGGTTATCAGACGCACACAGTGAAGCACCAAGCCCAGTGAGTGCAATTTTATCCGCGGTGTTATTAAACTGTGCAATGCTTGTGGTGTTGCGTTACTACACATTAGTTTCAAAAGCTGTTGGCGCAGAATTTCCACAAACTTTAATGTTGATCTTTGGTTTACTTTCAGTGCTTGTGGCGGCGTTATTTATCATCGTGCAATTTGATATTAAACGTTTGCTTGCTTACTCAAGTATCGAAAATATGGGCTTAATCAGCTTTGCTTTCGGTCTTGGTGGCCCAATTGGGGTATTTGCAGGTTTACTTCACACCATCAACCACAGCCTTGTGAAAACTTTATTATTCTGTGCATCGGGTAATATTCTATTGAAATATAAAACCCGTGATATGAATCAAGTGCGTGGATTATGGCGTGTTGCTCCAGTGAGTGCGGTGCTTTTTGCCGGTGGTGCGTTGGCATTGGGCGGTATCCCTCCATTTAACGTATTTGTGAGTGAATTTAGTGTTGTGGTCGCAGGGATTACAGCGGGTAAAACTTGGTTAGTTATTTTATGCTTAATTTTACTTACTATCGTGCTTGCAGGACTTGCTTTAATGCTATTAAAAACAGTGCTTGGTAAACAACCTGATAATGTAGAAGCAGGCGAAGTCAGTAAAGTCTCTTTGGCGGCAATGACCATACTATTGTTGTTAATGTTTGTAATGGGTATCCATATTGCAGAGCCAATCTTGCAGTTACTAAAAAGTGCGGTAGGAATTGTGCTTGGATCTGAACATGTGTCCTTTGGCGATATGCTAGTTTTACCTTGGCAAAGTTTAGCGAAATGATCGACAACTGGGGGAAAAAATGGAATTAACTAAAAATACATCGGTCGATCCGGTAAAAATGCTCGGCAAAAATTATATTGAAGCCGTTAATGCAAAATTTCCGAATACAATTTTAGATGAGGAGTGGTCTACACCAAATCAAGTCACTTTAACGGTGAAAACCAATATGTTACCTGATGTGGTGGAATATCTTTACTATCAACATGAAGGCTGGTTGCCATTAGTTTTTGGTAACGATGAACGCTCAATTCATGGTCATTATGCTGTTTATTACGTGCTTTCTATGGAAGGTGTCGTCAAAACTTTTGTGACGATTAAAGCACTCGTAGATCCTGTTACACTGGAATTTCCTTCTGTGACACCGAAAGTCAAAGCGGCGGTGTGGGGCGAACGTGAATTATTCGATATGTACGGTTTAAAAGCCGTCGGTCTTCCCGATCAACGTCGTTTAGTGTTACCAGATGACTGGCCAGATGATCTTTACCCATTGCGTAAAGATTCGATGGATTACCGTTTGCGTCCAGATCCAACTACGGCAACAGAAACCTATGAGTTTATTAACGAAAAAGGCGAAGCGCGTATTGTGCCTATCGGTCCTCTCCATATTACATCAGATGAACCGGGACACTTCCGTTTGTTTGTCGATGGGGAAGATATTATTGATGCGGACTACCGTTTATTCTATGTACACCGTGGTATGGAAAAATTGGCAGAAACTCGAATGGATTACGATCAAGTCAATTTCTTGGCTGACCGTGTGTGCGGTATCTGTGGTTTTACCCATAGTGTTGCTTATGCTAACTCAGTCGAAAATGCATTAGGTATTCAAATTCCTGAACGTGCACAATGGATTCGTGCAATTTTGTTGGAAGTTGAACGCTTGCACAGTCACTTATTAAACTTAGGTCTATCTAGCCACTTTACCGGCTTTGATACCGGCTTTATGCAATTCTTCCGTGTTCGTGAGAAATCCATGACCTTGGCTGAAGTGCTAACTGGTGCACGTAAAACCTATGGTATTAACCTTATCGGTGGTGTGCGTCGTGATATGTTGAAACATCAGCGTGAGCAATGTATCAAGCTTATCGGTGAAATGCGTGAAGAACTCAAAACATTGGTGGATATTTTACTCAATACGCCAAATATGGAACAACGTACTGTCGGTGTGGGTAAATTAGAACGCCAAGTAGCACGTGATTTCAGCCCTGTTGGACCATTAATTCGTGCCTCTGGTTTTGCTCGTGATGTGCGTAAAATTCATCCATTCTCAGGCTATGGCGATGTGCCATTCAATGTTTTCACTGAAGATGGTTGTGATGTCATTTCTCGTGTGAAAGTGCGGGTAAATGAAGTGTTTGAATCCATGAATATCATTGATTATATGGTAGATAACTTGCCAACTGGTGCGATTATCACTGAAGGTTTCAATTACACCCCTGGACGTTTTGCGTTAGGTATCACGGAAGCGCCGCGTGGTGAAGATATTCACTGGTCAATGCTTGGCGATAACCAAAAATTATATCGTTGGCGTTGTCGTGCAGCGACTTATGCAAACTGGCCAACTTTACGTTATATGTTGCGTGGCAATACGGTATCAGATGCGCCGCTTATCATTGGTAGCCTTGACCCTTGCTATTCTTGTACTGACCGTGTGACGGTGGTGGATGTACGTAAACGCAAAGCACAAACGGTTTCTTACAAAGAAATCGAACGCTACGGCATTGAACGTAAAAATTCACCATTAAAATAGGGGGCGCACAATGTTTAAATTACTTAAAACCGTATTAAATGCGGGGGATGTTACCACTAAATATCCGTTTAAACCCTATGAAGTTGATCCTGATTTCCGTGGTAAACCAGAACTGAACTCTGATCAATGTATTGTTTGTGCAGCCTGTACAATGGCATGTCCAGCTAATGCGCTTACCATGCGTACCGATCCAGAAACAGGCGAACGTACTTGGTCATTATTTTTAGGCCGCTGCATTTTCTGTGGCCGTTGTGAAGAAGTTTGCCCAACAAAAGCGATTCGTTTAAGCCAAGATTTTGAATTATCAGTTAGCAATAAACAGGATCTTTATCAAGAAACAACCTTTACTACAACGATTTGTCATCAATGTGGCCAACCTTTTGTTTCTCATAAAGAACTCAATTATGCCGTGGATTTATTCAAACAAACGTTGGATAACGATGAACTGGTAAAACATAAATTAGCGGTGCTCAACACTTGCCCAACCTGTAAACGCCAAAACAGTTTGGAAAAAACCGCCGATATGGAATCCAATATGCGCGTGAAATTGGCATTATTTGATCACGTTAGGGAGATTGCAAGATGAACACACAAATCCCAATGCCCGTGAATGGTATTTCAACGCCATTTAGCGTGGATGAAAACATTGCGAAAATGAAACAAACTTTGTTGAAAAATATTCAACGTTCCGCTTATGTTTACCGTGTTGACTGTGGCGGTTGTAATGGTTGCGAAATTGAAATTTTTAGTACCATTACACCAACCTTTGACGCAGAACGTTTTGGGATTAAGGTTGTTGCATCACCTCGCCATGCGGATATTTTATTATTTACTGGCGCGGTAACTCGTGCAATGCGTACACCTGCGATGCGTGCTTATCAAGCTGCACCCGATCCAAAAATCTGTATTTCTTATGGAGCGTGCGGTTGTGGTGGCGGTATTTTCCATGACTTGTACTGCGTATGGGGCGGTAGCGATCAAATTGTGCCAATTGATGTGTATATTCCTGGTTGTCCTCCAACTCCAGCAGCGACTATTTATGGTTTTGCAATGGCACTTGGTTTACTTGATCAAAAACTCAAAGGTAAACAAGAAATTGCCGATCCTAATGCAGAGGCTAAATTACGTTTCCCAAATATTCCATTAGATTTACGTGTGGAATTAGAACGTGAAGCGCGTCGCTTGGCAGGGTATCGACAAGGTGGAGACATTGCTAATCAATTTATGAGTATGATGTCTGAAAAAGATCAGGTTCCATTTGGAGTTCGCCTTGGCGAATTTTTGGAACGTGAAGCGGATCCTCGTTTGAGTGAAATCGTAAACCGATTACATGCAATTAGTATGCCGTTTTCGGGATAGTCTAACGATTGATAAATAAACTAATAGCTCCGTTTTGATTTCTGCCAAATCTCCCCTTACCCCTCTTTGATAAAGAGGGGAATAAGAGCGGTCAATTTCAATCTAGTTTTCTGCATTAACAACAGAAAATAAAAATGAGAGAGGAGATACTTTCTTGCTAAAGAATAATCCCCCTCTTTAGCAAAGAGGGGTAAGGGGAGATTTGGCAGTATTGATTAGCGAAGAAATTACTTTACAAGTTTTATAGGACGTACCATGACAACCCAAGTTTTTTTCTATTTACTCAATGAGCGTTTTGTTGAAAACGATGAGCAAGTCCCAGAGCAAGCCAAGCAAGTAATGTATTATTCCCTTGCTATTGGTCACCACGTTGGTGTAATTGACTGCTTTAAAAAATTGCTGATTTGTGATTATGCCGATTACCAACGTTTTGTAGATACCTTCCCTGAAGGGGATGCAAAACGTAAGTTTGCGGGCTTAATGAAATTTGGTGAAATAGTGATTGATTCAAGTCATGTGAATTTATTGGCTAAGGCACTTGATGAAAATAGAGCCAATTTTTCGCCTGAACATCAAAAATGGGTCGATATTTTAATGGACACGCTTGCTTCCATCCAGCGTGAACCTGTGATGTATATAATGGTGAAACGTCGTGATGAATGAAAATCTAATTCTAACTGTTGGTAACACAATGATGGGCGATGATGGGGCTGGTCCTTATCTTGCTCAGCTTTGTAGTGAAAATCCGTTGCCAAATTGGACCGCACTTGATGGTGGTTCTGCACCGGAAAATCTTGTGCATCAGATCCGAGTCATGAAACCAAAGCGTTTAATTATCTTTGATGCAACAGAAATGGAACTGCCCGTTGGTAAAATTCGTATTATTGACAAAGAACTTATCGCAGAAATGTTCTTCGTCAGCACGCATAATTTGCCACTTAATTTTTTAATCGAGCAATTAGAGGAAGATATTCCTGAGGTTATTTTTATTGGTATCCAGCCTGATCTTGTTTCCTTTGGTTTTCCGATGAGTGAAGCTGTAAAAAGTGCGGTAGAATTTTTCTATGAATTTTTGAAGGATGGGGGCGATTTAGGCGAAATTACCCGATTGTAATTGCCTTCATTCATAAAAAACGATAGCTTAACTTGCGATCGTTTTTTTATATGTTAATAAGCAACATTTGCTTAAATGAATTTGGCATTAGCCAGACAATCTTGATGCGATCATCGCTTGCCCTAAACTTAATCCGCCATCTCCCATTGGATATTGATGTGCGCTTAACACATTAAATTCTGCAAGCGCTTGTTTCAACAAACGACGTAATAATTGGTTATGCATTACACCGCCTGAAAGTACAATGGTTTTGCAATTGTGGCGTTTGGCTTGCTGACGAGCTAATTCAGCAAAACCTTTTGCCAGCGCATAATGGAAAATAAATGCTTTGTTTTCTTTGGAATCATCGTAATCTAGCCAACTTTGCCAAAATGTGGATAAATCCAATTGATTATTTTTGATTGGCATTTTAACGTGAATATTGACCGCATTTTTTTCATCTTTGATAAAATCAGATTTTGTGGCTAGTGCTTCTAAATAACAAGCTGCCTCCCCCTCCCAAGAGAGTTTGTCACCCACAATACCTAACCCATAAGCTACGGCATCAAATAGTCGCCCAGCCGATGAAATAAGGGGAGAATTAAGATTACGTTCAATAGCATTGGAGAGGGGTTCCCAAGGTAATTCGGAACAAGTTTTAGCCGCTATGTCACGCCAATTGGGTACAAATTTTTGAAGATGAGCAAGCCAATTACGCCAAGGTTGGGTGGCGGCAAGATCGCCACCTGGCAAAGCAACGGCGGGCAATCCACCTAAATGTTGAGATTGTTCGCCATCTACTAATAAACATTCACCGCCCCAAAGTTGCCCGTTAGCCCCCATTCCAATACCATCTAAAGCAAGACCAATCACTTTTTCATGACAATGATGTTCTGCCAATACGGCAGCAATATGTGAGTGATGATGTAAAACTTCCACATAAGGTACCGATAATTTTTTTGCGAGGTTTTTCCCCGTTTTTGATGAAAAATAACCTGAGTGAGCATCAACCGCGATTAAATCCGGTTTGAATTGATAAATTTGGCAAAATAAGTCGATATTATTTTCTAATTGTTGTTGCACAAGTTCATTAGCGGTATCACCAATATGTTGGCTAACAACGGCTTTATTTTGTTTTAGTAGGCAAAATGTATTCTTAAGATCAGAACCTAACGCCAAGATATTTTTTGTATTTTCCGTTTTCAATAGCATTTCATCAGGAACGTAGCCACGTGCTCGGCGTAGCGTTTCCACACCATCAAAAGAGGCTCTCACTAAGCTATCATCAGCGCGTTGCAAAATATCGCGATTATGGCAAAGATAGAAATCTGCCAAATTACTTAATTTTTTCACCGCACTTTTGTTGTCTAAAACAGGTGGCTCACCACTAGGATTGGCAGATGTCATGACGAGCGGTTGATTGATTTCACGTAAAAGCAAATGCTGTAATGGATTACTCGGTAACATCACCCCAATTTCATTTAGATTCGGGGCGATATTTTCTGCAAGATTGGGCACCTTATTTTTTTGTAACAAAACGATTGGCGCAGCTGTGCTAGTGAGTAATTTGATTTCGGTTTCTGTTAAATTTTGTAAAAAATCTAAACTTGGTACCATTACGGCAAGAGGTTTGCTTGGACGATGTTTACGATCTCGCAGTAATTGAACTGTATCGAAATTCTGTGCATCACAAGCTAAATGAAAACCGCCGATCCCTTTGATTGCCAAAATTTTCCCTTCTTTGAGCAAAAGTGCGGTTTGTTTTAAGGCTGTTTGATGTGTTGCAAGTTGATGTTCGCTATCTTGTAACCAAATATGCGGGCCGCAAACTGGGCAGGCATTAGGTTGGGCATGAAATCGACGATCCGCTGGATTTTTATATTCATGTTCACAATCTGGGCAGAAAGGAAAATCAGACATCGATGTATTTTTACGATCATAAGGAATCTTTTTGATAATCGTAAAACGAGGCCCGCAATGGGTACAATTAGTGAAAGGGTAGTGATAACGACGATTTTCAGGATTGAATAAATCCTCTACGCAAGCGGGACAAGTGGCGGCATCAGGCACAATTTGTGTGTCCATTGCATTGTTTTCGCTTTCTCGAATGACAAATTCAGTAAAGTGCGGTAGATTTTCCCAGTGTTTTTCACATTGTTGAATATCTGTGATCAGTGCTAAGGGCGGTAGTTTTTCCTGTAAATCTTTTAAAAAATGCGTGAGTGCTTCTTTTTCTGGATTTACAAATCGAATTAACACTCCTTGCCCATCATTATTTACATCGCCCTTTAGGCCATATTCATTTGCTAATAACCACACAAAAGGGCGAAATCCCACACCTTGCACTTTGCCTTTAATGCGTAATTCGATTCCGTTCATAACTTGTTCTCTACATCAAATTGAGTGATTTTTATGGTAACCGAAAATATATGTGCAAGCTGTGATTTTCATCAAAGAAGGTTCGTTTTTATAAGTAAATTATTGTGCGTAATGGGCTTTCCAATAACCAATCCACTCTTTTAATAAAACCATATTGCTATTCAATGCACCTAAGTCAGGAACAAAAGATTTTGCAGATAGATTTCCTTTGTTGCCATAGCTTGCCGCTGCAGCAGGAAGCACATCAAATCCTTGTTTTTCAAAAAGGTATTTGGCTCGTTTCATATGCCATTGATTTGTTACTAAAATAATTTTTTGAATATGATCTTTCACTAAAATATTTTTAGTTAAACTGGCATTTTCTTCCGTATTACAGGCTTTATTTTCGATCCATTGTGTTGGCACATTAAAGAATTGGTTAAGTTCTTTTGCCATTAAATCGCCTTCAGAAATGCCTATCAAAGAATAGCCAGTAGTTAAAACAGGCAAGCCAGTTTCTTTTTGTAAAAATGCCGCATAACGTAACCGTTCTAGTTGCGGTGCGCCAGAAGCAGTTTCTGCATACAGTTCTTTAGTGGGGTAAGATCCACCGCCTAATATGACGATGGCTTGAGCTTGTTTATAGTCATCTAGGGTAAGGGCTGGAGAATCATCATTATCTGTTAGCAATAAACCTGTAAAAGGCGCACTCATGATATAAAGCCAGGTGAAACTGATGAGCGCAATAAATTTGGCTAATTTTTTGATATGAACACGATAAAGAATCGCTGCAATAATCAGTAATACAAAGGTATTGAGAGGTGGTGCGATAAGTGCGGTAAGAAGTTTTCCTAGTTCTAACATAGATAAGATCCTTGATATAGAGCGGTTTCATTATAATGATTAGTCATAGCTTGTCTATGTTGATTTTGTTAAAATAAGTCCCCTTATTTTTTGATAAACAAACGCTCGAATTCACAAAAAGTGCGGTTATATTTATGAAAGTTTTTAAAGACAGTGTCATTTACCTTGTTGGGGAATTATCGTCAAAGTTAGTTCCTTTTTTACTTTTGCCTTATTTATCACGTAAATTGGGCGTAGAAGGGTATGGCTCACTTTCTTACTATCAAACTTTTTTAAGTTTATTTTTGATTGTGGTTTCTTTAACTCAAGAAGGCGCAATTTCCCGTTATTTTTATTTTTACGGAAAACGTTCATTAAATTTAGTGGTGAATACCGGCTATGCTTATACCACTATAATTGGATGCATTATTTTAATGGGTTGTTGGATTGCTCAGTCTGAAATATTATTTTATGCCGCACTTTCCTCAATTTTTCAATCTTTCTTAAATGTTCAGCTAAGTGTAAGACAATGCCAGAAAAAAGCTTGGTCTTATGCTTTTATTCAATTTTCACTCACTATTACTGGTGCGGTATTTACCGTAGCATTGCTCGAGTATTATCAAAATGATCTTGTTGAAAAAAGAATTTTGGCCATTTTGTTGAGTAATTTAGTCGTCTGGTTTTTTTCTTATTTTCTTTACAGAAAGAATGCAAAATCTAAGAAATATCAATTTAAACATTATAAATCTGCATTATTTTATATTTTAGGATTTGGATTGCCGCTTATTTTGCATCATGCGAGCTTTTTCTTAAAAGGGCAGTTAGATCGTATTTTTATTTATCATAAATTCAGTGAAACAGATTTAGGGCTTTATGCGATGGGGGCTCAACTTGCTTTAATTTTTTCTATTGCTATTCAAGCTCTTAATAAAGCGATTCTTCCCTATTTTTATGAAGCCTTGAAACAAAAGAAATTAGTGATTCAACAGTTACATAAATGGGCGTTATTTTCCTTTTTGCTGATACCTATTCCTGCTTTAATTATGTGGATTATTCCTGAAGATGTGCTAGTTTGGATTTTAGGTAGCCAATTTATGGGAACGAAATATTATTTTATTTTATTTTTAATTTCGACTACATTAAGTATTCCTTATTTAATTTTAGTTAATTATCTTTTCTATTATGGAAAAAATAAACTTATTTCCCAATGTTCGGTTTTATCTACAGTTATTTATGTGGCAAGCCTTGTAGCTTTAACTTTTACAGAAATTAAATATATCCCTTATGCTGGAATTATTGGTTCGCTTTCCATTATTCCTATTCTTTATGTTATGACATCTAAAGTGAGTAGAACCCTATGAATCTCATTCTTTGTTGCACACCATTGCAAGTATTAATTGCGAGAAAAATCATTGAATTACATCCTAACGAGCAATTCTTTGGCGTCATGTTTGGTGGTGTATGGGATAAAAAAAGAACCTTGTATGCGAGTAAATTAGCAGAGGCTTGTAGTGATTCGATGAACATTGATACGGGGAAAGATCTAAAAGGTTTCGATTCTTTCAAGTTAATGCGCCAGCTCAAGAATAAAATTACGCACAAAGGTTTTGATAAGGTTTTTCTCGCCAATCTTAATTCATTATGGCTACAAACTTATCTTAGTCATGTTTCATTTAAAGAGCTTTATACCTTTGATGATGGTTCAGATAATATTTTCCCACATCCCAATTTATTGAGAGAGCCTGATACATTTAAATACAAACTGATTAAAGCCTTTATTGGCGATAGATATAGTGTGCATAAATTATTTAAAAAAATAAAAAAACATTATACGGTTTATCCTAATTACAAAAATATTGTTTCCAATGTTGAACCTATTTCCTTATGGGATAATAAAGTAGATGGTGAGATAGATGGCGAAGTCTCATTTTTTATTGGACAACCCTTGTTAAATACAAAAGAGGAAAACATCTCATTAATAAAAAAATTAAAAGATCAGATTCCTTTTGACTATTATTTTCCTCATCCAGCAGAAGATTATCGAGTGGATGGGGTAAATTATGTTGAATCAGAACTTATTTTTGAAGATTACGTATTTAAACATTTAGCGAATAAAAAGGTGATTATTTACACGTTCTTCAGTTCTGTTGCGTTTAATTTATTAAGTCATCCTAATGTGGAAATTCGTTTTATTAGAACGAGTATTCCAAGATGGCAATTCTGTTACGATTCATTTCCTAAGCTTGGATTAACGATTTATAAGGAAATTTAAGATGAAAAAAATTGGTTTCTTTATTATGAATATCGAAAGTACGGGGGGAACAGAGCGCGTTTCCATTAATGTTGCTAATGCTCTTGCTAAACAGGGATATGATGTTTCTTTTATTAGCATTGGCGGTAACAAGCCTTTTTTCCAAGTCGATGAAAAAATTAATATTTACGCAATGAATAAATTGCCCTATTCATTGAAAAAAGATTATTTTTCTATCACAAAAAAATTAAGAGAATTGGTTAAAGAATTACAGCTGGATACCTTAATTGTGGTTGATGGTGCGATTATGCTCTTTTCAGCTTTGGCGTTGGTCAATTTACATGTAAAGCATATTTTATGGGAGCATTATTCTTTTAACTTTACTGGCAATCGTCTAGTTCGTACGCTCGGTAAATATTTAGCTTCAACAAGATGTGATAAAATCGTCACATTAACTGAGTCAGAAAAAATGCTGTGGCAAGCAAAATTTAAAACGAACAATATAATCAGTATAGCTAACCCAAATACGCTTTTGCCAAAAAATAAATTAGCAAAATTGGAAAATAAAACTATTTTATCTGTAGGGCATTTATTTTCTTATAAAGGTTTTGATTATTTATTAAAAGCCTGGCAAGTTTTAGCAAAAGATCACCCAGATTGGAATTTAAAAATAGTGGGATCGGGTGAGGAAGAAGAGAATTTAAAAAATCTTGCTAAAGCATTGGATATTGAAGATTCAGTTAATTTTATTCCTCGTACCAATGATGTCGCTTTTTATTATGAAAGCAGTTCAATTTATTGTTTACCTTCACAAACAGAAGGGTTGCCTTTAGTCGTTATTGAGGCGATGGCATTTGGCTTGCCTATTGTTGCCTTTAATTGTTCTCCGGGCGTAAAGCAATTAGTGGAACATAAAGAAAATGGTTTTCTTTGTGAACAAAATAATATTGAAGAAATGGTTAATGGTTTAGATTTATTAATGAATAATCCTGAACTTTATCAGCAAATGTCAGACAAATCTCGTTTAATGAGTGAAGATTATGGCATTGAGAAAATTATTGAAGAATGGAAAGCGATTTTATAAGGAATAATTTTATGTTAAAAAAATATTTGATCTCTTTAGATAAAGATATTCAGCGTCGGGAATTATTCTTTTCTCAAAAAAACACTGAGGATTTTCAAATTTTTTCTGCCGTTAATACCATGCAAAAAGATTGGGATGAATTAGCTACTATTTTTAATATTGAACAATTTAAAGCACATTATGGCCGTAATGTCACTAAGGGCGAAATCGGCTGTACATTAAGTCATCTTTCTGTATACCAAAAAATTGTTGAAGACAATGATATCGCTGAAGATAGTTATGCGTTAGTTTGCGAAGATGACGCTTTATTCCATCCAGATTTTCAGAAAAATTTAACCGCACTTTTAGCAGAAAAACTTGAGTCTGAAATTATATTGGTTGGGCAGTCAAAAATTAATGATTTCAATGATTTTGATTTAGAAATTAATTATCCGACAACCTTCTCTTTTTTATGCAAAAAAACAGGCAATGTAAATTACGCTTTTCCTTATAAAAGTTATTTTGCTGGCACGGTGGGGTACCTTATAAAAAAATCAGCTGCAAGAAGATTTATTCAGCAAATTTCTCAAAATAAACCGTTTTGGTTAGCGGATGATTTTTTACTCTTTGAACAGGATTTTAATATAAGAAATAAAGTGGTTCGCCCTCTCATGGTCATTGAAAATCCTGTATTGATAAGCAATTTAGAAAGTGTTCGTGGATCTTTATCCAATAATTTGTTTAAAAAATTAATGAAATATCCATTGAAAAAAATCTTTGCGATTAAGAAAAATTTGGCTAATTAAAGGAAGGAATTATGTTAAGCATTATTGTGCCTTCTTATAATCGAAAAGCAGAAGTGCCAGCCTTATTAGAAAGTTTAACTCACCAAACATCGACTCATTTTGAAGTAATTATTGTGGATGATTGCTCAAAAGAAAAAGTCATCGTTGAGCAACGCTATTCTTTTCCAGTTACAGTGATTCGTAATGAAACCAATCAAGGTGCAGCGGAAAGTCGTAATATTGGCGCGCGTGCATCAAAGGGAGATTGGTTGCTTTTTCTCGATGATGATGATCGTTTTATGCCGGAAAAATGTGAAAAAGTATTACAAGTTATTAAGCAAAATCCGAATATTAATTTTATTTATCATCCAGCTAAGTGTGAAATGGTCAATGAAGGGTTTACTTATGTGACTCGACCGATTGAACCCCAAGAAATCTCGATAGAACGTATTTTGTTAGCCAATAAGATTGGTGGCATGCCAATGGTTGCAATTAAAAAAGAGATGTTTTTAAAAATAGGTGGATTATCCACCGCACTTCGTTCTTTGGAAGACTATGATTTCTTGTTAAAACTGTTACAAGAGCCAAGTTTTACCCCTTATAAAATTAATGAACCACTAACTTATTGTACTTTCCATACTAAACGCTCAAGTGTGTCTACGGATACCACTAATACGCAAAAAGCCATTGATTATATTCGCGAGCATTATGTGAAAACGGTAGAGCAAGCTCGTAATTTTGATATTAACGCGAGCTATATTTTGGCTTATCCCCATGTCATGAATTTATCGCGTAAAGCAGCAAAATATTATTTTGATATTTTTAAGAAAACAAAAAGCATTAAACAATTCATTATTACGTTGGTTATTTTAATTTCGCCAAAATTAGCCATTAATTTAAAACGGTTGGGAAAATAAAATGAAATTTTCAGTCCTAATGTCCTTATATATTAAGGAAAATCCTCAATTCTTGCGAGAGTGTTTTGAAAGTCTTGTGGCACAAACTCGTCAAGCAGATGAAATTGTCTTGGTTTTTGATGGCGCAGTAACGCCAGAATTAGAATCTGTTGTGACAGAATTTGAAACAAAACTGCCATTAAAATTAGTTAAATTGCCGCAAAATCGGGGCTTAGGCAAAGCCTTGAACGAAGGTTTATTGCATTGTGATTATGACTGGGTTTTCCGTATGGATACCGATGATATTTGCGTGCCTGATCGTTTTGAAAAGCAAGTAGCGTTTATTGAACAGCACCCTGAAACCATCATTTTTGGCGGACAAATTGCTGAATTTGGTGAAAATATCAATGATATTGTGGCATATCGTAATGTGCCAACGTCTGCTCAAGAAATTATCAAATTCACGCAAAAACGTTGTCCGTTTAATCATATGACGGTGGCATATCAAAAAAGTGCGGTCATTAATTGTGGTGGATATGAAGATCTTCAAGAAGATTATTATTTGTGGATCAAACTTGTCGCACAAGGTTTATATATGGCGAATTTGCCAGATATTTTAGTTTATGCGCGTGTGGGAAATGGTATGGTGAGTCGCCGCCGTGGTGTCAATCAAGCTAAAGCAGAATGGCGTTTGTTCAAATTAAAATATCGTTTGGGAATTCAGGGTTTGTTATCTGGATTATTTACTTTTGCATTGCGTTTTGGTTCTCGTTTATTGCCAACCTCGTTATTGAAAAACCTTTATCAAACTTTTTTACGTAAATAGGAAATACGATGAAATTGAATATGTTATTTAAAATTTCTGCATTATCCACCGCACTTTTTTTAGTTGGCTGTTCTAGTTCGTCTGATATTAAGTCAGTGGTTAATAGCACCAATTATGCTAAACCAAGAACGCCAGAAAATTTTAATGATTATGTTCAATTTTTAAAAGGTAAAGCAGCTGCTGAAGGTGTGTCATTATCAGTATTAAATGCTCAAAATAATATTCTCTATATGCAAAAGGCAGTAGATTTAGATCGTGAACAAGCCGGTAAAATTCGTAAAAGAGATCCTAATTTCCCTACAGTGGCTAATCCTAATGGTACGAGCAATTATCTCAATAGAGTACTAACTCAAAATAAAGTGAATGTCGCGGGTGAGCGTTATTGGGAAGTGCAAGCCTCATTGCAAAAAGCAAGCCTAAAATATGGTGTTCAGCAGGAGTATTTGCTTGCGTTATGGGGAATGGAAAGTAGTTTCGGGCATTATCAAGGCAAATATGATGTACTTTCTGCAGTGGCAACCTTGGCTTTTGAAGGTCGTAGAGAAAAATTATTTACGAAAGAATTTATTTCAGCCATGAAAATGCTTGAAAAAGATCATATTCAACGTGAACGTATGTTAGGTTCATGGGCGGGCGCGATGGGACAAACTCAGTTGCCAAGCACGTTCTTACGTTATGCGGCTGATGGAAATAATGATGGCGTAAAAGATATTTGGAAAAACCAGTTTGATACTTTCGCTTCTATCGCCAATTATTTGCATACAGTAGGCTGGGATAATACTTTGCCTTGGGGCGTAGAGGTGATGCTTACGCAACCTATTGATTTGAGTTATTCTGGCACAGAAAGCAATAAAGCTCGCTCTTTGAAAGATTGGCAAGCGATGGGGTTAATTTTAAAAAGCACAAATCCACAGGAGCAAGCAAAATTAAGTATACTTGAAAATGCTCAGCTTTGGTTAGTTCGCCCTGATCGTGAAGCGGGCAGAGCATTTTTAGTTTCAAATAATTTCCGTACTATTTTAGATTGGAATAAATCTAATTATTTTGCCTTGAGTATCGGTATGTTTGCTGAACGGATTAAAGATAATGTAGGGTTGTGATAAAAATGCGGTCAAAATTGACCGCATTTTTGTTTACTTATTTTTTAATGTCGGTACAAACTCAGATAGCATTTTTATCTCTTCTTCACTCAATCTGATTTTTATCATGTTGCCTGCACCTTGTATTTTTCCGCTTTTACGATCAGAAAGTGCGGTGTAAATTTCCTCTGAATTTAGCGTATTGATAATTTGGGATTGCCCCAATGCTGATTTTTCAGCAGATTTCCCGTGGCAAGTGGCACAGGTTCGTTTATAAAAATTTTCAGCTTTTTCCATATCAACATCTGCTAATACAAATTGGCTGGCGGTGAGCAAGCTTAAAGAGAGTAGAGTAGCTTTGTAAATTCGTTTCATGGATTATCCTTTAAATAATTTACTTAAATCGCCTTCGGGAATTTTGCCTTCATATTTAGCTTGAATATTTCCTTCAGGGCTAATGACAAATGAAGTTGGTGTGCCGATAAGTTGATAACGTTCTGCTGTAATTTTCATTTGATCTTTAATTACAGGCAAATGGAGTTCACGTTTAGCCACGACGGCTTTGGTGTCCATTTTATCGCTATCCACATTAATCGCAATAAGTGAAACTTTTCCAGGATTCTCTTCTGCGAGTTTTTCAAATTCTTTTAATTCTGCGATGCAACGTCCGCAAGTTTCTGACCAAAAAATAAGTAAGCGTGTGCCTTTCCAATTTTCAAGGTTTGCAGGATTGCCTTGAAGATCATAGGCAGCAATATCAGGCGCTTTTTGCCCTACTGAGGCAACTTCATCTTTACAAGAAACGGCGCCAAAAATAACCGCACTTATGGCAACTAATTTCAATAGTTTATTTGTTCGCATGATTTTCTTCCTTTACAAATTTTCCGTGATGTAAATAAATAACACGATCGGTGAGTTCACCTAACTCTGGATTATGCGTCACCATTACAATAGTGCGCCCTTGTTGATTAAGTTTTGTGAGTAAATCTAGTACTAAAGATTCGTTTTGCTCATCTAAATTTCCCGTTGGTTCATCGGCAAAGATAACGGGCGGTTGATTCACTAACGCACGTGCAATGCAAACACGTTGTTGCTCACCGCCTGAAAGTTGGCTAGGGCGATGATCAATACGATGGCCTAAGCCTACTTGTTCTAATACCGCTTTGGCAGATACTTCATCAATCACGCTGTGATAATGTTGTGCCAGCATCACGTTTTCAAGAGCGGTCAAATAAGGGATTAAATGGAATTGTTGAAATACTAAGCCAATTTTTTCTGCGCGGAAACGTTGACGACCGACTTCATCTAATTGGGCAGCATCAACACCATCTAAAATGACTTTACCTTCGCTAGCGGTATCTAAGCCCGTTAAAATATTCATCAAGGTAGTTTTACCAGAGCCTGATGCCCCCATAATCGCAACAAATTCCCCTTGTTTGATTTGAATATTAATGTCTTCCAGCGCGGTAACTTGCCCGAAGCGTTTGTATAAATGTTGGGTTTCTATTACAAAGTTGGTCATAGTTTTTCTCTTTTATTATCTAATTTATAAGCATTTCACTTTTACTCACCCTTCAACACATTCGCAACATTAATACTTAATGCTCGACGTGTTGGAATAATAACAGCCACAAATGCCACTAATAACGAAAGTACAATCGTAATTGGCAATACAGGCAGTCGCATATCAATATAAGATTTGAATACGGTTATTCCCAATACTTGAGCTAATAAATAACCCAATCCAAGTCCGATAATAATCGCACAAAACGCGATAATTAAAATTTCAGTGCTGATTTGGCGAATGATGTCTAATTTTCTCGCGCCCAGTGCTTTCTGTAAGGCAAATTCTTTGGAGCGTTCGCCGACAATTGCAATTAAGGTGGTGTTCACACATAAGGTTGCAAGCACCAAAATTACAAGGGAAATTAAGCCCATTAAGCCTTTAATTTTTTCTAAAATTTGTCCTTCTGAAGCGGAAACTTTACGGATCGGGCGAGCGGTTAAATCGGGATATTGTTGCATGATTTTTTCGGCAAATTGATCCACTGTATTGACGCCTAGCTCATTTTGCACATTGAGTAAGACGTTGTTTACTACACCTTCTTTATCCAACCAATTTTGTGCAAATTCAACATTTACAATAAGCATATTGTCAGTTGCATCACCGGCTTCTACAATTCCTTTAATGTTGAAACTGTGTTTTTCCACGGCATTTTTAGAGAGTTGTAGGCTATCACCCACTTTCACATGTAATCGTTCCGCAAGGGTTTTCCCAATCATTGCATTACGATCGTCAAAATTTACGTTGATTGCTGATCCCGTAATTTGCCAGTAAGGGGAGAGGATTCGCATGGCATCAAAATTTACGCCCATCAGTACAATTTTTTCTAAATCACTACGTGCGACGCCATAAAGGTAAGGACTGGCAGCAGTGATAAAACCATCGGGTGCTTTTTGTAAAATTGCGTTTAATTCTGCTTGATTCATCATTCCACCATCGGCTGAACCAATGTAGAAATTTGCTCCGAAAGTGCGGAGTTCTTGGCTCATTTTGGTATTGATGTCGAAGTAAACCGCTGCCATTGCAGTGACAATGCTTGCTCCTACAGTAAGTGCGGTGAAAATAATGAACACTCGTTGGAGGCGTAATCGCAACGCGCGGAAAATTAATCGCCAGAACATGCTTTGAGTGCTTGCGCTTTTATGCTCTGCCATAAAGCACCTCGACAGGATAAAGTTTAGCGATTTTATGCGCTGGGAACCAAGTGCCAATCACAGCAATAAGAATAGAAAGTGCGAGAACACAAGGCACGACGATCCAAGCAAAATCAAGAGGCGCACCGAATAAGGCGGCACCAATAAATTTGGCTAATCCCCATCCTGCTAAACAGCCAAATATTCCGCCTACTAATGCACTTAACACTGCTTCGCAGTAGAACAATAAGGTGATTTGCCATTGATAAGCACCCAGTGCTTTCATTAAGCCAATTTCTTTTGAGCGTTCGATAATTCCTGCGCTCATTAAGGAAGCGATACCCATTGCCGCAGCGATTAATGCCGCGAAGGTAACGACCGCCAGTAAGAGTTGGATTTTACCAATGACTACACCTTCAGACGCAGCAACTTGCCAAATTGGGCGAACCATTGCGCCAGAAATTGCTTCTTCTAATTGATGGGAAATTGATGAAACATAAGCAGTGCAATACCAACGGTCGTAAGCTTCCGCATCTAAGGCATCAGTATTCGCGCGCGCTTTACGGGAAAGATCATTTTCTGGCACGGTGAGGGCAGATACACGAACGGATTGCACTTTGCCTTCTAAACCCAGCAAATTTTGTACCGCACTTAGGGGCATCACAAGCTGATTATCTTCTGTTCCACCAGTGCTTAAAATGCCTTTAATTTCTACTGCACTTTGTTGGCTTTCGCCGTTATCGTTTGTGTAACTTAAGCTAAGTTTATCGCCAATTTTCCAACCATTTCTTTTGGCTAGTTGTTCGCCAGCAAGTGCAGGAACGATTTCGCCAAAGTCATTGTTTAAATCATCAACCCATTCCCCTTCCACTTTCCAATAAGGGCTAATGATTCGTTGTCCAGTGTGGTAATCCTCTTCATCAGGCACGGCAATATTATGATCAAAGAAGGTACCAAGCACATTAATTGTTTTAGGTGCTGAAAGTGCGGTGGAATTTTGTGAAGATTTTGTCGCTTGTACATTTGCTGAAAGCAACGGGGCAAAACCCACGATATTATTTCGCCAGAAAATATCTTTGATGTTGGGAAGTTCTTTTTCATCTAAAAAATCTTGGCTAGATAATGAAGCACTATGGCTGAGTTCATCAGGCAATGCCGCATTGCTGGCTGGCTCCACCAAAATATTGGCACCGTAAGATTTCAGCTCTTTCGCCATTTTGTCACCAATATCAATGGAAACAGCAAGCAGCGCAGAGACTAAGCCAGCGGCTAAGAAAATAGTTATAATGGCGAGCAATTTACGTTTGATACCAAATCGCCAAGATTGAAATAACATTCTAGCAAGCATTGTTATTCCCCTTTTGGATTTTCGTTTTTGTTAATGCCGAGATAGTTATCGGGATTATCGCGGAATAAATCGAGATTTTTTTCGTTCTCAAAGAAATAAGTATGCCCTTCGTGGCTATATTTATATTCAGTTTTGGTGTTTTTGAGTTTGGCGCCACTAATCGGATCTTGCACTTCAATTTCCACAATCGTACTGAATAGATTTAAGCCATCTTCAAGGCTTTTACGAGAAATCACGATTTCATTTTCAGTTTGTTGCCAATTTTCAATGGGTACAGGGTTACAACCGCCTGGTTTACCGATAGATGGAATAAAGAGATGCACGCCACAACCAACGCAGACCACTTGATTACCTTGCATGACATAGCCTTGATCGCCGCAGAGTAGGCAAGCATCAAATACGGCTGCTAGACTGACTTTATTCGGTTGGCGATTGATAATGAAAAAGCGTACGGCTTTGCCATCATCAGCAATCCAAACAAAACGGTGAAGTTTACCGTCTTTAAGTGGTTCTAGTGCTAAATGTACTTCATTTTTGTCATTAAGTTGTACAGGAACCGCTTCAGAAAGTTGTGGCGGTTGAGAAGCAATTTTTTCCCAATAAAGTTGGCTTGCAGCAACAAATAAAATACCCAATATTCCCCAATAAATTGTGCGTTTTGATGTTTGTACGAAAGCTAATTTTTTGCGTTTTTCAATCAGATCTTTTTCGGCTTTTGCTTCTCTTAAACGTTTTGAATGTGTTTGAATGGTAAAAATACGCAAAACAACGAGCATTAACACAATACAAATGATATTGAGCCAAGCGGTGATTTCCCCTGATTTTGCCACAAAACTTAACCGTACTTTAGTGAGTTCAATGAGTTGTAATTTCATCAAGGTAAGCAACAGTTCTGCTACAAGCGGAAGAATTAAAGCGATAAAAAGTAAAAAGCTGAGTGCAAAAAGTGCGGTGGATTTTCCTTGTGTTTTTTGTTGCTGTTTAAGTAAGAAATAGAGCCATGCACTTGAGGCTAAACTAAAAATCACACCAAAAATGACCGCACTTATATTTAAAATAAAATCTGTGTTAATAACATCTGTGTTGGTGAGGGCGGTGATGTTTGGATCTTTCGCCCAAGTTGCTCCCGCGATAAGCATTAATGCAAATTGCCAGAATGCGGCAAGGGTTGATGATTTGCTCCATTGGCTGATTGCAAAAAGTAAGAAGATAATTAAAAAGCCGATGGTTAGAATAAGGTTGGTGGTTTGTCCATTAGGAATATTGAGTCGTAGGACAACACCCAAAGCCAAGCCAATAAGGCTTAGCCAAATAAGCGTTTTAGGCGAAATATTGCCTTTTTTAATTGCCCAAGATGCACCGAGTAAAAGCGAAATTGGCAAAAGAGATTGCAGAACAAAAATGAAAAAATAAGTCATAGAAAGTGGATTTTTAAATGGTAGGGTGGGCTTTAGCCCACCGTTTTTTCATGTCTGATTGTTAATTGGTGGGCAGAAGCCCACCCTACAGCACTATTATTTTAAACCAGTAAATTTAAATTCATAATTTACATCAAATGGTTTCCACCAACGACCCACGCCAGTTTCTTCGTCAGTGTGGCGGTGCATACCTGCTTTTGGTGGCGGATCGATATGATAAGTTAATTTGTAGTTACCCACACCCATCATTTTGATGTTTGCGCCATAGTGAGGGCCATCGCCAGCAACCATTGGCATGAAGGTACCTTCTTGTTTAGCACCAGTATCGGTATTGACTAAGGTATAGTTGATGGTTAAATAAGGCATCCATTCACCTTCACCAAAACCGTTTTTGTTACCTTTCACTGCGTGAATGTCTGCTTCTAAGTGAATATCAGATTTTGCTGCAGGCAAGCCCATGCCGCGAGGTTCCATATCCACTGGTTTTAAGTAAACCGCTGCAATTTCCATGTCATTCATGGTAACCGCTTCACCGATTGGATATTCTTGGAATGCGTAAGCAGAAGTTGCTGCAAACATTCCTGCTAATAAACTTGCGCTAAGAAGTGCTTTTTTCATAGTTTCTCTCCTGAGATGAGTTTTGAGTTAATTTGAAACCGCTCTTTTGCTTTGATATTTCATAACAAACAAAGCAAAAATAGCAGCAAGAATTAAGATTGCTTGTGGCACAAGGGTTTCCACATAAGGATAAACACCTAACCACGAGATTTCCGGTACACCGTTAATTAATGTCGGCTCAAACAGTTTACCTTCAATCAGTTCAAGTACAGATTTTCCAGCGAACACAAATGCCATTAAATACATAAATGATCCTGTGAACATAAAAAATGGCTTAAGTGGTAATTTCACTACTGTGTAACGCATCACAAAGTAGCAAATCGCAAGTAAAATGACTCCGCAAATAAAGCCAGCAAAAAGATAGGCTAAACTGACCGCACTTTTCGCATCGCCAACTAGGGCATAATAGAACAGTACGGTTTCTGCGCCTTCACGATATACCGCGAGGAAACTGGTCAGCCATAAGCCGAATAGCGAGCCTGCCGTTAATGCCGTTGAAAGTTTGCCTTCGAGATAGCGTTTCCAGTTTTGTGCTTCGACTTTAGAAAACAACCAGTAACTCATACTAAACAGCATAAAGACCGCAATAATCATTGTGAAACCTTCAAGCAATTCACGGTTTTGCCCTGAGTTTTCAAAAATAAGTTGGAAGATGAATGCAGTAACTATGCTTGCCCCTAACGCCACATAAACGGATTGGCGAATGACGGGTAATTTATTGTGATGATTGTTTTTCACCATATAAGCCACAATAGCGGCAACGATTAACAATGCTTCTAAGCCTTCACGTAAAATAATAAGCAAGCTATATAAGAACATAGACCAATCACTTTGTTCGCCATCTTGCAATATTTGAACGGCTTTCGCTAAGTTTTGGCTTAAACCTGTAGCTTGTTCTTGTAATTTGTCACCATTTCCCGCTTTCATCAGGCTGACTAAACGAGTGAAATAACCTTCTAATTCTGCTTTAAAATTGCTATCGCGCGAGCCTACTTTGTTTTCCATGCCAGAACTTTCAAATACATCAAAGTAAGTGTCTTGCACCGCAAGCATGGCTTTTTTCGCATCGCCTTGTTCATAAAGGGCAATAGCTTGTTGAATACGTTGGTTGATTTCAGTCGTAATTTTTGCCCAATCTTGATCTGTAACCTTATCTGAAGTTTGCGCTTGTGATTGTGTCGCTTGAGCGTTTTGCTCATCGCGAGTGGTTGGTAAATTAGGAAGTTGTTCTTCAATATCTTGTAAGAGTTGTGTGCTTTGGTAAGCAATTTCTGTCATTTGATCAGGTTGTTCGCTCAAACGAATCAAATTATAGAATTGTTGATTGATCGCTGCTGAAATTTCAGAAGAGCGGTTGGTTCTAACCGACATTTCCATTTCAGAATTTTTGTAGCCGTCATATTGAGCTTGTTGGAATGCTTTTTTAGCATTGGCAAAATCGCCGCTTTCATAAGCGGTAATAGCTTGTGCAACGAGATCATCAATGGTTTTGAAACTTTGTTGCCAATAAGGCTTGATGGCTTGATTATCATAAACGCCGTGCTGACTATCAGCATTGAGTTGATGCCCTTCAACAAGAGAAGGTAAAACTTGCTGTAATTCATTTTTTAAACCGTTGATTTTGGCTTGAACCTCATTCATTGGTTTGCCTTCGCCAATCATTTTGCGAATTTCACCAAAAGTAGCTTCCATTTGATAGCTTTTTTGCGCAGAAAAATTAATGCGAATAGGGCCTTCTAAATTTTCAAATACTTCAAAATAGGCCATTTGTACTTCGGTTTTGGCATCATCAATTTTGTTTTCTTTAAGGAGTTGTTCGGTGTGATTCAAACGTTGAGTGATGTCATCTACCCATTTTTGATAGTTATCGGCAAAGACGGCTTGAGAAAATAAAAATAGTAAAGATATGCTGATATAACGTAAAAGGTACGGCATAGAACTAATAACCTTATAAATGAAATCCATTCGTATTTGAAAGATATATCTAATGATAAAAAATCTCAACTATAAATTTGAATTTTTGCTACTTAGATCAAGTTTTATTTGAAAATTTAAGATTTTTTAATGGCTGTTGTATAATGCAAGCGTTTTCCCATTGCCTTTTTAGGAGATTTTTATGACAGCACAAACTGGTATTTTGCTTGATGGTTGCAAAGCAGGCGTATTTTTAGAAGCAAATATCTCAGATTATTCTCAGATCCCAGCGGCAGCTCGCCAATTCCTTACTCGCTTAGAACAGCTTCAACAATCTTATCCTGAGGCACATTTGGGGGCGGTAGTTGCTTTTGGCGATAAAGCTTGGAAAACCCTTGGTGGGCAGGACGCACCAGAGCTTAAACCTTTTGTCACTTTAGGAAAAGGTGATTTAACTGCGCCAAGTACACAAACTGATCTTTTAGTGCATATTCAATCGTTACGCCCTGATGTTAATTTTTCTGTTGCACAAGCTGCAGTGAATGCTTTTGCTCAAGCTATTAATGTTCAGCAAGAAATTCATGGTTTCCGTTGGGTGGAGGAACGAGATCTCACTGGTTTTATTGACGGAACTGAAAATCCAAAGGAGGCACAACGAGCAGAAGTGGCATTAATTTCAAATGGTGATGATAAAGATGGGAGTTATGTGTTTACTCAACGTTATGAACATAATCTCGCTAAATGGGAAAAATTAAATACAGCAAAACAAGAAAATGTGTTCGGACGCACCAAAACGGATAGCGTAGAAATGGAAGATAAGGCAGATACTTCTCATGTCGGTCGTACAGATTTGAAAGAGAATGGCAAAGGTTTAAAAATCTTACGTCAGAGTTTACCTTATGGTACGGCGAGCGGTACGCACGGATTATTCTTTATTGCTTACTGTGCAACGCTTTATAACATTGAACAACAGTTACTTAATATGTTTGGTGAAAAAGACGGAAAAACTGACCGCATTTTAGGTTTCACTAAGGCTGTAACGGGCGCTTATTATTACGCACCGTCTATTGAGCAGTTGAATAAACTTTAATTTATGAGAAACCTAAATTAAAAAAATTTAGGTTTTTTTATGTTTCTTAATCTTTTCTTAAGATTTGTTTGTTTTAATACACACATCCAAGCAATGGTGCTTGAAATTAACTGACTTAAAAAGGAAACATTATGAAAAAATTTGCATTAGCAACAATCTTCGCATTAGCAACCACTTCAGCATTTGCTGGTTTTAATGGCAATAATAGTCAAGGTGGTTTTCAACAAGCAGCCCCTGCTGCAATTAGTGTAAAACAAGCGTTATCTGCGGCTGATAATTCAATGATTACTTTGGTGGGGAATATCACTCAGCAAATTGATGACGATGAGTTTTGGTTTACTGATGGGACTGGGCAAATCAAGATTGAAATCAAAAAACGCGTTTGGAATGGTTTAAACGTAGATTCAAAGGATAAAGTGAAAATTTATGGAAAATTGGATAATGAGGTATTTGAGAAAGCGGAGCTTGATGTATTACGTATCGAAAAAGCAGAATAATCATTTTTGAAAATGGCGAGCATTAGCTCGCTGTTTTTGTTTATAAAGTGCGGTCAATTTTTATGAGAATTTTATTGATAGAAGACGATAATCTAATCGGCAATGGTTTACAGATTGGTTTAACCAAACTTGGTTTTGCGGTGGATTGGTTTACAGATGGTAAAACAGGAATGGATGCCTTAGCGTCTGCACCTTATGATGCGGTGGTATTGGATTTGACATTGCCTAAACTTGATGGATTAGAGGTATTGCAACAATGGCGTTCCAAGCATCAAGATGTTCCCGTATTGATTTTAACTGCCCGTGATACCTTAGATGAACGAGTCAAAGGATTGCAAAGTGGAGCAGATGATTATCTTTGTAAGCCTTTTGCTCTAGCGGAAGTTGCCGCGCGTTTGCAGGCACTTATTCGTCGTCGTTATGGTCATCATCATTCGGTGATTGAACACGCTGGCGTTAAACTCGATCCCAATCAGCGTTCTGTTTGGCTGAATAATCAACCTATTTCTTTAACAAGCCGTGAATATAAATTGCTTGAATTATTTATGCTGAATAAAGATCGCGTACTGTCTCGCTCATCGATTGAAGAAAAATTATCAAGTTGGGATGAAGAAATTAGCAGCGGGGCATTAGATGTGCATATTTATAATTTACGCCAAAAATTGGGGAAACAATTTATTCGCACGGTACATGGTGTTGGGTATGCTTTAGGACAAATTGAAAAATGAAAAATAGAAGCCTTACGTTGCGTCTTATTTCTGTGCTTTGTTTAACCGCACTTTTTGTTTGGCTGGGTTCTACGCTTGTCGCTTGGTGGCAAGTGCGCCACGATGTGAATAAAGTTTTTGATGCACAACAAGTTCTCTTTGCTGAACGGCTCGCAAATTCAGATTTAAGTACTATTTTGTTGGAATCTAGCACAACGCTAAATAAAAATTCACAGTCGGTATTAAAAAAAAGTTATGACGATGATGCCTTAGCCTTTGCTATTTTTTCTAAAACTGGGAAACTTTTATTCAGTGATGGACGAAATGGAAAAGATTTTATTTTTAATAATAAAATGGGTTTTCATAATTCTCATACTTATGATGATGACGATAACTGGCGAATTTTCTGGCGTACGGCAGCGAATGGGAAATTGATTATCGCAGTAGGGCAAGAATTAGATTATCGTGAAGATTTAATTGAAGAAATGATCTTTGGGCAAATGTGGATTTGGTTTGCCAGTTTGCCTATTTTGATCATTGTTTTAGGATGGTTGATTCATAAAGAACTGAGACCGATTAAACGTTTAAGCCAAGAAGTACAAACGAGAAAATCTGGTGATGTATCATTGCTGAATCCAGAAGGTTTACCTGCTGAGATTTTACCTTTAGTAAAAAATTTAAATCAATTTTTTGACCGCACTTCGGCCATGTTACAACGCGAACGCCGTTTTACCTCCGATGCAGCCCATGAATTGCGTAGTCCATTGGCGGCACTGCGTATTCAAACTGAAGTAGCTCAACTGGCGGGTGATGATGGGGAATTACGAGAACAAGCACTTTTGCATTTAACCCAAGGGATTGATCGTGCATCGCAGTTAATTGAGCAACTTTTGACACTTTCAAAACTGGATAATTTACAAGAATTGGAAGAATTACAGCCTATTGATTGGGAAGGTATCATTCAATCGCTGATTGCTGAGCGTTATTTTGTGGCAGAAAAACGTAAAATTACCTTGGCTTTTGAGAAAGAATCTGAACCAAAGTCAAAACAAGGGCAACCAATTTTAGTTTCATTGATGCTTAGAAATTTACTTGATAATGCCATTAAATATTGTCCTGAAGACACAACCGTTTTAGTGAAAATAGCATCTTCTCAGATTATTGTTGAAGATAATGGCGGTGGCGTTGAACCTGAAGATTTGAAAAAGCTTGGACAGCGTTTTTATCGTCCTGCTGGGCAAAATGAAAAGGGAAGTGGTTTAGGGCTTTCTATTGTTATGCGAATTGCGGAATTACACGGATTCAAAGTGCGGTTAGAAAATGTTATAAAAGAAGGGCAGCGAATTGGCTTAAAGGCACAAATATTTTTATAGATATTTCCTTTAAAAGAGAAAACCGAGCATTTACTCGGTTTTTTCTTTTTTAGAACAGGTTGCTGATAAAAATCACTAAAATGATCACGGGGACAATAAATTTCACATAGTTAAACCAAATGTTGATGAAGGTTGAATATTTTGTTGAAGAAAGTTCTTTTTTAGCTTCATCTTTTAATACGAAACCCACGAAAATAGCACAGCCAAGTGCGGTCAGCATAAAGAGAATATTTCCACTGGCGTAATCGTAGAAATCGAAAATGCTTTTGCCAAAGATGGTTACGCTTTTCCATAGATTATCGCCTAAAATTGCAGGAATATTGCCTAATAGAAAGATCCCTCCAAGCGTAAAAATAATGGCTTTACCACGACGCATTCTGAGTTTTTCTTGTAATGCCGTGATGATTACTTCATAAATTGTGATGGAAGTCGTTAGTGCGGCAATTAATAATAAGCCGAAGAAGATAATCGCAAAGAATTTACCTGCCCATAAGTGAGAAAATACGATAGGTAAACTTTGGAACACTAAAGTTGGCCCTGCGTTTGGTTCAATCCCAAAAGTGAAAAGTGAGGGGAAAATCATAAAGCCAGCAAGTACAGCAATAATTGTGTTGGTAAAACCTGTAATTACGGCGGTGTGGATTAAGTTTTCTTCTTTATTGAGGTAACTGGAAAGGGTAATTAATACGCCAAAACCAAGGCTTAATGCGAAGAAGACTTGTCCTAAAACAAAGATAAATAATTGTGGGGTAATTTTGCTGAAATTAGGTTTTAAATAGAATGTAATGCCTTCCATTGCACCCGGTAATGTTACGTTGCGAATAACCATTCCAATTAAGAAGATAAATAGTAATGGCATTAAATATTTTACTGAACGTTCAATCCCACCAATGATACCCTTTGCCAAGATAATGTAATTCACGACAACAAATAAGAAGGTGTAGAACATAATTTCATAAGGGCTGTTGCCGATATGAAGATCGTAGAAATTTTTGGCAATGTCTTTTGTGATGGGGGTTGAAATGTCTAATGTACCGTTAATTAGGCTGATGATATAAGAAATAACCCAACCACCAAGCACCATATAATACGCCATAATGCCAAATGCGCCGAGTAAGCCCATATAACCTAATATTTTCCAATATTTAGAAATGCCTTTTCCTTTGTCGAGAATTTTATCGCCGAAGGCATCAATGGAGTTTACACGTAAGCGGCGACCTATCACGTTTTCAACTAAAATCATTGGGATACCGATTACAATCATTGCGATGCAGAAAAGTAGAACGTAGGCACCGCCACCATTTTCCCCCACGAGATAAGGGAAACGCCAAGTTGCACCGAAACCGACCGTTGCACCTGCGACCGTCATAACATAAGTGAGGCGGCTCGACCAAGTTTGTCGCTGTTTATTGTTTGTTGTCATTTTTTATCCTATTTTTAATAAAAAGTGCGGTAAATAATTAGGCTGTTTTACCGCAAAATTAAAACTCAACTTTTTCTTTATATTCACAAAGATCCTCAATAATGCAAGATCCACAACGTGGTTTGCGTGCAATACAAGTGTAGCGTCCGTGTAAAATCAGCCAATGATGAACATCCACTTTAAATTCATTAGGTACGACTTTAAGCAGCTTTTCTTCCACTTTTACCACATCTTTACCAGCTGCAAAATTAGTACGATTGCAAACACGGAAAATATGGGTATCCACGGCAATGGTTGGGTGACCAAATGCTGTATTTAGTACAACATTGGCTGTTTTTCGCCCAACACCTGCTAATGCTTCTAAGGCTTCACGATTTTCGGGGATTTCGCCGTTGTGCTTTTCGATTAAATCACGGCAGGTTTTGATAATATTTTCTGCTTTGCTATTAAAAAGCCCGATAGTTTTAATATAGCTTTTTAAACCATCTAATCCTAAATCTAAAATTGCTTGAGGCGTGTTTGCCACGGGGAATAGTTTCTCTGTTGCTTTATTCACGCCTTTATCCGTTGCTTGTGCCGATAGAATGACCGCAATTAATAATTCAAAGGGCGAATTATATTGTAATTCAGTGGTTGGGTGGGGATTTTGCTCTCGTAATCTTGTGAGTATTTCTATTCTTTTTGTTTTGTTCATATTTTTGTAGAAATTAGCCTATTTAATTTATTGGAATTATTTGTTTAGAAGACTGTAAGCCCCCTTCCGTCACTTCGTGACACCTTCCCCCACAAGCAGGGGAAGGCAAGATTTTCTTTGAACCTCTTTTTGTCACTTTGTGATACCTTTCCCCTTAAGCAGGGAAAAGGTAAGATTTGGTTCTCTTATTTTTTTACATTATCAATTCGATTTTTTATGGCGAGGAGCAAGCCTAAGCCTATAAATGCACCTGGTGGTAGAATGAAAAGTAAAAAGCTATTGTCTGTATGGTACATATGGTGCGTCAAAAATTTTGCTTGTTCGCCGAATAGATTTTCGATGCCCTCAAAAATCGTGCCTTGTCCAATAATTTCACGTAATGCACCGAGTATGGTTAGACTAAGTGCCATTCCTAATCCCATTGAGAAACCATCCCAAACGGAATAGAGTAAGCTGTTTTTTGAAGCGAATGCTTCTGCACGACCGATAATAATGCAGTTGGTTACAATTAATGGAATAAAAATCCCCAGTGATTGATAAAGCGTATAAGTGTAAGCATTCATTAAAAGTTGAACCGCTGTTACTGTGGTTGCTATGATCATCACGTAGATTGGAATACGGATTTCCTTAGGAATATATTGACGGAAAAGCGAAATGACCGTATTTGTGCAAGTGAGTACAAGCATTGTAGCTAAACCCAAACCAAGTGCGTTGGTGGCTGTGCTAGACACCGCTAAAAGCGGACAAAGCCCGAGAAGTTGAACAATGGCTGGATTATTTTTCCAAATTCCTTGAGTAAAAATGTCTTTCCACATGGATTTTTGTTGATTTTCAACCGCACTTTCTATTTGTTCTTCTTCAAGTGCGGTATTTTTTTCAGTTAAATCTGTCATATTATTTCACTTGTGTTGAAAGCTGTTGTAATAAGGCTCGGTTATTTAGCATAACTAATGCGGAAGCTTTAGTTTGATTAACCACTGCGCGAGGTGTAATGGTTGCACCCGAAAATTGATCAAATTTTCCGCCATCTTTTTTGACTGCCCATTCGCTTAAATTATGTTCATTAATCGGTTGATTTGTGAAACCTAAAATCCAGTTAGAAATTCGGCGTTCAATTTTATCGCCTAAGCCTGGTGTTTCGTGATGTTCAATTACTCGTACGCCTAACACTTCGCCTTTCGGATCTAATCCTACAAGCAAGCGAATATCGCCAGAATAACCATCAGGTGCAGTGGTTTCATAGGCATAGGCAGAAAGATTTCCATCTTTTTTCGCAAAATAAATTTTCTGAATGCCCAGCAAATTTTTATCTTGAGGAATAACCGCACTTTCTAGCAAATTATTGTTGAAATAATCTTGTGGAATAACTTGTAGAAGTAATTCTCGCTGTTGTGCTGCGATTACCGCATCAATTTTATCTTTTGTTAGGAAGAAAATTCCTGCAGAAATTATTGTGCAAAGTAGGGCAATAAAGCCTAATAATATGCCGTAACGCGATGTGATTTTTACTGTACCCATTATTTTTTTCCTTTTATTGGATAACCAGATACGCGAGGACGTGTGTAATGATCGATAAGTGGAACGCAAATATTACTTAATAAAATGGCAAATGCCACGCCGTCTGGATAATTTCCGTGATAACGAATGAGATAAACAAATAACCCCACTAATGCGCCAAAAAAAATTTTTCCTCGTGGTGTAATGGAGGCTGTGACAGGATCTGTCGCAATAAAAAATGCGCCAAACATCATTGCACCACTCACGAGTTGGCTAATCGCACTTAAATGCGTGAAGCCTGTGAAAGCAGTGGCGGTGGCTAAACAGAAAAAGGTCACGATCATTGCCACTGGAATTTGCCAGTGAATGATGCGTTTTAAAATAAGGAAAATTCCGCCCACTAAGAAAGCCACATTGACTTGCCACCAGCCTTGAGCAAAGTCTGTTCCGTTACCTATAAAAATCGGCAGTTTAATTAATTCATAAAAATCACTTAATTGATTGTGACTTTTATAGAAAATTTTTGCACTATCTAAAGGCGTTGCTTGGGTAATGCCATCAATGTTATGTGTAAGTTGTGAAAGCGTAAATCCGTCAGTGGTTAAGCCTGAAAATATTAATGAAAAAGCATCTGAAAAAGTTGGTGTTTCCTGTAATAAATTAATTGGTGGCATCCAAGTTGTCATTTGTAACGGGAATGAAATTAGAAGAATTACATAGCCAATCATCGCGGGATTGAATGGGTTTTGCCCTAAACCCCCATAAACTTGTTTACCTAATAAAACCGCACAGAGTGTTCCAACGATGATGACCCAATAAGGTGCATAAGGTGGAATAGCCATTGCCAAAATTAACGCAGTCAGGGATACGCTGAAATCTGAAAGATAATTGAGCGGTTTTTTACCACGTAATTTTATTGCAATAAACTCCGCAATGATTGCTGTACCAATGGCTAATGCGGATTGAAGCACCACGCCAAATCCAAAATAATAAATTTGTGTGAAAAAAGCGGGCATCATTGCCAACATTACCCAAAGCATAATACGCGCTGTGAGTTTTCCCGAATGGGTATGTGGGGAGCTAACCATTTTAAACATTATGTTATTCCTGATTATTTTCTAATGTTGTTTGTGTTTTTGCCAATTTCTTTGCTTTTGCTCGAGCAATGGCGGCTGCAACCGCTGCTTTTTTCGGATCAAGTGCGGTTGAATTTTCTTGTGTTTTTTCTACCGCACTTTTTGTTTTTTCTACTTCATTTTCTGCAGTTTGAGCGTTTGAAATAGCTTCGGCGGTGCTATTTGCTTGCGCAAGTTTTTTCGCTTTTGCACGGGCAATCGCTGCGGCTACGGCGGCTTTTTTAGGGTCAAGTTCGGTTGAATTTTCTTGTGTTTTTTCTACTTCATTTTCTACGGTTTGAGAATTTGAAATAGCTTCGCTAGTGCTATTTGCTTGAGCAAGTTTCTTCGCTTTTGCACGGGCAATAGCAGCAGCTATAGCCGCTTTTTTAGGGTCAAGTGCGCTTGAATTTTCTTGTGTTTTTTCTACCGCTACTTTTTGTTTTTTCTACTTCATTTTCTACGGTTTGAGAGTTTGAAACAGCTTCGCTGGTGCTATTTGCTTGCGCAAGTTTTTTCGCTTTTGCACGCGCAATCGCTGCAGCTACAGCCGCTTTTTTCGGATCGAGTGCGGTTGAATTTTCTTGTGTTTTTTCTACCGTACTTTTTGTTTTTTCTACTTCATTTTCTACGGTTTGAGCGTTTGAAATAGCTTCGGCGGTGCTATTTGCTTGCGCAAGTTTTTTCGCTTTTGCACGGGCAAGTGCGGCTGCAACTGCGGCTTTTTTCGCATCGGTTGGCTGAACAGATTGTTCTTGATTTTCGACTTGAGATGCTGCTTGCTGACGAGCTAAACGGCGTGCCTTACGTTGTGCCATTAAATCAGTGTTATCAGGTAAAACTTCCCCTTTTTCTGAGGTTAGTGTTTTAATCTGCGTTGATTCTGTTTCATTGGCTTTTTTCGCTTTCAAGCGTTCGAGTGCCGCCTTGACTGGATCTTCCCCTTTAGTTTGGGCTAATTCTTCACGGCGAGCCTGTGCTGCACGTTGTGAACGTGCTTTACGCTCTTGTTCTTCACGTTCCATCCGTGCTTGTTTTGCTTCAAAGCGAATTTTGGCTTCATCTGATTTCTTTTGTTTTTCTTTGATTTGCCAAATTTTTGCTTTTTCTTGGCGGAAATACTGAATTAGAGGAATATGGCTTGGGCATACGTAGGCGCAAATCCCACATTCAATACAATCTTTGAGAGCGTATTCTTCCGATTTTTTGTGATCTTCACTGCGCGCAAACCAATAAAGTTGTTGTGGCATTAAATTTACTGGGCAGGCATCAGAACAGCTAGAACAGCGAATACAAGCCTGTTCTGCTTCAGGTTCGGCATATTCAAGATAATCTGGAGCAAGTAAACAATTGACAAGTTTTGTCACAGGCGCATTTAGGTTTGGAAGCTCTAGCCCCATCATTGGCCCGCCTGCAAATATAGGAAAATTATTGTCAAATTGATAGCCCGCATCGCTCAATATTTGGGAAATGGGTGTGCCAAGACGCACCCAATAATTGCCTTTTTCAGCGATTTTATTTCCAGTAAGGGTGACGACACGTTCAATTAAAGGCTCGTCATTTATAACTGCTCTTTTTATTGCGAACATTGTTCCCACATTTTGCATTAATACGCCAATGCTGGACGAACGCGCACCGCTTGGCACTTCTATCCCTGTGAGCAAATAAATCAGTTGTTTGGCAGCACCTGAAGGATATTTTGTTGGAATGACCCGAACGCTAATGTCATTTGCTCCCTGTAGCGCGTTGCGGATTGCCGCTATGGCTTCTGGCTTGTTATCTTCAATGGCAATGACAACTTTTTCAGGATGCAATATATAACGTAAAATACGAATGCCTTTTATGATTTCATCAGCGTGTTCACGCATAAGACGATCATCACAAGTGATATAAGGCTCACATTCTGCACCATTGATAATTAAGAGTTTAACTTTTTGCTCTGCTGACTGAATTTTGGCGGCAGTCGGGAATACTGCACCGCCTAAACCTGCTATACCTGCTTGATAGATTTTGTGAATAAGTTGTTCTGGCGATAGCGTTAAAAAATTATCAATAGGATTACGTTCGCTCCATTGATCTAAACCATCTGCTTGTAAATGAATTGTGGGTTCATCAAGACCTGAAGGATGGGGGGCGACATAAGGTTTAATTGATTTAATTATGCCAGAAGTGGGCGCGTGAACTGGCAACATACGCAAGCCATCGCCTTTTGTTAAGGCTTGTCCTTTTAGCACGTAATCGCCCTCTTTTATTAAGAGATTGCCTGTTGTTCCTACGTGCTGTTTGAGTGGAATGTAAAAATCCGTGCCGAGAGGTAGATGGCGTAATGGCTGTGAATTAGATTGAGATTTCATTTCTGGTGGATGAATGCCACCTTTGAAATCCCATAATTTACCGGAATTGAAACGAGATAATACGTCTGCCATTTATTCCCCCACAACCAATTTTTTTTCAGAGCCATCGACATTCATTACAGGAATAACAAGTTTTGCATCAAATTTCCAATCCCAATTATCGATATTTTTTTTCACGGGAATCATTAAAATACAATCTGTCGGGCAGGGCGCAACACAAAGCTCGCAACCTGTACAAAGATCGGGAATAATCGTGTGCATTGCTTTATTTGTACCAATAATGGCATCAACGGGACAGGCTTGGATGCATTTTGTGCAGCCAATACACATATTTTCATCAATAAAAGCAACTTTCTCGATAGGTTCTTCTACGCCATCCATTGTTGGCACATCAACCCCTAGAATTTCGGCAATTTTTACGATAGTTGTTTGACCACCTGGAATACATTTTGTGATTTCATCGCCATTGCAAATGGCTTCAGCATAAGGCTTACAACCAGGATAACCACATTGCCCACATTGGCTTTGCGGTAAAATAGCATCAATTTTCTCTACGACAGGATCAGCTTCCACTTTGAGCTTAATTGATGCAAAGCCCAAAATTGCACCGAAAATTAAAGCGAGTAGCGTAATTACGATGAATAAAAAAGTCATTATTTCTTTCTTTTTCCTGAAAAATACTGAGACAGCCCAATAAATAAAATTAAGAGAGTTATTATCATTAAAAAGTAAATCATTTTATTACTTTACAAGTCCTGTAAATCCCATAAAAGCGAGGGACATTAAGCCTGCAGTAATTAAAGCAATGGCTGAACCGCGAAAAGTGACTGGTACATCAGCTGCGACTAAACGTTCACGAAGTGCGGCAAAAAGTACCAATACTAAGGAAAAGCCGAGAGATGCACCAAAACCATAAACGACAGATTCTGTTAAATTATGAGCAAGATTTATATTTAATAGTGCGACACCAAGTACTGCGCAGTTTGTGGTTATCAAAGGCAAGAAAATGCCGAGTAAACGATATAATGTTGGACTTGTTTTGTTTATTGCCATTTCGGTAAATTGCACCACTACAGCAATAACTAAAATAAACACTAATGTACGTAAAAAAGTGGCATTTAAGGGAATTAGAATATAGTGATCGACCAAATATGCACAAAGGGAAGCAACAGTTAAAACAAACATTGTTGCTAATCCCATTCCCACAGCCGTTTCAATTTTTTTGGATACGCCCATAAAAGGGCAAAGTCCTAAGAATTTTACCAATACAAAATTGTTAATTAATGCGGTGCCGATAATCAATAAAATATAGTGCGTCATTGCTTTCTGCCTTGTGTATAAGTCGGCTATTATCCTCATTTATAGGTGCGATAACAATAGAAAATTTGGGGTAGGAGAAAGAGAAAATTGAGATTTTCATGTTTTGTTAGATATGAATAAAAAAGCGCAGCTAATCATTTAAATGATTAACTGCGCAATTCTTGAATTAACGATACTCAACTTGATTTATGTGAGTAGAGTACTGCTTGAAGTTCTACATCAATTATTTTTGGTATAGTTTTACTGGACCTTGAGTACCACCGTTGGATTTGCTACCTTCTTGTGGTTTTAATTCAGAACCAGAGGCAATAATCTCAACACGACGATTAGGACGTAAACAATCTTTTAATTCCTTTCCATGAGGAATGCCATCACAAGATTTTATTTGTGGATTTTTACCGTAACCGATTGCAGTGATTTGAACTGCAATACCATCTTCAACTAAACGATTTTTCACACGATTTGCGCGACGTTGAGAAAGATCTAAGTTGTAAGCATCAGAACCTAAACGGTCTGTATAACCTGTAACTTTAACTTCTTTAGCGCCAGTAAATTTTAATTGAGATGCAACATTATCAATAACTTTCTTACCTTGAGCTGTTAAAGTATCCTTATCAAAATCAAATAAGAAATCACCGCTCAAATTAAATGCTGAATTTCCGTTACAACCGTTTGGATACCAAAAGAAACTTTGTGCATTGTGATTTTTGTCAAATAATACTTTGTATTGGCAAACTTTATGTGCACCATCTTCACGATAGTTGAACACGTAATCCCATTCAGATACACCATATAGGCCTTCAGTGAAGTGTGGGTCACCAATTAATTGACGAATTTGATCTTTATTCATTCCAGCTTCAATTGTACGAACATTGTCCCAATTTGGCCAAGTACCAAATTGGCTACCATCATGATTGAACTTCGCAGAATCAATTTTAGGCCATACTAATTGAGGAACTTGTTCGCCATTTAAGTCTTTATATTCTGGGGTACCTGCGTCAGTCACTTTACTTAAGTTGCCACAAGCAGCAAGAGTTGCAATAGCAACGGTTGATAATAAAATACGAGATAATTTCATTTTTTTACCTTTTATTTGTTAAAACCCTTACAAAGGACATAATTAAACTTTATGGATTAAGTATTATAAAACTATAGAAGCTTAGGTCGCACATACTAAAGGCAAAAAATTGCCTTGTAAATACTAAAATTAGTGAACTAGCTTTCTTTTTTGTAAAGTAATGTAAAGGTATCTATTTTAGTGTATAAAATCATTTGACGGCTTTGTGGTATAACGATGAATAATATTTACCGCACTTTCTTCAGCTTGATGACCTAATTTTTTTATCAAGGATTTTTTCAAGCGATACTTCACACTTAATACATCTTTTTCCTTCATTTTCTCCAAAATTAAATCATCACTGGTTGAAATTTCATCGACTAATTTCAAGTCAATTGCTTGTTGGCCAAACCAATGTTCGCCTGTCGCAATTTTATCAATATCTACACAAGGACGATTTTGTGAGACAAATTGTTTAAATAATTGATGTGTTTCTTCCAACTCTTGTTGAAATTTTTGTTTGCCTTTTTCGGTATTCTCACCTAATACAGTTACTGTGCGTTTAAACTCACCAGCTGTCATCACATCTACATCAACATCGTATTTTTTCAATAAACGATGAACGTTTGGAATTTGTGCTACGACGCCAATAGAACCAATAACAGCAAAAGGCGCAGATACAATTTTATCTGCTACACAAGCCATCATATAACCGCCACTTGCCGCAACTTTATCTACAGCGATGGTTAATTTTATGCCTTTTTGTTTCAAACGACACAACTGAGAGGCTGCAAACCCATAATCATGAACAATACCGCCCGGGCTTTCTAAACGTAATAATACTTCATCTTCTGGTGTTGCTACATTTAAGATTGCTGAAATTTCTTCTCGAAGTGCGGTCGTTTCTGAGGCTGAAATATCGCCATGAAAATCTAAGACATATACGCAGTTTTTCTTTTCTTCATCTAAGGATTCACCTTTTTTTAATTTTTCTTTACGTTTTTTAGACTTTTGTTTTTCAGCTTTTTTCTCTGCTTTAGCTTGCTGTTTTAGCTCTTCTTCTGAAAGATTAAAATCACGCAATACACGAACTTGATGATCAAATTCTTCAGATAAGTCTTTAATTTCTAATTCTCCTATTTTAGATTTGTTATGTTGACGATAAGAAATCACCAAACCAACAATAGCAAGAATTAGTAATAAAATTGTCAAGATTTCCAGAATAAAAATTCCATAGCCAGTTAAAATATCGTTTAACATTGTTACTCCTATTGATATTTAATAGATTACATTGTACTTTTTACTAGTTGTGACTAGGCTAGACATCAACATGATAAAATATTGTGAGTATTTGTGCTATTACAACAAAGATTTTTTAAACTAATTCTCACTTTTTTTATTTTCATTTCTGCTGATTTAGCATAGCATAGGCAATAATTTCATTTATACCAAAGGAGCAATTATGAAATTACGTGCTGTTGTATTAGGTCTTGCAACATTATGTGCTAGCACTGCAACTTTTGCAGGCATGGTTTCTACGTCATCTAACCTTGAGCTTTTAGCCATTGATGGTCAAAAGGCATCTAAATCTCTTGCGAAGGACGCTAAAACCTTTGCTGTGAATGATACCCAAAACCATCAGGTTGTTGTTCGTTTAAGTGAAATTATTGGTTCTGGATCTAGCCAAACTCTTTTTGAATCTAATCCTGTAATTGTTACATTCCAAGGCAATGCAGAGGATCTTGTCATTTCGGCTCCAGCTATTCGTGGTCGTTCAGAAGGTGATAAATTCAATGAGATGCCAAGTATTAGCGTAAAAACAAAATCAGGTAATATGCTTTCAGCAAAAGTGGATGTGTTAAAACAAGAAGGTTTATTCCCAAGTGCTAATGTGGTGAATGATCTTGCTGAATATAATGCGTCTGGTGCAACTGCCTCTGTTTCTGCATTTGCTGCAACCACAGCTGCTAGTCCAATGGTCGCTACTCCAGCAGGTAATGCAAAAGCGAATAAAGGCAAAGTGGTTGTTCAAGGTGAAAACGTTGCAGAGCAACAGCTTCAATATTGGTTCCAACAAGCTGATAAAGAAACTCAAACACGTTTCTTAAATTGGGCAAAATCCCATAAATAATGACCGCACTTCATACAATAAAAAGTGAGCCTTGTTGCTCACTTTTCTATTTTGATAAGGATTTGAAATGAATATTCGGTTAAATGCCAAAGTAATCGCTGCGATTCCTGTTTTTATTGCCGTAAATATTGCGGCAGTGGGAATATGGGCTTTTGATATTTCTTCTCAATCAATGCCTTTGATTCTAGGGATCATTGCAGGTGGTTTGGTGGATTTGGATAACCGTTTAACTGGACGATTGAAAAACGTATTTTTTACGCTCATTGCCTTTTCTATTTCATCCTTTATTGTGCAGTTACATATCGGTAAGCCTATCCAATATATTGTGTTAATGACGGTGCTGACATTTATTTTCACCATGATTGGCGCCGTGGGTCAGCGTTATAGTACCATTGCTTTTGGTTCATTAGTGGTTGCGCTTTATACCACATTGACTTATGTGCCTGAAGGAAATGTATGGTTTATTAATCCCGTAATGATTTTATGCGGTACTTTGCTTTATAGTGTGGTCGCTATCATTGTTTACCTGTTTTTCCCAAATCGCCCCGTGCAAGAAAGTGTCGCTAAAGCGTTTTGTGCGTTGGGCGAATATTTAGATACTAAATCCTGTTTTTTTGATCCTGACGAAGTGGCTGAGATTGAAAAAAAACATCTTAATTTCGCAATGAAAAATGCGAATGTTGTCACGGCATTTAATATTGTGCGCACCGCACTTTTTTACCGTATTAGAGGGCAACATCGCCATCCTCGAACCCAGAGAATGTTACGTTATTATTTTGCCGCGCAAGACATTCATGAGCGCGTCAATTCAACGCATTTTGATTATCAACAAATAACGGAAAAACTAAAAAATACAGATTTGATTTTCCGTATTCAACGTTTGCTAGAGCTACAAGCACAATCGTGTAAAGAAATTACGGCGAGTTTGCGTGAAAATAAACCTTATCATTTTAATGAACGTGTCGAACGTGCACTTTTAGGTACATTGCATTCCTTTGAACTATATAAAGCACAACATCTCAATGATCAAGATGAACTGATTGATATTCAAACCTTGTTAGATAATTTACAAAGTATCAACTGGCAACTTCGCCAGTTGGGACAAGAAACGACAGATACAGAACAATTAGCTCAAATTCATACGGAACAGATCACGGGGTTAAAAAATATAAGTGCGGTGATTTTTAGCCATTTTACTTTTGAGTCGCCGTTGTTCCGTCATGCAGTCCGCTTATCTATTGTGGTATTTTTATGCTGTGCAATTGTCGAGTTTTTCCAATTTAATCTTGGTTATTGGATTTTATTGACCACTGTATTTGTGTGCCAGCCAAATTATTCTGCAACTAAAGTACGTTTACGTCAGCGTATTATTGGCACGATATTAGGCGTAGTGGTGGGGTCTTTATTACCTTATTTAAATCCAACCTTAGAATTAAAACTAGGTCTTGTGGTGCTTACAAGCACGCTGTTTTTTTTCTTCCGCAGTAATAATTACAGTTTCTCGACCTTTTTCATCACACTACAAGTATTGCTCAGTTTTGATGTCATGGGATTCGATACGGCAGCCGCATTAATGCCTCGTTTACTTGATACTTTACTTGGTGCCGTGATTTCATGGTTTGCCGTATCTTACTTATGGCCAGATTGGAAATATTTGCAACTTGATAAAGTGAGTCATCAAGCATTGCGTAGTGATGCGGTGTATTTATTGCATATTATTAGTCAATTGCAATTTGGTAAAAGTGACGATCTTAAATATCGCATAGCACGTCGTAATGCGCATCAATATGCAGCCGCACTGAGTACAACACTTTCTAATATGAATAATGAGCCAGTGAAATACAAGGCATATTTACAGAAAGGTTTTGATTTGCTCAAGCTTAATTATTCTTTATTAAGCTATATTTCGGCCCTTGGCGCTTATCGCGACAGAATGAAAAATTTGCAACAGACCGCACAGTTTTTATCTGGTTTTTATCCTGTAGCAAAGAAAATTATCTATACTTTAGAACACATTGAAGAAATACCTGAAGCTATTTTTAACCAACAGCAAGAACGTATTGAAACACATTTAAAAGAATTGGAAAAACAAGACATGACTGCCGAAGAACGCGCCGTCTTTAGTTTGCCGTATCAGCAATTAAATTTGATTACGCAACTCTTACCGCAGTTCTATGAGTATTTTAGGAAAGAGTCTTGTTAAAAGGATAAGCTATCAAAGCATAGGATCGTTATAAATATAAAAGTGCGGTTGATTTTTGAGAGATTTTAAAACTCCTTGAAAATTAACCGCACTTTATTTTTTATTAAGCAATAACACTGACGAATTAGTTATTACTGTCCCATGTTTTTCACTGATTTCAGGAAACCTTGGGCGCTATCAAACACAGAAGATTTTCCCTGTGCCTGTAAAATCATATCGGACATTTCTCGGAAGGCACCTTTTCCGCCATGGGTGGAAAGTACATAATCAACGGCATTTTTCACATAAATAGGGGCATCTGCCACAGCAAAAGAAATTCCACACGCTGCAAAGGCGGGGAGATCTACGCTATCATCGCCAATATAAGCGGTCTGTTCGGCTGTGACGCCTGCTTGTTTCATAAGATCAAAACAAGCCGTTTCTTTTTCAAGTTTGCCAAGAAAGTATAATTTAATGCCAAGATCGGCAATGCGACGACGTAAAATAGGGGAGTCGCGACCAGAAAGCACAGCCACTTGAATACCTGCATCCATCAGCATTTTTATGCCTAAACCATCGCGCACGTGAAAGCTTTTGATGGCTTCACCATTGGCATCATAATGAAGTTGTCCATCGGTGAGTACACCATCTACATCAGTAATGACAAATTTAATGTTTTCTAATTTTTGTTGCATTGAAATTCCTTAGCTTGAAAATTCCACTAAACCAACCACGTGATTTTCATCATTAACAACGACTAGCGAGTGAATTTTTTTCGCTTTCATAAAGTCTTCTGCTTTTGATAAAAATTCGTCTTGATGAATAGTTTTTGGTGAACTTGTCATAAAGTCTTTGGCTGTTTTATTCAGCGTTTCTGCACCATTGGCTGTAAGCGCGCGGCGAATATCGCCATCAGTGATAATGCCTTTAAGTTGCTCATTTTCCATCACCAAGGCAACGCCCATTCGACCTTCATTCATGACTGTGAGACAGTCAGTAAAATTGGTAGTGGGTAAAATTGTTGGTAGGCGAGTTTGCATTTGATCTTTCACTTTACATAATAAACGACGACCAAGACTGCCACCTGGATGGAATTTGGCAAAGTCAGCGGGTTGGAAATTGCGTGCCGTAATGAGCGATACGGCGAGTGCATCACCAAGTGCAAGCGTCACAAGTGCGGATGTTGTTGGCGCGAGATTATTTGGACACACTTCACGCTCAACAGTAATATCTAGAACATAATCTGCGTGACGTGCGAGTGTGGAATTTTTGTTACTCGTCACGGCAATAATTTTATTACCAAAATTTTTTAAACTTGGAATCAGTTTATTGACATCATCGGTTTCACCGCTATAGGAAATTAACATCACGATATCAATTGGTTTCAACATACCTAAATCACCGTGGAAGGCTTCTGTCGGATGTAAAAAGAAACTTGGCGTGCCCGTAGAGGCAAAGGTAGCCACCATTTTTTTACCGATTAAACCAGATTTCCCTATCCCGCCGATGACTAAGCGTCCTTCGCAAGCAAGGATTAAATCTACGACTTGATTAAAATCTTCACCTAAACGTTGGCTGAGTTGCAAAAGTGCGTTGCTTTCTACTGAAAGGGAATCCTGTGCAATTTTTAGATAGTTCATTCTTCTTCCTAAAAGAGCGGTTGAAATTGGCGTTATTTTAGCGGAATCATAAAAAAATACGAATGAAAAATTAGGCATTATTGTTGATAAGATTGATGAAGCAATATTCAAAAATTGGGGATTTTATTGACCGCACTAATTATTGCCCCTATACTACGCGCCGAGTTGGTTAGACAATCGCTGGTTTATTGAAGCCCTTAACCGTATTTATACGACCTAGTGGGACAAGTAAACGAGAGGAAAGTCCGAGCTACACAGGGCAGAGTGCCGGATAACGTCCGGGCGGCGTGAGCCGACGACCAGTGCAACAGAGAGCAGACCGCCGTGTAAACGGTAAGGGTGAAAGGGTGCGGTAAGAGCGCACCGTGCCTCCGGTAACGGTTGGCAGCAGGGTAAACTCCACTCGTAGCAAGACCAAATAGGAATCCAATGAGTGGCCCGCTCAGGATTCGGGTAGGTTGCTTGAGCGGCAAAGTAATTTGTCGCCTAGAGGAATGATTGTCCACGACAGAACTCGGCTTATCGACCAACTCAAAATTTTTATAGAAATGACCGCACTTTAGTTTGTTTTTCAGAATAGATTAAAGTGCGGTTATTTTTTGACGAATATTAAATTATTTTTCGTTTAATACACGTGGAAATAAAATATTATTTTCCAAATGAATATGGTGCATTAAATCATCAATAAATTCATTAATACCGCTATATAAGGCTTTCCAACTGAAACAAGCATCTGCCGGTGGCGTGCAGTTATTAGTAAGCGATTTGATCACTTCCACATCTTGCCCTGCTTCATCGTGTTCCATTTCCATTACACGAATTGGCATTGAGGCCATAGCATAATTTCCCATTTTGATCATAGGGAACAAAATTTGTTCTTCTTTCATTAAATGCTGGCTAAGTTCAGCATAAATTTTTTCTAACTGTGCGGCTACGCCGACAGGGCAGTCATCACGATCACCATGTACATTTTCAACTTTCTCCGCCAATGTAATTAATTCAGGGAGTTGTTCACGGTGGCGATTGTGAAAACGGGCAACAATATGCTCGATCATTTCTGCATAAGATGCTGAAGTCCAATCTTTATCATTATTTTCTGCTTTACTTTGTTGTAAATCAGTTAAACGTTTTTCAATTTCAGCAAGGTTAAGATTCTTTTGTTGTGCCGCGACTTCTAATAATACAGAACCCCCGCAGCAAAAATCTAAATCATATTCACGAAAAATTTTAGTTGCACCTGGAATTGAAACAGCGAGCTCGCTAAGTTTTTGTTGGGCAAAAGACATAAATCACTCCTATATTGATTAAGTAAAAATAAATCCGATAAAAATAGTAGGATATTTTTTTAATTATGAAAAGTAGAGAGGTTTATTTATTGATTAAATTATGATTTAAATCAATAAAAATACCTCATAATAATCAGGTCAAAATTTATGGTTATTTACATAAATAGGATTAATTATCACTAATGAGTCGGCCTTAAATTCATTATGTATTTTTTTATATAATTGATTTTTAAGAATTTAGGAAAATACTGATTTTCATCAATATTATTGATTGTGTTTATGAAGTGAAATCTTTTAGAATGACGACAAATTAAATTTAACGCATAACTCCGAGCTTGTTTGGCCTAAGTTTCATAGAAATACGGCGACAAGCCAATAACGCGGTACGTTATTCAGGGATACGCTGGAAACGGTTTATCCTCTCCATATTTAGAAAGGTGTAAAATGCAATCCATTCCTATCAAGAACGTAGGAGAGTCTCGCTTAGTCGATCCTTTCCAACGTCAATATTACTATCTACGACTGTCGATTACCGATCAGTGTAATTTTCGTTGTACCTATTGTTTGCCTGATGGTTATCAACCCGAAGCTAACAAACCAAGTTTCTTAACCTTAAAAGAAATCACCCATCTTGCTCAAGCGTTTGCTGAAATGGGCACAGAGAAAATCCGTTTAACGGGTGGCGAACCGACTTTACGTAAAGATTTTATTTCTATTGCTGAAAGCATTGCTAATATTGATGGCATTCGTCAATTAGCTGTCACGACAAATGGCTATCGCATGGCAAAAGATGTGGCTGATTGGAAAAAAGCAGGAATTACATCTATTAACGTCAGTGTTGATAGCTTAGATCCAAAAATGTTCCATCAAATTACAGGCATCAATAAATTTGATGACGTGATGCGTGGTATCGATCGTGCATTTGAAGTGGGCTACAACAAAATTAAAGTAAATTCAGTTTTGATGAAAAATTTGAATGACAAAGAGTTTGAGCAATTCCTTGTATGGGTGAAAGATCGCCCAATTCAAATGCGCTTTATCGAACTCATGCAAACGGGTGAAATGGACAGTTTCTTTGATAAATTCCATCTTTCAGGACAAGTCTTAGCCGATAAATTGCTGAAAAATGGTTGGACATTACAGCATAAATCCCACACGGATGGCCCAGCTAAAGTATTTACGCATCCTGATTATACAGGCGAAATTGGCTTAATTATGCCTTATGAGAAGAATTTCTGCGCAAGCTGTAATCGTCTTAGAGTATCAGCGAAGGGCAAACTTCATCTTTGTTTATTCGGCGAAGAAGGCATTGAATTACGTGATTTATTGCAATCCCATGAACAGCAGGATATTTTGCAAGCACGTATTTTTTCTGCTCTGCAAGGCAAACGTGAACATCATTATTTGCATATCGGTGATAGTGGCGTAAGAAATCATTTAGCTTCTATCGGTGGCTAAAAGAAAATAGGTGACTTTTACTGTTCACTTATTTTGCTTTCGTCACACATGTAAAACATTCAATATTTTAACCGCACTTTATTTTATTATGACTACATTTACGCATATCAATTCTCAAGGCGAAGCCAATATGGTGGATGTTTCTGCAAAAGCAGAGACGGTTCGTGAAGCTCGTGCTGAAGCCATTGTCACCATGTCAAAAGAAACCCTTGCTATGATCGTGGAAGGAAAATATCACAAAGGCGATGTATTTGCTACTGCTCGTATTGCGGGCATTCAAGCGGCAAAACGTACTTGGGAACTTATTCCGCTTTGCCATCCATTGCTTCTTTCTAAAGTAGAAGTGAATTTAGAACCGTTACTTGAAACCAATCAAGTTCGTATTCAATCTCTTTGTAAATTAACCGGAAAAACCGGCGTAGAAATGGAAGCATTAACGGCTGCAAGTGTGGCAGCTTTAACCATTTACGATATGTGTAAAGCCGTACAAAAAGACATAGTGATTGAGCACGTTCGCCTGTTAGAAAAGAGCGGTGGAAAATCTGGCCATTTTATTGCGGAGGAAAAATAATATGTTAAATATTTTATTTTTTGCTCAAACTCGTGAATTAATTGGCATTGATGCCATTCAATTAGAAGATGATTTTGCCACTGCGGAAGCGGTGCGTGAACACCTTGCTCAAAAAGGCGATAAGTGGGCATTGGCACTGGAAAAAGGCAAACTTTTAGTGGCAATTAATCAAACCTTGATGCCACTAGAAAGTGCGGTCAAAAATGGGGATGAAATTGCATTTTTCCCACCTGTAACGGGGGGCTAAATGACGGATATTCAAATTTCAGTACAAGAACAACCTTTTGATCAAAATGCCGTTTATCAATGGCTTTCTGAGCAACATTCAGTTGGCGCAACGGTTATTTTCGTGGGTAAAGTTCGCGATCTTAATTTAGGCGATGAGGTATCTAGCTTATACTTAGAACATTATCCTGCCATGACAGAAAAAGCCTTACGTGAAATTGTTGAACAAGCAAAAGCCCGTTGGGATATCCAGCGGGTGTCGGTTATTCATCGTGTTGGACTTTTACATACTGGTGATGAAATTGTTTTAGTCGGTATCAGTTCTGCTCATCGAGGTGATGCTTATCATGCTAACGAATTTATTATGGACTTCTTAAAATCCAAAGCACCGTTCTGGAAAAAAGAACAAACCAATCAAGGTGAACGTTGGATTGAAGCGAGAGAAAGCGATAAAGAAGCGTTAGAGAAGTGGTAATGACAAAGTGCGGTTAAACTTAACCGCACTTTTGCTTTTTATGAATTAAAGTACTTTCACAATACTTTCACATAAATAACGAATATTATCTTCAGTAATACCCGCTACATTGATACGACCAGAACGAACAGCATAAATCGCAAATTCTTCTTTTAAGCGATCAACTTGTTCAGGCGATAAACCGCTGAAAGAGAACATACCATTTTGTTCCATGATAAAGCTGAAATCTTGTTCTGCACCGTATTCTTTTAATAACTGAACGAATAAATGACGCATTTTTTTGATACGTTCACGCATTTCAGTTAATTCATTTTCCCATTCTTGGCGAAGTTGTGGATCATTTAATACGGTTGCGACCGTTGCGCCACCGTGAGAAGCTGGGTTAGAGTAGAGTGTGCGAATAATTGATTTCACCTGTGTTAATGCCGTTGAAGCAATTTCTGCATTTTCAGCCACAAGGGTAAAGGCACCCACACGCTCATTGTATAAACCAAAGTTTTTCGAGAATGAACTTGCCACTAATAATTCTTTATGATTTGCTGCAAAAGCACGTAAACCGTAAGCATCTTCATCTAAGCCATTGGCTAAACCTTGATAAGCAAAGTCAAAGAGCGGCAACCAGCCGTTTTTCGCCGAAAGTGCGGCTAATTCTTGCCATTGTTTAGGGGTTGGATCAATGCCAGTTGGGTTGTGGCAGCAGCCGTGTAAAAGCACCACATCACCTTCGCTTGCTTGGCTTAAATCTTCAAGTAAATGTTCCCAGTCAAGGGCCTTGCGTTCAGCATCATAATAACGATATTCACGAATCGTCATGCCCACCGCATTGAAAATAGCATTGTGGTTTGGCCATGTTGGTGTGCTGATCCACACATTTTGTGCTTTGATTTGACGTTTAATAAATTCTGCCGCAATGCGTAATGCGCCTGTTCCGCCTAAACTTTGTACTGTTCTCGCACGATTAGATTTAATGATTTCAGAATCTTTACCGAAAAGTAGTGCTTTTGTACGTTCGTTATAATCAGCAATACCATCGATAGTCAGATAATTCTTCGTTTTTTCCTTATCAAATAAGCGTTTTTCAGCTTCTTTTACCGCACGCATAATCGGGGTTGTGCCTTGCGCATCTTTATAAACGCCAATACCCAAGTTGATTTTATTTTCGCGCGTTTCGGATTTGAATGCTTCGCCTAAGCCTAATATTGGATCGGCTGGTGCCGCTTTGATATGTTCAAACATAGCTTTTCCTTATGTATGTGTTGTGTGGTGGATAATTTTATACTTCAGCCGTTTTGTTTTATCAAGAAAGATTTTTATAAAAATTAACCGCACTTTGATATTTTTAAATATTCATCAAAAAGTGCGGTCATTTTTTACATTATTTTAGTTTTTCAATCGCCCAATTTAATCCCGATTGATAATCTTCTGGTAACTCAGTGCGGAGTTTTTCTAATTGTTGAATAATGACCGCTTTATTAGGATGAGAAAGATTGATATGCCCAACCTTACGCCCAGTTCTGACTTCTTTACCGTACCAATGAAGTTGTGCAAATGGCGTATTAAGCCATGTTGGATTATGGTTTGTGCCGATTAAATTCACCATCACACTAGGGGCGAAAGTTTGTAAGTCAGGCGTTGGCAAATCAAGTAGCGCACGTAAATGTAATTCAAATTGGCTAATCGAGCATCCCAGTTGTGTCCAATGCCCACTGTTATGTACACGAGGCGCAAGTTCGTTAATCAATAATTTGTCGCCTACAACAAAACATTCCATTGCCATTACACCAATATAGCCTAATTTATCCATAATTTTGCCTAGCATGGCTTCTGCTTGATTTTGTTGGGTGGATTGTTGAGGAAAAGCACTATCAACCACACTGTAACGCAAAATACCGTTTTGTTGCAGGTTATGTGTAACGGGATAAAAACGTTTTTCGCCATTTTTAAATCTTGCGCCTACAATAGAAACTTCATAATCGAAAGGAATAAATTTTTCTGCGATCACTTCACCGAATAATTCATCGGTGATATCCGCTTTATTTTCATCGCTGATAATCCATTGACCACGTCCATCATATCCGCCTGTTCTGCGTTTAACGACAACTTTCTCGCCAACAGTTTGGAAAACATCATTCCATTGCGTTTTATCTTTTAATAAACACCAAGGCGAGGTAGAGAGATTGAGCTCATCCAGTAAAGATTTTTGGGTAAAACGATCGGCCAATAATCCAAATACATGTTGATTGACGAAGTTTTTATGATTGCCGAGTAATTCAGTCAAAGGCGTTTTTTCCCAGCGTTCAATTTCCGCCGTGATGATCGCATTTTCAGGTAAATCAAAAACTGGCGCATTGAAGGCTAAGGGTTCAACATAAATATCTAAAGGTGCGCCCGCGTAACGTAACATTCTGCCGAGTTGTCCGTTGCCGAGTACATAAACGGTTGGGTATAAGGTGGAGTTTTGCATAATATTTCTTGTTAAATTTACGAAAAAAACAACCGCACTTTAAAAGTGCGGTCAGATCTAAAGATGTTTTTATGTGCGTGGATCGGGATTATCAAGCACATTACTCGTTTGTCTTTCACGGAAAGATTGCAAGCGTGAAAGCAATTCTGCATCACAACTTGCTAGAATTTGTGCGGCTAATAATCCAGCATTTGCCGCACCCGCAGGGCCAATTGCTAATGTTCCGACTGGGATTCCTTTTGGCATTTGCACAATTGAATAAAGACTATCTATGCCGCTTAACATAGAACTTTTTACTGGCACTCCCAGCACTGGCACAAGTGTTTTCGCTGCGATCATACCGGGTAAATGTGCCGCACCGCCTGCACCAGCAATAATTACTTTGTAGCCATTTTTTTGTGCATTTTCGGCAAATTCAAAAAGTTTATCAGGCGTACGATGAGCAGAGACGACTTCCACATGATAAGGTACTTTTAATTCATCTAAAATCTGAGTTGCCTCTTGCATGGTAGCCCAATCGCTTTTGGAACCCATCACAATGGCAATTTGTGCAATTTTTGACATGCTATTTTCTCAATTTTTTAATTAAAAACGTGGCGTAGAATAGCACATCTTACATATATCAGGCAAACGTTTGCTAAATGGGTTTTATAGGAAAATACCATTGCAACTTTAAGGATAAAATTTTATCCTAAGCACAATTTTTATAAGAATAGATCGTAGGGTGGGCTTTAGCCCACCGTTTTTATTCATTTAGCCCACCGTTTTTTATCCATTTAGCCATAACAAAGGTGGGCTGAAGCCCACCCTACAACTGAAAATTATATTAAAGGCGGTGCTTTAAAGTCAGTGAAAGAATCATTAAAACAGGTAGGTATTCTATGAAGTTATTAAATTATAAAGGTTATGTTGGCACGATTGAGGCGGATTTAGAAAACAATATATTATTTGGCAAACTTGCTTACATTCGTGATTTAGTGACTTACGAAGCAGAGTCATTATCTGAGCTAGAAAAAGAATTTCGTCAATCTGTTGAGTTATATTTACAAGATTGTTTGGAATTAGGTAAAGAACCGAATAAGCCTTTTAAAGGTGTATTTAATGTACGAATTGGCGAGGAATTGCATCGAGAAGCTACGATAATAGCAGGCGATCGTTCACTTAATGCTTTTGTGACGGAAGCGATTCAAGAAAAAATTTTTCGTGAAAAACCAAGTTTAAGATAACAAAACGTAACGATATCATATTCACATTTTCTTTCTTCAAAGTAGGGCAAATTATGTTAGCCAAAGCAAAATATAGAAAAGATTACAAACAACCAGATTTTACGGTCACAGACATTTATTTAGATTTTCAACTCGATCCTAAACACACAGTGGTAACCGCAACCACAAAATTCCAACGCTTAAATGATGAAGCGACTTCTTTACGTTTAGATGGGCATAGTTTCCAGTTTTCCTCTATTAAATTTAATGGTGAGCCATTTTCTGCCTATCAACAAGATGGCGAGAGTTTAACGCTCGATTTAAAAGGTAAAAGTGCGGCAGAATTTGAACTTGAAATTGTGACCTTCCTTGTACCAGCCGAAAATACGTCATTACAAGGGCTATATCAGTCTGGAGAGGGCATTTGTACGCAATGCGAGGCGGAAGGTTTCCGTCAAATCACTTATATGCTTGATCGTCCTGATGTGCTGGCGCGTTATACAACCAAAATTACCGCAGATAAAACCAAATATCCTTACTTGCTTTCTAATGGCAACCGCATTGCAAGTGGTGAATTAGAAGATGGTCGTCATTGGGTGGAATGGAACGATCCATTCCCGAAACCAAGCTATTTATTCGCTTTAGTGGCGGGGGATTTTGATTTATTACAAGATAAATTCATCACCAAAAGTGGGCGAGAAGTTGCGTTAGAGCTTTATGTGGATCGTGGCAATCTTAACCGTGCAACTTGGGCAATGGAAAGTCTGAAAAAAGCGATGAAATGGGATGAAGATCGCTTTAATTTAGAATATGACTTAGATATTTACATGATCGTTGCAGTGGACTTCTTCAATATGGGCGCAATGGAAAATAAAGGGTTAAATATCTTTAACTCTAAATTTGTGTTGGCCAATCCACAAACGGCAACCGATGAAGATTATCTTGCCATTGAAAGCGTGATTGCACACGAATATTTCCATAACTGGACAGGCAATCGTGTGACTTGCCGAGATTGGTTCCAGTTAAGTTTGAAAGAAGGCTTAACAGTTTTCCGTGATCAAGAGTTTTCTTCAGATACAGGTTCGCGTGCCGTGAATCGCATTAATAATGTGAAATTTTTACGCACTGTGCAATTTGCCGAAGATGCAAGCCCAATGTCACACCCAATTCGCCCTGAAAAAGTCATTGAAATGAATAACTTCTATACAGTGACCGTATATGAAAAAGGGGCAGAAGTGATTCGTATGTTGCACACTTTATTAGGTGAACAAGGTTTCCAAAAAGGCATGCAACTTTATATTGCTGAAAACGATGGAAAAGCGGCAACCTGTGAAGATTTTGTTTCTGCCATGGAACGAGCAAATAACCTCGATTTAAACCAGTTCCGCCGTTGGTATAGCCAATCGGGTACACCAGAATTATTGATTAGCGATGCGTATGACGAAAAAACGCATACTTATCGTTTAACGGTTTCACAATCCACACCGCCAACCGCAGATCAAATGGAAAAAGTGAATTTACATATTCCATTAAAAATCGCGCTTTATGATGCGAATGGCACGAAACAAATGCTACAATATAATGGCGAATTGTTGAGTGATGTATTAAATGTTACTGAAAAAGACCAAGTCTTTGAGTTTCATGGCATTTATGGTCGTCCAATTCCAGCATTATTATGTGATTTTTCTGCGCCAGTAAAACTTGATTATGATTATAAAACGGAACAGTTATTAGGCTTGATGAAATTTGCAGATAATCAATTTATCCGTTGGGATGCGGCACAAATGCTATTTGCGCAAGAATTACGTCGTAATGTTGTGCGTTTTCAACAAAGCGAGGAACTAGAAATTTCCCCTGAAATGTTGACCGCACTTTCTCATGTTCTGAACCATTATGAGAAAGATATTGAACTGGCGACCTTAATTCTCACCCTTCCAAAAGAAATGGAATTTGCTGAAGGTTTCAAAACCATTGATCCTGATGGTATTTCAGCCGCAAGAGCATTTATGCAAGCACAAATTGCCGAGACTTTAAAAGATGATTTCTTGCGTGTTTATACCCATATTCGCCTTGATGAGTATCAAGTTACGCAACAAGACATCGCCTTGCGTGCAATGCGTAATCTTTGTTTAACTTATTTGGCTTATACCAATTTGGGTAACAACCTAGTGCAAAAATACTACAATAATGCGAATAATATGACAGATATATTGGCGGCATTAAGTGTTGCAACTAAAGCGGCATTACCTTGCAGAGATACGTTATTAGCTGATTTTGAACAAAAATGGCAACACGATGGATTAGTGATGGATAAATGGTTTGCATTACAAGCCACTCGTCCAGATGAAAATGTATTGGAAATTATTCAGTTATTAATGGATCACCCAAGTTTTAACTTCAACAATCCAAACCGTTTACGCTCATTAGTAGGTAGCTTTGCAAATCACAACTTAAAAGCCTTCCACAATGTAAGCGGAGCAGGCTATCGTTTCTTAACGGATGTGTTAATCCGTTTAAATGAAAGCAACCCGCAAGTAGCTGCACGCTTAATCGAGCCATTAATTCGTTTTTCTCGCTTTGATACCCAACGCCAAACGCTGATGAAACGTGCTTTAGAACGCCTAAGCGTCGTAGAAAATCTTTCAAAAGATTTATTTGAAAAAATTGAGAAAGCGTTACAGTAAGTTGAGTTGGTGAAGATTAAAAGGAAAATTAGCTTGGATAATAAAATTAAATTGTTTGAAGGAAATGAAATCCGTTCTATTTGGGATAATGAAAAAGAAGAATGGTATTTTTCTGTGGTGGATGTAGTAGGGGTTTTGACTGAGAGTGAAAATCCAAATAACTATTGGAAAGTATTGAAAAAGAGATTGAAAGATGAAGGAAGTGAGTCGGTTACATATTGTAACCAACTGAAAATGAAATCACCTAAAGACGGTAAAATGTACAAAACTGATGTTGCTGATATGCAAGGCATTTTCCGCATTATTCAATCTGTTCCCTCACCTAAAGCGGAACCTTTCAAAATGTGGTTAGCTGAAGTCGGTAAAGACAGAATTGATGAAATCATTGATCCTGAATTAACCATTGATAGAGCCTTAGAAACTTATCTTCAAAAAGGTTATAGCCGAGAATGGATTAATCAAAGGCTGCAAGCCATACAAGTAAGAAAAGAGCTTACAGATACTTGGCAAGCTCATGGCGTAGCTGAAGGGAAAGAATATGCCATTCTTACCAATGAAATTTCCAAAGCATGGAGTGGAATGACGACAAGAGAATATAAAGATTTTAAAGGGCTGAAAAAACAAAATTTAAGAGACAATATGTCCACCACTGAATTAATCTTAAATATGCTTGCGGAAACCGCTACCAAAGATATTGCTAATACATCAAATCCTCAAGGTTTTGAAGAAAATAAAAGAGTCGCTAAAAGGGGAGGCAATGTCGCAAAAATTGCGAAAGAGACGTTAGAACAAGAAACGGGACAGCCTGTTATTACTTCTAAAAATGCCGTTGATTTTGGTCGATTAATTGGCGATGTAATAAAAGAAATTCAGAATAAGGATGAAAATGCATAAAAGTGCGGTAAATTTTGCAATAGTTTTTGGGGCATTTAGTATGCCCCTTTGTTTTATACACGGTTTGATTATTAATTTATTTCATACAAATCCTGAAAATAATAAGTTTGCATAATACACTGAGATGACGCATTCTATACCTGTACAGACGTTTAGCCGTCTAAATGATTAAGAAGATTACTTTAAAACGGGAGTTATTATGACTACATCACATATTTTAGGCTTTCCTCGTGTAGGGGCAAAACGTGAATTAAAATTCGCACAAGAACGTTATTGGCGTAAAGAATTAGCCGAGCAAGATTTATTAGATTTGGCGAAAGCGTTGCGTGAAAAAAACTGGAAACATCAAGCAGCGGCGAATGCGGATTTTGTTGCAGTGGGCGATTTCACGTTCTACGATCATATTTTAGATTTACAAGTGGCAACAGGGGCAATTCCTGCTCGTTTTGGTTTTGATAGCCAAAATTTAACCCTTGATCAATATTTCCAACTTGCACGTGGTAACAAAGATCAATTCGCAATTGAAATGACCAAATGGTTTGATACGAACTACCACTATCTCGTGCCAGAATTTCATAAAAATACACAATTCAAGGCAAATCCAGCACATTATGTAAACCAAATCCGTGAAGCAAAAGCCTTAGGTTTAAACTTCAAACCAGTGATTGTTGGCCCATTAACATTCTTATGGTTGGGTAAAGAAAAAGGCGAAGCATTTAACCGTTTCGATTTATTAAATCAATTAGTGCCTGTTTATGTTGAAATCTTAAACGCATTGGTAGCTGAAGGAGCAGAGTGGATTCAAATTGATGAACCTGCATTAGCATTAGATTTACCTACAGAATGGGTTGAAGCCTATAAATCTGTTTACGCTGAATTAAGCAAAGTGAACGCAAAATTATTGCTAGCCACTTATTTTGGTTCCGTTGCACAACACGCTGAGTTATTAAAAGCCTTACCTGTTGCAGGCTTACATTTAGATTTAGTGCGTGCACCAGAACAACTTGCAGCCTTTGATGATTACAGCAAAGTGTTATCCGCTGGTGTGATTGAAGGCCGTAATATCTGGCGTGCAAACTTAAACAAAGTGTTAGATGTATTAGAGCCATTAAAAGCAAAATTAGGCGAGCGTTTATGGATTGCACCAAGCTGTTCATTATTGCACACCCCATTTGATTTAGAAGTGGAAGTGCAATTAAAAGAAAAAAATACCGCACTTTATAGCTGGTTATCTTTCACACTACAAAAAGTGGAAGAATTAAATGTATTAAAACAAGCCTTAAATAATGGCAGAGCGTCTGTACAAGCAGCATTAGATGCAAGCCAAGCGGCAGCAGATGCACGTGCAACCTCAAAAGAAATTCATCGTCCTGAAGTGGCAGAACGGTTAGCAAACTTGCCAAAAGGTGCGGATCAACGTAAATCGCCATTTGCAGAACGTATTGTTAAGCAAAATGCGTGGTTAAATTTACCGCTTCTTCCAACTACAAACATTGGTTCATTCCCGCAAACGACTGAAATTCGTCACGCCCGTGCAAGTTTCAAAAAAGGCGAGTTATCTCTAGCAGATTACGAAGCGGCAATGAAAAAAGAGATCGAATATGTAGTACGTCGCCAAGAAGAATTAGATTTAGATGTGTTAGTTCACGGCGAAGCAGAGCGTAACGACATGGTGGAATACTTTGGGGAATTATTAGATGGTTTCGCCTTCACTAAATTTGGTTGGGTACAAAGCTACGGTTCACGTTGTGTGAAACCACCAGTAATTTACGGCGATGTAACTCGCCCAGAGCCAATGACAGTACGTTGGTCACAATATGCACAAAGTTTAACTAACCGTGTAATGAAAGGAATGCTCACAGGTCCAGTGACTATTTTACAATGGTCATTCGTGCGTAACGATATTCCACGTTCAACCGTATGTAAACAAATCGGCGTAGCATTATCTGATGAAGTGTTAGATTTAGAAGCAGCGGGTATTAAAGTCATTCAAATTGATGAGCCAGCCATTCGTGAAGGTTTACCACTTAAACGTGCAGATTGGGATGCATACTTACAATGGGCGGGCGAAGCATTCCGTTTAAGCTCAATGGGCGTGCAAGATGATACGCAAATTCACACTCACATGTGTTATTCCGAGTTTAACGACATCTTACCTGCCATTTCGGCATTAGATGCGGACGTAATTACCATTGAAACTTCACGTTCAGATATGGAATTATTAGATGCCTTCGTGAAATTCAACTACCCGAATGACATCGGTCCAGGTGTGTATGATATTCACAGCCCACGTGTACCAACCGCAGGTGAAATTGAACACTTATTACGCAAAGCGTTAAATGTCATTCCAAAAGAACGCTTATGGGTAAATCCAGACTGTGGTTTAAAAACACGTGGTTGGGCAGAAACCATCGACCAATTAAAAGTGATGGTGGATGTAACCAAAAAATTACGTGCGGAATTAGCGTAAGTAATCATACAGAAAGAATAATTATCAAACATAACATAATTAAAGCCGAATCCGATTGGGTTCGGTTTTTTATTTGCACATCATCTTTGTTCCTCGTAGAATACGAGCAATCTTCCCTTTAAAGTGCGGTGAAAATTGACCGCACTTTCTTACAGTCAACTATCCCGAGAGATAAACGAGTATGTATCAATTATTCCGTCACGGCATTTTCCAAATGGATGCTGAAAAGGCTCATAATTTCACGATTCAATGCTTAAAATTAGCCAGTAATCCTTTATTTCAACCGATCTTAAAATCTCTTATTCATCCTCCCAAAGGCTTTCCGAAAACGGTAATGGGGGTGAATTTCCCTAATCCCATTGGATTGGCGGCAGGGGCGGATAAAAATGGCGAGGCGATTGACGGCTTTGGTGCATTGGGTTTTGGTTTTCTCGAAGTAGGAACAGTCACGCCCATTGCACAAGATGGGAATGCAAAGCCACGTCAGTTTCGTTTGATTGAAGCTGAAGGCATTATTAACCGTAATGGCTTTAATAATAATGGTATTGACTATCTTATAGAAAATGTGAAAAACGCCCGTTATCAAGGCGTGATTGGTATCAATATTGGTAAGAATAAATTCACACCTTTGGAACAAGGCAAAGATGATTATATTTTCTGTTTGAACAAAGCCTATAACTACGCAGGTTATATTACGGTAAATATTTCATCACCCAATACACCGGATTTGCGTCAGTTACAATATGGTGATTATTTCGATGATTTATTGCGAAGCATCAAGGATCGTCAGGCTATTTTGGCAAACCAATACAATAAATATGTGCCGATTGCGGTAAAAATTGCACCAGATTTAACGGAAAGTGAATTAGTGCAAATTGCGGATACATTGGTTCGTCATAAAATGGATGGCGTTATTGCAACCAATACTACAATTTCTCGTGATACTGTAATGGGGATGAAAAATGCGGAACAGCAAGGCGGATTAAGTGGAAAGCCGTTGCAGCATAAAAGCACAGAGATTATTAAGCGATTACATCAAGAACTGAAAGGTCAGATTCTGATTATTGGTAGCGGTGGCATTGATGGCTTGCAAAATGCGCAAGAGAAAATTGAGGCTGGCGCAGAGTTGTTACAAGTTTATTCAGGATTGATTTATCACGGTCCAAAATTAGTAAAAGAATTAGTAAAAAATATTAAATAATGACAAAAAAATACGACTTACATTGCCACAGCACGGCATCAGATGGGGTGTTGAGTCCAACGGAATTAGTGCATCGTGCTTATGCGCAAGGCGTGAACGTGCTGGCATTATGCGATCACGATACGATTGCGGGTATTGATGAAGCTGAGATTGCAGCGAAAGAAGTAGGCATTGAATTGATTACTGGAGTAGAAATCTCGACAAATTGGGAAGGGCGAGGGATCCATATTGTAGGATTAAACTTCGATAAAACTCATCCAAAAATGACCGCACTTTTGCAAAGTCAAAAAGCATTACGGGAAAAAAGAGCGGTGGAAATTGGCGATAAATTAGAAAAAGCAGGTATTCCTTATGCTTATGAAGGTGCAAAAGCTTTAGCTGATGGTGAAGTCACACGTGCTCATTACGCACGTTATTTGGTGCAGATTGGTAAGGTATCTAATGATGGTCAGGCCTTTAAACGCTATTTAGGGCAAGGAAAATCGGCATTTGTTAAAGCTGAATGGACAGATATTCCCACGGCGATTGAGACAATCCATGCCGCAGGCGGTATAGCTATTATTGCGCATCCATTGCGTTATAACATGACTGGGAAATGGGTGCGTAAGTTGATAGTCGATTTTAAGGCTTGGGGCGGTGATGGCATGGAAATGGCAGATTGTGGTCAGGCAAAAGATCAGCGTCAAATGCTTGCTCGTTGGGCAAAAGAATTTGATCTGTTGGGATCGGTTGGTTCTGATTTCCATTTTCCTTGTGGTTGGGTTGAGTTAGGAAAAAATTTAGATTTAGTTGATGGCGTCATCCCAGTTTGGGAAAAATTTTAGTCAGATAGAGAATGTTCAAATAATAAATACCTGTTTCCTTGATAATAATTTATTCGGAAACAGGTATTTTTTATGGCGCAAAATATAAAAAACTGAAGTTATCCTTCGGATTTTTTCTGATTATCTAATAAATAATGTGGCGGCAATTCAGGCATTGAATCTTGTTCATCAAAGGATTCAATTTCAGGTTTGAGATAAAATTCAGCCGCTTCATGATTGCTTTTCGTTTTGCCTAATAATTGTGGCTGAAGTTTTGCAAAGGTACTATTTGGTGCAAGCCAGATGCCGATAAATGCCTGATTAAATTTAGCATCAAAATCGTGTTCCAAAACAGTGTCATTTAATACAAAGTAGCCTCTATCTGGTAAGGCAATATAGTTCAAGATATCGTTTGGTGAGAAATCTGGAAAGGTCACTTGCATTTCTTTAAGCCAGCTTTGAGTATCGCCATCATTAAGTTTTAAGGTTTCGATTTCTTTAATAAGCGTAATCGCAAAATTTTTTCCTTCAATGGGTTTTTCATATTTGAAAGAGAGCATTAATGGGCGTTCATTTTCTTGATAAGAGCCCGTTTCGGAAAATAAACCAATGGTATAAACATGGAACGGACCCCAAGTATATTCGGCATTTCCGATGGGTTGCCAATGGGCAAAAGGTGCGGCAGAAAAAAACGTTATCATTGCCACAAAAAGGGATTTCATTTTCATAATAAATTGCCGTGAATAAAATTGTGTTGATTATAACAAACCGCATCAAAAAACAAATGAGAAACGAGTAAAAAGGCGAGTAATTTTACTCGCCTTTAATATCAATGGTGTTAATTTGTGCAGTGAATTATTTTAAGCTACCCACCATATCTTCTGGGCGAACCCATTTATCAAAATCTTCGGCAGAAACTAAACCTAAATTAATTGCTTCTTCACGCAATGTTGTGCCATTTTTGTGCGCCGTTTTTGCAATTTTAGCTGCGTTTTCATAGCCAATATGCGTATTAAGTGCGGTTACCAACATTAGTGAATTTTCAAGTTGTTGTTTAATTCGAGGATAGTTTGGTTCAATACCCACTGCACAGTGTTCATCGAAAGATACGCAAGCATCACCCAATAATTGAGCAGATTGTAAGAAGTTTGCAATCATCACTGGGTTGAACACATTTAATTGGAAGTGACCTTGTGAACCTACAAATGCGATGGTGGTGTCGTTACCAAATACTTGTGCGCAAACCATTGTCATCGCTTCGCATTGAGTTGGGTTTACTTTACCTGGCATGATTGAAGAACCAGGTTCATTTTCAGGAATTAAAATTTCGCCAATTCCCGAACGAGGGCCTGATGCTAATAGACGAATATCGTTCGCAATTTTAAATAAACTCATGGCTAATTGACGTAATGCACCGTGAGTTTCAACAATCGCATCATGAGCCGCTAATGCTTCAAATTTATTATCTGCGGTGACAAACGGAAGTGCGGTGAATTTTGCAATGTAATCTGCCACTTTCACATCATAGCCTTTCGGCGTGTTCAAACCTGTACCAACCGCAGTTCCACCCAATGCTAATTGACTTAAATGCGGAAGAGTATTTTTTAATGCTTTTAAGCCGAAATTTAATTGAGCTGCATAAGCTGAAAATTCTTGGCCTAATGTGAGTGGCGTTGCATCCATTAAGTGAGTGCGGCCAATTTTTACCACGTTTTTGAAGGCTTCAGATTTTGCCGCAAAAGTTTTTTGTAAACGTTCAACACAAGGGATAGTGTGCTCAACTACTTTTTTATATGCCGCAATGTGCATTGCCGTTGGGAAAGTATCGTTTGAGGATTGTGATTTATTCACATCATCATTTGGATGAATGATTGATTTTTCGCCTAATTTTCCACCGTTTAGCACATGCGCACGATTTGCCATCACTTCGTTCACATTCATATTGGATTGTGTACCAGAACCAGTTTGCCAAATAACGAGTGGGAATTGATCGTCTAATTTATTTGCTAAAATTTCGTCACAAGCTTGAGCAATTAAATCACGTTTTTCAAGAGGTAATACACCTAAATCATGATTAGCAAATGCGGCTGCTTTTTTCAAATAGCCAAAAGCTTCGATAATTTCATGTGGCATTGATGCGGCAGGACCAATTTTAAAGTTATTGCGTGAACGCTCAGTTTGTGCAGCCCAGTATTTATCTGCGGGAACTTGAACCTCACCCATTGTGTCTTTTTCAATACGAAATGCCATTCTGTACTCCTATGAATTGAATGAAAATTAAAACTGGATTGATTTTAACACTTCAGAGTTATGAGTGGAACGTAACAAAAACGTTAAAAATCAGTTTTGTGACATAGATCATAAAAGTGCGGTGGATTTCCACGCATTTGTAATAATGTATATTTAATTATTTATTTTTTAGGGTTTTTTCGTTAAAATCCCCCGAATTTGTATGGGGCAAGATTGAGAAAATAATGGGGCAAAAAATGGCAAAAAATGCACAATTTTATATTCTTACGGAAAATTGTACTTTAACTGTCGAAGAAATAGCCTGTAATCTAGCTGCCTCAATATGGCGCTCAGGGAAAAAAGTATTAATTAGCTGTGAAAGTGAGGCTCAAGCGCTAGAGATTGACGAGCGTTTGTGGCAACGAGATCCCAATGAATTTGTTCCGCATAATTTATCGGGGGAGGCAACACAATATCCCACACCGATTGAAATTTCATGGCTTGGGAAACGAAATTTACAACGCCGTGATGTGTTAATTAATTTGCAACAAGAAATTCCAGATTTTAGCCACAGTTTTACCCAACTTATTGATTTTGTACCGAAAGATGATGCCTTAAAAACACAAGCTAGAGAACGTTACAAACAGTTAAGAGCATTGGGATGGGCACTTTCTACAGAAAATATAGCATAACAGAATGGAGTAATTATGAAGAAAATCAAATTTTGCTTAAGTTTATTATTGGGAACAGCTGTATTGATGATTTCAGCTTGTGAGAAACAAGAAAATAAAGTTGAAGCCCCCCCTAAAGTTGAAGAAACTCAACAAGCCACAAAACAAGATGTTAAAAAGGAAACAGTTCTTTTAGAGGAAAATAAAGAGAAAACTTCTGTTGTAGATCAGAAATCTGAAGCTGTTGAACAAGAAAAAATGGTTGAAGCTGAAAAAACAGTAGAGATGACAACTCAACAAAAAACGCAAGAGGCTCAAGTTTCATCTAAAGTATCTCCAGCTAAAATAAAACAGAAGAATGATCCAAATACAGAAAAACGAAAAATATTACAAATACTAGAACAACAATATCAGCAAGTTCGTTGTACTAGCGAGGGAGAGAAACTCGGTTCTGAGAGTTTTTTGCCATCAAGAAGAACATCGCTTATTAAATGAAATTGATCGTTTAAAGAAAGAATTGAGATAGTTTTTGTAAAAACTTTCTAAAACTCAACCGCACTTTAAGGATCAAAATGCAATCCAATGACATCACTTTTTACCAACGCTTCGAAGCCGACATTCTCGCGGGGCGTAAAACGATTACCATTCGAGACAAATCCGAAAGCCATTTTAAAGCAGGCGATATTTTACGAGTGGGGCGGTTTGAAGATAATCAATATTTCTGCACTATTGAAGTGTTAAGCGTTTCACCGATTACCCTTGATAAACTGACGGAACAGCATGCGAAGCAGGAGAATATGGGGTTAGATGAGTTGAAAGACGTGATTCGGGGGATTTACCCGAATGAAGATAATTTTTTTGTTATTAAATTTAAACTTAATGCTATTCGTTAAAAAGTTTTAATTTCTAAGGAAATATATGAAACTATATAAATCTACTTTAATTTTCTCCACTATTATTGCTCTAACGGGTTGCGCTGATTTATTAAATGTAAATAAAGATCCTTTTAATTGGACACCTTATCTGGATACTGACGGTTCTACTCAATATGTTGATTTTTTCCAAAGAGTGATTGCTGAAAAAGATGCAAATAAATTAGAGATAGTTCGTGGGGAAGCAATTCAAAAGATGCAGTTTAGTAATTTAAGTTCTTATAAATCTATAGGTGACTTATATGCTTCAGTTGATGGAGATGGGTATGCGATGGGGACAATTTTTTTAGATGGTAAAAAGTCGTTAAATCCATATTTGAATGATGATATTAATGTTCTATCGAAATCTAAGCAATTTGATTTTTACGAGTTTGGAAAAGGAAGAGTGGGGCATGCTAAGTTCTCAGCCAAGAATCAAATTTGTAAAGATTTTAGAAGTAAGAATGGTGTAGATATTGTTGTTGCAACTAGCTATTATGATAAAAATGATCGTCAAAGTTATTATTCTAGTTTAATTAACGCCAATATTAATAATGAAGAAGTAAGACTTAAAGACTATAAACCTACATTTACATCAACTAATAAGAATACATTAGAAATGATGAAAGAAGATGAAGCTAAATATGGAAATAAAGTTGTCAAAGATAATTTATATGAGAAAGCATCTATTTTAATTAATAAAATTTGTAAATAAGTTTTTAATTAACGACTCTAATTAATCAAACGATGCAACAATTTGCACCCTACCAAAGAGAAAAAATAAATGACACAAAAATTCGAAATGGCAGACCGTTTTAATCCGTCTGCGGTAGAACAAGCCCTTTATCAACATTGGGAAGAGAGCGGTTATTTTAAACCGTCTGAAAATGAAAACGCACCGAGCTATTGCATTGCGATTCCGCCACCGAACGTAACGGGTTCTTTGCACATGGGGCACGCTTTCCAACAAACCTTAATGGATACCTTAATCCGTTTTAACCGTATGGAAGGGCATAACACCTTATGGCAAGCGGGCACAGACCACGCAGGTATTGCGACCCAAATGGTGGTAGAGCGTAAAATTGCGGCAGAAGAAGGCAAAACTCGCCATGATTATGGTCGTGAAGCGTTCATCAACAAAATTTGGGATTGGAAAGCCTATTCTGGTGGCACAATCAGCCAGCAAATGCGCCGTTTAGGGAACTCAATCGACTGGGAACGTGAGCGTTTCACCATGGACGATGGTTTATCTAACGCGGTAAAAGAAGTGTTTGTTCGCTTGCACGAGGAAGGGTTAATTTACCGTGGCAAACGCTTGGTAAACTGGGATCCAAAACTTCACACCGCAATTTCCGATTTAGAAGTGGAAAACAAAGAAAGCAAAGGTTCTCTTTGGCACTTCCGCTATCCGTTAGCAAACGGTGCAAAAACGGCAGATGGTAAAGATTATTTAGTCGTCGCTACTACCCGTCCGGAAACCATGTTGGGTGATACGGCTGTTGCAGTGCATCCTGAAGATGAGCGTTATCAATCTTTAATTGGTAAAACAGTCGTTCTGCCATTGGCAAACCGTGAAATTCCGATTATTGCCGATGAATATGTAGATCGTGAATTCGGTACTGGTGTCGTGAAAATTACCCCTGCGCACGACTTTAACGACTACGAAGTCGGTAAACGTCACTGCTTGCCGATGGTTAATGTGTTAACCTTAAATGCGGATATTCGTGATGAAGCGGAAATTGTCGGCACCGATGGCAAACTACTTGCTGGCTATGAAGCAACTATTCCTGCGGATTACCGTGGCTTAGAGCGTTTCGTTGCGCGTAAGAAAATTGTGGCAGATTTTGAAGCGCTGGGTTTATTAGACGAAATCAAACCGCATGATTTGAAAGTGCCTTATGGCGATCGTGGCGGTGTGCCGATTGAGCCGATGTTAACCGACCAATGGTATGTGAGTGTGAAACCGCTTGCTGATGTGGCGATTAAAGCAGTGGAAGATGGCGAAATCCAATTCGTGCCGAAACAATACGAAAACCTTTACTTCTCTTGGATGCGTGATATTCAAGACTGGTGTATCTCTCGCCAACTTTGGTGGGGACATCGTATTCCTGCGTGGTATGACGCGGAAGGTAACGTTTATGTCGCGCGCAACGAAGCCGAAGTGCGGTCAAAATATAACTTAGATTCTACGGTTGAACTCAAGCAAGATGAAGACGTGTTAGATACTTGGTTCTCATCAGGCTTATGGACGTTCTCCACTTTAGGTTGGCCAGAGCAAACCAAAGAGCTCAAAATGTTCCACCCAACGGATGTGTTGATTACCGGCTTTGACATCATCTTCTTCTGGGTTGCGCGTATGATTATGTTTACGATGCACTTCGTAAAAGATGAAAACGGCAAACCGAAAGTGCCATTCAAAACCGTGTACGTAACAGGCTTAATCCGTGATGAAAACGGACAAAAAATGTCGAAATCGAAAGGTAACGTGCTCGATCCAATCGACATGATCGACGGTATCAGTCTTGAAGATTTGCTTGAAAAACGTACCGGCAACATGATGCAGCCGCAATTGGCAGAGAAAATTGCTAAAGCAACGCGCAAAGAATTTGCTGAAGGCATTGCTGCTCACGGTACAGACGCATTACGTTTCACATTAGCGGCATTGGCTTCAAACGGCCGTGATATCAATTGGGATATGAAACGTTTAGAAGGCTACCGTAACTTCTGTAATAAATTGTGGAATGCAAGCCGTTTCGTCTTAACAAATGAAAAATTGGATTTAAGTGAAGGTGAGATCGAATTCTCATTAGCGGATCGTTGGATTCAATCAGAATTCAACCGCACGGTGGAAACTTTCCGTAATTCATTAAGCCAATATCGTTTCGACCTTTGTGCCAATGCGATTTATGAGTTTACTTGGAACCAATTCTGTGACTGGTATTTAGAATTAACTAAACCAGTATTTGCCAACGGCAACGCAGCACAAATCCGTGCGGCAAGCCAAACCTTGGTTCATGTGTTAGAAAAATTATTACGTTTAGCACATCCGCTGATTCCATTTATTACCGAAGAAATTTGGCAAAAAGTGAAAGGATTTGTGGATATTACTGCTGACAGCATTATGTTACAACCTTTCCCACAAGTGGAAGAGAGCGGTTTTGATCCAGAAGCAGAAGCTGAAATTGAGTGGTTAAAAGAAGTGATTGTTGCGGTACGTAATATTCGAGCAGAAAGCAACATCGCACCAAGCAAAGGCTTAGATCTGTTATTCCGTAATTTAAGTGCAGAAAATGCAAAAATTCTCGAAAAACAGACCGCTCTTTTAAAAGCAATGGCGAAATTAGACAATGTTCAAGTGTTAGCAGCAAACGAAACCGCACCACTTGCGGTAGCGAAACTCGTCGGCAATGCTGAATTACTTGTGCCAATGGCTGGCTTTATCAATAAAGAAGCCGAGCTTGCCCGTTTAACCAAAGAGATTGAAAAATATCAAAATGAAGTTAAACGTATCGAAAACAAACTTAGCAATGAAGCTTTCGTGGCTAAAGCACCTGAAGCGGTGATTGCGAAAGAACGCGAAAAACAAGCGGAATACCAATCTGGATTAGAAAAAATCCAAGAGCAGTATAAGGCTATTGAGGCACTTTAACTATAATTATAAAAAACGTCGGTTTCTCCGACGTTTTTTCTTTTCAGCAATTAAAAAGTATGGTGAATTTCCACCGCACTTTTTAACTTATCTTTTTCATCTGCATTTCCAATCCCATTAAAATAGGCTCAACAATTTCATCAGGTAATCCATGGGTATTTATTTCACTTACTCTTGGATATAGTGCACAGATCTCATGCAAAATGTCTTCTACCGTTTCCTTTGCTAGGCCGGCGAGTTTAGCCGTATTAAAAATGTGGCGGAGTTGTATTTTATCCCATAAATAATGTTTATTTTCGCCGTGCCACGCCATTGCCATTTTGACTTTTTGCTTTTGTAGTCCGTTGTGTTTGATGAGCGGATAGGCTGACATCACGTCATAAAAAGGCGTTAGACGATAACGATTCTCTTGTTCCAAAAATAAACTGAAATTTTTGCCATGGCCGTCAATGGCACAAAGTAGCCAGAAAACAATTTGCGCTTTAAAAAACTGCTTGCGATCTGCTTGGGCGTTGGATGAACCGTTGAGAAGCGACATAATTTGAAGAATGCTTGGCCCGCCGTCATTTTCATATTTTCGCGCAGGGGCGATGTTGAGTGCTTGGCACATATCTTCCTGTGGTAAACGAATTAGCCAACTCCTGTTTTCAGACCAACGGCGATCAAAGCGCTCCACAATCAGCACTTTCATTTCACCGAAATACTGAATTTGACTTCGAGGAACCGGCAAACAGAAGGCTTTCATAATATTCAAGCAAAGCCATTCATTTTCACAGCTGCCGGAAAGATCAAGCTGCCCTTTTGCCACCATACCAATCGGGAGTTTAAAAATATGGCTGGTCGCAGTGGAATGCAAAGGGCGTTGCCATTGATTTTGATAATAAAGCAGTGCTGTTTTTTCCTGAGCTCCGGCTAAAGAAATTCGGAAATCCTCGCTTTCTTCCATGCCGAGAGGAAAAGTGCGATAGTTTTTCAGCACGTTTTCCACCTCTTTGTCATTTAGTGGTTCTGCATAAATTTGACGTACCGAGCGGCTCTCGCCCTGATAAAGCTGAATCGCGCCGATACAATCCTGTCCAATCGCAGAAAGCAAATCAAATGGGGATTTTGTTGATGTTTGGAAACGTTGTTGAATGCGTGAACGGATCTGTTCGTTGTCCGGGAGGAGATTATCGAAGAAATTGTAAACGGAATCTCCTCGATAAATTTTGTGCGACAAAGGTAGTGACAATGAAATAGGGCGCGAACGCACAGACTCCAACCATTTTTCAGCGTATTGAAATTCGGTTGCGCCACTGGTCAGTTTTCGCCATTCACCGACTAACAAGCCATTCATGGCAACGTTTAGAATCGAGTTACTCATCACCATGCCTCATCGTCATCGTATGTTGCTGTTGGTTCTTTAATTGACAGGGCAGTATCAGATGATTTTTTGCGAGGTTGTACAATAAGCTCTAGTTCTAATCCTGCTAGAATTTTAAATAGCGTTTCTAATTTAGTACGCTCCGGCTCATTCTCAAACGCTGAAATTCTAGCTTGGGTCGTTCCGGCGAGTTTAGCAACATCAGTTTGAGATAGATCGCCTTGATAGCGAAATTCCCGAATTACATGAGAAAGCATTTTTGCGGTGGTAATAACCATTGTGACTCCTCATACGCTATAGCGTATAGAAATTGTTTTATACGCTATGAAGTATAAAGTTTATTTTATATCTTGTAAAGTATAATTTATTCTTTATATCCTATGAGATATAAACTATAAACGATTAAAATTTCCACCGCACTATCATATTTTACAGTGTAATTAAACGATTCAATTAATAGACTTTTTACATTGTTATAGAGATAGCTATTAAACAAAAAGATAAGAGAAATATTGGCTTAGATTAGAAAAATTAGAGAGATTGAGAGGTATAAATTGAAATAAAAAAGTAGGCGCAATGCCTACTTTTTTATTTTTGATTTAATCCTAAAAAACCCCCAACTTCGTGTTCTAGTTGACTCATAGCGAGCAGGGCTTCTTGGGTTTTCTTGGCTTCATCTTCATCAATAACACTCATTGCAAAGCCTACATGAACGAGTACCCATTTGCCAAGTAAATCGGCAGGATCTCCAGTGCAGACCAGTGAAATATTCACATCACGTTGTACGCCACATACATCCACGGTGGCAAGTTGAAGAGCGCTTTCGCCAATTTTAACAATTTGGCCTGGAACACCTAAACACATAATACTTTCACTCCTATTGAAATTTGTGTCTATTTTACTATTGCTCGGAATAAGTTACGTCGATCTGGATCAAAAGTTGTTGCTTTTGTTGGCATCGATAAAATCATTCTGAGGCAATCTTGCGCGAGTTGAGCAGCTTGAGTATTTGTCATGGCAGGATCAATCGGAGAATGAAGGGAGCAACTAAGATATTGTGGAATATTTTCTAAACTACTCACTGTGAAAGTGAAGGTTTTATAGGGTAGTTGTACTGAAAGTTTATCGCCAATTTCGCGCGGTTCCCATTCTTGATCTTTGCCTGGCAAAATGACAATACTTAACATCCAAGGTGTCACAACTGTACCTATCCATTGGTTTTCAAAAAGTACAAATTTAGGACAATAGCAGTCGATACCTTTTCGATAGAAAGGAAGATCTTTCATTTCTTCTGCAACTTTTTGCATTTCGTTTTGGAAGATTGAAGATGGCTCTTCGGCGAAGCCTTGAATGACACTTTCAAGTGCGGTGGTATTTTCTGGTGTTTTTTCGTGTCGATACATAATATTTACTCTAACCTAGAGTAAGTATACCTTTGGTTAGTTATAATTTTGTCCTTTTAGGACAAGGTAATGCTCCCCAAAGGGGAGCGACAATGTTTAACCGTGGGTATACTTACCCACGGAGGAAAGACCATATTCTTTTAAAACATTCTCCAATGTCTCAAAAATCACTGGAAATTGTTTTTGAATTGTTTCACTTAATGCAATCTGCGGCTCAAACGTTTCTGGTTGAATCCCAATTAAACATAGGTTTTTAGGGAATTCATCCGTTAATTTTAACGCAGAAAGCACATCACAAATACCAAGTTGGTTTGGTGAAATTTTACGTGAGAAAAATACTGGCACTTGCTCATCATGAAGCACAATGATTTCTCCTGGCTGCTTATTGGCAAGTACAGCATCAATGATGATGATATGCTCACGATTTGCCATTTCATCCAGTAATTCCATGCCGCAAGTGCCGCCGTCAATCACGTCAAAGTGCGGTAAAATTTCAGAGCGATTTTCTAGGGCTTGGGCGATTCGTACGCCCACGCCTTCATCGCCGAGTAAAATATTACCAACGCCTAAGATTAATGGCTTCATTAGAGCACCTTCACTTGTGTGACTTCACCATTTTCTGTGTTCACAACATGTACTGCGCATGACATGCAAGGGTCGAAAGAGTGGATTGTGCGCACAACTTCTAATGGTTTTGTCGGATCTGCTACAGGTGTACCGATGATGGAAAGCTCATAAGGCCCCATTTCATCATTCTGGTTACGAGGGCCTGCATTCCAAGTCGATGGCACAACGGCTTGATAATTCTCGATTTTGCCATTTTTAACGACAACCCAGTGAGAGAGCATGCCACGAGGTACTTCACCAAAACCAACACCTTTAAACTCACCAGTTTGTGGAATGTCTGTTTTGAGATAAGCAACAGTATCACCAGTGCCAATATTATCAACAAGTAGTTTCCATTGTTGTTCAAGAATATTATTTAGCACGCAACAATGTACGGTACGAGCAATAATACGTCCTAATGTTGAATGTAAATGGTCAACAGATAAGGTATTGCCGCTTAGTTTTTCATATAACCCTTTAATATGGTTGAAGTGATGTAATGTATCTTTATTTTCGTTTGCTAAGTTACACATTAAATAGGCAAGAGGGTCTACCTCAACAACTTTTCCGTAGATGATGACCAAGCGTTTGTTACTACGCCATTTTCAATTTCGCAATCGATGCGCAAATGGCCTTCAATGCGTGTGATAGGGTCGATTGAGATACGTTTTTTTTCAGTCATTATTCTGCTCCGCTCATTTTTTTACTGAATTGTGCTTTTTCGGCAATAATTTGTTCCGAGTTTTCATGATGTTTTTTTTCAACACTGGTAAGACAGGGAATAGACGAATAATTAAAATATAGGCGCAAATTTCAATGGATACGAAACCAATAGAAATTAGCAATTCTTCTGCTTATGGGAAGTAACGATAGCCATTACCAGGATCGTACATAATCATTGAGTAATTTAAACGCCATAGGGCTGCGCCAAGTAACATGCTCAAGGCTGAAATAAATAGCCAACGAGAATCAGATTTTTTCTCACCAAGGAATAAAGTGAGTAATGGTAATGTCATTAGCCATACTTCCATCCAAAACATCCAAGCTTCAAATTTACCAAGTTTATCGAATCCGAATACATAATGGAGTTTGTCATGGTAAATTAATTCGCCAAAGCGTACTGCAAGGAAAAGTGCGATTAATCCCGCGGTCACTTTTGCTAGCTGGGTAAAGAGTGAACGCTCATCTGGTGTTTTTCCTGCTAAACCTGCGCGCACTAAAGAACCTTCAAAAATGACGATAGAAAAGCCCATAATAAATGCTGTGAGCAATGATAGGATTGGTAATGCTTCATAGCTTTGCCACACTTGATGAACTTTATGACCTGCAGCAATCATTAATGATCCCATAGATGATTGGTGCATCATCGGCAATAGTGCGCCAAGTGCGATGACAAAGAACATAATTTTGTTGAGCTTATTAAACCATTTTTTCAATCCTAAGAAGCCGAGCCAAACTGGCGCAAATTCAAGGGTGACGACAATGATGTAAATCGTCATACAAAATGCGGTTTCAAATAACACCGAGTTTGTATTGAATTGACCTGGAATGTAGAAGTAAGGCAAGTGCCAGTAACGTCCCATATCAATGGTGATAGAAAGACCACCTAATGAATAGCCGAATAAGCTGGCAAGCAATGCTGGACGCACAAGAGGGTGATATTTCCCTTTGTTGAAAATATATACTGTCCAAGCTAATGCCCAACCACCGCATGCAAAACCTGTACCTACAAGTAAGTCAAAGGATATCCATAATCCCCAAGGATAACCGCCGTTAAGTGCGGTGACGGAACCGATACCTAAGAACAAACGTTTGATAATTAATAAGATACAAATTACAGCCAAAGGTGCAAAAAAGAGAATACTGGCGGAAACTAATCGGCCGCCCACTGGACGTGGATTACCCGTGATGTTCATCCTCCGCTTCTTCCATTTCTTTACGCGCTTGGCGCATTGCTTCTTTTTGCGCTTCAATTCGTTCACGAATCTTATCGCCGTGCATATTCTTATAAGTCATCATTGTTAAACCAGCTAACGCTACCAGTGGCAATGCCAAACCGCGATACAAGAAGTGCTGTAAATGCGCTGCGCGTGCACCTGTAGCAATATCATCTAACTCAGGGAAACCCAAATTTTCTTGTGGAACCGCACTTAACACTAAAACTTGTGTTCCGCCACCTTCTTTTTCACCGTAAATACGATATTGATAGGCTGGCACAGTTGCGCGATAAGTGTCTTTACTGTTTACATGTTGGCGAGGATAGTCATATTTCGTGCCACGTAATAAACTTAAACGACGTTTTGCTTCTGCTAAAAGTTCTTCACGGGTACCAAAAATAATTGCCCCGGTTGGACAAACATGACAACAACCTGGTAATTCACCTTTATCTAAGCGTTCCACACCTTTTTGGTTGCAAAGTTCACATTTGCTGATTTGACCAAATGGATTGTCGTAATCATATTTTGGCACGTCAAATGGGCAACCAACCATGCAATAACGGCAACCGGTACAAATATCAGGATCGTATTTAACAATACCTGTTTTAGGATCTTTGGTTAAAGCCTGTACTGGACAAACAGAAACGCAGTTTGGATCAACACAGTGCATGCATTGTTTTTTAACATAAGCATAACCGTTTTCAGTTTTATCTTTATTTTTCCCGTCGCCATCGCTCCATACTTGAATCACATTGCGTGTGAACGGTGTGAGTTTGTCATTGTTTGCCCAAGTTTGCTCACCTTTTGGATTAACAGGAGTTTTGTTCACTTGCTGACATTCTGCGACACAAGCCTGACAGCCAACGCAAAGTGTGGAGTCATAAAGCATCCCAAGTGCGCCAGGAATGGGCGGAAGATTTTCCACCGCTTCAGCTTTTGCTACGGGCAGACCTGCTTTTAGGAAATTTCGTCTATCCATCTTTAATGTCCTTGATCTTGATTGGCTTGATTTTCTGCAGCTTTGTTCGCTTTATGTTGTTTGCTTAATTCTTTCAATGTTACAACGCTGACACCCGCTAAAATGGCTGCAGCACCACCTAATAGACCAATCGCCGTCATTGAGGCTCCTTCGCCTTCAACATTGTTCACATCTGGTTTTTCCACCCGTGGCGTTGGATTTTCAACGTTCGCTAATTGGAAAATGCCTTTAGTAAAGCCGATGCCTTGGTCGTTACAGCCATAGCAAGGATGTCCGATACCCACTGGCCAGTTATTGCCGCCAACATCACAGAATTCTAGTGTAGAGCAATTGCCATAAGTTTCGGGCCCTTTACAACCCAAGTGGTATAAACACCAGCCATGACGATGACCATAATCGCCAAATTCTTTTGCGAAACGGCCTGCATCAAAGTGCGGTCGGCGATAACAGTTTTCATGGATTAGACGGTCATAAGCAAATAATGGACGATTTAATTTATCCATTGCTGGTAATTTTTTATAAGTGATGATATAGGCAACGGTTGCCAAGAAATTATGTGGGTTAGGAGGGCAACCAGGAATGTTAATAATTGGTGTGCCTTTTGGTAAAACTTCAGAAAGACTAACCGCACCTGTTGGGTTGCCACCGCAAGATGGAACACCGCCCCAAGATGAGCAGGACCCAATCGCAATAATAGCTGCGGCACCTTTTGCGGCTTCACGAATATGTTCCACAATTGGTTTGTCTGCCACCATGCAGTAAACACCGCCGTCTTTAATTGGAATAGAACCATCCACTACAAGCACATATTTGCCGTAATAGTTATGGATAGCATTATGTTTATTTTCTTCCGCTTGTTCACCAAATGCGGCAGAAAGCACTTCGTGATATTCAAGGGATATTAAATCTAGCACGAGATTTTCAACAGTTGGGTGGGTTGCACGCAGTAAAGATTCGGTACAGCCAGTACATTCTTGCGCACCAATCCAAAGCACTGGTGGACGTGCTGGACTGGTCATTGCCGCCGTCATTTCTGCACCAGCTTTAGAATTTAACCCCATCGTAGCCGCAAGTGCGGTACATAATTTCATAAAATCTCGGCGAGAAACATCTGCCAACGCAGAAAAAACGCCATCCAGATTATTCATAGTATCACTCCAAAGACACACATTTATTGTGGAAATTGCGCAATGATAAATGTTTTAAAAAATAAAGAATTTATAACAGAAGTATGTCCAAATTGTGAACGGAATGTTATCGTATTTGAGAGTTGTTCTTATTTAATTGAAAAAGAACAAAAATAAAGGCTGTAGAATACAGCCTTAGATTGGATTAAGAACAAATTTTTTCAAAAACTAACCGCACTTTTTCTTGAACTTTTACGCCCGCAGAACTTTCTACCCCTGAATTAAGATCTAAACCTAAGCAGCCTTGTGCAATGGCTTGTTCCACATTATTTGCTGAGATGCCTCCAGCTAAAATAATTTTGTGTTTAAGATTTTCAGGAATTAATGACCAATCAAAGGTTTTTCCAGTACCACCTTGCTGGTTTGCTGTTTGGCTATCAAAAATATAACGATTCACATTCAAATCATCTGTAAAATCGACCGCACTTTGGGATTCGATATTGACTGAAATCGCTTTCCAAATTAGTGTACTTTCGGGGAGTTGCTGGCGAAGTGCGGTAATAAATGCTTCAGTTTCTACACCATGTAATTGCACTGCATAAAGCTGTAACTGGTTGGCTATTTTTACGATAAAGTCAATTTCTTGATTCTGAAAAACACCAACAAATCGAAGTGGAGCAGCGGTTACCAATTCTTGTGCTTGGCGTAAACTCACACAACGTTTTGAATGTTCTACGAAGATTAATCCGCCGTAAAGCGCACCATTTTCGTAAACGATTTTGACATCTTGCGCGCGTGTTAAACCGCATACTTTATTTTCTCCAAAAATCACTGAGCGAACCGCATTATTCAAATCTTGGTTGCCCATTAAGCTGCTCCCAATTAAGAAACCATGCGCCACTTTTTGTAATTGACGAATTTGCTTGTGATTGTAAATGCCTGATTCGCTAATAATACGTACATCAGCAGGGATACGATCTGAGAATTTTTCAGTGAGTTCAACAACACGATTTAAATCCACAGTTAAATCGTGCAAGTTACGATTATTGACACCAATAATTTTCGCACCAAGCGCAAGGGCACGTTCAAATTCTTGTTCATTGCTGGTTTCTGTCAATACGCCCATACCAAGAGAATGTGCAAGATCTGCCAGTACACGATAAGTTTCATCATTTACCACGGAAAGCATTAATAAAATCGCATCAGCTTGATAGTAGCGAGCAAGGTAAACCTGATATTCGCTGATCATAAAATCTTTGCAAAGAACAGGTTGGCTCACGATATTGCGAACTAAAGGCAAGAACTCAAAATTCCCTTGGAAGTATTTTTCATCTGTCAGCACAGATACAGCAGAGGCATAATGTTTATACACATTGGCGATTTCTTCCAAATTAAATTCAGCACGAATTAATCCTTTGGAAGGGGAGGCTTTTTTACATTCCAAAATATAGGCAGGCTTTTGATGCGTACCTTTTGCTAACGCATCATAAAAAGAGAGGTCAGATTTTTGAATGTTTTGTTTAAACTGAGAAAGGGGAAATTCCTTTTTTTTGCTTTAACCCATTGTGCTTTGTCTAAGACGATTTTTTGTAGCACCGTAGCGGAATCAATGGGTTTGGTAAAATCTTGAGTGATCATCATTTTTCTTCTTATTGTGGTGTATCAAATTAGCTTTTTATTAATATGTGGTTAATTTTTGTAATGTTTCAAACGCTTTACCTGATGCTAGATGAGCCAACACATTTTGCACATTTTGTTTTAAGTCATCATGACCGAATAATTTCAATAATAATGCTGTGTTTGCTGCGACAGCATTTGCATGTTCAGATATTCCTTTGCCTTGTAAAAGTGCGGTGAGCATTTGAGCATTTTCTTGAGGTTCACCGCCGCGAAGACTCTCGAGGGATTGCGTTTTTAAGCCAAAATCTTCAGGCGTTAAAGTGAAATATTCAATTTTGCCATTTTTAATTTCTGCCACTTGTGTTTCACCGTGTAATGCGACTTCATCTAAGCCAGAACCATGTACAACAAAGGAATGTTGATGTTCTAAGGCAACCGCAGTTTCAGCATAGGTTTTCACTAATTCAGGCGCATATACGCCAAGTAAATGATAAGTCGGGCGGGCAGGATTGATAAGCGGACCTAAAATATTAAATATAGTGCGCGTTTTTAAAGCGGCACGGACAGGTGCAACATGACGGAAACCAGAATGATATTGTTGAGCAAATAAAAAGCAGACACCTATTTCATCTAATGCTTGTCGAGCTTGCTCTGGTGTAGCATTCACATTAACACTAAGTGCCGTTAATACATCGCTAGCACCTGATTTACTCGACACGCTACGATTGCCATGTTTTGCCACTTTTGCTCCCATTGATGCTGCAACAATTGCACTGGCAGTAGAAATATTAATGGTGTTTTGTCCATCACCACCCGTTCCTACAATATCCGCAAAAGGATAATCTGGACGTGGAAATGCTTTGGCATTTTGTAATGAGGCGGCAACCGCGCCAGTAATTTCTTCAGTATTTGCTCCCCGCACTTTTAAAGCGATAAGCATTGCAGCAATTTGTTCATTGGAAAGTTCACCTTGGATGACTGCATTAAAAAGAGCGGTGTTTTCTGAGGTTGAAAGTGAATGTCCGCTATAAAGTTGTTCTAATAATTGGTTGTGTTGCATAGTCTATTCCTGTTTTTCTTTGTATATGGATTTGTTAATTTTCTATATTTTATTAAACATAAATATCGTAATCTAAATCGCGCGCCTCATCGCCTGTCATTCCTCGGAAACCCCAGCAATGCGCCGGCTGTTCTTTAATCGTAATTTCCACATCGTGAGCACGGATGCCAAGTTTGTACTCTAATTCGCTAAATAGCATTTTTATCAAGCGTTTTTTTGTGCCTTCCATACGACCAGCCATCAGGTTGATTTCGATGACCGTGTAATCATCGCTACGATCAAAAGGGTAGTAAAAATCTTCTTTTTCTAAACACAAAAAGCGAATCGCGTGTTTACCTTTCGGAATATCTAAGCCGAGATAGAGACTGTTATAAATGACTTCTGCCAGTTTTTCACGACGTGGTGTGAGTTTGGATTTAAGTCCGAATACGGTGATCATTTTTTCTCCTTTAAAGTGCGGTTAAAAATCACCGCACTTTTTGGTGTCTTATCTATTTAACAACCATTCAATTGATTGTTGTAATAATTGCGAACCTTGCACAGTTAAAATACTTTCAGGGTGAAATTGGAATGCGCAAATGGGTAAATCGCGATGACGAATTGCCATGATAATGCCATTATATTCCGCATTGACGATAAATTCTTTTGGTAAATTTTGTCCCATTAAAGAATGATAACGCGCCACAGGAATTGGATTAGCAAGATTTTTAAACATGGCTTGATTATCATGGGTGATACGAGAAACTTTACCATGCAATACTTTGCCAGCGTGAACAACCTTCCCGCCAAAGGCTTGAATCAATGCTTGATGGCCTAAACAAATTCCAATAATCGGTACTTGATTTTTTAAGCGTTCGATCAATGGGAGTAAAATCCCTGCTTCTGATGGTGTTCCTGGCCCGGGAGAAAGTGCAAGAATAGTATCAGGCGTATTAAGTGCGGTTTCTACCAGTTTTTCTAAGTCACAGTCATTGCGGTAAATTGTGACGTTGTGACCCAACACACGGAATTGATCCACAAGATTGTAAGTGAAGGAATCGAAGTTATCTAAAAATAAAATATTAGCCATAATAATTCTTCCCTATTTTGCTTGTGTATTAACTTGACGAATTGCTTTTAAGACAGCCGCGGCTTTGTGGCGTGTTTCATCAGCTTCCATTTGTGGATCAGAATCTAACACTTCGCCGCAACCCGCTTGTACATGAGCTATTCCATTTTGTACAAAAGCAGAACGAATTACGATACAGGTATCAAAATGTCCATCGGACGTGAGATAACCCACCGCACCACCGTAACTATGGCGTTTTTGCTGCTCAAATTGATAAATAAGCTGCATTGCTTTGATTTTTGGCGCACCAGTTAATGTGCCCATATTCATACAGGCTTGATAGGCGTGAAGCGCATCTAACTCAGGGCGTAATTTACCCACTACACGAGATACCAAATGCATGATATGAGAATAGCGATCCACCTGCATTAATTCAGCTACTTTACGCGTACCGCTTTGGCAAACTCGAGCAATGTCGTTACGCGCTAAATCAACCAACATCAGATGTTCCGCTTGTTCTTTGTGATCAAGGCGAAGTTCTAGTTCTAAACGAGCATCCAATTCAGGATCGATATTGCCGTGAGCATCAAAACCACGAGGGCGTGAACCTGCGATAGGGTAAATTTCTAACTGACGATTTTCTGGTTCATATTTCAGAGCACTTTCTGGTGATGCACCAAACAAAATAAAGTCTTCATCATTCATATAGAACATATAAGGGCTTGGATTATTTTGTTTGAGTTGAGCGTAACTGGCTAATGTATTTGGGCAAGCAAGGGAGAAACGGCGAGAGGGCACAATTTGGAATACATCACCAATGTTAATATGGTGTTTTAAGGCTTTCACAATGCCAGTAAATTCAGGATCGTCAAAGTTTGTTTTAACTTCATCACTTGCTGCTTTAATAGAAAGAACGTGATCAATATTTTTTAGTTTTTGTGCTATAGAAAGCGAGGTTTTGGCAATATTGACTTGTTCTTCTTGAGCAAAACAGAAACTTTTTAGTGTCGCTTGTTGATTTTGATGGTCGATAGTAATGAGGTGTTCGGCAAGATAGAAACTGTAATCAGGGCAGTTGATACCATCATTTTGCAATGTAATGCCATCCATTGGAATGAAATTTGCGACGAGATCGTAAGCAAATAATCCGCCTAAAAAAATAGGCGTTTGGCTATGTTGATAAAGACTAGAAATAATACGCAGTCCATCAAAAATAGTGGCAGACTGTAATTTGCTATCTTCATCGAGTTGATTATCAAGTGGCGAAAATTGTACAGAAAATTCCTCTTCAAAATTGACCGCACTTACTTTTCCAAGTGCGGTTAATTTTGGATAAATTTCTTTTAGAACTTGTTTTCCATTCTCATTTAATGCTTTAAATGTGACGTTGTGACCTAAGCAGGTTATTTTAACCGCCGCATTGACTAAGATAAGACTTTGTAAACTATTTTTACTCCCGATTTCGGCAGAGTCGAGTAGAAGAGAATTTGAATTAGGTTGGCAAAGTGTATTAAAAATAGCGGTGGTGTCAGCATAATAGGGAATGGGTTGAGCTGTCATCGCAATAAAGGCTTGAGTTTGCATATTGATATCCTTTAGAAAACTTTTGTACTATTAAACTAGTGCAAAAGAGATAAGTCAAGCCTAATTTTAATTTTTTATGTTTTTTGATGAAAAATGTTTACTTTTATTCCTTTGCCCAAGGGCGACCTCTGTAATATTCAATATTTTGCTGATTAATCAGCTTTAATATGCCGGCAGAAATATGATCATTTATTTCATCTGATAGTATTAATTGAGGGAAAAAACTACGAGCAACGATTAATTTATTAAAATCTACGGTATATTTGACAGTATATTTTCCAGAGGTTTGTCCCATTAACCCCAAATTTTTTAAAGCAGACAAAAATCCTCGATCACCGATAGATGGAGTATGCCAACCATGTGCAGCTTTCTGCGCTATTTCGCGAGGCACGGCATAACAATTGGTATCGATATGAGCATTGATTCCGTTAAAATTAAAATGTATTTGTTGCTGAATATCTTCTATTTTAACATCTACGAAAATATCGCTTTTTGTAGTCCAATTTCCGAGTGATTCAAAATCATCATGACAGATAAATTGATGATTTGAATCGTAAAAAGATCGTAAGGAATAAGCAAAATCAGCACCTTGTTCAATCACTTTTACTAAACTTTCTACGTGATCTTCTCGTAGCTGATTGTCATCATCTAAATAACAAATAATGTCTTCTTCAACAAGGAAAGCTGCAGCAGCATTAATGGCTCCGTTAAGGATTCTGTTTTTTCCTGTATTCATTGGTAAGTAAATAGGAATCACATCAGGGAATTGTTCTAATATAGATTTAGCCTTATCCCAGAAAATATTGCCATCGACAAATACATAATGCTTACATGGATAAGTTTGATTTTGCACGCTTTCAATAGCGAGTGTTAATTCTGGACGACCAATTGTTGAAGTAACTACCGCAACAGTTTTACTATTTGGTTGGTTGGTTGGTTGGTTGGTTGGTTGGTTGGATAATTCATCAGTATAAATTCCTTTCATTTTTACAATAACCTTTGACTAACACAAAATACACTTAATTTTTTGCTCTTAAATGTATGCGAGGAAAAATATAAAGTCGGCGGATGATAGCACTTATGAGATTTTTTTCACTTTATTTTTGTAAACTCAATTTAAAATAAAAAAACCAAGTTCTTAGAAAAGTAGAACTTGGTTCTTAAATACATCTAACTTTGTTAAGTTAGATAGATTGCAGGTTAGTTTTCGTTAGAGCTGAAATTTACCCATTAAGCATGGCAAGTTTGGCAAGCTGCTTGGAACATCCACACCAATTTTTCTTGTTCTTTAATGTAGTCACTCATTTGTGATGCAGTACCTTCGTCACCAGCATCGCCTGCAAGAGCAAGAATTTCACGTTGTTGGTCGAGTAATGTTTTTAAGCCTTGTAATGTGCCTGATAAACATTCTTGTGCACCGCTTACTGCAATATCTTCTTTAATACGAGATACTTTTAAGTATTGGCTATATGCATTATCTGGTGTGTAACCTAAAGTTAAAATACGTTCAGCCACTTCATCAACTTTGGTGATTAAATCTGTGTAGATTTCTTCAAATTTTGCGTGTAATGCAAAGAAATTTACACCTTTAATGTTCCAGTGGTAACCGCGTACGTTAGTATAGAATACTTGGTAGGTTGCAAGTAATTCGTTAAGTTTATTGGCTAATTCTGCTGATTGAACTTTGTCTAATCCGATAGATGTTTTTGACATAATAATTTCCTTTTTCTAGTTGAATAATTGAGCTAATGCCCTGCCTTTGATATGGGTATTATACGTTTCTAGAATTTGCTGTGAAATTGTTCTATTCAATAAAATTGATAGCCTTTGACTATATGTTAATAAATTGTAATAAATTTAAACTATCAAAATAAGTGATCGGGATCACAGTTATAAGGAATACTTTAGTAAAGGGTCGCGGCTAACAGTAAATTTTGCTTTAATAAGTGCAGTTATAATTTTTAATATTTTAAGGATGTCTTATGCAAGAACTTATTAAGCACGCATTGCCACAAGATGATGCACTCAATCAAGCGATTGTTGATGAAATTCGTTTGCAAAATTGGGCTGGCTTTTTAAATCGTTCCCAAGTGGAGCAGCTTTGTCGTGATTTTAAACTTACGCCATTAAAATTAGCTATGCATTTGTTGCCGATTGCGGCGACTTATAGCCATACCGCTATTTCTCATTTTAATGTGGGAGCCATTGCTATTGGTGAACAAGGTGATTTTTATTTTGGTGCGAATCAAGAATTTTCGAATTCAGCTATTCAGCAAACAATTCATGCAGAGCAAAGTGCAATTTCTCATGCATGGTTGCGTAATGAACGTCGTATTTCAGACATGGTGGTCAATTACACGCCGTGCGGGCATTGTCGTCAATTTATGAATGAATTGCATGGTGCTGAAAAAATTTCAATTCATTTGCCACATAGCCAAAATAATCCATTGCATTCTTATTTACCGGATGCGTTTGGACCGAAAGATCTCGATATTGCGGTTCATCTTTTAGCGGAAGAAAATCATGATTTAGTGGCTGATCACCAAGATGATTTGGTTAATCAAGCTATTTTGGCGGCAAATCAATCTCATTGTCCTTATTCAAATAGCCCGCATGGCATTGCGATTTTATTTAAAAATGGCGATGTGGTGACAGGACGTTATGCAGAAAACGCTGCATTTAATCCGAGTTTGCCAGCGTTGCAAACTGCACTTAATTTTGCTTATTTAAATGATAAAAAATTGACTGATATTGAGCGAATTGTGATGGCTGAAAAAGCATTAAAACTAAGCCATAAAACGATGGCTGAAGCGCTACTTTCTACATTAACATCGGTGAAATTAGAGTACCATTCTTTGTAAGTATGCAAGATTCTTGATGGAAAATAAAAAAGGGATTAATCCCTTTTTTATTTGTTCGCTAAAATTACCGCTCTTTTCGGTGCTTGATAACCTTCAATGGTTTTACTGTGATCATTTGGATCTAAGAAATCAATCAGGCTTTCATTTTCCAACCAACCAGTTTTACGCTGTTCTTCTAATGTAGTTGTCGCTACATCAACACAACGTACGTTGGTAAAGCCAACTTTTTCTAGCCAATTGATTAGTGCAGCGACAGAGGGGATAAAATAAACATTTTTCATTTTTGCATAGCGATCTGCTGGTATAAGTACAGTATTGACATCGCCATCTACCACTAAGGTTTCTAATACCAATTCGCCACCTTTTACCAATTGATTTTTCAGCTGGCTTAAATGATCTAATGGGGATTTACGATGATAGAGTACGCCCATTGAAAATACCGTATCAAATGCCGCTAATGGTTGCATTTGCTCAATACCAAGGGGGATAAGATTTGCTCGACGATCATTATTAAGTAGCTTGCGTACTGCTTCAAATTGGCAAAGGAAAAGCTCGGTAGGATCAATCCCTACGACCATTTTTGCACCTTCCCCTAGCATTCTCCACATATGATAACCGCTGCCACAGCCTACATCTAAAATAGTGCGACCTTGCAATGGCGATAAGTGAGGAAGAACACGATCCCATTTAAAATCAGAACGCCATTCACAATCAATATGAATACCGAAAAGATGATAAGGCCCTTTTCGCCACGGCATTAATTGCTTTAAATGGTGGATAATTCGTTGTTTTTCTCCTGTTGAAAGGGGAAAAGTGCGGTCAGATTTTACCGCACTTTTTAGATCGATTTCGTCAGCTTGTAAATCAGGTAGGAAATCAACAATTTTGCTCCATTTCGCATAATCAGCGTGAGTTTGATTTTCCCACTCTTTTAATTGGTGCGGTAAGGTTTCTAACCAGTCCGATAAATTTGTGGTCGCAATTTGTTGATAAAAAGGGCGAAAATCGATCATTTTGCTTCCTTATAAGCCTTTTCTGCTTTATCAAAGGTATTAAGAATATCTTGTTCAGGTTTACTGGACAGCAATGAAATAACAATAATTGCAAGGCTGGCGAAAGCAAAACCAGGGATCATTTCATATACTTTAAACCAATCGGTATCAGCTGGAACAACTTCTTTCCAAGCAAATACTGTTACTGCGCCTACCAGCATACCTGCCATCGCGCCCGATGATGTCATTCGTTTCCAAAAAAGAGAGAAAAGTACAACGGGGCCAAATGCACTACCAAAACCAGCCCAAGCGAATTCGACAAGTTTTAATACTTTGCTATTTTCATCTTGTGCGATCCAGATAGCAAGTGCGGCAATAACCAACACCATAATTCTTCCAAGCCATACGAGCTCTTTTTCAGATGCGTTAGGGCGAATAAAACCTTTGTAGAAATCTTCTGTGATTGAGCTAGAAGAAATTAATAATTGCGCACTTAATGTACTCATTACAGCGGCTAAAATAGCTGAAAGTAATATGCCTGCGATCCAAGGATTAAATAAAAGTTTAGCTAATTCAATAAAAACCTGTTCTGGTTCGCGATTAACTGTGCCTGCAATAGCTGGATTTGCAAAGAAATACGGAATAGCGAATAAGCCAATGCCAATTGCGCCTCCTAAGCAAAGCACCATCCAAGTCATACTAATACGGCGTGCTTTGATAAGTGATTTGACAGAGTCTGCAGCCATAAAGCGTGCTAAAATATGCGGTTGCCCGAAATAGCCTAATCCCCAAGCGGCAAGGCTTAATAAACCAAGTGGTGTGGTAGAAGTAAATAAATCCGTGAAATCTTTATTGACTGCTGCTTCAGCTTGTTCTAATACGACGGAAAATTGAGCGGTATCGGCGAAACTTAATAACACAAAAACAGGGGTTAAAATTAATGCAAAAATCATTAATGTGGCTTGAATGGTATCTGTCCAGCTTACCGCAAGGAAACCACCGATGAACGTGTAAGCAATGGTTGCCGCTGCACCGTACCAAAGTGCGGTGGAATATTCTACAGAAAATATATTTTGGAATAATTTTGCACCTGCCACGACACCCGAAGCACAATAAATAGTAAAAAACACTAAAATAATCGTAGCAGAAACAAGTTTTAATAATTTGTGTGATGAACCAAAACGATTGTGAAAATATTCTGGGAGAGTGAGGGCATTATTATTTAATTCTGTATAAACACGCAAACGACCAGCCACTAAAAGCCAGTTAAAATAAGCCCCGATAGTTAAACCAATAGCAATCCAACCTTCTACCAAGCCTGATAAATAGACCGCACCCGGTAAGCCCATTAAAAGCCAACCTGACATATCTGAAGCACCAGCTGACATTGCCGTGACAAAGCTGCCTAAACGACGTCCACCGAGAATGTAATCTGATAAATTATTCGTGTAATAATAGGCGAGTACGCCAATCAGCAACATCCCGAAAATATAAATAGTAAAAGTAACAAGAGTTGGGTCGAATCCAAACATTTTATAAGTCCAAAATGGGTTAAAATTTCAGAAAGGGTGCATTTTACCTTATTTCGGGCTATTATTCTATTTAGACTAAATATTTGATGAAATTTAAGAAATTAGGAATATAAAATGGATGCTGTCGAGTTATTGATGAACGTAACGCCTAACGAAACACGCATTGCGCTAGTCGAAACAGGAATGTTGCGTGAAGTGCATATTGAACGCCAAGCTAAACGAGGAATTGTCGGAAATATTTATAAAGGTCGTGTCACTCGAGTGCTACCGGGAATGCAGTCTGCTTTTGTCGATATTGGTTTGGAAAAAGCGGCTTTTTTACACGCTGCCGACATTGTATCTCACACGGAATGTGTAGATGAAAATGAACAAAAGCAATTTAAAGTTAAGAGTATTTCAGAATTAGTACGAGAAGGGCAGGATATTGTTGTACAAGTGGTAAAAGATCCGTTAGGTACAAAAGGCGCGCGTTTAACCACAGACATCACATTGCCATCGCGTTATCTTGTTTTTATGCCGGAAAATAGCCACGTAGGCGTTTCACAACGCATTGAAAGCGAAGAAGAACGCGCCCGTTTAAAAGCCTTGGTTGAACCATTTTGTGATGAACTTGGCGGTTTTATTATTCGTACCGCCACAGAAGGGGCAAGCGAAGAAGAATTACGTCAAGATGCTGAATTTTTAAAACGCTTGTGGCGTAAAGTCTTAGAGCGTAAATCTAAATATCCAACCAAATCAAAAATTTACGGAGAGCCTGCACTTCCGCAACGCATTTTGCGTGATTTTATCGGCACAAACTTAGAAAAAATTCGTATCGACTCTAAACTTTGCTTTGGCGAAGTGAAAGAGTTTACTGATGAATTTATGCCTGAATTAAGCGATAAACTTGTTCTTTATTCTGGTAACCAACCTATCTTTGATGTGTATGGGGTTGAAAATGCGATCCAAACAGCCTTAGATAAACGTGTTAATCTCAAATCGGGCGGCTATTTGATTATCGAGCAAACAGAAGCAATGACTACCATTGATATTAATACAGGCGCATTTGTGGGGCATCGTAATCTAGAAGAAACCATCTTCAATACCAATATTGAAGCAACTAAAGCCATTGCACAGCAATTACAACTACGTAATCTGGGTGGCATAATCATTATTGATTTTATTGATATGCAAACAGATGAACACCGTAATCGAGTGTTGGAATCTTTATGTGATGCGCTTTCTAAAGATCGTGTGAAAACCAATGTGAATGGCTTTACGCAATTAGGCCTTGTAGAAATGACCCGTAAGAGAACTCGTGAAAGCCTTGAGCATGTGCTATGCGATGAATGCCCAACTTGCCATGGACGTGGTCGAGTGAAAACTGTCGAGACAGTTTGCTACGAAATTATGCGTGAAATTATTCGGGTTTATCATTTATTCAGTAGTGAACAATTTGTTGTTTACGCCTCGCCAGCGGTTTCAGAATATCTTATTAACGAAGAATCTCACGGTTTGCTACCAGAAGTGGAAATGTTTATTGGCAAACGAGTAAAAGTAAAAACAGAACAGTTTTATAACCAAGAACAGTTTGATGTGGTGGTAATGTAACTAAAGTGCGGTTAAATTTAATCGTGTTTGTTCAGGCTAGTATTTTGGCATATACTAAAGCATATATTTAAGGAGGAGCATAATGGAAAAAATTGCACGTTTATTTAGAAATGGTCGCAATCAAGCCGTTCGTTTACCTGTGGAATTTGAGTTTGATGCCACTCAAATTTATGTTTTCAAAGAAGAAAATGGCGATATTACGCTTTCAACTCGTTCTCGTAGCCAGCAAAATTGGCAGAAAGTTTTCGAATTGTTACCTACAATTCAATGTGATGAAGATTTTTTATCGGAAAAAGAACGTAAGCAAGAAGTGGCAACGCGAGATCCTTTTGAGGGCTTTTAAATGTATATGTTAGATACGAATACTGTGAGTTATTTTTTCCGTAAAGTACCTTCTGTGGTAGAACGATTAAGACAGCTTAATCCTGAAATCCTCTGTATTTCTTCTGTTACCGCCGCTGAATTATTTTATGGTGTGGCAAAGCGTAATAATCTGCAACTTTTACAGTTTTTAGATACATTTTTATCTGCGATTTCTATTTTAGAATGGGATACGAAAACCGCTGAAAGTTATGGCAAGCTAAGAGCTGAAATGGAAAAAGAAGGCAAGGTAATGGGCGTGCAAGATCAAATGATTGCAGCTCACGCTTTAGCCAATGAATGTGTTTTAGTCACGAGTGATAAAGCCTTTGAGTTTGTCCCCAACTTGATTTTAGAAAATTGGCGTAGTATTTAACTTGCGAAACAGTCAAATTTTGCAAAAGTTTTATATAATTTGGTCGATTTTGTTTCATTTCTTCCTTCTTAGCTTAAAAATAAGATTTCTAGGTATTCTTATTCTAAAAAGGTTCTCGTTTTAGGGTGTTTTATACGTCCAAATATTCTGTTTTCATAAGATATTGATAATTTAGTGAATGCAGGAGCAGAGATTATTACAGTAATAGAATGAGCTGTTTTAGTTGTTGCTATTGAAAGTGCGGTAAAAATTTTTAAGATTTTCACCGCACTTTTTATGTATAAAAACAATATTTCCTTTATATCTTAATCTATATGACGTAAAATTGAGTATCTTTTATTTAATAATAGTGAGGATCTAAATATGTTTTTATATAATTCTGTAAACAAACAAACAAACAAACAAACAAACAAACAAACAAACAAACAAACAAACAAACAAACAAACAAACAAACAAACAAACAAACAAACAAACAAACACTAACCTTTTCTTCCCATCTTGCACAATAACTACAGCTCTCTCCATTATTGGTGGAATATTCACTAATCCAGCTTTAGCAGATACCTCTCCCCCAACCACTTCAAATACTAACTTTTCACAAAATTTTGGAATGAAAGATATTAGTACATCTGAGAGTACGAGCAATAACAATATCATTATCGGTAATTTAGAAACTAATACTATTAATGGTGTTAAAGGTACTGATACTTCTAATGCTAAATTATCTCACGCAACTAATAATTTAATCGTCGGCGATAACAACACTTTAACGGGCAATAGTACGGTAGTTGTAGGGCTTAGTAATACTGTAACGGGAAAGGATTATGGCGGAGGCAATGGCAACTTACAGGTTTACGGTTTCAGTAATAAGGTACAAGGCGCATCAAGTCAGGTGTTTGGGCAAGGAAATAAAGTGTATGGTGTCTATCACACTGTGTCTGGTTTTTATAATGAAGTAGGCAAATATAGCAGTAATGTAAATGATTATACCTACAACGTTGTATCAGGCTATAAAAATAAAGTGGAGGGGGAGCATAATATTGTATTTGGCGAAGAAAATGAAGCGAAGACATCTGACAATACCAAACCTAAGGTAAATTATACAGTGGCGTTAGGATATAGCGTGAAAACCCTTGGAGATAATGCCGTGGCAATTGGCAAGCAAACCAAAGCAAATGATGGTTCTACGGCAATTGGTAAAGAGGCAAATGCTTCAGGTGGAAAATCTGTCGCATTAGGGAAAGAAAGTAAGGCATTGGCAAATTATACAGTGGCAATTGGCGACGGTGCAAAAGCTGAATATAGTGATAGCGTTGCATTAGGTTCTAACTCAGAAACAACAAGATCGAATGAAGTTTCTGTGGGTAAGTCGGGCAGTGAAAAATTTATTGCTAATGTAAAAACAGCCGTAAAAGATACCGATGCTGTAAATAAAAAACAAATGGATGATGGCGATAAAGCCACATTGGCAAGTGCTAAATTATTTACCGCTGGAAAAATTGTTTCAGAAGCACTTAAACGTGAAGCAGGCGATGCAAAAACGTTAGCAGATGCAAAACAATATACCGATGAAAAATTCAGCCCATTAAATACAAAAGTAACAAATCTCGAAAATAAAATAACTGCAACAGAGGATAAAATTACTCAAGTTGAAGATAAAGTTACTGATGTAGAAACTAAAGTTGTTGGTGTGGATAGTAAAATTGTTCAAGCAAAAAATGAAGTAGTTTCACAAATTATGGAAGAAGCTGTTAAACGTGAAGCGGGCGATACACAAACTTTACAAACTGCAAATCAATATACCGATCTCAAATTAGGCACATTGCAAACTCAAGTACATAATTTCCAATCAGATTTTAACGAGCTAAATGGCAAATTAGGAAAATTAGACGGCAAATTGGAACGTGGTTTAGCGGCGGCTAACGCACTTTCTGGTTTAGTCTTGCCACAAGTGGTCGGAAAAGCGAGTTTTTCTGCTGCGGTGGGTGGTTATGGCAGCCGTAATGCGGTGGCGATTGGCGTAGGCTATACACCAAAAGCGAATATTACATTAAAAAGCGGTATCGCCGTAAATGCAGGCAAAAACAGTAAAATTTCCTATCAAATGGGAGCTGGTTGGGTTTGGTAAGGATAAAACAACCAATCTAATCGGATAAATTAGTATCTAAAACGAGCATTTTTTGTTTAGTATTAATCTAAATCGAAAATGCTCGTTTTTTGTCTTAATTATTCTTTTCTTAAACACCAGATTTTTCTTAACTTTGCGAAACAGATTTAATGTAAAATTTTTCATTTTAAATTTCCTTTTTTGAGTGTAAAAATAGCTACCTCAGTATGTTAAAGGAAGTGGATTTCATTTCTTATATAAGTTTTAAAGGAATTAAAATGAATGTTATATCTGATCTTGAGCTTCAGCAAATTCGTACTCAAATGCTGACATTTGCACGATTGCAAGTTAATCAAGCTGATCTTGCCGAAGATTTAGTACAAGAAGCCTTTTTAAGTGCATTCAAAAATCTTGATAATTTCAAGCATCAATCTGCATTTAAAACTTGGATTTTTGCCATTCTTAAAAATAAGATTATTGATTATTTACGTCAGAAAGGGCGGTTTGTTTTAGAAAGTGAACTTGAAGATGAAAATACCAATAATTCATTTTTTGAGGAAAAGGGGCATTGGAAACCAGAATATTACCCGAGTGAATTACAAGGCGAAGAAGAAACTGTGTATTCCGATGAATTTTGGCTGATTTTTGAAACTTGTTTGACTTGTTTACCCGCTAAACAGGCAAAAATTTTTATGATGCGAGAGTTTTTAGAGCTTTCATCTGAAGAAATTTGTCAAGAAACGCATTTAACTTCGTCTAATTTACATACCACCCTTTATCGGGCACGTTTACAGTTGCAAAACTGTCTTTCAAAAAAACTTTAGGAGAGATTATGCGTTGTCGCCAAGCCACTCGAATGATTTCCGAATCGCACGAACGTTCATTAGATATACAAGAAAAAGTGGGGCTAAAAGTACATTTAGTTACCTGCCCACATTGCCGTCGTTTTCAAAGAAATTGCAAAACCTTAAGTATGATGATGAAGAAATTTAAAGATTCACATTAAGAGTGATGAAAGTATTAAAAAATACCGCTATTTTGACCGCACTTTATAGCGGTATTTCTAACTTATCCGCACGGAATTTTATAATCTCAAAGGTTTTATTTCTTCAGCTTCGCCAATAAACTCACTGCGCCCACAATTATAACTGCACCGAGCCAAAAATAGAGGTTAGGTGTATGATGCCAAAAGAGCCAGTCGAAAACGCTAGAGAAAATTACGCCAGTGAACGCAAAAGGAGTAATGATATTGGCGGGTGCGTATTTAAAAGCGCGCGTGAGTAATAATTGGAAAATCAATCCAAATCCGCCCACTAATAGCAATAAGCCAAGCTCGTATAAATTAGGGATTTTCCATTGGTTAATAAAGAAGACTGGTAACATGAATGTACCAATCAGATGAAAATAAAATACGATATTTTTTGGTGTGTTGTATTTGTTTAATTCTTGTAAGCCAATAAATGCCATTCCTGCCAATACAGCACCAGATAATCCTACCAACACATAAATAGGATCAACATTGCCATTGTGATTGGTGAGTAAAATAATGGAAACGCCAAGAAAACCGATTAAGCTACATAAAAGCACATTAAGCGGTGTTTTTTGATGGAAAAAGAGCAATAAAATCGGGATAAATAGGGCAGAGGTATTCATCAACAAGACAGTGATGGAAAGCGGTAAGAACTTCACGACATAAAAGTTAATCAACATACTCGATACACCCGCGGCATTACGCAGGATTAAAAATTTCCATTGATGAGTATCCACTTTAAAATCTCGATCTTTAATCACAAAAGGAAGTAAGAAAAGCAAGCCGATTAAAAATCGTGAAAATAAGGTTTCACTTGCAGGAATTGTTTGAGAAGCGGTTTTAACAAATACATTCATCAAGGTAATGGAAAAGTACGCTGATACCATAAAACTAATCGCTTTGTGATAAAGCGAAGGAGTGGAATGTGATTGCATATAGATTTTTACCTTAGAAAAGAGGGGGAGATTGGGCATCTTAACGCTTTATTATTGGTTATAACAATGGATTTTAGTCAATTTCTTTAAAAATTTTACAAAAATCTGTAAGAAATCGAATTATCCGCCGTCTAACCTCATGTAACGTTAATTTTTACTTCATAAGGAAAAGCAATGAAACTATCAAAAACATTTCTATTTATTACCGCACTTTGCTGTGCAGCACCAACTTTAGCAATACAAAATTCAACATCATCATCTGGAGAACAAAAAATGGCAATGGAAAATACACAAAACATTCGAGAAATTTATCTTGCTGGTGGTTGTTTCTGGGGTATGGAAGCATATATGGAGCGTATTCACGGTGTGAAAGATGCGATTTCTGGCTATGCCAATGGTAATACGGGGAAAACCAGTTATCATATGATTGGGCTAACCGATCACGCAGAAACGGTAAAAGTCACTTACGATGCAAACCAAATTTCGTTAGATAAATTGCTTAAATATTATTTTAAAGTGATTGATCCAACGAGTGTAAACAAACAAGGTAACGACCGTGGTAGACAATATCGCACAGGGATTTATTATCAAGATGGGGCAGATAAAGCGGTGATCGAACAAGCTCTCGCCCAGCTTCAAACCAAATATAAAAAACCAGTGCAAATTGAGGTACAACCGATTAAAAATTACATCGTAGCGGAAGAATATCATCAGGATTATTTGAAGAAAAATCCAAATGGTTATTGCCATATTGATATTACCAAAGCAGATGAACCTGTGATTGATGAAAAAGATTATCCGAAACCGAGTGATGCAGAACTTAAAGCGAAATTGACACCATTGCAATATTCCGTTACTCAAAATAAACATACTGAACGCTCTTTTAGTAACGAATATTGGGATAACTTCCAACCGGGTATTTATGTTGATGTCACCACAGGCGAGCCTGTTTTCTCTTCAAATGATAAATTTGAATCAGGTTGTGGCTGGCCAAGCTTTACGAAACCGATCATTAAAGATGTAGTGCATTATGAAACCGACAACAGCTTCAATATGCAACGTACCGAAGTGTTAAGCCGTGCGGGCAATGCTCATTTAGGTCACGTATTTGATGACGGCCCGAAAGATAAAGGCGGTTTGCGTTATTGCATTAACAGTGCATCAATTAAATTTATTCCGTTAGCTGAAATGGAAAAGGCAGGATACGGATATTTGATTCAATCCATTAAAAAATAAGGAGATGTAGGATGTTAGATCAGCAACTCCTTATTGGAACTGTATTTTTAGCTGGGCTTGCTTCTTTTCTTTCGCCTTGTATTTTCCCGATTATTCCAATTTATTTTGGTATTTTGAGTAAAGGCGGTAAAAAAGTCTTAAATACTTTTTTATTTATTTTAGGGCTTTCCCTTACATTTGTCAGTTTAGGCTTTAGTTTTGGTTTTTTAGGGAATATTTTATTTAGTAACACTACCCGCATTATCGCTGGCGTTATCGTGATTATTTTGGGTATTCATCAACTTGGCATTTTCAAAATTGGTTTGTTGGAACGCACGAAATTGGTGGAAATAAAAACATCAGGAAAATCAACCGCACTTGAGGCATTTGTTCTTGGTTTAACGTTTAGTCTTGGTTGGACACCTTGTATTGGCCCGATTTTGGCTTCCGTGTTAGCTTTATCAGGCGATGAAGGCTCTGCACTTTACGGTGCATCAATGATGTTCGTTTATGTTTTAGGTTTGGCAACGCCGTTTGTATTATTTTCATTCTTCTCAGACAGCTTGCTAAAACGTGCTAAAGGGTTAAATAAACACTTAGACAAATTTAAAATCGGTGGCGGAATTTTAATTATCGTGATGGGCATTTTATTGATTACGAATAATTTTTCGTAAAACATAACCTCAACAAAAGAAATTTATAAAAGGAAAAAGCAATGAAAAAACTACTATCAATATTTCTAATGGCATTCAGCCTAAACGCTTTTGCACAAACTAATTTGGCGGACGTGCAACTCAAAGATTTAAACAATCAGCCAGTTACTTTAAGCCAATATAAAGGCAAACCTGTGTATGTAAAAATGTGGGCATCTTGGTGTCCAATTTGTTTGGCAGGATTAGCTGAAATTGATGATTTAAGTGCGGAAAAAGATCGCAATTTTGAAGTGATTACCATTGTTTCGCCCGATCACAAAGGCGAAAAAGACACCGCTGATTTTATTGAGTGGTACAAGGGATTAGAATATAAAAATATCACGGTGCTTTTAGATGAAAAAGGCGAAATCATTGACAAAGCAAGAGTGCGTGGCTATCCGTTCAATCTCTTTTTAGATAGCGATCTAAACCTGAAAAAAACCGTACCAGGACATTTAGGGGCAGAGCAAATTAAAGTTTTTGCAGGGAAATAATGATGAAAAGCGGCTTATTTTTAAGCCGTTTTTTATATTCCATTTTTACAGAGTAAAGAGACAAAGTATCTAAGATTGGCGTTTGTACATTGAGCATTTGGTAGATTGATAAAAAATATATATTATAAGCAGTATGATTTTATTGCTTGTATAAGTAATTTTTATTTTTACTGTAATATTTATTCAGATTATCTTTGAATATTAAATAAAGTGCAGTGATCTACAAAAAGGAAAACAATGGAAGAAATTATTAACGGATTGCTTATCGTGCTTGTGCCGATGATGTTGGGTTATTTAGTCAAAATACAGAATCAAAATGCGTTGGCATTCATTAATAAAATTGTGATGTTATTGCTTTACATCATTTTATTTATGATGGGGTTTATGCTTGGGCAGCTAGAGCATTTAGAACAAAAATTGCCAATTATTGGTATGACCGCTTTAGGGCTGTCCGCTATCATTCTGACTTGTAATATCCTAGGCTTGGCTATTTATGACCGCACTTTGCCTAAGCCAGTTAATTACTTACAGGGAGAATTGCCCTCTCGTTGGCATTCGTTAATGGACTCAATTAAATTATTAAGTGCGGTGATTATCGGCGTTATTTTAGGTTGGTTGTGCAATGATTGGTTGCATTTCCCAAATGGCTCTAATCTTTACGTGCTTATTGCATTGATCTTTTTTGTCGGGATTCAGCTTCGTAACAATGGTATTTCCTTGAGAGAAGTCTTATTAAATAAGCAAGGTTTAATGATGGGGGCAATTTTTACCCTAAGTTCTTTAGTAGGTGGTGTTATTTCAGCATTTTTTCTGAGTATGCCGATTACTCAAGGTCTAGCCTTTTCATCGGGATTTGGTTGGTATTCTTTATCAAGCGTCGTGCTAACAAATGCTTGGGGGCCGATGCAGGGGAGTATTGCCTTTTTTAATGATTTATCGCGTGAAATTTTGAGTTTATTTTTAATTCCACTGTTTATGCAACATTATCGTTCTACAGCTATTGGAATTACAGGCGCAACAGCACTAGATTGTACATTACCTATTATTCAAAAATCAGGTGGAATTGAAGTAACGCCTATCGCCATTTCTTTTGGTATGGTGACAAATTTATTACCGCCGTTGTTGTTAGTTTTTTTCTCGAGTTTTCCAATTTAATGGGGCGTTAATTTTAATAGAAAAGAAAAAGGGAAATCAGATGATTTCCCCTATTTTTACGTTATCGTTACTTTTTCCAAATAACGTGAAATTCGCGATCTTCTTCTCGGTGAGAAATTAAGAATTTAGCAAAGACATCATCCATTTCATCTTGCTCATTGACTAAGCCCACCCATACTTCAGCGTATTCTTCTGGGTCAATCAGTACACCAATTTCTTCTTCCCAATCATCGGCGGTTTCAACAAATTCCACACCACCACGTTCTTCAAATTGTAGGTTGAATAAAAGAATGTCGGCAGGATCTAAGTTTTCTCCAGCCATTTCTAAGAAAATATCGTAAGCAATATCAATGGCTGTATCGGGATCAAGTTTTTTAATTTCTGTTGTCATAATGTTTGTCGTAAAGGTTATGGTTAATAAAAAGTGCGGTTAAATTTTTTTCTCTTTTTAAGCGTTTTATGCCACGCTGGTTGGAAGTTTAATTTCTCGGATATTCATCGAAAAACCATCAATCATCAATAAGCGTCCACACAAATTCTTACCGATTTTTAACCGCACTTTAATTGCTTCTAAGGCTTGAATGCTTCCCACAATGCCGACGATTGGTGCAAGCACGCCTGCTTCTACACAGCTTAATACATTTTGTCCAAATAATTTACTGAGATCATGATAAGTAGGCGTATTCGGTTCATAAGTGAAAACGGAAACCTGACCTTCCATTCGAATCGCCGCACCAGAAATAAGAGGAATTTTTGCATGATTACATTGACGATCCAACTGATTACGGATTTCCACATTGTCTGTACAATCTAAAACAATATCAAAGTGCGGAATGATTTCTGCGAGTTTTTTTTCGTCTAACTTAGCATTAATTGTCTCAATGTTTATATGTGGATTGATTTGTTCCAGTGCAATTTTAGCTGATTCTACTTTGGGCATATTCAAGCGCGCATCGCAGTGCAAGACTTGGCGTTGAAGATTCGAAAGAGAAACTGTGTCGAAATCCAACAGTGTTAAATTGCCAACGCCTGCCGCTGCGAGATATTGGCTGGCTGCACAGCCTAAACCGCCAAGTCCAACGATCAGCATTTTGCTTGCTTTGAGTTTTTCTTGCCCATCAAAATCTACGCTTTTAAGAATAATTTGACGGTTATAACGCAATTCTTCTTCGTGACTAAGTTCGATCATTTTTTATCCTAATAAATGATTGAAAGGCTCAATTGTCACTGTTTCGCCCGCAGAGACATTGCCACGTTCTTGTTCTAACACGATAAAACAATTGCTTTTTACAAAAGCGCTAAAGAGATGAGAACCTTGGAAACCTACTGATTGCACTTCAATTTGGCCTTGTTCATTGATGTGATAAAAACCTCGTTGGAAGTCTAAACGTCCCACTGCTTTTTTCAAATTCATTGTGGCAATGGCTGAAAAGTGCGGTGGATTTTTCCATTGTTTTTGCCCTTGCAGTTTAGCGATTAATGGCTGTACAAGTTGATAAAATGTCACTAATGCAGAAACAGGATTACCGGGTAAACCACAGAACCAAGCGTTTTCTAATTTACCAAAAGCGAATGGTTTGCCCGGTTTGATTGCAATTTTCCAGAAATTTACTTGACCTACTTTTTCCAATACCGCTTTAGTGAAATCCGCTTCTCCAACGGAAACACCGCCACTGGTAATCACTAAATCGGCTTGGTTTTGTGCGGCAATAAATGCTTTTTCAAATTCCGCTTCGTTATCAGGCAATAGTCCTAAATCAATGACTTCACAGTTTAGTTTTTCAAGTAATAATTTTACAGTGAAACGGTTGGTGTCATAGATTTGTCCGCTTTGTAATGGCTTGCCGACTTCGACAAGTTCATCGCCAGTTGAGAGTACGCCGACTTTTAATTGGCGATAGCATTTTACTTCTGCAATGCCTAGAGAGGCTAATAATGGCAAGGAAACAGGAGTAAGCGGTGCGCCTTGTTCTAATACCACATCGCCTTTTTTTACATCTTCGCCAATACGACGGATGTTTTGATTTTGTTTAGGCAATTCACTAAAAGTGACGGTGCCGTCTTCATTGAGTGTCACTTGCTCTTGCATTATCACTGCATCTGCGCCTTCAGGAATCATCGCGCCAGTCATAATTCTGACCGCACTTTTTGATGGCCATTCCCCTTGGAATGGATTACCTGCAAAAGATTTCCCTGCTACCGAAAGTGTTAAAGATTGTTGTAAATCAGATAAACGTACAGCATAGCCATCCATTGCTGAATTATCGAAAGAGGGAACATTAATAGGTGAAATAACATTTTCTGCACAAATTCGATTGGCAGCTTCTTGTAAATTTAGGTATTCAGTTTGAGTCGGGAAGGGAATCTGTTCGAGCATTTTCGAGCGAGCTTGATCCAATGTAAGCATAGAAAATCCTTATTTGATAAAATTTGTCAGCTATTCTATATCTAAAGCCTAATTCATTCAAATTTGCAATTTTTCTCATTTTACCATCCTATTATCCTTTGCTAGAATAGCCGATTATTTTTTTAGGAAAGACTATTATGAGCAAAATTTCACTGGATGCACTGAATGTAAGAAATGCCTTGATTGAAAAAGGTATTGAGACACCCATGATTGATCCCACACAGGCTAAAGATGAACGTCGAGAAAGCATTGCAAAACACATGCATGAAGTAATGAAGCTGATTGGATTAGATTTGCGAGATGATAGTTTGGAAGAAACACCAAATCGTTTAGCTAAAATGTTTATTGATGAGATTTTTAGCGGAATGGATTATGCGAATTTTCCTAAAATGACGAAAATCAAAAATCAGATGAAAGTCAGCGAAATGGTGCAAGTGAATGACATCACGCTAACAAGCACTTGTGAACATCATTTTGTTACGATTGATGGTGAAGTTTGTGTGGCGTACTATCCAAAAGATTGGGTGATTGGTCTTTCTAAAATTAATCGTATTGTTTCATTTTTTGCTCAACGTCCACAGGTTCAAGAACGTTTAACCGAGCAACTTTTGACAGCATTTCAAACAATTCTTGAGACAGATGATGTTGCGGTATATGTGAAAGCGACCCATTTCTGTGTGAAAGCGCGTGGTATTAGAGATACGAATAGTTATACTGTCACATCTGCTTATGGTGGCGTATTCTTAGAAGATAGAGATACTCGTAAAGAATTTTTAGCTACAGTTCAGAAGTAAAAAATAGTTAATAAAATAGCCGCACTTTAAGATGAGTGCGGCTATTTTTTATATTTGTCTCGAATAGAAAAGTGCGGGGAAATTTATCCGCACTTTTGGATTTTAGATTATTTAGCTGCTTTTAATTCTTGATAATATTGCTCATAGAATTGAATTGCATCGCCAACATCATCTTGCCAGTGGCTATTTTTTAATACATCAGCCGGTGGATAAATCGCTGGATCTTCAGTGATTTCTTTTGGTAATGCTTTTTTCGCTTCTAAGTTAGCTGTTGGATAGCCAATTGCTAAGGTTAATTTTTCTGCAGCTTTAGCACCTAACATATAGTTAATAAGTTTATGTGCACCATCTGGGTTTTTAGCAGTTTTAGGAATTGCTAGAGTATCAACCCAAAGTACAGGGCCTTCTTTCGGGAATACCATGTCTAAAGGTGCTTTTTCTTTTTTAGCAATACGTACCGAACCATTCCATAATTGACCCACTTCCACTTCACCTGAGATGAAAGAGTTCGCAGGGTTATCAGAATTGAAAGAAAGTACGTTTGGGCGTAGTTTTAATAATTCTTCATAGGCTTGTTTGATAATTGCTGGATCTTGAGTATTTGGATCTTGACCAATTTTCAATAAAGCGATGTTGAATACTTCGCGCGCATCGTCTAATAACTGAACTTTGTTTGCAAATTCTGGTTTCCACAAGTCAGCCCAAGAAGTGAATTGAGCGCCTTTATAAGTGTTGGTATTGAATGCAATACCTGGTGCGCCTAATAATTGTGGAAGCGAGTATTTGTTACCTTTATCATAAGGTTTATTGAGCCAATCAGGATCTAATTCTTTAATAACAGGTAATTTGCTGTGATCTAGCTCCATTAACATGCCTTCTCTAGCCATCTTAGAAACAAAGTAATTAGATGGTGCAATCACATCATAACCGCCAGCTGCGCCTTGAGTTTTGAGTTTTGCATACATTGTTTCGTTTGATTCTAGGCTTGAAACGATAACTTTGATGCCAGTTTCTTTAGTAAACTCATCTAAAAGACCATCAGGTACGTATTCAGTCCATGTGTAGAGGTACACGGTGTCATTGGCAGTAGCCGGAGATTTTGCAGCTTCAGCTTTGCTATCTTTATCATTACAAGCAGTTAAAGTTGCAGCTACTAAGCCTGCAGTAATTAAACCTGCGAATTTTTTCATTTTTGTTTGTTCTCCGTAAAGAGTCGTAAAAAAACCACCTGCCGAATGACAGGCATAAAAAAACGCCTTGATTGTGCGTCAAGGCGTATTCTATTTTAAATTCAAAGGTTTGTGAAACCTTTTGTTTATTAATGGTTATTTTTTCGTGTAATTAGCTGGCTTAAAACAACAAGAGCCAGTGAAAGCACGATCATAATCGTTGCTAAAGCATTAACTTCAGGTGTTACACCAGTTTTCACTAAAGAGAATATTCTCAATGGTAAGATTTCATAACTTACACCACTGACGAATGATGAAACCACAACATCATCTAATGAAATAGTGAAACTTAATAACCAACCAGATACAACAGCAGGTAATGCTAAAGGAAGGATAATTTTACGTAAAATGGTCACTTCACTTGCGCCTAAGTCTTTTGCCGCTTCTAACATTCTAGAATCAAAGCCATTTAAGCGAGAGAAGATAGTTACGGTCACATACGGTAAACAGAAGGTTACATGGGCCAGTAATAAAGACCAGAAACCTAATGAAATACCGACAACCATAAATAACGCAAGTAAAGATACTGCCATTACAATATCTGGTGACATCATGACGATAAATAACATTCCGCTTACCGCTTGTTTACCGCGGAATCGATAGCGGTAAAGTGCGATTGCAGTTAATCCACCTACAATAGTAGCTAGAGTAGCCGCAAAAAATGCAATAGTTACCGAATGAATCGCAGCTTGTATTAAGGTGTCGTTATTAAATAAACGCTCGTACCAGTTCCAGCTAAAGCCTTTCCAACTTAAACCATAACGATCTTCGTTAAAGGAATTAGTGACTAAAATAATAATTGGGATATACAAATAAGCGTATACCACAAACATAAATCCATTACGTAGTAAACGACTCATTATTCTAACTCCACTTTCTTATTCAATAGTTTGTTCGCGCGGTAGTACACGAAAATCAACAATGCCATTAGAACAGTTAAACCAATACTGATTGCAGAACCAAATGGCCAGTTACGAGAAATTAAGAATTCACTCTTAATTACGTTACCAACCAGCAATACTTTTGCTCCGCCAAGTAAGTCTGCAACGTAGAACATACCCATTGCCGGTAATAACACTAATAAACACCCTGCGATGATGCCTGGCATGGTTAGTGGTAAAATAACACGGAAGAAACGTTGGAATGCATTTGCACCTAAATCTCTTGCAGCCTCTAATAAGCGACCGTCTAATTTCTCAATCGCAGAGTAGAGTGGCAAAATCATAAATGGCAATAGTAAATAAACTAAGCCAATGATTACCGCAATTTCTGTATTTAAAATGCGAATGGGTTCACTCAAAATTCCCATGTCCATCAACATGGTATTAAGCACACCTTTCACACCAAGGAAGACTTTCATTCCATAAATACGGATCAATGAGTTTGTCCAGAATGGTAAAACCACAAGGAACAATAAGAGCGGTCGATATTTAGGATTAATTTTGCTCATCATGAAAGCAAATGGATAGCCAACTAATAAGCAAATAATGGTAGCTATGCCCGACATATACAATGAATTCCACACAACTTGTGCATAAAGCGGATTAAACAAGTTTGTGTAGTTTTCAATGGTGATTGGGAAAGCGTAAAAGTCGCTACCGTCTCTAGTCAGAAAACTTACGGCGAATACCAATAAGTTTGGAATCAACACAAAGAAGATGAGCCAACTGAAGATAATCGCAACAGTAATTTTCTGGAATTTATTATTGATTATCTTCATCGTTGAGAACAACCTCCCAGCCTTCATGCCATGTGATGCCTACGCGTTGACCTACGCTATGATCCATATGTGGGTCGTCTTCGTTAAAGAATTCACTTACGAGGACACGCATGCCATTATGATCAAATTCTACCGTTGATTCTAATGTCATTCCTTTGTAAGTGCGGTCAACAATGTGGCCGATAATTGCTTTAGAATGTTCATTTTCATCTAATTCTTCAATTACAATATCTTCAGGACGAAGGAGTACTTGAAGTTTTTGATCTTTCTCAACAGGCATGTCTGTGTAAATATCACAAACTCGACCTTCAACATTCGCGAGTACAACTTGTTCTGATTTACGTTCAATCACAGTCGCTTCAAATACGTTAATTTCGCCAATGAAACGAGCAACGAATAAGTTAGCTGGATCTTCATAGATTTCACGTGGAGAACCATCTTGTGCGATTTTACCTTTACGTAATAACACGATACGATCAGACATTGTGATCGCTTCTTCTTGATCGTGGGTAACGAAAATAAAGGTAATGCCAAGCTGACGTTGTAACATTTTGAGTTCATTTTGCATTTGTTTACGCAATTTGTAATCCAATGCGGATAAAGACTCATCAAGTAACAACACTTTTGGTTTATTTACTACGGCGCGAGCTATAGCAATACGTTGTTGTTGTCCGCCAGAAAGTTGGGTTGGCTTACGATCTGCCATTTCTTCTAGCTGTACCATACGCAAGGCTTCTAAAACACGCGATTTAATTTCATCGTTTGGTACTTTTTGCATACGCAAACCAAAAGCCACGTTCTCAAAAATTGTCATATGTGGAAATAGCGCATAGCTTTGGAATACCGTATTAATATGACGTTTTTCCGCTGGCACATTGGTGATATCTTCACCATCTAAAATAATGCTACCTGAATCCAATTCTTCTAAGCCTGCAAGTAAGCGTAAAACTGTGGTCTTACCACAGCCTGAAGGGCCGAGAATAGTGACAAATTCACCGTTATTAATTGTAAGATTGAAATCGTTAATAATGGTGTTAGAACCATAGGATTTTTTGATTGAACGAAGCTCAATAATAGGCTTGTTTTGAAGCTGATTTTCCACTAGCTTTGGTTTTCTCCCTAATTTCACCAATGATTTGGTACTGAGTAGAAATAAAACCTGCAAGACTGCAGGGGCGACATATAAAAATAGACGCCTATGATATAGTGAATTATTAATAATTAAAAGGACTTAATGCCTTAGAAAGTAAAAAAACTGTCGTTCATAAAAATAATAAGAAATTTAACCGCACTTTAGATGAATTTTACTTCGTTAATTTTATAAATATTGTTATATATCAAGATGTTTTCTATTTTTCTCGTTAAACTAAAAAAGATATTTTTAAAAGGAGTGAGAATATGATTTCTCAAATGGATAAAACGGAACTTCTAGAACGATTTTTACATTATGTGTCTTTTGACACCCAATCAAAACCTAACGCTAAGCATTCTCCCAGCTCTGTCGGGCAAATGAAGTTAGCTATACAGTTGCAAAAAGAGCTCATCCAACTTGGTTTGGAGAATGTTGAAGTAAGTAAATACGCGGTTGTGACAGCATTTTTACCCGCTAATGATCCTAACTTAACGAAAACCATTGGTTTAATTGCGCATCTTGATACATCTCCGCAATGTAGTGGTAAAAATATACGCCCCGAAGTGATAGATCAATATCGTGGTGGAGATATTGCATTAGGTATTGGCGAGGAGTTTATTAGTCCTGTTTATTATTCTTTTATGCAAAAATTGGTGGGGCAGACTCTGATTGTTGCCGATGGAACTACTTTGCTTGGAGCTGATAATAAAGCGGGAATTGCAGAAATTATGACCGCACTTTCCATTCTTCAGAAAGAGAATATTCCTCATTGCAATATTCGTGTTGCTTTTACGCCTGATGAAGAAATTGGTTTGGGTATCCATTATTTCCCAATGGAAAAATTTTCCTGTGATTGGGCATATACCATTGATGGGGGAGACGTAGGGGAATTAGAATACGAAAACTTTAACGCTGCCACGGCAAAAGTCCGGTTTTTCGGGCGGAGTATTCATCCTGGTTATGCAAAGGGAAAAATGGTAAATGCACTGACTTTAGCTTGTGAATTTCAGCAAGTTTTTCCAGTTGATGAAGTCCCAGAAAAAACAGATGGGAAAGCGGGCTTTTATCATTTAGAAGATTTTTGTGGCGATATTGAGCAAGTTGAGCTCACTTATTTGATTCGTGATTTTGATGAGCAGAATTTCGCACAAAGAAAAGCTTTTATTAAAAGTCAGGTGGAAAAATTTAATGCTAAAAAAGGTTTGAAAAAGCCTATTGAGTTAGACATTCAAGATAGCTACCAAAATATGTATGATGTGGTAAAAAATGTTCCTCAATCAATTGAACTTGTTGATCGTGCAATGAAAGCGGTAGGGGTTAAACCAAGTCATAAGCCGATTCGAGGTGGTACAGATGGGGCATTTTTAGCCTCTAAAGGTTTAGCGTGCCCAAATATTTTTACAGGTGGCTATAATTTCCATAGTAAACACGAGTTGGTTTCTTTACAAGGCATGGAAAAGACGGTTCAAGTAATTATCGAAATGTTGAAATGTAAAGAAACGTAAAGATTTGTAAGGAAATGTAAAGATTTGTAAAGAAATGTAAAGATTTTTCTTGCTATTCTTTAGATTAGTCAATATAATGACCTTGTTTTATCGAGATTCCTTTGATAAAGCTAAACTTTAGAGATTTTATTCATAAATTCCTTTTTGATGCCCCTAATGATTTAGGGGCTTTTTTTTTATCTATTGTAAATGCGTTATGTCATTTAGTTTTTCAAGGCTAAAGCCTTTTTCACTGTCATAATGCATGATGCTAATAGCTGTATTTAATAAAGATACTGATTTGTCTTTATCTCGGTGATTTTGCCAAGTTGCGCCATTGAGTAAAGCAATCAATAGACGCAAGGTATGGCCATGCGATACCACTAAAATATTCCCTTCTTGATGAATCTTAATGATGTCTTGTACTGCTGCGATAGCTCGTTTTGCTAGTTGTTCATAAGTTTCTCCACCATTCGATTCAGCTTTATAGTTTGCAGGATCATTAATCATTTGTTGGAATTCGGACAAAGGTCGGATCAGTTCCACATTTGTTCCTTCCCAACTACCAAAATAATGTTCATTTAATCCACGATGTTGGAATAAGGGAATGCCACGATCGCCAATAATATAATTGGCTGTGTCAATGGTACGTTGTAAACAGCTCGAATAGGCCGCAATAAAATCGACATTTTGTAAAGCTTGCCCAGTTTTTACCGCACTTTGAATGCCTTCTTCTGTTAATGGAGAATCTCCACTGCCTTGCATTAATCCTTGTTCGTTCCAAACAGTACGGCCATGACGAATAAAATAAAAAGTCAGTTGTTTTTTCATTTTTAGGAATATTTATTGGTAAGGTTTATACCTTAAGTGAGGAATGTAATATTAAAAAGGGCGCTTAAAAACGCCCTATGTTTGGTTTTATTAACGAGAGTAATATCCCGCCATTGAGCTATATACCGCATTTTCACTTTGCAACACTTGATATTTTGCATTCAAAATTGCAAGTTGTGATGATTTTTCCGTATTGGCTGCAACTAACCATTCACGCAATTCTGATACGCCCGCATTATAGCGGTTTCGATAATATTGCGTGATACGCTGATTGTAACTATGGGTTTGCTGTAAATTCCTTAATGTGCTTTGCGCTTGGGTAAAGGCAAAGTAGTTGGTATCCACATTATTGAGAGCCGTGGTAATACGTTGTTCGTAATTTAAACGCGCGGTTTCATAGTCAGCTTCAGAAATTTTAACGTTCCATTTTACGGTATTCCAATTTAAGAATGGCAAGCTAATTCCTACTGTGCCTGCAGCCACAGGATTGTGTAACGCCGTGTCAACAGTACTTGCTGTTGAAGATAGACTTCCACCTAAATTAATTTCAGGGAACCAACTTTTTTGAGTTGCTTTGGCATTTTTGAATGCGCTACTTAAACGAAATTGTGCTGCTTTTACATCAGGGCGATTTGCAATCACAGATACAGGAACATTCAAATTTACCCCAGCTGTTTTCACATTCATAATATGTGGGAAAGTGATATTTAACGCATCGTTTGGTTTTAAGTTCAGCAGATTACGTAGCGTTTGTTCTGCCGTTTTGCGTTGTGTTTCAAAATTTAATTTGTTATTACGCGCTGTTAATACTGCTTGTTGTGCTTGATCTACGCTAACCGCATCAGCCACACCTTGTGATAAACGCGTTTGCATAATATTACCAATGTCAGTGTAATATTTTATCGTTTCGTTGGTTGTGCTAATTGCATCATTTAAATAAGCAATTTGATAATAAGTCGTGACCACAGAATTGATTAATGATAAACGAGCAGATTCCATGTCTTCAGCGGTTGCTTTGTGCGACCATTCCGCCGCATCAGCGGCATTGGCTAAACGTTGCCAAAGATCCAATGTATAGCTCACATTTAAAGAACCTTTGTGTGAAATGGCAGAGTTTGCACTGGTATCAACTCGACGTTGTACCGCAGATGAAGTTGAACCATTAAATGCAGGCACTAAATTTGCGCCCACTAAATTTGCGCTATAAAGCGCACGGTTTACTGCCACTGCTGCTTTAGCTAAATCTTTGTTGTTTATTAACGCTTGTTCTACGACGCGATTTAATTGCGTATCGTTATACAATGACCACCAATTTTCTTTTACATTATATTGCTTGGTAATTTCTTCATATTGCTTGTAATCTTCAAGGCTAGCTTGATAAGAATCACCAATATTGGCACATCCCACCAATGCACCAGACATCAACAAAGCAAGCGTGATATTTTTTATTTTAAACATTGAGTTTTCCTTCTTACGAAAATGAGTGGAAAGTGCGGATGATTTTAACCGTACTTTTGTGTTTTACAAAATTATTCCCTTGCGAACTCAATTATAAAACAATTCACTGAACGATTGTTCATGAAAGGCGGCATTGTAATGATTTATTCTATTTTTTGCACGAAAAATATTGCTGTTAAACAAAAATGCTGAAAAAGTCATAAGTTATTAAATAGAAAGTGCGGTTAGTTTGGTGATCAAATTCACAAAGCCTTGCTTTTCGTATAGAATAGTAGAATTATTTTTTCTATTTATGAGAAAGTTATGAGCAATACAGAAATTCTAGAAAGTGCAGAAAATACCCGCACTCACAATTTTATTACCCAAATTATTGATGAAGATTTAGCTTTGGGTAAACATAAAAGCGTTCATACCCGTTTCCCGCCTGAGCCGAACGGCTATTTACATATCGGTCATGCTAAATCTATTTGTTTAAACTTTGGCTTAGCCAAAGAATATCAAGGTTTATGTAACCTACGTTTTGACGATACCAATCCAGTGAAAGAAGACGTGGAATATGTAGATTCCATCAAAGCTGATGTGGAATGGTTAGGTTTCAAATGGGAAGGCGAACCGCATTATGCATCTGATTACTTCGATGCGCTTTATGGCTATGCGATTGAATTGATTAAAAAAGGCTTGGCTTATGTGGATGAGCTTTCTCCAGAAGAAATGCGTGAATATCGTGGTACGTTAACCGAACCGGGCAAAAACAGTCCCTATCGTGATCGTAGCGTAGAAGAAAATCTCGCGTTATTCGAAAGAATGAAAAACGGTGAGTTTGCCGAAGGTACATTAAGTCTTCGCGCGAAAATCGACATGGCTTCACCATTTATGGTTATGCGTGATCCCGTGCTTTATCGTATTAAATTTGCGAACCATCACCAAACCGGTAACAAATGGTGCATTTACCCAATGTACGATTTTACTCACTGTATCTCTGATGCGATTGAGCGTATTACACACTCTTTATGTACATTAGAGTTCCAAGATAACCGTCGTTTATATGACTGGGTGTTGGAAAATATTAGTATTGAACGTCCATTACCGCATCAATATGAATTTTCACGTTTGAATTTAGAAGGCACGTTAACATCTAAACGTAAATTATTAAAATTAGTGAATGAAGGTATTGTGGATGGTTGGAACGATCCGCGTATGCCAACAATTTCAGGTTTACGCCGTCGCGGTTATACCCCAGCTTCGTTACGTGAATTCTGTCGTCGTATCGGTGTGACTAAACAAGATAACGTTGTAGAGTATTCTGCGCTTGAAGCCTGTATCCGTGAAGATTTAAATGAAAACGCACCACGCGCAATGGCAGTGATTGATCCTGTTCGTGTCGTGATTGAAAACTTTGAAGGCGAAGAAACCTTAACGGCGCCAAATCACCCGAATCGCCCTGAATTAGGTGAGCGCCAATTACCATTTACAAAAGAGCTTTATATTGATCGTGCAGACTTCTGTGAAGAAGCGAACAAGCAATATAAACGCTTAGTATTAGGTAAAGAAGTGCGTTTACGTAATGCTTATGTGATTAAAGCGGAACGTGTAGAGAAAGATACAAATGGTAAAATCACCACGATCTTCTGTACTTACGATCCTGAAACCTTAGGTAAAAATCCAGCAGATGGTCGTAAAGTGAAAGGTGTCATTCACTGGGTTTCTGCAGTACATAATCACCCAGCTGAATTCCGTTTGTATGATCGCTTATTTACCGTGCCAAATCCAGGTGCTGAAGATGATATTGAAAGCGTGTTAAATCCACATTCTCTCGTGGTAAAACATGGTTTTGTAGAACAAAGCTTGGCTGTGGCAGAAGCAGAGAAAGGTTATCAATTTGAACGTGAAGGTTATTTCTGTGCAGATAGTAAAGATAGCCGTCCTGAACATTTGGTATTTAACTTAACAGTAAGCTTAAAAGAAGGCTTCTAATTTTAATCAACCAAGTGCGGTCAAAATAAATGCGATTTTGACCGCACTTTTTATTTGTATCAACTATGCAACTTGAACCTAATTTTTGGCAAACAAAATCCCTGCTTGAAATGACCGAATCTGAATGGGAAGCCTTATGTGATGGCTGCGGCAAATGCTGTTATCGCAAATATATTCAAGGGCGAGGTAAACGCCAAAAACTTTATTACACTCGAATTGCTTGTAACCTTTTAGATGTAGAAACTGGAAAGTGCGGTAATTATTCAGAGCGTTTTAAAATTGAAACCGACTGCACCAAACTCACCAAAAAGAATTTACCTGATTTTCATTGGTTACCTGACACTTGTGCCTATCGCTTGCTTTATGAAGGAAAAACACTCCCTGAATGGCATCCACTCATTTCTGGTCATGCGGATTCCTTGAAAAATGCTGATGTTTTAATCAAAAATGGGGTGCATGAACGCGATGTAATTGATTGGTTTGAATTTATTATTGACGAAGATCACACTTTTAAATAAAGTCGGTTGTCATCACTTTCAGCTTGGTTATAATCCCTAACAAGAGTTATACAGTTGTCATGTGGTGTCTATGCAAATCTCGGATTTTCTCAAACAAAAAGCGGAAAAATGCGGTATCGCGCTTTCTCACTATGATATTGATGGACATCTTATTTTCGCAGATGAAAAGACGGTTTCAACTTTTGTTGAGCTTTTGCAGCCTCCGCCAAAAGCGAAAGGACAGTTTGACGATGTACTGGCTGCATTTGAAAATGAACCGATTGATTATCGACTCAATCGTCTAGATTTGCCGCTGTCTGCGGAATATCGTTATCAGCTGATTGATGAATCTAATGTCATTCTGTTAGAAAAAACACTTTCAAATTTATCCGCACTTTCTTTGCCTCCACTTCCTTTTGGCTATTATCAATTATCTATTTTTTCCGATACTGAACATTACATCGTTCGTTTACTTATTTCTCCTAAAACAGCGTTTCAACCACCCGTATTAAAAAATAAAAAAGTGTGGGGCGTAAATGTGCAACTTTACAGTTTACGCTCAGAACAAAACTGGGGCATTGGCGATTTTGGTGATTTAGCTTATTTGATCGAACAAAGTGCAAAACAAGGTGCGGATTATGTGGGAATTAATCCATTACATTTGCCGTATCCTGCCGTGCCAACATGGGCCAGCCCTTATAGTTCATCCTCTCGTCGTTGGTTGAATTTTTTATATTTAGCGATTCCAGAGTTACCAGAATTTAAGCGTTGCCGTTCAGTGCAAAATTGGTTTAAGCGTGAGGATATTCAAGCAAAAATTGGCGCTTTGCGTGAAAGTGATTGCGTCGATTATTCTTCAATATTGACTTTAAAATTAACCGCACTTGAGTCTCTTTTTGATTTCTTTCAACGTAGTCAATCCGCTGAAATTGTGACACGTCGAAAAATCTTTTCTGATTATTTAAAAAACAAAGGTGAACCTTTGTTGTTACAGGGGCTATTTAATGTATTAGATTTACAAGAACACGCCGATCATCAAGTAGAAGAAAATACCATCGGTTGGCTTGGCTGGCGTAAGGAATGGCAGCATTTAAGTGCGGCAAAAAGAAAAGCCCTATTGAAAAAACACCATGAGCAAATTCAATTTTTTGCTTGGTTGCAATGGCTTACTGAAGAGCAGCTTTCCGCATTACAAAATCTTTGTAAACAATCTGGTATGAAGTTGGGTATTTATGGCGATTTAGCGGTGAATAGTTCTCGTGGCAGTGCTGATGTATGGAGTGATCCTGATTTATATTGTGTAAATGCCTCTATTGGCGCGCCACCTGATCCTTTAGGCCCTGTCGGACAAAATTGGAATTTGCCACCTTATAATCCAACGGTGCTAAAAGCACGTGGCTTTGCACCATTTATCGATATGCTACGTGCCAATATGCAATATTTCGGTGTGCTACGCATCGATCATGTTATGGGCTTATTCCGTTTGTGGTGGATTCCAGAAGGAAAAACCGCGGCTGACGGTGCTTATGTACATTATCCTTTTGATGAATTAATGGCGATTCTTGCCATTGAAAGTGTACGTAATGAATGCTTGATTATTGGTGAAGATCTCGGCACTGTGCCCGATGAAGTGCGGTGGAAATTAAACGAGTTTCAAATTTTCTCTTATTTTGTATTGTATTTCGCCCAACGAAATGGCGAATTTCCTCGTATATCTGATTATCCTCGAAATGCTTATGCCACTATTGGCACGCATGATGTTCCCTCATTACAAAGTTTTTGGCATTGCCGTGATTTAGAATTATTTAATCAACTCGGTATTCTGAATGGGGAAGTGCTCAAGCAAAAATACGATCAACGTGTCGTGGATAAACAAGCCTTATTAAATAGTTTACATCGTGATAATTATTTACCGCCGCATTATGAAGGCGATGCGCTTTCTATGGCGATGCACGATCATTTAAACCGAATGATCCATCATTATTTAGCGGAAAGTAACAGCCGATTGATTGGTGTGCAATTAGAAAATTTACTTAGCCAAGAAATCAGTTTTAATTTGCCGGGCACCTCAAATGAATACCCAAACTGGTGTAAGAAACTTGCTCAACCGTTAGCGTTTATTTTTAGCAATGAAGCTTTAAAAACGTTCTTTGTGCAAATTAACCAAGGGCGAAATGTATAAGGAGTAAATATGACAACCACAGTAACACAAGCAATTATTGATGGTTTTTTTGATGCGAGCAATGGCGATCCTTTTGCTACGCTTGGTATGCACGAAACCGAGCAGGGAATTGAAATCCGTACATTATTGCCAGATGCCAATCGAGTGGTGGTGATTGAGCGTGAAAGTGGTAAAGAAATAACGGAACTGGATTGTGTCGATGAGCGTGGCTTTTTTGTTGATGTTATTCCAAATTGTCATCATTTTTTTGCTTATCAATTACAGGTTTTTTGGGGCAATGAATCGCAAATAGTCGAAGATCCTTATCGTTTTCATCCTATGATTGATGATTTAGAACAATGGTTACTTTCTGAAGGTTCTATGCTTCGCCCATATGAAATACTTGGTGCGCATTTTATGGAATGTGATGGTGTGAGCGGGGTGAATTTCCGCTTGTGGGCACCTAATGCAAGACGAGTTTCTATTGTAGGTGATTTCAACTATTGGGATGGTCGCCGTCATCCTATGCGTTTTCATCTAAAAAGTGGTGTTTGGGAGCTGTTTTTACCAAAAGCCAGTTTAGGACAGCTCTATAAGTTTGAATTAATTGATTGCCATGGAAATCTTCGTTTGAAAGCCGATCCATTTGCCTTTAGTTCGCAACTTCGCCCTGATACAGCATCACAAGTCAGTGCATTACCAAATGTAGTGGAAATGACGGAACAACGTCGTCAAGCAAATCAAGCGAATCAACCGATTTCCATTTATGAAGTGCATTTAGGATCTTGGCGTCGTAATTTAGAAAACAATTTTTGGCTAGATTACGATCAAATTGCTGATGAATTAATTCCTTATGTAAAAGAGATGGGCTTTACCCATATAGAATTTTTACCGCTTTCTGAATTTCCATTTGATGGTTCTTGGGGCTATCAACCACTTGGGCTTTATTCGCCAACCAGTCGCTTTGGCTCACCAGAGGCATTCCGTTGTTTAGTAAAACGTGCACATGATGCGGGAATTAATGTGATTTTAGATTGGGTGCCAGGTCACTTCCCAAGTGATACGCATGGTTTAGTCGCGTTTGATGGCACGGCTTTATATGAGCATGAAGACCCTCGCGAAGGCTATCATCAAGATTGGAATACCTTGATTTATAACTATGGGCGTAATGAGGTCAAAAATTTCTTATCCAGTAATGCATTGTATTGGCTTGAACGCTTTGGCGTAGATGGTATTCGCGTGGATGCTGTGGCTTCGATGATTTACCGCGATTACAGCCGTGCGGAAGGTGAGTGGATTCCAAATCAATATGGTGGACGTGAAAACTTAGAAGCCATTGAATTTTTAAAACATACCAACTGGAAAATTCACAGCGAAATGGCGGGAGCGATTTCTATTGCGGAGGAATCAACCTCTTTTTCTGGTGTGACTCACCCGAGTGAAAATGGTGGATTGGGCTTTAATTTTAAATGGAATATGGGCTGGATGAACGATACGCTCGCCTATATGCAGCTTGACCCAATTTACCGCCAATATCATCACAATAAAATGACTTTTGGGATGATGTATCAATACAGCGAAAATTTTGTGCTACCGCTTTCACATGATGAGGTGGTGCATGGCAAATATTCGCTCCTCGATAAAATGCCGGGAGACGCATGGCAAAAATTTGCGAACTTACGTGCTTATTACGGCTATATGTGGGGCCATCCGGGTAAAAAATTGCTCTTTATGGGAAATGAATTTGCTCAAGGTCGTGAGTGGAATTACGAAGAAAGTTTGGACTGGTTTTTGCTTGATGAAAATATCGGTGGCGGCTGGCATAAAGGCATATTGAAATTAGTAAAAGACTTGAATCATATTTACCGAGAAAACTCACCACTCTTTGAACTGGATTATTCACCTGAAGGCTTTGATTGGCTTGTCGTTGATGATGCGGCAAATTCTGTATTTGCTTTTGAGCGTCGCAGCTCAAATGGTGAGCGCATTATCGTCATCAGTAACTTCACCCCTGTGCCTCGCCATAATTACCGTATTGGGGTAAATGTTGCAGGCACTTATGAAGAAATTCTGAATACTGATTCTATGTATTATCAAGGCTCTAACGTGGGCAATTTTGGCTATGTAACAAGTGAAGAAATTGAAAGCCATGGACGAGAAAATTCTATTTCGATTTCTATTCCACCATTGGCGACAGTTTATTTGAAATACAATTTGTAAGATATGTTTACGATTTATAACAACGGCAAACCAGCGCCAATGGGCTATTCAATATTTACCGAGAATGGCGTGAAGGTGACTAATTTTGCACTGTTCTCTGCTGCAGCGAGTGGTGTGGAACTTTGCCTTTTTTATGGTGATAAGGAAACGCGCTTTCCTATGGTTCGCACAAATAATGTATGGCATTTAGCTGTAGCAGGCGTTGAGGTTGGGACAGAATATGGATTCCGCATTCACGGCGAACATGCTAACCCGAATAAATTAATGCTCGATCCTTATGCTAAAGCGGTGAATGGGAAACCGGATTTAACTACTGAAGAAAGTCGTTCTTGGTTCTTAATGAATGATCATCGCGATAATGCTCATATTGCGCCAAGAGCGGTGATTATTCCAGAAGATTTTGATTGGGAAAATGAAACAGCACCCAATACGCCTTGGGCGGAAACCATTGTGTATGAATTGCACGTTAAAGGTTTTAGCCAACTTAACGACAAGATTCCTGCTGAATTACGCGGCACCTATGCGGGCTTAAGTCATCCTATTAATTTAGCTTATTTAAAAGAATTAGGCGTGACAGCAGTGGAATTGCTGCCTGTAAATTTCCATATAAATGAACCGCACTTACAAGCTCGAGGTTTACAAAATTATTGGGGATACAATCCCTTAGCGATGTTTGCGGTGGAACCTAAATATGCGGCAACAAATAATGCATTAGCAGAATTTAAAGCGATGGTGAAGGCGTTTCACAAAGCGGGCATTGAAGTTATTTTAGACGTGGTATTTAACCATTCCGCAGAGTCAGAGCAAACTTACCCAACATTCTGCCAGCGTGGTATTGATGATCAAACTTACTATTGGCGCAACGATCAAGGGCGTTATATCAATTGGACAGGCTGCGGCAATATGCTCAATTTATCCTCTGATGTTGGGCGAAAATGGGTCGTAGATTGTTTATGTTATTGGGCTGAACAGTGTCATGTTGATGGTTTTCGATTTGATTTAGCCTCCGTGCTTGGGCGTGATACACCAGATTTTAATGCACAAGCTCAGCTTTTTACTGACATAAAAAATGAGCCAAGTTTACAAAATATTAAATTGATTGCAGAGCCTTGGGATATCGGACATTACGGCTATCAAGTCGGAAATTTCCCAAGTTACTTTGCTGAATGGAATGATCGTTTCCGTGATGATCTTTGCCGTTTTTGGTTATGGAAAAGTGGTGAAATCGGCGCATTTGCAGAACGCTTTGCAGGTTCTAGCGATTTATTTAAGAAAAATGATCGCTTGCCACACACAACGCTTAATTTTATTACCGCCCATGATGGTTTCGTCATGCAAGATTTAGTGAGTTATAACCAAAAACATAACGAAGCAAATGGTGAAGAAAATCGTGATGGTCGCAATGAAAATTACAGTTATAACCATGGGGTAGAAGGTTCTACTGAATGCCTTTCTGAACCGCAAAAAAGTGCGGTGGAAAATAACCGCACTTTTGCACAAAGCGGATTATTAATGAGTTTATTGCTGGCGAATGGCACGCCTATGCTTTTGGCGGGTGATGAGTTTGGCAACACTCAATATGGTAACAATAATGCCTATTGCCAAGATAACGAAATTACTTGGCTGAAATGGGCAAATTTTAACAAGGAATTATTTGAACTGACCAATCAAACGATTGCAGCGCGTAAGCAAATTGGTAGTTTAAATCGGAATCAATGGTGGTCAGGTGACAATGTGCAATGGCTTAACATTCACGGTAACCAGATGACAGTTGACGATTGGCAAAATCAACAAACCAAAGCATTACAAGTAGTTTTAGATAAGCATTGTCTTTTATTGATTAATGCCAAAGCCGAAGGACAGGTTTTTCACTTACCCGATGGAAAATGGAAACCTCAAATCGGCACACATAATTTAACCCTCGATGCACAACAAGCAGAGCTTAGCTCAATGGGCTTTTGTATGCTGAGTGACGAATAACTATAAGATTATGGAGATCCTTATGAAAGCTGGCGACCTTAATAAATATGATTTAGTTAAAAATACTTTGGTGCTTATTCTTGCGGGTGGACGTGGTTCACGCTTGCATGAACTTACCGATAAACGTGCAAAACCTGCCCTTTATTTTGGTGGTAACCGCCGTATTATTGACTTTGCACTTTCTAATTGTATTAACTCTGGTTTGAACCGAATTGGTGTAGTGACTCAATACGCGGCACACTCTTTACTTCGTCATTTGCAAACAGGTTGGTCTTTCTTACCACAAGAAAAAGGGGAGTTTGTTGATATGCTTCCTGCTCGTCAACAAATTGATGATTCAACTTGGTATCGTGGTACGGCGGATGCTGTTTATCAAAATATGGCGATTATTCGTGATCACTATCGCCCTAAATATGTCTTGATCTTAGCGGGTGACCATATTTACAAACAAGACTATAGCGTCATGTTGATGGACCATGTTAACAGCGGTGCAAAATGTACGGTGGGCTGTATTGAAGTACCACGCTCTGAAGCTCATGAATTTGGTGTCATGGCGGTAAACGAAAATTTAAAAGTAAAAGCCTTTGTTGAAAAACCAAAAGATCCGCCAGCAATGGTAGGTAAACCTGATATTTCACTCGCATCAATGGGGATTTATGTGTTTGATGCGGATTATCTTTACAAAATGTTGGAGAGAGAGGTCAATACACCACAAACTAGCCACGATTTTGGTAAAGATGTATTGCCAAAATGTTTAGCAGAAGAAACTCTTTATGCGCATCCTTTCAGCCGTTCTTGCATGGGGCGCAATACTGAAGGTGAAATTTATTGGCGTGATGTGGGTACATTAGATAGCTTCTGGCAATCTAATATTGATTTAGTATCTGAAAATCCACAGCTTGATATTTATGACCAAAGTTGGCCAATTCGCGGTAATCCAATTCAAGCTTACCCATCAAAATTCTTCTACAAAAATTCAAATGTTCATCCAGTCGATAATTCTTTAATTGGCGGTGGTTGTGTGATTACTGATGCCTCTATCAGTAATTCCGTGCTATTCGATCGCGTTAAAATTGATGCTTTTTCAAAAGTGGATCATTGCGTGGTATTGCCACAAGTTAAAATCGGTAAGAATTGTATATTGAAAAACTGTATTCTCGACCGTGAATGTATTATTCCGGATGGCATGGAAATTGGTGTGAATATGGAAGAAGATAAAAAACGTTTCCGTATTAGCTCAACAGGTAAAGTGATTCTTGTGACCTCGAAAATGTTAAAGAAACTTGAGGGACATGAGATTGGCGAAGAAGGACATTTAGATTAGTTAGGAAAAGTGCGGTCAAAATTGATCGGCACCCCAAAAGTTGGACTCAACAAACCAACAATTGAGGTGCAGATTTTTATGGGTAAACACTACACAATAGAATTTAAATTACAGGTTCTCCAACCTATTTTGAATGGGAAAATGAGTATTAGAGAAGCTGCGCGTTTTTATAATATTCCTTCCAACGCCTTAGTCGGGACGTGGTTGAAACGGTTTGAAAAAAGTGGCATAAATGGACTTATTCCCTGTAAACCATCAGGACGACCGCCTATGAAACCTAAATATGCCAGAATGCCACCGCCACCCAAAACTGAAGAAGAGCGCTTACGTTTGAGAATTTTACAGCTTGAAGCGGAGGTGGCCTACCTAAAGGAGTTGAGAAGGCTCAGACTTCAGGACGAAGCCGGGCCCCGGAAATTATCCAAAGGTTAAGAACACGCTATCCGTTAAAATGGCTTTTAGGCTTTGCACAGTTAGCGCGTAGTACGTTTTTTGCTAAACGTCAGATTAAACTGGATAAGGATGAGTTGTTGAAAAAGACCATTCAATGCATCAAAGCTAATCATCCTGATTATGGCTACCGACGTGTTCATGCCTGTTTGCCAGGTGTGAATCATAAAAAAGTCCAACGCTTAATGCAGGCATTTGGGCTTCAAGTGCGGTCAAAAAAGCAAGAAATTTACCACCTATCGAGGCACGATAGGGGGGATTGCACCGAATCATCTTGAACGCGATTTTAGTGCAACGGCCCCGAAACAAAAATGGGTAACTGATATCACCGAGTTTAAGGCGAAAGATGGAAGTAAAGTCTATTTATCCCCAATTTTAGACTTATTTAACAATGAGATAGTCTCCTATAATCTCAGCTATTCCCCAAACTGGGCGCAAGTAGAGGACATATTAATGCAAGCCGTCAAAGGATTAAATAAAGCTTGTGGTGTCATTTTACATTCAGACCAAGGCTGGCAATATCAAATGGTGGCTTATCGTCGAATCTTAGCTGAACATGGCATCATTCAAAGTATGTCGAGAAAAGGGAGTTGCTTGGACAATGCCGTGATGGAAAGTTTCTTTGGACGATTAAAAACAGAATGTTTTTATGGTCGGGAATTTAAAACAAAAGAAGAGATAGTTGATGCCGTCAGGGATTATTTGGATTACTATAATCACCGACGGATTCAATTAAAATTAAAAGGACTGAGTCCGATACAATATCGAAAACAATCCTTTAAATAACAGTCTAACTTTTTGGGGTCAGATCAAATTTTCACCGCATTTTTTTACTGTCTCGCCAATCTTAAATTTTCAGGTAAATTCTCAAAATTAGAGCGGAACGGGTTGATGTCTAATCCGCCACGTCGAGTATAGCGTGCGTACACGGTGAGTTTTTCTGGTTTTGCGTAGTGCATTAAATCACAAAAAATACGTTCGACACATTGTTCGTGGAATTCATTGTGTTGACGGAACGATACAACGTAACGCAATAATTTTTCGTGATTGATTTTTTTACCAATATAGTGAATATGTAACGTTCCCCAGTCTGGTTGATTGGTAATCAGGCAGTTAGATTTCAACAAATGACTGACTAATTTTTCTTCAACAATTTCATCAGATACGCAATCTTTTAGCCAATCAGCGTTAAATTCGTAGCTGGTAATTTCAATATCTTGTTCATCAATGCAATCGCCTTGTAAATGATCAATTTTTTGAGAATCATAAACTGTCACTGGATTTAACCGCACTTTTACATCGCCTTGCGCACATTCGCTTAAATCGCGTTGCATTGTTTGTTGAACGGAGTTGAAGTCGGCAAATTTGCTTTGGTTGAAGCTATTTAAATAAAGTTTAAAACTTTTTGATTCAATCAAATTTTGGCTTTGATAATCCAGATAAATGTCTGCGATAGCCACTTGTGGCAAGCCTTTTTCATTGAGCCAAGAGATTTCATAAGCCGTCCAAATATCGGCACCGATAGTAAATGGTTGGTTTTGAGTAATGCCCAATCCATCACGATTTAACGCGCGTGGCACAGGCTGTAATAAAGTGCGGTCATATTGAGAGGCATATTCTGTTTTTTGACCGAGTTTTAAGGATTTTAAGCTGTTGTCTTGGTAATTCATCTTTTCTCCGATTAGGTGTTCGAGTTTTGCAAATTTCGACACTTTATAAATTAATTACAAAAAATTCCACGATAGATTCGAAACTAATCGACAGGTATCGCATTTAAAATGAAAGGTATCAAAAATCGCGTCTTTTAACGCCCAATTTGCACCACAAGAAGGGCAGCAACGGGATTTTTCAGATTCTAAAGATTGTCCACCTACACGATATAAATAATAGTAAGTCGGTATGCTGGTTTCTTTTTCTATTTCTTGGGCTAAATAGCGCCCATGTTTTGAAAGGGTGCTTTGGTGCTCCGAAATTTCTGCCAAAGATTGTTGTTCTAATACCGCACCATTCATTTGTAGTTGATCGCAGGCTTGCCAATTTTCTTGCCATTTAATCAGATCTTGGCTTAAGTGCGGCTGATTTTTCAACTGTTTATACAACGGAATTGGTGCGAGATTTTCTCCACTATGAATCGGAGAGCAATTTTGTAAATGAGTTGTGTAAAGTACTTGCCAAGCTGGCGATGTATTTTCAGCCGTTTGATCTGAATTGAAATCATCGCCCACAACTTGAAAACCATCAAAAATTACACCGCACTTTTCGGCTTCTTGTAATGCGCGATTCACTTCTGCGTTATTATTTTGCGGGAAAAGACTATCTTGCTCAGGGCAAATGACACGCATAGCAAAGCCTTGTGCGCCATCTTCTTCCGCTAAATATAAAGGAATTTCACGTCCGATAATTTGCCCGTTATACCGCCATTGATCGATCACTGTATTAAGTAAACGGCTTTGCGATTCAATGTTATTTTCAAGCGTAGTCAGGCGAAAATAGGTTTCGATTAAATACATAAATTTTTTAATTGCTGTCTGATTTGGTTTAAGCCGTTTAAACGCATTTCACTTAAACGTTGTGAAATGCCGAGTTCGCTAAAAAAGGCAATAATATCAAATGTATTCAATTCATCCGCTGTTTTGCCATTGATTTGATTGAATAAAATCCAAAGCAAGCCATTCATAATTCTGGCTTCGCTAAATCCGCTGAATTGAAAAGTGCGGTCATGTTTAGGCATAATTTGAAACCACATTTGTGCTTCGCAGCCAGTAATAGGTTGCATTTGAGCGAGTTCATTATCGCTTGGGCGAGGTAAATTTTTGCCTGCTTGAATAATCAGGCGATAGCGATCTTCCCAATTTTTAGCTTGTTTTAATTGTTCTATCATTGTAATAAATCCAGTGCTTTATCTAAGGCGGTAAAGAATGCCTCTACATCTTTTTGCGTATTATAAGGCGCAAAAGAAAGACGCAATGTGGTGCGTTCGCCTAAGCGTGCTAAATAAGGCTGGGCGCAATGTTCGCCCACACGAAGCGCAATATTTTGTTCGCTCAAAAGCGTTGAAAGATCAGAACAGTCAATGCCGTCAAATACAAAACAAACAACGGTGCTTGGTTGAGGGGAATCGAATAATCGGAAATTCTCGTAAGATTTTAACCGCACTTTGACGGATTCAGCCAAAGATATAGCGTGCTGTTCTGCTGCGGTAAAATCCCATTTTTGTAGCCAATTCAGTATGGCATTAAAGCCAATAACCCCAGCAATATTGGGTGTGCCAGCTTCTAAACGATAAGGCAACTCGGCAAAAGTAATTCGATCATTTGATACACGATCAACCATTTTTCCACCGAAAAAGAGCGGTTGAAGTTGAGAAAGTGCGGTCAATTTTCCTGTTAAAACACCGATCCCATTTGGGCCATAAATTTTATGGGCAGAAAATGCGAGAAAGTCTGCATCTAAATCTTGTAAATCAATTTTGATATGACTAATCGCTTGTGCAGCATCCACTAAAACCAAGGCATTGCTATGTTTTCTAATAAGTTGAATCAGGCGTTTAATTGGCTGTTCTGTGCCCGTGACATTTGAAACAAAATTCAGAGCAACCAGTTTTGTTTTTTCAGAAAGTGCAGAAATAAGCGCATTTTTATCAATTAGCCAATTATCTAAAACCGGTAAAACTCGAATTTTTGCACCGCACTTTTTCGCCGTTTCATGCCAAGTGACAAAATTGGCATGATGATCTGCTTGGCTAACCAGAATTTCATCTTCTGCATTTAATTGCGGTAGCAATCCATTTGCCACTAAGTTAATCGCGTGAGTTGTACCCGAAGTCCAAATAACAGCGCGTTTATCTTCAGCATTAACCCATTCTTTAACTTGTGTGCGAGCCTGTTCATATTGCACAGTTTGGGCTGAATCATATTGGCTACGATGCACCGAGCCTGCAGAAACATAAAATTCGGCGGTGCGATCAATTAATACTTGAGGTTTCAACGAGGTGGCAGCGTTATCTAAATAAACAACCGCATCTTCACGTTGGAAATAAGGAAATTCTTGACGGAAAGTTTGATAATCAAAAGCCATATTGATTTTTCTCTTGTCTGCGCCATTGACTTGGTTCAATCGGATTATTGTCCGCCCAAAGACCAATTCCTTTGGCTTGTGCATTTTCTTGCGCTTGAAGATAAATCGGATTATGGGAATATTGCTTATAAGCCCATGCCATACCTTGTTTAACCATTTCTAAATTAATATTTTTATCTTGATAATAAACAATTGCCAATGTGCGTTGATAGCGATCTTGACCTTTTAAAGAAAGACGTACATCACGAAGGTAAACCATATCAGATAACGCTTTTTTAGATTTTTGTCCAAAAGCTTGTTTTTTTTCTGGCGCGTCGATTTCGGCTAAACGAACTTTAATGGATTTATTGCCTTTAGCTAGGCAAGTGAGCGTATCGCCATCACTAATTTTAACCACGCGACAAGTATTTTTTTCGCGAGAACAAGCAGAAAGAGCGGTGAAAATGAGTAATAAACTCGTCAATAGTATTTTTTGATTTATCATTTTGCAAGGTTCTTGATCTAAGTCTGGTTATTTTACCGAAAAAAACTGGTCAATTCAGAAAAAAAAAGCGTAAAATAATTTTGAAACATTATGAGAAAAGTTGAAAAAAAAGGTTGTATATGATTCAAAAATCATTTTTATTGGCCCGTTCGTTGGTCATTTTGTACATTATGTTATATCTCGGAAATCTTATCGCTCATTATGTGCCAGCCGGTGTACCTGGGAGTATTTGGGGATTGTTATTACTCTTTTTAGGTTTAACGACACGATTAATTCATTTAGATTGGATTTATTTAGGCGCGAGCTTATTAATTCGTTTTATGGCGGTGCTTTTTGTGCCAGTGAGTGTTGGAATCATTAAGTATTCAGATTTATTAATAGAACAAGTGAATATTTTACTGATTCCTAATGTTGTCAGCACTTGCGTAACGTTGGTCATCATGGGCTTGTTAGGGAATCATTTATTCCATTTACAATCTTTTACACATAAACGTAAAAAAGTGATTAAACGCCGTGAAAACCAAGCTAAACAAATGAATGAATCAGCTTAATATAGTGGGAAAGTTTTATATGCAGCAGTACATTATTTATCTTTATACATTTTTGACAATTTTCGGATTTTGGCTCGCACTACAAATTAGCAAACGTTGGAAATCAATGATTTTTAATACTTTTATTTTAACGGTATTAATTTTGGTCGTGATTTTAGTGATAGGCAAGATTCCTTATGATGATTATATGGCAGGAAATGCGCCTATTAATAATTTACTTGGCTTGAGTATTGTTGCTCTTGCATTACCTCTTTATGAGCAACTTCGCCAAATTGCCAAACAATGGAAGATTATTTTATCTATTGTGGTGATCGCGTCTTTTTTCTCGATGCTAAGTGGGGCGGTGTTAGCGCTCATACTTGGCGCATCACCTGAAATGGTGGCGACGGTATTACCAAAATCAATCACCACACCAATCGCGATGGAAGTTTCGCATAATCTAGGCGGGATTCCAGCCGTAACCGCTGTTGGGGTCGTTGTTGCAGGCTTGCAAGGTTCTGTATTTGGTTATTTAGTGTTGAAAAAATTACGCGTTAAACATCAAGAAGCAATTGGCTTATCGGTTGGGGCAGTGTCCCACGCACTTGGTACGGTAAGTTGTATGGAAACCAACCCAACTGCAGGCAGTTACAGTTCTATTTCTCTTGTGCTTTGTGGGATTATTAGTTCTATTCTCGCGCCATTTGTATTTAAGCTGATTTATTTCTTTGTTTAAATATCAATAAAAATTCAACCGCACTTTATTCATTCTAGATTTTGTTTGTTCTAGATAAAGTGCGGTTGTTTTTTGTGCTAAATGATTAGATAATGCAGAAAAACGCAATAAAATAAAGCGATATGAAACCACTTATCATTGATTCTTCTTGGACAGAACGTTTTCTTCCCGATCCGCCACGCGAAAAAGATAATCGTCCACCATTTCGTCGGGATCGTGGGCGAATTTTACATTCTGCTGCTTTTCGTTGCTTACAGGCGAAAACCCAAATTCACGCGATTGGCGAAAATGATTTTTATCGCACTCGCTTAACCCATTCTTTAGAAGTCGCACAGATTGGCAGCAGCCTCGTTGCACAGCTTAAATTTTTAGAAACCTTTGAAAGCCTTTCGCAAACATTAAATATTGATAAAAACGAGTTGCAAAAACAATTAAAACCTTTATTGCCGAGTAACGATCTTATTGAGAGTTTGTGCTTTGCTCATGATATTGGGCATCCGCCTTTTGGGCATGGTGGCGAAACGGCATTAAACTATATGATGGCAGAGCAGGGCGGTTTTGAAGGCAATGCACAAACCTTTAGAATTTTAACAAAACTTGAGCCTTATACTGAAAATGCAGGGATGAATCTAACGCGTAGAACGCTATTGGGGGTAGTGAAATATCCCGCGTTGTTAGATGTGGCTTCGCCTCAATATGCAGAACTTAATTTTTCTCGCAATATTGCTCCTCGTTTTGTGCGTATTCACGATTGGATTCCAGGAAAAGGCATTTTCCGCGATGATTTAAAAATGTTTAATTGGTTGCTGGAAAATCTTTCTGAAAATGACCGCACTTTATTCTGTCAATTTAAAAAAGTGCGGGAAAATTCAGCTGAATCTTTACATACTCGGTTTAAATCTCTGGATTGCAGCATTATGGAATTGGCTGATGATATTGCCTATGGCGTGCATGATTTAGAAGATGCGATTGTGACTGGTGTTGTCAATCCTCATCAATGGCAATCGGCACATACTGCATTGAAACAAATTCCTTCAGCTTGGTTGCATGAAAATATTGATTCAATTAGCCAACGACTTTTCTCTGATAAACATTTTGAGCGCAAGCAAGCGATTGGTGCATTGGTGAACTTTTTTATTACCAATGTGCGGTGGAAATTAACGGCAAATTTTGATGAACCTTTGTTGCGTTATAACGCGGAGTTACCACCTGAAGTGATTGCTGCACTTGGTGTATTTAAAAAATTCGTTTGGGATTATGTTATTCGCAATGTGGATACCCAACGAATCGAATATAAAGGGCAGAGAATGTTGACAGAAATGTTCCAGATTTTTGAATCTGATCCAGAACGTTTATTACCGCGAAATACTGCAAATTGTTGGTGTAATGCACCAGAAGAAGGAAAGAAACGGATTATTTGCGATTATATTGCAGGCATGTCGGATGCACACGCATTGCGGGTATATCAACAACTTTGATTTAAGAGAGAATCCCATCGAATTGATGGGATTTTTTATGCAAACCGTATAGAATAGTGCGGTTAATTTTCACTGAATTTTTATGGGGCAGTTGTGGCATTAATTAGTTTAACCAATGGATACCTTTCCTTTAGTGATGCACCTTTGTTAGATCACGCAGAATTACATATTGAACCGAATGAACGCGTTTGTTTAGTTGGGCGTAACGGCGCAGGTAAATCAACTTTATTGAAAATTATCGCAGGCGATGTGCTCATGGATGATGGCAAAATCCAATACGAAAAAGATCTTGTGGTTTCTCGTTTAGAACAAGACCCACCGCGTAATGCGCAAGGCAATATTTTTGATTATGTCGCGGAAGGCGTAGGGCATTTAACGGATTTATTGAAAGAATATCATCATATTTCTGTTCAATTGGAAGAAAATTACAGTGATCAAATTTTAAGTCAATTAGAGCAAGTTCAGGCTAAATTAGAACACGCTGATGGCTGGCGATTTGAAAATAAAATCAATGAAGTGTTGTTAAAACTAGGCTTAAATCCAAACACAAAATTATCCGCACTTTCGGGCGGTTGGTTACGTAAAGCAGCATTAGCACGTGCATTAGTGTGCGATCCTGATGTGTTATTACTTGATGAACCAACCAACCACTTGGATGTGGAAGCTATTGAATGGTTGGAAAATTTCTTACTGGATTTCCAAGGTAGTATTGTATTTATTTCCCATGACCGTTCTTTTATTCGAAAAATGGCAACACGCATTGTGGATTTAGATCGCGGTCAATTAGTGTCTTATCCTGGAAATTACGATTTATATTTAACCACGAAAGAAGAAAATCTACGCGTTGAAGCCTTGCAGAATGAATTATTTGATAAACGTCTTGCACAGGAAGAAGTGTGGATTCGCCAAGGTATCAAAGCGCGCCGTACAAGAAATGAAGGGCGAGTGCGAGCATTAAAAGCGATGCGTGAGGAACGCCGCCAACGCCGTGACGTAATGGGAACAGCCAAATTACAGTTAGATACCTCAAGTCGTTCAGGTAAAATTGTCTTTGAAATGGAAGATGTGAGCTATGAAATCGCAGGAAAAACTTTGTTAAAAGATTTTTCAACAACCATTTTACGTGGAGACAAAATTGCCCTTGTTGGGCCAAATGGCTGTGGGAAAACCACGTTCATTAAATTATTGTTGGGTGAAATTCAGCCAACATCAGGTAAAATTCGTTGTGGTACTAAATTAGATATTGCTTATTTTGACCAATATCGTGCTGATTTAGATCCTGAAAAAACCGTAATGGATAATGTGGCGGATGGTAAACAAGATATTGAAGTCAATGGTGTAAAACGCCATGTACTAGGGTATTTGCAAGATTTCTTGTTCCCACCCAAACGTGCAATGACCCCAGTTAAAGCCTTATCGGGGGGAGAACGAAATCGTTTATTGCTCGCAAAATTATTACTCAAACCAAATAATTTATTGATTCTTGACGAACCAACTAATGACCTTGATGTAGAAACATTGGAGCTTTTAGAAGAAATTTTGACTGATTATCAAGGCACATTGTTAATTGTGAGCCACGACCGTCAATTTATCGATAATACTGCGACAGAATGTTATTTATTCGAAGGCGAAGGGCTTTTGAATAAGTATGTGGGAGGATTCTTTGATGCGAAACAGCAACAAGCCAATTTCTGGGCAAGCAAAGCAGTGGAAGAACAGGCTAAAGCGAAGAAATCTGAACCACTAAAAGAAGAAAGTGCGGTGAAAAATGACCGCACTTCTAAGCCGAAATCCGTGAAACTTTCTTATAAAGAACAACGAGAGCTAGAACAACTTCCACAACTATTGGAAAAGTTGGAAACTAAAATCACCGTACTTCAAGCTGAAATAGCCGATCCAGCATTTTTCCAACAGGCTCATGATATTACCGATGCTAAATTAAAAGAATTGGCGGATACTGAAGCCGAATTAGAAACAGCATTTTTACGCTGGGAAGAATTGGAAGAAAAGAAAAATTTGACTGACGGTAAAGCTTAAAAAATAACGCCCGAAAGGGCGTTTTTTTATGTATTTTCAAGATGATCTTTTTTCAAAATATTTTCTTCATCAAGTATTGATAAACGAGCAATAGCGTTTCGATAGGAAATTTCAAGGGTTTCTCTGCTGGTTGCCATTACGCCTTGATCCACTAAAAATCCATCATTTACATCATATACCCAGCCGTGTAATGAGAGTTTTTGTCCGCGTTCCCAAGCACTTTTTACAATTGATGTGCGCCCAAGATTGTAAACTTGTTCCGCTACGTTAATTTTCGTCAGCATATCGGCACGTTTTTCTGGAGAAAGTTTACCGAGAAGATGTCCGTGTTTAAACCAAATATCACGAATATGAAGGAGCCAGTTGTTGATAAGCCCTAAATCTTTATCTGCCATAGCAGCGTGAATTCCCCCGCAGTTGGTGTGACCACAGATAATAATATGTTCAATTTTAAGCACATCGACGGCATATTGCACAACAGAAAGGCAATTAAAATCTGTGTGAATTACTTGGTTAGCAACATTACGGTGAACAAAAAGCTCGCCTGGTTCAAGATTTGTCAATTTTTCAGCAGGCACACGGCTATCAGAGCAACCAATCCAAAGGTAATGTGGCGTTTGATGATCCGCAAGCTCTTTGAAGTAAGTAGAGTTTTCTTCTTTCATTCTTTGCGCCCAGCTGTAATTGTTGGCAAAGAGTTGTTTAATTTTATCCATTTTACTTTCCTTAAAATTCTGAAAAAATTGACCGCACTTTGGCGTAAGTGCGGTCAATATTAAAGTTAAATTGAATTAGAAATTCGCATTTCTTGGCGCGCGTGGGAATGGAATTACATCACGAATATTTTGCACGCCAGTTACATAGACAATTAAACGTTCAAAACCAAGACCAAAACCAGAATGTGGAACGCTACCGTATTTGCGAAGATCACGATACCACCAGTAATCTTCAGGATTTAATCCCATTTCTTCCATGCGTTTATCAAGCACGTCTAAACGTTCTTCACGTTGTGAACCACCGATGATTTCACCAATTCCAGGTGCTAACACATCCATTGCTGCCACAGTTTTTCCATCATCATTTAAACGCATATAGAATGCTTTAATGTCTTTTGGATAGTTTTTCACCACAACTGGTGATTTGAAATATTCTTCCGCTAAGAAACGTTCGTGTTCAGAAGAAAGATCGATACCCCAAGAAACAGGGAATTCAAATTTCTTACCAGATTTTAATAACACATCAATGGCATCAGTATAGTCAATTTGCGCAAAATCTGAGTTTACAAAGTTTTCTAGACGAGTAATAACATCTTTATCTACATGTTTTTCAAAGAATTGTAAGTCGTCTTTACGCTCAGCCAATACTGCACGGAATACGTATTTCAACATATCTTCTGCAAGTTTTGCGTTATCCGCTAAAGTTGCAAATGCAACTTCAGGTTCAACCATCCAGAATTCAGCTAAGTGACGGGTAGTATTTGAGTTTTCTGCACGGAATGTAGGACCGAAAGTATAAATTTTGCTTAATGCACAAGCATAGGTTTCGCCGTTTAACTGACCTGAAACCGTTAAAAATGATTCTTTACCGAAGAAATCTTGGCTGAAATCTACTTTTCCATTTTCACCACGTGGAAGATTTTCTAAATCAAGTGTAGAAACACGGAACATTTCACCTGCACCTTCAGTGTCTGATGCAGTAATTAATGGAGTTGCCACCCAGTAGAAACCTTGCTCATGGAAGAAACGGTGAATTGCTTGAGATAAGCAATGGCGAACACGTGCGACCGCACCAATAATATTGGTACGAGGGCGTAAGTGAGCTACCTCGCGTAAATATTCGATAGAGTGGCGTTTTGCTGCCATTGGGTAAGTATCAGGATCTTCAACAAACCCTGTCACTTCCACTTTTTCTGCTTGTAATTCAACTACTTGTCCTTCTGCAGGTGATTCAACGACTTTACCTGTTACAATCACAGAACAGCCCGTTGTTAAACGTAAAATTTCGCTTTCGTAATTTTCAATATCGTTATTAATAATCGCTTGAATTGGAGCAAAGCAAGAACCGTCATAAACTGCTAAGAAAGATAAGCCTGCTTTAGAATCGCGACGGGTACGTACCCAACCACGCACTGTGACGATTTCACCAATCGCCACTTTCCCTTGTAATACATCAACAATTGATGCCACTTTAGACATATTAAACCTCTGTAACTGAATGTAATTCACATAAAATTGCCGATAGTTTACCTTAATGAAGGAAATTTTCCATAAAAATATAGTGTTGGTGCGGGTTATGAACAATAAAATAGCCTTAAAAATGAGTCCTAAATAAAATAGGGTAAAGCCTTATTAATATTGAATATACGCGATTTTATGCTAAAATCTCGGGCCAAAATCATTATGGCTAATATATAGGAAAAAATATGAAAGTTTTAGAAGGCTCAGTCGCAGCACCTAATGCAAAAGTTGCAGTAGCAATTGCTCGTTTTAACAGTTTTATTAATGAAAGTTTATTAGAAGGCGCAATTGATGCATTAAAACGTATCGGCCAAGTGAAAGATGAAAATATCACTATCGTGCGTGCTCCTGGTGCGTATGAGTTGCCATTAGTTGCTCGTCGTTTAGCTGAAAGTAAAAAATTTGATGCGATTGTTGCATTAGGTACAGTTATCCGTGGTGGTACTGCACACTTTGAATATGTAGCAGGGGAAGCAAGCAGTGGTTTAGGAAAAGTTGCAATGGATGCTGAAATCCCTGTCGCTTTTGGGGTATTAACCACAGAAAATATTGAACAAGCAATTGAACGTGCTGGTACTAAAGCAGGTAATAAAGGTGCAGAAGCAGCCTTAACCGCACTTGAAATGGTTAATCTTATTCAACAAATTGATGCGGCATAAATCATGACTGAACAAAAACAAGTGAAAAAGCCTTCTGCTCGTCGTCGTGCGCGTGAATGTACTGTTCAAGCCTTGTATTCTTGGGCGGTATCTGGCAATACTGCAGAACAAGTTGAATTAGCCTTTGTGTTAGATCAAGATATGGATGGGGTAGATAAACCTTACTTCCGTAAATTATTTCGTCAAACAGTAGAAAATATTGAAACCGTTGATTTTTCAATTTCGCCTTATATTGACCGCGCTTTTGATGAGCTTGATCCTATTGAAACTGCAATTTTGCGTTTGGCCGTTTATGAATTACGCTTTGAATTAGATGTGCCATATAAAGTGGTTATCAATGAAGCGATTGAAGTAGCAAAAGTATTCGGTGCAGATGAAAGCCATAAGTATATCAATGGCGTACTTGATAAAATCGCACCCGCATTAGGGCGTAAATAATCCTTTTAAACTGAAAATGGCGCGCGTTTTTAACGCGTGCCTTTTCTTTTATAAGATAGGTGAAAAATGGCTATGGGTGAATTTGATTTAATTAAACGATATTTTCAGCAACAAATATTAGTTGATGATTCCGTTCAATTATCTATTGGCGACGATTGTGCGTTGGTTTCCGTGCCAGAGAATTATCATCTTGCTATTACGACCGATACAATGGTAGAAAATACGCATTTTTTACCAACCATTTCACCTGAAGATTTAGCTTATAAGGCGGTTGCAACAAATTTAAGTGATCTTGCTGCAATGGGGGCATTGCCAAAATGGGTTTCACTGGCATTAACTTTGCCAAATGTAGATGAAAATTGGCTTTCAACATTTAGCCAAAGTTTATTGCACACGTTAAAGCGATACAATGTCACATTAATTGGTGGTGATACCACAAAAGGCAACTTATCTATTACGATTACGGCACAAGGTTTTGTCGAAAAAGGTAAGGCGATTTGTCGGCATAAAGCGCAAGTTGGTGATTTAATTTATGTTTCAGGCACTTTAGGCGATAGCGCAGCAGGTTTAACACAAATTTTATCAGGTAAAAGTGCGGTTGATTCTGATGATGTTTTTCTGCAACAACGTCATCTTAGACCCACACCTAGAATTGAACTTGGGCGGGCGTTAATTGATATTGCTCACGCAGCCATTGATCTTTCCGATGGGTTAATTTCTGATTTAGGGCATATTCTTGAGCGAAGCCAATGTAGTGCTGAAGTTGAACTTATTGCATTACCTCTTTCATCATCGATTTTAAATAAATATGATCGCACTCAAGCGGAACAATTTGCCTTAAGTGGTGGAGAAGATTATGAACTTTGTTTTAGCATACCGCCCGAATCTAAAGATGAATTAGAATTACGCTTGAAAAAACTAAACGTACCTTGCACTTGTATTGGTAAAATCATTGAAAAGTGCGGCGACTTTTCTCCCCGTTTTTTACGGGATGGAAAACCTGTGGATATTACGTTTTCAAGTGGTTTCGATCATTTTAAGGAATCAAAATGACAGAAAATAATCCTCTTAAAAAAATCTCTCTTTTAAATCCTATTCATTTGCTTGCTGTTGGTTTTGGCTCGGGCTTAATTCATCCTGCTCCTGGTACTTGGGGGAGTTTGGCTGGAACAATTTTAGGCGTGATTTTACTTTCTTTACTAGGCGTAAAAATCTTTTTAATTTTTACCGCACTTTGTTTTCTACTCGGTTGCTACCTTTGTCAAAAAACCACAGCAGATATGGGCGTGCACGATCATGGTTCTATCGTTTGGGATGAATTTGTTGGCGTATTTATTGTATTAGCGGCGATCCCGTCATTATCTTGGCAATGGATTTTGGCTGCTTTTGTGTTATTCCGCTTTTTCGATATTTTAAAACCATTCCCAATTCTTTATTTTGACGAAAAACTAGAAAGTGGTTTTGGTATTATGGTCGATGATGTATTAGCGGCAATTTATGCCGTGATTGTCGTATTTGCTATTCAGTATTGGATGTTGTGATGCTGAATTTAATCATTGTGCATTTATTTGGATTAATGACGCCGGGGCCTGATTTCTTCTATGTAAGTAGGATGGCGGCAAGTAACTCTCGTCGTAATACAGTTTGTGGCATTTTAGGCATAACGCTTGGCATCGCCTTTTGGGGAATGCTTTCTATGTTGGGATTGGCGGTGTTATTCGTTACTATTCCTGCATTACATGGCGTGATTATGTTACTAGGCGGTAGTTACCTAGCATATCTCGGTTTTTTAATGGCTCGCAGTAAAAAATACGCTCAATTTGAACCGCACTCTACAACAGAATTCAATCAACAAACCACGATCAAAAAAGAAATTGTGAAAGGGCTTTTAGTGAATTTATCCAATGCAAAAGTCGTGGTGTATTTTAGTAGCGTGATGTCGCTTGTCTTAGTAAATATCACTGAAATGTGGCAAATTATCTTGGCTTTTATGGTGATTGTGGTAGAAACATTTTGTTATTTTTATGTGATTTCATTGATTTTTTCACGTAATATTGCCAAGCGTTTATACAGTCAATATAGCCGTTATATTGATAATATGGCTGGTATCGTATTTTTATTTTTTGGTTGTGTGCTTGTTTATAGCGGCATCAACGAAATAATTCATTAATAAAAAAGGAAGTAACATGACATTAAAAATTGCAATCTCCGGTGCTGGCGGAAGAATGGGGCGCCAATTAATTCAATCGGTTCATTCTGCGGAAGGCGTAGAACTAGGTGCAGCTTTTGAACGCAAAGGATCATCTTTAGTCGGGACGGATGCGGGAGAATTGGCGGGAATTGGTCAACTTGGTGTAACAGTATCAGACGATCTTGAAAGCCAAAAAGATAAATTCGATTTATTAATCGATTTTACTCGACCAGAAGGCACCCTTGAACATATTGCATTTTGCGTAGCGAATAATAAAAAAATGGTGATTGGTACAACTGGTTTTGATGATGAAGGTAAAGCTGTAATTGAGGCTGCTTCAGATAAAATTGCTATTGTATTTGCATCAAATTTCAGTGTTGGCGTGAATTTAGTCTTCAAGCTTTTAGAAAAAGCAGCAAAAGTGATGGGCGATTATTGCGACATTGAAGTGATCGAAGTACATCACCGTCATAAAGTCGATGCACCATCTGGCACCGCACTTTCTATGGGCGAACATATCGCAAAAACCTTAGGTCGCAATTTAAAAACGCACGGAGTTTTCTGCCGTGAAGGAATCACTGGCGAACGTAAACGCGATGAAATTGGTTTTTCAACTATTCGTGCTTCGGATGTGGTGGGGGAGCACACGGTTTGGTTTGCAGATATTGGCGAGCGTGTAGAAATTTCCCATAAAGCATCAAGTCGTATGACTTTCGCTAATGGCGCAGTGCGTGCTGGTAAATGGTTAGAAAATAAGGCGAATGGCTTATTTGATATGACCGATGTATTAGATTTAAATAATTTATAAATCAATTTCAAGGTCACTTTCTACGTGACAGCAGCATAGTAAAATCTCATCAGGTTGAATAAAGGCAAGGGGCGTATCTTTATAGGATACCTTGCCTTTTTTAATTTTCACACGACAAGAACCACAATAGCCACTACGGCATTGATATTCATGGTGAATATTATTTTTCTCGAGATGATCAAGTAAACTTGTTTCATTATTGAATTCTAATGCGGTTTTACTGTAGATTAGATGAATTTTCATAATAACAATGCAGTGAAATTTGCTGGGCATTATATAAGGAAAATCCATATGTTAAAAATACTGTGTTTTATAACCGCACTTTTTATTACTGCTTGTAGTTCTATTCGCAAAGAACCAGTGAAAACGGTAGATGTTTATATCAAACCTTATTATTCTGCTGAAAATGGAAAAGCAGAAAATGTATTTGTACATAAAGAAATTGATCCGATGCTACGTGAAAATACGATAAAAGGTTATAAAAGTGCGGTGAAATTTGTAGAAGAAAATCCAGCTCGTATTTCACCAATGACGATGTTCACGTTAGCTGCTCGGGCTTACGATTTTGACTTAAGAGATGAAGCAGTTACTTGGTTTTATCGTGGACAAAATCGTTTGATCACCGCATTTTATGTGTTGGATTTGCCAAAACAAACGGTGCAAGATAATACAGGGTTTAGCCACGTAGTAGGGCAGTTTGTTAATGCTTATGCGTTTTGTGATTTTGATAAACAAAGTCGTGCTGCCGAAAATGCGGTGAAATGGACAATTACGCATCCTTATGAAGTGATTTTCTTACCAGCATTGCCCGCAAAATTTGCGGATCGTAGAAAAGCGTTAAAAGAAGCAGAAGAAAAATTAGTCCAGCGTTTACAGGAACAAGCACGTTTTTTTGCTAATCCAAACAATAAAGAAAAATGGCAAAAAGAGCGGTCAGAAAATTTTGTGAATGAACGATTTTGTTGGTAACAAGAAAAAATGTAATAGCGATATTATTCCATTTTTATTTTTGATAAACCAATGATTTTTCGTATTATTCTTTTACTTTTTAAGGACTTGGTATTATCATTACTCGGTTTTTATTTTATAGAGAAAAGAGAAGCAGGGGAAACTATGCAACATCTGAACGAGCTTGTTGAGAAAGCGAAATTAGCGATTGAATCCATTCAGGATAAAAGTTTAACGGCTTTGGATGAAATCCGTGTCGAATATTTTGGTAAGAAAGGGCATTTTACTCAATTAATGCAAGAATTGCGTAACGTGTCAGCTGAAGAACGTCCAGCTATGGGCGCAAAAATTAACGAAGCAAAACAAGCTGCGTTAGAATTTTTAAATGCTAAAAAAGCGGAGTGGGAACAGGCTGAACTTAACGCAAAATTAGAAAAAGAGCGCGTAGATGTGAGTTTGCCGGGGCGTAAAGTTGAAACAGGTGGCTTACACCCAGTCACTATGACGATTAATCGCGTAACAAAATTTTTCTCAGAACTTGGCTTTTCAGTTGAAAATGGCCCTGAAATTGAAAGTGATTATTACAACTTCGATGCGTTAAATATTCCTAAACATCACCCTGCACGTGCGGATCACGATACTTTTTGGTTTAATCCAGAATTATTACTTCGCACTCAAACTTCTGGCGTGCAAATTCGTACTATGGAAAAAATGCAGCCACCAATTCGCATTATGGCTCCGGGACGTGTATATCGTAATGACTACGATCAAACTCACACGCCAATGTTCCATCAAATTGAACTACTTTATGTGGATAAAAAAGCAAATTTCACAGAATTGAAAGGCTTATTGCACGATTTCTTACGCGCTTTCTTTGAAGAAGATTTACAAGTACGTTTCCGTCCATCTTATTTCCCGTTTACTGAACCTTCAGCGGAAGTGGATGTGATGGGTAAAAACGGTAAATGGTTAGAGGTGTTGGGCTGCGGTATGGTGCACCCAAATGTGTTGCGTAACGTTGGTATTGATCCGAATGAATATTCTGGTTTTGCAGTGGGAATGGGTGTTGAGCGTTTAACAATGTTACGTTATAACGTAACAGATTTACGTTCGTTCTTTGAAAACGACTTACGTTTCTTAAAACAATTTAAGTAATTTCTCGGATTTGGATTAAAAGGATAACAACAAATGAAATTTAGTGAACAGTGGGTAAGAGAATGGGTGAACCCTGCGGTGTCCACCGAGCAATTATGCGAGCAAATTACTATGCTTGGCTTAGAAGTGGATGGTGTAGAAGCCGTTGCGGGTACATTTAATGGTGTCGTTGTTGGTGAAGTAGTGGAATGTGCACAGCATCCAGATGCGGATAAATTACGTGTAACTAAAGTGAACGTAGGCGGTGATCGTTTATTGGATATCGTGTGTGGCGCACCAAATTGTCGTCAAGGCTTAAAAGTCGCTTGCGCAACAGAAGGTGCGGTATTACCTGGCGATTTCAAAATTAAGAAAACGAAATTACGCGGTCAGCCATCAGAGGGGATGCTTTGTTCATTTTCTGAATTAGGTATTGATGTTGAAGCAGACGGCATCATTGAGCTGCCAGTTGATGCACCAATAGGTACAGATTTACGCGAATATTTAGGTTTAAATGATAATGCCATCGAAATTAGCTTAACGCCAAACCGTGCGGATTGTTTGAGCATTGCGGGTATTGCGCGTGAAATTGGCGTGGTAAATAAACAGCCAGTAAATCAGCCGCACTTTGAAGCGGTGCCAACAACAATTTCAGATAAAGTTCAAATTGATTTACAAGCGCCAGAAGCGTGCCCGCTTTATTTATTACGTGTGGTGAAAAACGTCAATGTGAAGGCTGAATCGCCAATGTGGATACAAGAAAAATTGCGTCGTTGTGGTATTCGTTCTATTGATCCTATTGTTGATTTTACTAACTATATTTTGCTTGAGCTTGGTCAGCCAATGCACGCGTTTGATGCGGCTAAAGTTGCACAACCTGTTCAAGTTCGCTTCGCAAAAGAGGGCGAAGAATTAGTATTATTAGATGGCTCAACCGCAAAACTTCAATCAAATACTTTATTAATTGCCGACCAAAATGGTCCTTTAGCAATGGCAGGAATCTTTGGTGGTGCAGCCAGTGGCGTGAATAGTGAAACGAAAGATGTGATTTTAGAATCAGCATTTTTCTCTCCATTAGCGATTGCTGGGCGTGCAAGACAATATGGTTTACATACTGATGCATCACACCGTTTTGAGCGTGGTGTGGATTTTGAATTAGCGCGTAAAGCAATGGAACGAGCAACCGCATTATTACTTCAAATCTGTGGTGGTGAAGCGGGTGAGATTTGTGAAGCAAGCAGTGAAACTCATCTTCCTAAAGTCAATACAGTTCAACTTCGCCGTAGTAAATTAGATGCACTTTTAGGTCATCATATTGAAACAGAAAGCGTAACAGAAATTTTCCACCGTCTTGGTTTCGATGTTACTTATGCAAATGATATTTGGACGGTAACTTCTGCAAGCTGGCGTTTTGATATTGAAATCGAAGAAGATTTAATTGAGGAAGTGGCGCGTATTTATGGTTATAACAGCATTCCAAACAATGCGCCATTAGCGCATCTCCGCATGCGTGAGCACAAAGAATCTGATTTAGATTTAGCTCGAATTAAGACCGCACTTGTGGATGCTGATTATCAAGAAGCTATTACTTATAGCTTTGTGGATCCAAAAATTCAAAGTTTATTACATCCACATCAAGAGGCACTTGTATTGCCAAATCCTATTTCTGTGGAAATGTCCGCAATGCGTGTGTCTTTAATGAGTGGTTTATTAGGTGCAGTGCTTTATAACCAAAATCGCCAACAATCTCGTGTTCGTTTATTTGAAACTGGATTGCGCTTTGTGCCAGATGCCAATACTGAATTTGGCGTGCGTCAAGAATTTGTTTTAAGTGCGGTGATTACTGGAACGGCAAAATCTGAACATTGGGCAGGTAAAGCAGAATCTGTAGATTTCTTTGATCTTAAAGGCGATTTAGAATCAGTACTTTCTTTAACAGAGGGGGGGAATAGAGTTCGTTTTGTTGCAAAACAATTTGATGCATTACATCCTGGTCAATCAGCGGCTATTGAATTAGATGGCGAAGAAATTGGTTTTATTGGTGCAATTCATCCATCCATTAACCAAAAACTTGGCTTAAATGGCAAAACTTTTGTATTTGAAATTCTTTGGAATGCAATTGCAGCACGTAATGTGGTGCAAGCAAAAGAAATTTCTAAATTCCCAGCAAACCGTCGTGATTTAGCTTTAGTCGTAGCAGATAGCGTACCAGCAGGGGAATTGATCGCAGCATGTAAACAAGCAGGCGGCGAAAAATTGGTGCAAGTGAACTTGTTCGATGTATATCAAGGTGTGGGCATCGCTGAAGGCTATAAGAGTTTAGCGATTAGCTTGATCGTCCAAGATAATGAAAAAACACTTGAAGATGAAGAAATTAATGCAGTGATTTCAGCAGTATTAGCGGAGGTAAAACAACGCTTTAATGCTGAATTAAGGGATTAATATGGCTACGATAACCAAAATTGATATTATTGAATATTTAAGCGATAAATATCACTTATCTAAACAAGATACGAAAAATGTGGTGGAGAACTTTTTAGAAGAGATTCGTTCGTCGCTAGAATCTGGTCATGATGTAAAATTATCAGGATTTGGTAATTTTGAACTACGTGATAAGTCATCTCGCCCAGGTCGTAACCCGAAAACTGGTGATGTTGTGCCAGTTTCTGCTCGCCGAGTAGTGACATTTAAACCAGGGCAAAAGTTACGTGCTCGTGTAGAAAAAACTAAATAGCAAGGAACAAAAAGTGCGGTGAATTTCTACCGCACTTTTCATATGAAAAGGTATGAAAGTATATAAATCATTTTTAATCGCTACTGCCTCGCTGTTTTTATTCGCTTGTTCTAGTTTTCAAAACGATGATTATGCGATGAACTATAAAGGTCAAATCGGCGATCCTATTATGGCCATAGCCATGTTGAGCGAACAACAACATGAATGGGCGGGTACACCTTATGTGCTCGGCGGTGTTTCACGTCGTGGCGTAGATTGTTCCGGTTTTGTGCAGAAAACTTTCTTCGATCGTTTTAATCTTCGTTTACCAAGAAGTACAACTGAACAAGCCAATTATGGTAAACATATACGCAAAGAAGATATTCAAACGGGTGATTTAATTTTCTTTAAAACCGGCCGTGGCCCTAATGGTTATCATGTAGGAATTTATGTAAAAGAAGACAAATTCCTTCATGCTTCCACCAGAGGGGGGGTTGTCTATTCTTCAATGAATAACCCTTATTGGTCGAAAGCCTTCTGGCAAGTCAGACGGATTTAGAAAGTATAATGCTGGAATTTTCCAGCATTTTTTATAGTGATTTTTTTCAAATTTGGGAGATAAAATGTCCTCAAACTTAACCGCACTTCAAATTCAACTTGAAATTTTACGCCTTATTCCGAAAACACGTTTCATTACCGCCGAAGAAATCTTACAAAAACTTGCTGATATTGGCGTTCAACGTGATATTCGTTCAATTCAACGCCAGCTAGAAAGTTTGTCTCAACAGTTTGAAATTGAGCGTGATATGCGTGATAAACCTTATGGCTACCGATGGAAATCAAATGCTAAAGGCTTGGATTTACCAATTTTAAATGAACAGCAATCACTTGTGCTTATGCTTGCTAAACAATATCTCAATGGCATTTTGCCTTCTAGCATTATGAGCTCAATGGAAGCGTTCTTTCAACAGGCCGAATATAATTTGGTTTATGACAGCCATAAAAAATCAGGGGCAGAATGGCTTAATAAAGTTGCTATTGCGCCCACTAGTCAGCCGTTATTACCTGCCAAAATTAATCCAGAAATTTTTTCTCAAATTAGTACCGCACTTTATCAAAATCGATTTTTACAGGTGCATTATCGGAGTATTCACGGTAAAGAACATAAGGCACAGGTCAAGCCATTGGCTTTGGTACAACAAGGGCCAAGTAGCTATTTAGTCGCACAATATGAGAATGGCGATATTTTACACTTGGCTTTGCATCGCTTGCTTAAGGTAACAGTAAGTACAATGATATTTGAACGCCCTGATTTTAATTTGAAATCTTATGTAGAAAGCCAAAAGTTTGGTTTTACCTATGGTCGAAAAATCCGATTAACTTTCCGCATTAATAAAGATATTGGTGGATTTTTAACAGAAACACCATTATCAACAGATCAAACAGTAAAAGATTCTGGGTATGATTATGAAATTTCAGCAACAGTGATCGAAAGCCAAATGCTGGATTGGTGGATAGCTCACTTTGGTGAAAATTATCAAGAAATTGAGCGTGTATATTTAGAAGAAACAGTATAACGACATAAATTGTCGCTTTGTCCTTTATGATAAGTCTATCTGAAGAGAGGACATTCAAATGAAACAGATTGTGTACATTGATATGGATAATGTGATGGTAGATTTTCCATCAGGTATTGCAAAACTAGATGATAAAACCAAGCGAGAATATGAAGGTCGATATGATGAAGTAGAGGGTATTTTTAGCTTAATGGAACCAATGCCAAACGCGATTTCTGCGGTGCATAAATTGATGAAGAAATATCATATTTATGTGCTTTCTACTGCGCCTTGGCATAATCCTTCCGCTTGGAGTGATAAAGTAAAATGGATTCAACATTATTTCGGTGAAGAAAAAGGTTCAGCCTTATACAAACGATTGATTTTATCCCATCATAAAAATCTCAACCAAGGCGATTATTTAATTGATGATCGTACTAAAAATGGTGCTGGCAAATTTCAAGGCGAACATATTCATTTTGGTACAGAACGGTTTGCTAATTGGAATTGTGTATTATCTTACTTAGGCTGTGGGCCTTTTACACCAAGTGATATTTTGCAAGATTGTTTGAAAAAGCCTGCCGCCCTTGTGCAAGTTGAAAATGAGGATAAAAGCCGAATCATTGGTGCTTTTGCAGATCGATATAAATGGCAAGTGTTTAATTTGGCATGTGTTTATGCGGATGAAACAGCAACCGAACAGAAAACGGTCTATTTAATTATCAGCCCTTATCTCAGTGATGAATTTAAAATGCGTATTGAAGCTATGTGTGCTCATATTCAAGCAGAATATGACGTGTTATTACGCTCAAAATCACAGCTAAAACAATATTTCCAATGCCTTTCAGATAAGCCATTTTTGCACATTGAAAGCTATAGTTATCAACCCCTTTATAAAGCGGGGAATATATTTGGCATGATGGCGAGAGATAGACAGATTGATGAAATTTTAGAAGAAAAAAGAGCGTGAAAAATGACGGCGAAAAAGAAACCAATTTGCGTGGTATTAACGGGCGCTGGAATTAGTGCCGAAAGTGGTATTCCAACTTTTAGAGCGGAAGATGGCTTGTGGGCAGGGCATAAAGTAGAAGAAGTTTGCACTCCAGAAGCCTTAAAGAAAAACCGAGCAAAAGTATTGGCGTTTTATAATGAACGACGTCGTAATGCTCAAGCTGCAGAGCCTAATGCAGCACACTTGGCTTTAGTTGAATTGGAAGCGTTTTATGAAGTTCATATAATCACTCAAAATGTGGATGATTTACATGAGCGAGCGGGAAGTACTAACGTACTCCATTTACATGGTGAACTAAATAAAGCTCGCAGCAGTTTTAATACGGATTACATTGTTCCATGTTTGGGTGATCAACTGTTAGAGGATAAGGATAATCACGGTCATCCAATGCGTCCACATATAGTCTTTTTTGGGGAAAATGTACCCATGTTTCCTAAAGCAGAAAAGTTAGTGAAAAAGGCATATATTGTGATTGTTATTGGCACTTCATTACAAGTTTATCCAGCTAATGGATTGGTAAATCTGGCTCCATATGGTTCACTTATCTATTTGATTGATCCTAATCCTAATACAGGATTTGTTCGTAAGAAAGTAATTGCAATAAAAGAAAAAGCGGGTGAGGGGGTTCCGAAAGTGGTCGCCGAGTTATTGGAGAAAATTAAAAAATCATAGAAAAACAACCGCACTTTTTAAACAAATAGCGACTTCGGTCGCTATTTATCATTATTTATCTTGCTTATGTTTAAGCATATGCATAATAAGCCTAATAAGTGTTTCTTTTTGTTTCGGATCAGATTCTGCAACTAATAAAGTGAGTGCTGCAAGTCCAGTATCATTGATAACCGGATGTCCATTCTGCTTAAATAAACGCCCATTTCTATGTAAGAAATCCACAAATAAAAATGCGCCACTTCGTTTATTACCATCTGAAAAAGGATGGTTCTTGACGACAAAATAAAGTAAATGTGCTGCTTTTGCTTCAATGCTTGGATAAGCGGGTTCACCAAATACACTTTGATCTAAATTGCCTAAAATCGCAGATAAGCCATTATCTCTTTCACGTCCAAACAGATCACTTGCTTCACCTTTTTCCATTAGCTGTAATTTTAACTCTGCTAGTGCAGAACAAGCCTCAGCATAAGTCGGTAATGTACCGCCTTGCTGTGTTTGTGGCTCGGTAAGTAAACCTTCATCATATTGTTGTAGCCATAAAAACGTATGTGTATAACGGCTGACAATATCCACTAATCCACGACCACTTTCTAGCGTTAATTCCGATGAATTTGCCGTTTTTTGAATAAGCACAAGTGCTTGTTCGAATTCGTGAGCATTTTGCTGTAAACGTTTTTGGTTAATGGTATAGCCTTGAGTCAGATATTCTTTCAAGCGTGCAGTTGCCCAAATCCTAAATTTAGTACCTAAAATAGAATTAACTCTATAGCCCACAGATATAATTACATCAAGATTATAGTATTCGATTGTTCGATTAATTTGTCTTTTGCCTTCAATTTGAACTGTTGCATTTTTTGCAACAGTTGCTTCTCTATTTAGCTCGCCATCAGTATAGATATTGCGTAAATGACGTGAAATGACTGACTTATCTCGCCCAAATAAATCAGCCATCTGCTGTAAACTTAGCCAGATAGTGTCATTTTCAAATCTCACTTCTACTTGCGTTGTGCCATCTTGAGCTTGGTAAATTTCAATCGGGTTTTGGTTATTCATATTATTTTCCTTAATAAGTTTTATGTATATATAACCATATAAATATGCATATTGCAATACAGATAATTTTATTTGCAAAAAATCTTCTAAAAATAACCGCTTTCAACATTCGCAAACGACACAAGTTGTCGCTTCCTTTCATATAATTTTGCCATAAAGAGAGATTTTCTACTTCTTACATATCTATCAAGCCTTTAATCAATAAAAGGAGCAAATAATGGCAATGAAAGTAATTATGGCAAGAGATCCACTTTTTGAGGATGTAAAAAAATTTGTGCAATAACAAAAAGTTGCATCTTGCTCGATGATTCAACGCAGATTTATGTTGGGTTTTAATCGAGCTGGACAAATTTTAGAACAGTTAGAACAAGCGGGTATTATTTCACCAATGAAAAATGGACAGAGAAAAGTATTATGAAAAATGATTTAAATTATGCAGTAGAACTTATTCGCAAAGCGGATGGCATTTTAATTACAGCTGGTGCGGGTATGAGCGTGGATTCTGGTCTGCCCGATTTCCGCAGCGTTGGTGGATTTTGGAATGCTTATCCTATGTTTAAAGAACATAATATATCTTTTGAAAACATCGCGACGCCACTAGCTTATAAGCATAATCAAGAACTTGCCTATTGGTTTTATGGACATCGATTAGTTCAATACCGAAATACTATTCCTCACGAAGGGTATCAGATTTTAAAACGTTGGGCGGGAGCTAAATCTCACGGATATTTTGTTTTTACCAGTAATGTGGATGGGCATTTTCAAAAGGCTGGTTTTGATGATAGCCATGTCTATGAAGTACACGGTACTTTGGAGCGTATTCAGTGTGTCAATAATTGTCGAAGATTAAGTTGGTCTGCATCAAGTTTTCAACCTGTCGTGGATAATGAAAACTTATGTTTAACCAGTGAAAAACCACATTGTCCTTATTGTGGGGGCTTTGCTCGTCAAAATGTACTAATGTTTAATGATTGGAGTTATGCAAGTCAATATCAGGATTTTAAACAAGTGCGGTTAGAGTCGTGGTTAAAAGAAGTGCAAAATCTCGTCGTCATCGAACTGGGAGCGGGGAAAGCCATTCCAACTGTGCGTCGATTTTCTGAATGTACGGCGAAAGCAAAAAAAGGCGGATTTATTCGTATTAACCCACAAGATGCAGGCGTACCGAAAATGCATTTTTTAAGTCTCGAAATGAAGGCGTTAGAGGCTCTAAAAGAGATTGATCGCCTTCTAAATCCTTCTCAACAAGCGGTTAAATAATGGAAAATTTTTGCGAAATTACCTTCTGCCAACAAATTGGTAGCGTAGGCGACAGTCGTGATGCCACAACGCTTAGATTTTGCTAAACAACAGGCTGAAATTTTAGGGTTGCAGTTGTTATCGAAAGAGGATTTAAGTCAGATTGAATCTCTTAATCTGCTGATGCCAGGGGATTTTGCTGCAGTGGCTCGTCGTCACCAATTTTCCCCTTTTCAAAAAGGTGCAAGATTGGCTGAGTGCATTACAAGGGGAATGTGAAGTGAAACCAGCGTTTTCTGCAACAACAAGACGAATAGGATTCTAATCAAAGTGCGGTCAAAATTTTTATGGTTTTTTGATCGCATTTTTATTGTTTTTTCAACTGCCAGAAAATAAAAACCATTGAATTTATCTTCAATTATCATTTCTGTGATCCACCTCACAATCTTAATATGACAATTATCATAACCCTTTAGAGCGCGTTATATTATCGTTACGCTATGTTGATCGATATAGGGAGGACAACATATGCTCATGACGATACTCAGCTTCCTCATTGTAACCGGTGTGGTTGCTTATATTTCTTGGTTAAAAACAAAAGGGGATGATTTAAAATCTTCAAAAGGATATTTTTTGGCAGGCCGCGGATTAAGTGGTTTAGTGATTGGTTGCTCAATGGTGCTCACATCGCTTTCAACTGAACAACTTATCGGTGTCAATGCGGTGTCCTATAAAGGCAATTTCTCTGTGATTGCTTGGACCGTTCCAACGGTTATTCCGCTTTGTTTCTTGGCGCTTTATATGTTGCCGAAATATTTGCGTAACGGTTACACAACAGTGCCAGAGTTTTTTGAAAGCCGTTTTGACCGTCAAACACGCTTGATTATGTCCACGCTTTTCTTAGTCTTTTATCTTTTCATCGTAATTCCAACCGCACTTTATACTGGTGCAATCGCCTTCAATAAAATCTTCAACTTAGAAACCGCATTTGGCTTAAGCTATGGGGCAGCTATAACTTACACCGTCATTGCAATTGGCGTTGTTGGGGCTATTTATGCGATTTTTGGTGGTTTGAAAGCAGTGGCGGTATCAGACACGATCAATGCGGTGATTTTAGTCATTGGCGCATTGCTTGTACCATTCTTTGCCTTGATGTATTTAGGCGATGGCAGTTTCTCTGAAGGTTTACACACAATCACAACAACGCACATTGAAAAATGGAATGCGATTGGTAGCGAAACCGATGCCACACCTTGGCCAACGATTTTCACCGGTATTATGGTTGTTCACTTTTTCTATTGGACAACGAACCAAGCCATCGTACAACGTTGTTTAGGGGCAAAAGATTTACAATCAGGTCAAAAAGGTATTTTGATCGCGGCATTATTCTTATTAACTTTACCGATCATTTTAAACCTTCCTGGTTTATTGAGTTTCCATATTTTAGGTGAAGGCGTAAATCCAATTGATGCGTCTTATCCATTATTAGTAAACAAAGTATTACCAACTTGGTTACAAGGTTTCTTTATTGCTGCATTATTTGGTGCAATTTTAAGTACCTTTAACTCATTCTTAAATTCAGCAGCAACCATTTACTGTAAAGACTTATTACCTTCTATCAGCAAAAAAGTGCGGTCAGAAGAAGAATTAATTTCTTATGCGAAAAAAGTTTCTACTATTATGGCGATTGTTACTATGATTTTCGCTCCGTTACTCATGTTTGGTACAGATGGTATCTTCTTAATCACTAAACGTTTCGCAGGATTTGTGAATATTCCAATTGTTGCTTTATTTGCCGTAGGTATGTTTAACAAAACTGTATCTGGCAAAGCGGCACGTATTGCTTTACTTGCTCACGTTATCTTGTACTTCTGCATCGTTTGGGTGTTTAATGTCAAAATCAACTTTGTGTATGTTATGGGCGGATTATTCGTATTTGATGTCGTATTAATGCTCATCTTAGGACAATTCTTACGCCGCGAACCTTATATTGAAAACAAAGAAAACTTAGGTAACGTAGATTTAACTAACTGGAAATACTTAAAAGTAACCAGCGTATCTTTAATCTTAGGTTTACTTGCGCTTTACACTTTCCTTTCACCACTTGGTATGGCATCAGAATCCGGCAATCCATCAATGGTGCTTGGCATATGGGCGGTGTTACAAATTATCGTGTTATTTGTTGTACGAGATAAAGAGGCTAAATAATGAACATTATTTATATTCTACTGGATCAAATTCGTAAAGATATGTTGGGACCTTATGGTCACCAAATTGTGAAAACCCCGAATTTAGATCGTTTGGCAAAAGATGGCGTTCGATTTAATAACGCCTTCACTCCAGCGTCTGTTTGCGGTCCTGCACGCACTTCACTTTTTACCGGATTAATGCCGTCGTCTCACGGCATTATTAAAAATGGGGAAAAAGGCGGTGCAGGTGAAATTAGCCAAGAAAAACCGAATATCGGTAAATTGGCTGGCTATAACACTTATGTTGTAGGAAAGTGGCACGTAGGTACTAAATCCGTACCCGAAGATTACGGGATTAAAGGCCATAACTTTGATGGTTATGGCTATCCCGGTAGTGGAGTATATAAAAATTTAGTCTTCAACCAACCGCCAACACATTCCAATCGTTATAAAGAATGGTTAGAAGAAAAGGGGTATGAAATCCCAGAAGTAAGCCGCGCCTACTTTGGTGATAACCCGCATTTAAGGGTACAAGAACTTTGCGGTTTACTCTCAGGCACAAAAGATCAAACCATCCCTTATTTCATTATTGATGAAGCGAAAAAATATATTCAAGAATCATTAGATGAAGGCAAGCCGTTCTTTGCATGGATAAACTTCTGGGGGCCTCACACTCCTTGTATCGTGCCAGAACCTTATTATTCCATGTATCGAAAAGAAGATGTGGTACTTGATAAAAGTTTCTTTAAACCGTTAGAGGGTAAACCAGGGCATTTTCGCACAATTTCAAAAATGTGGGGAATGTGGGAGGCGAGCGAAGATCATTGGAAAGAGGTCATCACAAAATTCTGGGGTTATATCACCTTAATTGACGATGCAATCGGTGAATTATTTAACTACTTAGAAAAAAACGGTCTTTATGACCGCACTTTCTTAGTGGCAACCGCAGATCATGGCGATGCAATGGGCGCGCATCGAATGATTGAAAAAGGTGAATTTATGTTTGATGCCACCTACAACATTCCGATGATTATCAAAGACCCAAATTCAGACCGAGTCAATCAAGAAGATGATAACTTTGTCTATCTTCACGACTTAACCTCGACAGTTTTTGATTTAGCTAATCAAAAAGTTCCTGAAAGTTTTGAAGGGCAGAGTATTCTCCCGATTATGCGTCAACACCAAGATAACCAAAGAAAAGGTGTGCTTGGTCAGCTTGCGGGGCATTTTGTGTATTTTGAACAACGTATGTGGCGTCGTAAAGATTACAAACTCGTATTTAATGCGACTGATGTTTGCGAACTTTACAACATCCGTAACGATCCGGAAGAAATGCATAATTTATTCTATGATTCACAATATAACAGCATCAAAAAAGAGATGTTGGAAGAAATGCGCGCAGAGATGAAACGTCTGAATGACCCACTGGAAAATTGGGTTTATCGAATTATTGACGAAATTTAACCAAAGTCGTAGATTAAGGGCGTATCTGATACGCCCTTTGTTATCTCTACGCCTTATTTATCTTTTAAAACCACAGGAATACACATGAAAACAACATTACTAAAAACACTGACACCAGAGCTTAATCTTGTTCAACATAACAACCTCCCAGTTCTTCACTTAAAACATGCTGTTGGAACAGCAAAAATTTCCTTACAAGGGGCACAGCTTATTAGTTGGAAACCGCAAAATGCGAAGCAAGATGTATTATGGTTAAGTGAAGTAGAACCCTTCGAAAATGGCAATGCTATTCGTGGTGGCATACCGATTTGTTATCCTTGGTTTGGTGGCGTAAAACAACCTGCGCACGGCACAGCTCGTATTCGTTTATGGCAGTTAAGCCATTATGATATTTCAGCCCATAAAGTGCGGTTAGAATTTGAGTTGTTTTCTGATTTAAATATTATCGAAGCTAAAGTCTCAATGGTATTTACAGATAAATGTCATTTAACTTTTACCCATTATGGCGAAGAACCAGCCCAAGCAGCATTACATACCTATTTTAATATTGGGGATATTAATCAAGTGGAAGTACAAGGTTTACCTGAAACTTGTTTTAATAGCTTAAACCAACAACAAGAAAATGTTCCGTCACCGCGTCACATTTCTGAAAATGTTGATTGTATTTATTCCGCAGAAAAAATGCAGAATCAGATCGTAGATAAAATTTTCAATCGTACGATTGCACTGCATCATCATAATGCAAGCCAATTTGTTCTTTGGAATCCTTGGCATAAAAAGATGAGTGGAATGAGTGAAACTGGCTATCAAACGATGTTGTGCTTAGAAACTGCTCGCATTCATCACTTGCTTGAATTTGGCGAAAGTTTAAGCGTAGAAATTTCGCTTAAAGGCTAAATTTTGTTGCATAAGTGGTGTGAATACTATAGAATTCGCGGGATTTTGCTCGTTCCTTGCGGGCAATAAATTTGAAATCTTTTATTTTTAGCGAAAAGATTTTTACTATTAACCAATAGAAGGAATACGATTATTAAAACCGTAAAAAAAGCGCCGGCAGTAAATCGCCCAAACCGTATCAATGAAGAGATTCGTGTAAAAGAAGTTCGTTTAATTGACCAAGATGGTGAACAAGCAGGGATTGTTTCTATTCAACAAGCCCTAGAAATGGCAGAACAAGCAGAGTTTGATCTTGTTGAAATTAGCCCAAATGCAGAGCCTCCGGTTTGCCGCATTATGAACTACGGTAAATTCCTTTACGAGAAAAGTAAAACCGCTAAAGAACAAAAGAAAAAACAAAAAGTTGTGCAAGTTAAGGAAATTAAATTCCGTCCAGGCACAGACGAAGGTGACTATCAAGTTAAATTACGTAGCTTAATCCGTTTCTTAGAAGACGGTGACAAAGCGAAAATTACTGTGCGTTTCCGCGGTCGTGAAATGGCTCACCAAGACATTGGTTTTGATGTGTTAGAGCGCGTAAAAAATGATTTAGCTGAAATTTCTGTCGTTGAATCTGCACCAGGTAAATTAGAAGGCCGTCAGGCTGTAATGGTGTTAGCACCGAAGAAAAAATAAGAATTTTGCTGAGATTTCTCAGCAAATCTTTTTGTTTAAGTTTGACTTAAATGAAAAGACAACTGCACGTTGGGCACACTACGCAGCCTAACTGCTTTTGAAAAGGCAATTTAATTTGCCTTATGATGGAAATGATCAGTGCTTCCAAGTAACTTTTTAAGTTCGCCTGATTATGTTGTTTTAAACGAAAAATGCGGAGTTATTTTAACAATGCCTAAAATCAAAACAGTACGCGGCGCAGCGAAGCGCTTCAAAAAAACTGCTTCTGGTGGTTTCAAGCGTAAACAATCTCACTTACGTCATATTTTGACTAAAAAAACAACTAAACGTAAACGTCATTTACGTCATAAATCAATGGTTGCGAAAGCAGACCAAGTTTTAGTAGTAGCTTGCTTACCATACGCATAAGCCGTTATTTAAGCAAAACGTACGATTAGTTCATTTTAGAAAAATATTACATAGGAGATTAAATAATGGCTCGTGTAAAACGTGGTGTTATTGCAAGAGCACGCCATAAGAAAGTTCTTAAGGCTGCTAAAGGTTATTATGGTGCACGTTCACGCGTGTATCGCGTTGCTTTCCAAGCGGTGATCAAAGCTGGTCAATACGCATATCGTGACCGTCGTCAACGTAAACGTCAATTCCGTCAATTATGGATTGCACGTATCAACGCTGCAGCGCGTCAAAATGGTTTATCTTACAGCAAATTCATCAACGGCTTGAAAAAAGCATCTGTTGAAATCGACCGTAAGATTCTTGCTGATATCGCTGTATTCGACAAAGTAGCGTTCGCTGCATTAGTTGAAAAAGCAAAATCTGCACTTTAATTTTTTAAAGTTTAGATAAAGAAGAATTAGGACGCTGAAAAGCGTCCTTTTTTCATTATTATGATAGATAAGTCTATCTTTTCTATACATTCTAAATTGATAATTTCGCTAAATTGTCCTCCTAAAACCAGTGTGTGTTTTTTAGCCTATTTCTATTTTTTAAATGATTAAATATAAATAAGAAAAAAGCATTTTTGTTAGTTATTTAAAGTTTAATTTTTAACCTTTTCGCACCCAGTATACTGGGTGTTGTTATCTCTTTACAGAGATAACAACAAAACATCTTGCTAAACAAAAAAGTTTAGTATTTCAATTAAGGTTAATTAATAGGTATGTTATGAAACTGACAAAAACACTTCTCACTAGCGCATTGTTAGCTACTTCAATTTTTTCTTTTCAATCTACTGCTTGGGCAGATACCACAAGTCAATTTCAACAAGCTCTTAAAGCCGCTGAAAAAAATGACTATGAAACAGCCCTTAAACTTCTTCAGCCTTTGGCTAAACAGGGACATACAGATAGCCAATATCTTTTAGGTCTTATGTATGCCGGAGGAATGGGGGTAAAAAGTAATATTTCTACTGCTAACAAATGGTTCCGTAAGGCTTGTGATAACGGTTATCAAAAAGCTTGCAAACATTTGCAATAGTGGAGATTATTTATGAAGATTGAAAATACTAAAAAAGAAGTAAAAAGCTATAAGGGTATATTAACTAAATACCAAGCTTTACCAGAAAATATTCGAAAATATTTCGGACATATTCCAAAGTTGATTAATGATGATTATGAATATGAAATTGTCATAGCCTATCTTTTCTTAAAAATTGAACAAGGACAAAATAGATTACTTTATGGCGGATCAGTGAAGTGTTTAGGGGCTGAAGCAGAAGTAACAACAAGCATTATCAATTATCATCATTTAAAGCGAAATGATTTTGGAAAAATTTACAATAATATTTTTGGATGTCCATTGCCTGAAAATATCAGTAAACAGCTTAAAAAAGCTGAAAACATACGAGATCGTGTCGTACACGGTAAAAAAGTTAAAGATGATGATTTACGAGACGCAATTATTGATTGTTTTGAATATGCGAGATTAATGAATCAAGAAATAGCAACTATTGCAGGCTTTACACCTTTTGGCGATATGCGAGGCTTTAAAGGAAGAGCTGAATCTCTTAATAAAAATGTTACTCGTATTTTATTAAAAGGGGTAGGATTTGAAGGATTAAAGGAAACTTAATAACTACAGGAAAATATTATCTGAATAAAATTCGTTTTTGGACCATAATGATTTTTATTCTTACAGTTTATTGGTATTTCTTTACAGAGATACCAATAAAATATTTTACCAAATAATTTATTTTTTAATATATTTAAAGGTTATATATGAAATTCACAAAAACATTTCTTACCACTGTACTTTTAGGTACTTTAATTTTTTCTTTTCAATCTACTGCTTGGGCTGATTTAACAGAACAGCAATTACAGCAAGGTATTGAAGCTCTTGAAAAAGAAGACTACCAAACAGCTTTGAAACTTTGGGAACCTTTGGCTGAACAAGGTAACGTATCAGCTCAATTTAATTTAGGTTTGATGTATCACTTAATGTTTCAAAAGGATCCTATGATTCTCTTAGATTCTAATAAAAGTAAGGTTTTACTAGAAAGTATTAAATGGTATAAAAAAGCAGCTAAACAGGGGCACGTAGATGCTCAGTTAAACTTAGCTGTTATTTATGAGAGTATGACAGCAAATTATGCTGAGGCAATGAAATTGTATGAAAAATTAGCTGAGCAAGGTAACCCTGCTGCTCAAGCTAAGTTAGGTACAATTTATTTAGATTCTAGTAAAGCAGAGAGATTTGAGATAAAGCGAGATAAAGTAAAAGCAAAGAAATTTTTTAAGCAAGCCTGTAATAATGGCTTAAAAGAAGCTTGTGAAGTATATAATTATCTAAATAAGAATAAGTAATAGATTAACTTTCCTTAAAATTTGTATAAATACTTTATAAAAAGTAAATTTATTAAGACGCTGAAAAGCGTCTTTTTTGCATTTTTAACTTCAAATTTTGTAAAATAATGCCATTAGTTCTCATCTGTTAAAATCTATGTCCGAAACAATCCCACTGAATCCCATCACATTGCCTTTAAATCAAATTAGCTTAATCGAAGCATCTGCTGGTACAGGGAAAACATATACTATTGGTTCTTTATATCTCCGACTTTTATTAAAGGCTGGAGAAAATAACTTTTCTCGTCCGTTAAATGTGGAAGAAATTCTGGTGGTAACCTTTACGGAAATGGCGACAGAAGAACTTAAGAAAAAAATTCGTGAGCGTATAACAGATGCGATTCATAAACTCACAGCCTTTGCAGAAACCCAAGATAAATCCGCATTTAAAAATGATGAATTTCTTACCACACTTTGTGATAATTTAAACATTTTTGAGGCAATTCATCGCTTAAAATTAGCTGAGCAAAATATGGATTTGGCGGCGATTTATACCATTCACGGTTTTTGTCGCCGTATGTTGATGCAATATGCTTTCCATTCTGGCATTCACTTCAATTTAGAATTAATTAAAGATCAATCTGATTTGTTAGCTCGTTTTGCTAATGAATTTTGGCGAGAGCATTTTTATCCGTTGGATTTTGAATCTGCGAATTTTATCGCGACAGAATTAGTATCGCCAGCAAATGTGTTGTCTTTGTTGAAAGCGGATTTAGGTAAAGATTTGCAGGTGGAGATTGAAAATAAACAGGCGTTATCTGTACCAATACAAATCTTTTTACCGCAATATCTTGGTGGTTATCAAAAAGCATTGAATGAATTAAAGGCATTTTGGTTAGAAAGTGCGGATGAAATTTCAGCGATTATTACCAATGAACTGGAGAAAGATTATCCAAAAGATCAGTTGAAATCGTTAAATCGTAAAAAATACCAAGTAAAGCGTTTAGGGGATTGGATTAATAAAATCAATCAATGGTCAAATAATCCTAGAGATTATCAAATTAATACCACATTGAAAGACTATTTCCTACAATCATCTATTGAGAAAAATTACGAAGAACAAACTGATAAAAATAAAGATAAAAAACCCGCAACGCCTTTTTATTCCCCGATTTTTGCAGAGCTTGAAAAGCGTGTTAATGCCTTAATGACACCAGATTTACTAAGCAAACTCACTCTTTATCATTATCACCAAGGGCTACAACAAAAACTTTTAGACTATAAACTTAATCATCAAGAAAAATCCTTTGATGATTTATTGCGTTTGCTTTGCGAAGCCTTGCAAGGTTTGCAAGGAGATGAATTAGCGGAAATGATTCGTTTCCAATATCCTTTTGCGATGATTGATGAATTTCAGGATACGGATTCACAACAGTACGCTATTTTTTCAAAAATTTATCGTGATAATCCCGAAAAAAATACTGGTTTTATTATGATTGGCGATCCGAAGCAGGCGATTTATCGTTTCCGTGGTGCAGATATTTTTACTTATCTAAAAGCCTCAGACGAAGCTCAATCTCGCTTTGAACTCACTAAAAATTATCGGTCAGAGAAGCATTTGGTTGATGGTGTGAATGCTTTATTTGATTTTCCTCAATTGCCATTTATTTATCAAAATATTAACTTTACTGCTGTTGATTCTCGTGATGATCATCTGCGATTTTATTTAAATGGCAAAGCCGAACCAGCTTATCGTTTTTATCTGACAGAAAGTGACAAAGTGAATAAAACTGAAATGGCAAAAATATGTGCTATTTCTATTCAACATTGGCTAAAAAGTGCGGCAGAAAATCAGGCAGTTTTTCAAAATGAAGATACTTGTAAAACAGTGCAAGCGGCGAATATTGCCGTATTGGTGCGTGATAAAAATGAAGCGGCTTTAGTAAAAAATGAATTGCAAAAATTGGGGATCGCGTCAGTTTATCTTTCTGATCAAAATAGCGTATTTGATAGCAATGTTGCGAAAGAATTAGCTTGGGTGCTAAAAGCCTGTTTGAATGTGGCAGAACGTCTAATTTTGAACGCAATTGCGACTGCACTTTTTGGCTTAAATACAGCAGATATTCATCAAATTCAGCAAAATGAGGCAGACTGGCAACGTTGGGCAGATAGCTTTGCTCAATATCAACAAACTTGGCAACGCCAAGGAATATTGGCAATGCTACATCAAATTTTATTGGAGCAAGGCATTTCAGAGCGATTATTAAGTCAAGCCACGGGCGAGCGAGATTTAACGGATTTCCTACATTTGGCAGAAATTTTACAACAAGCTGCCACGCTACACGAAAGTGAAGCGGCATTGCTCAGTTGGTTTGAAAAACAAATTCAAGGCGAAGGTCGTCAAGAGGCTCAAATTCGTTTAGAAAGTGAACGTCAGTTGGTAAAAATAGTGACAATCCATAAATCTAAAGGCTTAGAATACGATTTAGTTTGGCTACCATTTTTAGCTGTGCCGAGCAAAGATCCAAGTAAAAAAGACATTAATATTTATTATTCTAAAGAACGAGATGAAACCTTATGGGATATGGAAAATCGTAATTTAAACGCACTTTATGAAGAAACGTTTGCGGAAGAGTTACGTTTACTTTATGTGGCTTTAACGCGTGCCAAATATCAAATGGCATTCGCTTTGCCTAGTCAATTTGATAAAAAATGGAATGCCTTACATTATGTATTAAGCCAAGGCGAAATAGGCAAAGAAATAAATTTGTCAGATTCTAAAAATACCGAAACATTGTTGCAAACCTTTAAAGAAAAAATGCAAGATAATGTGGACATCTGCACTAAGTCAAATCTAGAGGCTTTTCCGGCTTTATCAATCAATACAAAAAATGATGAGCTTAAAGCCGCAGAATTTACGGGCAATATTGAGCAAGATTGGCGAATAACCAGTTTTACTTCAATTGAACAAGCACATCGCAGACAAAATTATTTTACTGAAAGTGCGGGTAAAAAACACGCTGTTTTTGATGACGCAAAAGATTACGATAGCCAAAATGCTATTGAAATGTCTACCGCACTTTTAAACGAAAATAAATCAAACATTTTAGATTTACCAAGAGGTAAACAAGTCGGGACGGCATTGCATCGTCATTTTGAAAATTACTATTTTTCTGACTTGGCAAATACAGAAGAAATTGACAAATTAAGACAATCCTTACAGTTAGATGAAACCTTTATAGAACCGCTACAAAATTGGCTACAACAGATTTCACATACGCCACTTTCTCATGAAATAGGAATAGCATTAGCTGATTTGGCAAATAAAGATTGCATTAAAGAAATGCCATTTTATCTGGCTATTCGGGAACATTTTGATGTTGAAGCGTTTAATCACGCGTTGAAAGCCCATCATCATTTGTCAAGCGAGCCACTTCAATTTGAACAAATTCAGGGCATGGTGAGAGGTTCAATTGACTTAGTTTTCCGCCATAATGGGAAATATTATCTTGTTGATTATAAATCTAATTTCTTAGGTTCAACCCTTGCTGATTACAATCAAGAGGCATTGAAAAAAGAAATGTTACACAGTCACTATGATTGGCAATATTTAATTTATACGCTGGCATTACACCGTTATTTACAAAGCGTTGTGCCTCATTACGATTATGCACGAGATTTCGGCGGGGTATTTTATCTTTTCTTACGTGGAATGAACGGAGAGCCACAATCTGGCGTATTTTATGATCGTCCAAGCGTTGAATTAATCACAGAATTAGACGGGGTGTTTTAATGTTATCTGTATTACAAAAACTTAAAGAGCAGGGCATTCTTTCTCAAGGTGATTATTATTTTGCTAAATTGATAGCTGATAAACAATGCCATACGGATTATGCGGAACTAGTCAAAAATTTAGCCATATTATTAGCCGCACTTTGTAGCTGGCGTTATACGCAGGGAAATACTTGCAGCCAATTAGATCGCTATTTAGAACATAATTTATTTGGTTTGGCTTATCGTACAACGGAAGAAGATTATTTAGCTGAAATTAGTGAAAAAATTGGTTATTTAGCTGTGGAAGATTGGCAATGTGCGTTGTGCGGGCATATGGCATTTACGCAAGATCCCGTCAATCAAATTGCGCCAATGGCATTTCAATTTGGCGCGTTGTATTTCTATCGCGCTTGGCAAGATGAATACCGTATCGCACAATACATAAAAAACACTTTAAAAAAACACCGCACTTTAGCCTTTTCTTATGATGAAATTCGTCAAAAATTGGATAAATATTTCCCTGAAAAACAGGAAAAAACAGATTGGCAAAAAGTGGCGGTGGCAACGGCGATTAAAAGTCCATTTTCGATTATTACAGGCGGCCCAGGAACAGGAAAAACCACCACAGTTACGCGTTTACTGCTCGTTCTACAAGAATTATTTGATTGTAAATTACACATCAAATTGGTTGCACCGACTGGTAAGGCTGCCTCTCGTTTGGAAGAGTCGATTAAAAATGCGTTAGGTTTTATGCAAGAAAAAATGAATTTATCCGATTCACTTTTCAATGCGATTCCGCAAAAAGCCAGCACTTTACATAGTTTACTGGGTGTGAATGCCTTTAATGATTACACACGATATAACAGCCATAACCCTTTGCAGTTAGATGTATTAGTCGTTGATGAAACATCAATGATTGATTTGCCGATGATGGCAAAACTTATCAATGCGTTAAAGCCCGAAACCCGATTAATTTTATTAGGCGATCAGGCGCAATTAGCCTCTGTTGAGGCGGGGGCACTATTGGGGGAATTGGCACAATTTGTTAATCAACCTTATAGCGATGAACAAGCTGCGTATTTACAAGCGACAACAGGCTACAAAGTAGAAGGTGCTGATTGTTCAAATCCAATACGTGATTGTTTATGCCATCTAATAGAAAGTCGCCGTTTTGATAAAGATTCAGGTATTGGCAAGTTGGCTGAATTTATTCAAAAAGGCAAAGCAGACGATAGCCTTGAGTTATTTGAACATTATCCACAAGAATTGCACTTTAATGCTCTAAATGATGAAAGCGATGCGGTCAATCAAGTGGTGAAAAGTGCGGTGGAAAATTACCGCACTTTCTTAAAAATGTTGGATGATTTACGTAAACAAAAAATTGATCCTAATGCAAAAAATGAACAAGGCATTTCCTATGCCGAGGCTATTCAAGCGCAGTTTAATTCTGTGAGATTTTTAACCGCACTTCGTAATAGCGATTTAGGTGTTGAAAATCTCAATAAAGAAATCGCGTTAGCGTTGCGAGAGGAAAAATTGCTTTGGTTCCGTAATGAACAAGATTGGTATATAGGCAAGCCAATTATGATTACTGAAAACGATCATAATGTTCGCCTTTATAACGGCGATATTGGCCTGTGCTTGGCAAATGGTAAAGTATGGTTTGGCAATCGAGAAGTGCTGACAAGCCGAATTCCAGCACATGAGCCCGCTTTTATGATGACGATTCATAAATCTCAAGGTTCAGAATTTGAACACACTGTAATGGTACTTCCAACAGAAGTAAATCCAGTACTGTCGCGAGAATTAGTTTTCACGGGCGTGACTCGTGCGAAAAAAGAACTCACTGTATTTGCCGATGAAAAAATATGGAAAACAGCAATTCGCCAGACAGTAAGACGCCAGAGCGGATTGGGTAAATTATTGGAAGAGTTGAAGTAGTCAAAAGGCGGAATGAATCCGCCTTTAAATTTATAAGTCCATCACTTATTCATCAACAATATCAGTAAATTCTGCGCCTAATACTTTTGCTAAATCTTGTGGCGCAATTTCTACGCTTAGCCCACGTTTTCCGCCTGACACATAAATCGTTTCAAACTCAAGTGCGGTTGAATTTATCACGGTTTTCACGCGTTTCTTTTGACCTAGCGGGCTAATTCCACCTACAAGATAGCCTGTACTTTTTTGCGCTGCATCTTTATCTGCCATTTCTACTTTTTTCACACCGATAGATTTTGCTGCTTTCTTTAAATTCAGCATATTGGCCGTTGCAAGCACAAAACAAGCAAGTTTTTTCTGATCGCCATTTTCCGCCACAAGTAAGGTTTTAAAAGAGCGGTTAGGATCAATGCCTAATTTCTCTGCCGCTTCATCACCAAAATGTTGATTATTCGGATCATGATCATAAGTATGCAAGATAAACGGAATTTTTTGTTTTTTAAGTAAATCAATTGCAGGTGTCATTATTTCGTTCCTGGTTTTGGTGTAAAATAATGCCGATTATTTTACAGCGGAGAGAAAAATGGACGCAACCTTAAATATTGCGATAGCAGCAGAATTTGAATTAAGTGAAAAAATTGTAGAGCGTTTAGAACAAAGTGTGCTTGAAATTAGCAGCGTTTCTATTATTGAAATAACACCTTTTGAAGAAGAACAAAATATTCGTTTTCGCAATAAAGGCGTTGAACAACTTTCGCCAAATGAAGTTGAGTGGGTTGATTTTAATTATGTCTTTTTTGCAGGAAAACTTGAGCAAGTTGCCCATATTGCGCAAGCAGCAGAGCAGGGCTGTATTGTCATTGATATGTTAGGCGTTTGTAGTGCGCTTTCTGATGTGCCCGTTGTTGTTCCAACGGTAAATGAATCACAACTATTTGAACTGAGACAACGTAACATTGTTAGCTTGCCTGATCCACAAGTAAGCCAACTTGCTTTAACGCTTGCCCCGATTTTACAAGAAACGAATCTTAATCAAGTGTTTGTCACCTCTTTATTGCCAGCTTCTTATACGGATGCAAAAACCGTGGCTAAACTTGCGGGACAAACAGCCCGTTTATTAAACGGTATTCCATTGTATGAAGAAGAAACGCGCTTAGCATTTGATGTTTATCCATATCAAGCACCTAATTTATCAAATCAATTACAACGAATTTTTCCTCAATTAGATCGTGCTACATTCCACGCAATCCAAGTACCTGTATTTTATGGATTGGCACAAAAAGTCACCGCACTTTCAGACTATGATTTCGACTATCAGCCTCAAAATAGCGAGCTTATTGCTTTAGAAGAAACCTTAATTACGCCTGTACTTAATGGAGAACAAGAAAATGGCGAAGAATCAGTAAAACTTCATTTAAGTCAAATAAGTGCGGTAGAAAATGGCGTAGAATTTTGGTCTGTGGCAGATGAACAACGCTTTAATCTCGCCTTACTTTCAGTGAAATTGTTGGAAGGAATTTATCAGCAAGGTTATTAATACCAAGAAAATTAAGGAGAAGAGTATGCAAAATATTCTATTTATTATCCATTCATCCCCTTATGGGGACGAACATTTTTTTAGTGCATTACGTTTAGCATTACAGTTGCAAGAGCAGCATAAAAGTGCGGTTAATTTAAAAATATTTTTAATGTCTGATGCGGTAACTGGCGGTTTAGCAAAACAAAATCCAGCAGAAGGGTATCATTTACAACAAATGTTGGAAATTTTAACGGCACAAGGGGCGACAATTAAACTTTGTAAAACCTGTACAAATGCTCGTGGTATCACTGAATTACCGTTGGCAGAGGGCGTGGAAATAGGCACGTTAGCAGAGCTGGCAGACTGGACGATGGAAGCCGATAAAGTATTAAATTTTTAATTTTCTCGATAAAAGAAACCCGCCATAAGTGCGGGTTCTTTTTTGCTTATTTTGTTGCAGCTTTCATTGCTTGAACAAATTCAGCTAATTCAGCTAAACATTGCTCATGATTATCTAAATTTCGCTCAATGATTTTCACCGTTGCCGAACCTGAAATCGCACCGGTAGTCCCTAAAGACAATGCTTCTTTCACTTGCTCTGGTTGAGCAATGCCGAAGCCTTGTAAAATTGGCGGGGCATTATGCGCCTTAAGCTGTTCTACAAGGGTATCTAAATTTGCTGCGTGAGCTTGATTTTCAGCACTGGTTACGCCTGCGCGTGAGACTAAATAAGTATAGCCCTCGCTATTTTCGGCTACACCTTGGATCGTTTTTTCGTCTGCATTTGGCGGGCAAATAAATACCGGTTGAATGCCGTGTTTTTTAGCTGCTTGTACATAATCTTCTTTTGCGAGTAACGGAATATCTGCCACAAGCACAGCATCAACACCAACTTCTGCACAACGTTGATAAAAAGCATCCAAACCTTTGGCAAAAATTAAATTAGCACAAAGTAATAAGCTAATCGGAATCTCTGGATATTTTGACCGCACTTTTTCTAATAACTTAAAGCTATCTTCAGTGCTATGTCCCGCAGTTAAAGCGCGATTATTCGCCGCTTGGATCACGGGGCCATCGAGTAACGGATCGGAAAAAGGAAAGCCCAGCTCTAAGGCGTCCGCACCGTTATCCACGAGTGTGCAGATGATGTCAAAAGAGCGATCAAAAGTAGGGTCACATAAGGTGACGAAAGGAACAAATGCCCCTTCATTTTTTACTTTAAGCGAAGCAAATTGAGTTTCAAAACGGCTCATTATTTCATTCCTTTTTCTGTCAAAATTTTATCTACAGTGAAAATATCTTTATCACCACGGCCAGATAGATTCACGACTAAAATTTGTTCTTTGTTAGGTTCTTGATGAATCATTTTTAAAGCTTGAGCAAGAGCGTGTGAGCTTTCTAATGCAGGAATAATGCCTTCATGTTTAGCTAACTCTTGGAAAGCATTCAATGCTTCATCATCGGTAATACTTGGATATTCTGTTCGTCCAATACTTTGTAAATAAGCATGTTGAGGCCCAACAGAAGGGAAGTCTAGCCCAGCTGAAACAGAGTAGGATTCCTCTACTTGACCATCTTCTGTTTGCATTAAAGGGGATTTCATCCCGAAATAAATGCCAACTTTTGCATGACCTAATGGTGCGCCATGTTCACCGCTTTCTATGCCTTTCCCCGCAGGTTCAACACCAATTAAACGAACATTTGGTTCATCAATAAAATCAGTAAACATGCCAATTGCGTTAGAACCACCGCCAACCGCAGCAATCACTGCATCAGGTAAACGACCTTCTCGTTCGAGAATTTGACGTTTCGTCTCAATTCCAATCATTTTTTGAAATTCTCTCACAATCGTCGGGAAGGGGTGAGGACCTGCAGCGGTTCCAAGTAAATAATGGGTGGTTTCATAGTTTGCTGACCAATCACGCATAGCTTCACAACAAGCGTCTTTTAAAGAGCAAGAGCCTTTTTGTACAGGAATCACTTCCGTACCCATTAAACGCATACGAAATACATTCGGTGATTGACGCTCAACATCTTTTGCCCCCATATAAACACGGCACGGCATATCTAACATAGCACAAGCAAGGGCGGTCGCAACACCATGCTGACCCGCACCTGTTTCGGCAATAATACGCGTTTTGCCCATACGTTTAGCCAATAAAATTTGCCCTAACACCTGGTTGGTTTTGTGTGCACCACCGTGTAATAAATCTTCACGTTTAAGATAAAGTTTAGTTTTTGTACCTTTGGTTAAGTTACGACAAAGAGTAAGTGCGGTCGGTCTGCCCGCATAATTTTTGAGTAAATCAGCAAATTCTGCTTGGAATGTAGGATCATTTTGAGCTTCCACAAAGGCTTGTTCTAATTGCTTTAAAACAGGCACTAAAATTTCTGGCACATACATTCCGCCAAATTCGCCAAAATAAGGGTTAAGAAGTGTGTCTGACATATTTTTTCCTATTATTTTATTTTTCTTTTGAAACGCTCATTCCTGCAAAAGATTGAGCGGTTGGCATTACTTCAATACGATTAATGTTCACGTGTTCAGGTTGTTGATGAAGCCATAATACAATGTTCGCAATATCTTCAGGCTGAACTGATTGTACGTTTTCATACACCTTTGCAGCTCTTTCATCATCGCCGTGAAAACGCACATTAGAGAACTCCGTACCGCCACATAAACCCGGTTCAACATTGCTTACTCGAATTTTTGTGCCTGCCAGATCGGCTCGTAAATTTAAGCTAAATTGTGTGACAAAAGCTTTAGTTCCACCATATACATTACTGCCTGCATAAGGATAAGTACCGGCAATTGAACTCAAATTGATAATCTGCCCGTGATTACGAGCCACCATATTCGGCAACACAAGACGAGTGATAGTAACCAATCCTTTGATGTTGGTATCGATCATCTGATGCCAATCTTGTAAATCCGCTTTATGTGCTGGCTCTAATCCCAAGGCTAAACCTGCATTATTCACTAATAAATCGACCGCTTGCCAACCTTCAGGAAGGGTATTTAGAGCGTTAATTGTGGCTTGTTCATCGCGAATATCAAAGGCAAGCGGTAGAAAATTGTTACCTAATTGTGAATGGATTTCTGCTAATCGATCTGCACGTCTGCCCGTGCCAATCACTTTATAGCCTGCTTCTATCAATTTCTTACAGATTGCCAAGCCAAAGCCTGCGGTTGCACCTGTAACTAATGCAGTAGTAGTTTTCATTTTTTCTCCTAGATCTTGAGCTTATTTGTACTATTAAAGTAGTACAAATAAATTTTGATTGCAAGCAATTTCCTTTTAATTTTAAAAATGCCATTAAATGAATTAATTTAACAATACCGCAAACGTTTGCTTAATGATATAATCTGCCCAATTTTTATTTCAACTGATTGAGGTTAATCGTGAGCAACACACAACTGAGCTACAAAGATGCTGGCGTCGATATTCACGCTGGGAATGAATTAGTCGAACGTATCAAAGGCGATGTAAAACGCACTCGCCGCCCTGAAGTCATGGGCGGATTGGGTGGTTTCGGAGCATTATGTGCTTTACCAACCAAATATAAAGAGCCAATTTTAGTTTCTGGTACAGACGGCGTGGGTACAAAATTACGCCTTGCGATTGACTTGAAAAAACACGATACCATTGGTCAGGATTTAGTGGCAATGTGTGTAAACGATTTAATCGTGCAAGGGGCAGAACCGCTTTTCTTCTTAGATTACTATGCAACAGGTAAATTAGAAGTAGATGTGGCAGCAGATGTAATCAAAGGCATTGCAGATGGTTGTGAAATGTCTGGCTGTGCATTAGTGGGTGGCGAAACCGCCGAAATGCCAGGAATGTATCACGAAGGCGATTACGACTTAGCAGGTTTCTGCGTGGGCGTGGTAGAAAAATCAGAGATTATTGACGGCACAGCCGTGAAAACAGGCGACACACTTATTGCTCTTGGTTCAAGCGGTGCACACTCAAACGGTTATTCGTTAATTCGCAAAGTACTTGAAGTGAGCGGTGCAAATTCAGCGGACTTATTAGAAGGCAAACCACTTAGTGAACACCTTTTAGCACCCACCAAAATCTATGTGAAGTCTATTTTACAACTTATCAAACAGACTGAAGTTCACGCCATTGCTCACTTAACAGGTGGTGGCTTCTGGGAAAATATCCCGCGTGTATTACCTGAAAACACAAAAGCGGTGATTGATGAATCAAGCTGGCAATGGCCTGCGATTTTCAATTGGTTACAAGAAAAAGGCAATATCAGCCGTTATGAAATGTATCGCACCTTTAACTGTGGCGTAGGTATGGTAATTGCATTACCAGAAAAAGAGGTTGAAACCGCTCTTGCATTGCTTGAACAAGCGGGCGAAAAAGCGTGGGTTATTGGCAAAATTGAATATCTTGGCGAAGGCGAAGCACAAGTTGAGATTCAATAATAAAATCTTAAATTTCAATTCAGCCCTTTGGGGCTGATTTCTATAAGGAAGAAAATGAAAAAAATTGCCGTCCTTATTTCTGGTCAAGGAACGAATTTACAAACTATTATTGATGCCTGCCATTCAGGCGATATTCCCGCCAAAATTGCTTGTGTGGTAAGTAACAAAGCTGATGCTTACGGCTTAGTTCGAGCCAAACAAGCACAGATTCCACAAGCGGTCTTTCTTCGCAAAAATTTTGCTAATAACCTCGAAATGGACGACGCCATTGGCGATTATTTGCAAAGCCTAGCCGTAGATTTGATCGTCCTTGCTGGTTATATGAAAATTCTTACCCCAAAATTTACTCAACGTTTTGCAGGGAAAATGTTAAATATCCATCCTTCTCTTCTTCCTAAATACGCAGGCTTAAACACCTACCAACGTGCGATTGAAGCAGGCGACAATGAACACGGCACAACCGTTCATTTTGTCAATGAAGAAGTAGATGGTGGTGCGATTGTCTTACAAGCAAAATTGCCAATCTTCCCTGAAGATAGCATCGAAGAAGTGGAAGCTAGAACCCGTGAGCAAGAATACCAAATTTATCCGCTTGTGATTAAATGGTTTACCGAAGGGAGGTTAAGACTTAAAGATAATTTGGCATATTTAGATGGAAAAGCTCTGCCAAAATCTGGATATGCAAATGAATAACTTAGAATTTAGATAGACTATTTTTGTATTTTTTATTGAATTAGGATGTAAAAGTGCGGTGAAATTCCACCGCACTTTCAAGATTAATGATGATGGTGTTCTGGTTTTGGTGGTAATTTAGCTAATCCTTTACCAACCGGTAAAATTAATGTGCTATAGCTTGCAGATTGCTGACAAATTTGTTGATCTGCAAATGGTGTTTTATGAATAACTTTAATTTTCCAAATACCATCAATTAATGGGATGATATTCACACGTCCTTGACTATCTGTTTTACCTGAAAAACCTTGTGGTTCACGATGGCTTGTACTTGCTTCAAGATCTTTCACGACAATAGTATCAGCGGTTGCAATTACAGTTTCGCCCGCTAATGGCTGATCTTGGTAGAAAATTTGAACAGGGAAGGGTTCGCCTGATTTCACTTTGCTAGGATCACGCAAAGGAACAATTTCAAGCGGTAAACCTACTCTTGTCATTGCCATTTCTGCATTTAATGGCTTTTTCCCTACAGTAATAAAACTTTTACCAAACATTTGAGTTTGTTCGCAATAAGTTGGATTTTCTAATCCTTTTAAATTATCCATTTTCCAACCTTCAGCATTTTGTGACCAAAAAGTTGGTTTATAGGTCGCTGTTATCCAATAAGAGCCATCAGACAATGCTTTCTCTGATTGATATTGATAGTTTTCACCTTTTTGAACTAAGGTTTGTTTTTCACCATCTTGATGAATAATTTCCATTGGAGCAAAAATTTTTAAACGTGCTTCAGGAATTTTTTCTACGTAAGGGTAGTCCCCATAAGCTAATTCTGCTTTTAATACAGAACCAGATGCCAATTTTGCAGGCGCTTGAACCCAAACTTCATGAGCTTGCGCTGCACCAGCTAAAACCAATAAACTTGCAATTAATGTTTTTTTCATACCTTTCCTTAATAAAAAATAGAGAATAGAGGTGAGCATTTATAAAATGAGCTCGAATATTAAATGAAAATAACTATCATTTAAATGGTGATTTAGAAAAAATTTAAGATTTGTGATCTAGATCACAAAACATCTATATAAAGCATATAAAAAAATTCCCTAAATACTTAGTACTTAGGGAATGTCTAAATGTAGATGACTGTTATTAATCGTCTTTTTTAGATGGCTTAATGCCTAATAAATTACAACTTAATTTACTAATCACATGTTCCGCAGTATTGCCTAATAATGCAGCTGATAAACCTGTACGGCCAACTGTGCCTAAAATCACTAACTCAGCTTCAATTTCTTTTGCGACTTCAGGAATCACTTCTTCAGGGAAACCTTCACGCACATGAGTATGGTCTTCACTAATACCAAATTTTTGACGCAATGCTTTCATATTAATAAGATGTTGGCCACGAATACCATTTTCATAGCCTGAAGTATTAAATTCTGGTAAATCAATAGCCATGTTGATTGGAGCAGAAGGGTAAGCGGCAACTAAGTGAACATTGCCACGATTTAAATTTTCAGCGAGTGACATACCTGTTTCCACTAATTCTTGATTAAATTCATCTTGATAGTCTTGCTCACCAGAAACATTTACTGCCACAAGAATACGGCGTTGATGTTTCCAATCGCCATCGCGAACCATCAAAACAGGAACAGGGCATTTACGAAGAAGCTGCCAATCCACTGGTGTGAAAATAAGTGAGGTAAAACTTTCTTCATCTTTAGTATATTTCACCACAAGATCATAATTGTTGCCTTCGACTTCTTCTTTAATCGCCTCAGCTTCATTACTATTCCAAACAATGTGAGATTGCAATTCAATTTCAGGATCTGCATATTTATCTAAGTAATATTGAACCGCATGTCGGTGTTTTTTGATTACTTGTTGATGCATTTCTGAACGTTCTTCAGAAGAAAGTAAAGCCGACATTTCATAAGATAAGTCATATACAGATAAAAGTGCGGTGATTTTTACCTTAGTTTCATTTTTTTGTTCTTTCACCAAACGCACGGCACGCGCAAGGGCATATTGTTTTTCATTTTCAGGATTGAGAACAACCAGGATATTTTTAAATTTCATAACAACCTCCAAAATTCACCATAGAATAAGAAAGAATCTTTTGAATGGCAAGGTTCGATTTTCAAAAAGGTGATCTAGTGCAAAATTTATTTTTAATGAATACAAAAAAGGCGTGAAATTCACGCCTTAAAAATTATTCAACTAATGTTATTTTGGTTTTATTCGTGCCAGTTAATTTAATTAAAGCATTGAGATCATTAATTGTAATATATTTTCCTTGTACTGTAAGAACGCCTAGTTTTTGAAAGCGTCCCAATAATCGACTGATAGTTTCAACGGTTAAACCTAGATAGTTACCAATATCACCACGCGTCATCGTTAAGCGGAATTCTTTAGCTGAAAAACCACGGGCAGAGTATCGTTTAGAAAGATTATGAATAAAAGCAGCCAAACGTTCTTCTGCATTCATTTTGGACAGTAACAAAATCATTTCTTGATCACTTTTAATTTCATTACTCATTAAGCGCAAAATTTGTTGGCGCAATTTTGGCATTTTACCTGCTAAATCATCCAAAATATCATAAGGAATTTCGCATACCATTGCAGTCTCTAAAGCTTGTGCAAAACTAGGGTGTTGCATTTGAGTAATTGCATCAAATCCAACTAAATCACCAGGTAAATGGAATGAAGTGATTTGTTCTTCGCCAGATTCACTAATAGTGTAGCTTTTAATCGTACCAGAGCGGATTGCATAAATTGAATTGAGGGAATCACCTGCTTTAAAAAGAACTTGTGATTTTTGGATGGGTTTCTTTCGTTCGATAATATTATCAAGCTGATCTAATTCATGTTCGTTCAGCGTAAAAGGAATACAAAGTTGACTAATACTGCAATCCTGGCAATGAATAGCACAACCTCCCGATTGAACCCGGCGTCCTGCCTTGGTTTCTGCAACGAAATTTTTCATGTAAGCCTCAAATATTTCGAAAAATTAGTGTAAAATTGATCTAACTCAATAATTATACCACTAAATAGTCATTTTAAGAAGAGTAAAGCATTATGGCAGCAGAAAAATTAACAAAAAAACGGCTGATTCAGATTTTAATCATGTTATGTATTTTAGTTATTGCATTTATTTGGCGATATTTTTAGAAAACAGAAAATCCTTGCTCATTTTTAAAACAAATGAATTGTTTCTAATAAATTTTACTTGTCACACATTTATATATACGTATAATTCAAAACCATTAAGCCTGGGTGGCGAAATTGGTAGACGCAGCGGATTCAAAATCCGCCGTTGAATAAACGTGTCGGTTCGAGTCCGACCCTAGGCACCATATTTATTTTAACCTCGCATAATTTTATGCGGGGTTTTTCTTTATAAAATCCATATCTCAAATAAAAAAATAAGCCTAGTGTAATACTAGGCTCATAAATATTTTATACTCTTAGACTAAGCTTCGTTAGCAAGATTACCTAAATCTTTATCAACTAAGAATAAACCTTTACCATCTTCGCCAAGAAGATTCAATTTATCCAAGATGCCACTGAATAATTTTTCTTCTTCATGCTGTTCTGCTACATACCATTGTAGGAAATTAAATGCAGAGTAGTCTTTTTCTTCAAAAGTTTTACCTACTAATTCATTGATTTTACTTGTAATCAATTTCTCATGTTCATAGGTAATTTCAATCACTTCTTTTAATGATTTATATTCGTGTGATGGTGCTTCAATTGCAGAAATTAGAGCAACTGAGCCTGTCTCATTTAAATAAGTAAATAATTTACGCATGTGTTGCATTTCTTCAGCAGCATGAGCTGATAAAAATTTTGCTGCCCCTTCAAAACCTTTTTGCTCGCACCAAGCACTCATTTGTAAATATAAATTAGAAGAATAAAACTCTAAATTCATTTGATCGTTTAATAGTTTTACTACATTTTCTGATAACATATTATTTTCTCCTATCTATTCCAAAGTTGCTAGTTCACGATCAATAAAGAATAATCCTTTGCCATCTTCGCCAACAAGATTAAATCTATCAATAATGCCACTAAATAATTTTTCTTCTTCATGCTGTTCTGCTACATACCACTGCAAAAAGTTAAAAGCAGAGTAGTCTTTGCTTTCAAAAGTAACTTCAACTAATTCATTGATTTTTGAAGTGACTAATTTTTCATGTTCTAAAGTTATTTCAAAAACTTCTCTTAATGAAGAATAATCATGTTTAGGTGCATCAATTTTTCCTAAAATAGGCATACCACTAGTTTCACTTACATAATTAAACAATTTTTGCATATGTTCTAATTCTTCATCAGCATGACGAAGTAAGAAGGCAGCAGCCCCCTCATAACCGTGTTTTGAACACCATGCACTCATTTGTAAATAAACATTAGAAGAGTAGAACTCTAAGTTAATTTGGTCGTTCAGCTTGTTTATGATTATTTGATTAAGCATAACTAATTCCTTTCCGTTTTGATTGATAAAATGCAATAAAGCGTAATTTGCGGCAATCATTTTAAATTCACAAATGATAATTGCAAGTTTTTTATCAAAAAAAATTTATATAACTCATTAATTTTAAAAAGAAAAATAAAAAAACAATTATTATCATTTACATAATTCTATACAAATCAAATATGACGTTGTCACAATAAAAAAGATTTTAAATTATTAATAATATCCCATCCATAAATTCATTTAGATTTTACGTAGCGCAATCCAACTCCAAAATTAAATCTTATAACTTTAACTAGAGAAGAAGCAGAGTATCCTTTTTGATCGCCTCACAAAAGTTACTTTATACCCAGTTAATTTAACATAATATACATTATACGAAATTAGTTATCGGGTTAGCGGAAACTACGGATTAAATAAATCACAGAGTTATACACAAGTCACAGATACTACTAAAACAAGACAATATAAGGATAAATAACACGTTGTAACGCGTCATTTTATAGAGTTATTGAACGAATAAATTGAAATGTAAAGGAAATGTAAAGTGACATAAGCTAAATCTATGCGATTACGCTACGTAAAATCTGAATAATTTTGGGGATAATTCTTCCCAGAAAAAAACAACAAAAAAGCACGTTTTTCTTGAAACGTGCTTTTTGACAAAATGTGACAACGTATCGACTAACCTAGTAATTTTATACCGTATTCATATACTTGTTGTAATAAAGATAGTTTTTCAGGATTATCTGAATGTTTCTCTGCTAAACGTTGTAAACTTGATTCAAAATCTACCGCACTTTTTTCAAGTTTATTCTGTCGGTATTTTTGCCATTTAATTTGTTCAGCGCGTGTGAGGGTTTTATAAAAATGACGAGCACGATAATGGAACAATAATTCAGGGATACGTTTATCTTCAAAAGCTAAACCGTGTTCAGCTAATTTTTCTGCAGGTAAACTACGTAAAATAGACATATTATTTTTATCAGCATTGCTGAAAAAGCCATTGTATAGCTCAGTTTCTACATTATCATTCGATTCAAATTGACGTTCTTCATTAAAAATATCAGCCACTTTTTCACGAATATCAAAAGATGCTCGTAATTTTGCAAGATTATCCAAACATAATTGTCGATCAATACCCAAGCGATTTGCTGTTTCTGGTAACAAGGTTTTGGCGGGCGCTAAAATAGGACATTTATTGATATGCACAAGCTTTAATGGAACAGATGAAACTCCCCTTTCTTCTAATTCCAATTTTTTGGTATATAAATCTGCTCGTAATTCATCCGCACTTTTGGCTAATAAATTATTGATATCGCCAGTTAAATCACACACAATTAATGCGTTTTGATTTGTCGGATGCCAAGCTAAAGGTGCAACCCAAGTGCAATTTCCACGATAATTCCCTAACATCCCAGAAACATGCACTAAAGGTGTCATTGCACCTGTATCAACCAATTTTTCGATTTCTTTTTTACCTCGGTTTTCAAAGAAATATTGGAATAATTTAGGCTGTTTTTCTTTAATTAGTTTCGCCATAGCAATAGTTGCATATACATCCGCCATGGCATCGTGAGCATTTTCATGCTCAATACCATTTGCTTTAGTGAGTTTTTCTAAACGGAAACTTGGCATTCCATCATCGTCATAAGCCCAATTAATTCCTTCTGGACGCAAGGCATAACAGGCTCGCACTAAATCTAACAAATCCCAGCGTGAATTCCCGTTTTTCCAGCTGTATTCATAAGGATCAATGAAATTACGATAAAACGTATAACGCGTCATTTCATCATCGTAGCGAATATTGTTATAGCCCATGACACAAGTATTGGGTTGGGAAAATTCTGCTAAGATATTTGCGGCGAATTCAGGCTCAGAAAGCCCCTTTTCATTACATTCTTGTGGTGTAATTCCTGTCACCATTACCGCTTCAGGAGCCGGTAAATAATCATTGGTTTGTTTACAATAAAACATTATTGGTTCGCCAATAATATTAAAATCAGCGTCTGTACGAATACCCGCAAATTGCGCAGGGCGATCTGTTGCTGGATTTACACCAAAACTTTCATAATCGTAAATAAAAAAGCTGAAATCTTTTGCCATGACTACTCTCTTTTACGCAATAAGTTTATCTAAATAATATAGGCAGAAAATAGCTGATAAACTAAAAATAATACCTATCCAATTTAGCTTACTGATTTTTTCTTTAAAAACTAATGCGCCAATTATCGTACCTAAACAAATCACTCCAATGTTCATTCCCGCAAAAACAAGCGTTGGATTTCCAGCAAAACTTTGATGTGCTTTTATGTAGAATAAAATATTAAAGAAATTCAATACACCTAAAACGATGCCACCAATTACACTTGATGATGTCCATTGGGCACGTTTTAGGAATAAATAGATAAACATAACGCAAGCTGCAAGCGAAAAAGAAATAAACAATGTTGCAGGAAATGCACCGCCGCTTTTCGCCACTTGTTTGAATAAAATATCAATAATGCCATACCCAAACCACACGCCGATTAATCCTAAAACACCTTTAAAATTTACCGCACTTTGCCCTTGATTTGGCTTAGTTAATAAACAAAATAAACCTATAAAGGCTAATACAACGCCAATGATTTTAGATTGGCTTAGTGTTTCATGAAAAATTAAAAATGCCGATAAAATAGGAAGAAACAACGAAAGACGTTGTGCAGCATCAGAACGTACAATTCCAGCAAACTCCACCGCTTTTGACATAATAATAAACACGCTAGGTAGCAATAAACCTAGTGCTAAAAAAATGGGTGAGTTTTCGCTTTGTACAATGTAATCAGTAAATTCTAAGCCTTTAAAATCAGGTTTGAGTAAGAAATAACTAAAAGTAATGGCTGTGATGTAGTTGAATGCGATAGCTTGTTCAATAATAATATTTTTTTTACGGGCAATTTTTAGTAAAACTGAAACCGCTACGCTACAAAGAATGGCAAGAATAAGATTGTGCATTTAAATTCCTTATATAATTAAAGTGCGGTCAAAAATCTTAAAATTTTAACCGCACTTCCCTTCTATTTTTTATTCTGTCGCACCGAATCCGCGTAAACCAACAACGTGTACGTGCTCTTGGTTGCCTGCGATTTTACGCACGAGTTTATAGGTTGTACCTTTTTCTGGGCTAATGTTTTCTGGCGCAGCAATAAGTAACTGCATATCTAAACGTTCACAAAGCTCAAATAAGGTAGAAATAGATTTACCGTCTAAACGCGCTGCTTCATCTAAGAACAACAAGCGACAAGGCACAATATCTTTACCACGAATTCGACGGCTTTCTTCTTCCCAACTTTGAACAACCATTAAGAGAATTGACATACCTGTACCGATAGCTTCACCAGTAGAAAGTGCGCCACTTTCGGCACGTAACCAACCATCTGCGCCACGGAATACTTCCACTTCAAGTTCAAGATAATTACGGTAATCTAACAATTCTTCGCCGATTGTTTGTGCTGTGCGTTGTCCCATATCAATATGTGGATTAATGCGTTGATAGAGCTTCGCCATAGCTTCAGAGAAAGTAATGCGGTTGTCGTTAAATAAGTCTTGATATTCATCTTGCTGACCAGAAAGTGCATCCAACAACATGGCATGGGTATCACGAATATTCACTACCAAACGCACAGATTTCACTTGACCAAACGAGATGTTTTGCAAACCTTGATTGAGCATACGAATACGATTTTGTTCACGCTGAATCGTTTTACGCATAATATTTGCTACACTTTCAGAACTGATTGCCAATTTTTTCTCACGACCAGTTAATTCAGCCGTTAAGCGAGAAAGCTCAATTTCCATTTGTTCAATGGCATCAATTGGATCATCCGTCTTAATAATGTCTTGGCGAATACGTTCACGTAGGTGCTGATACACCGCAATAAAGAACCGCACTTTATTTTCAGGTTTGCGACTATCTTCAGACATTCTTAGACTATCACGTAGATATTCATTATCTGCCACTGCTGTACGCAACGCACCTAATGCTTTATCTGACATTGAACGTAATTCATCTGCAGATAAATAGGCAAGCTCTCGGCGATTGAGGCGTTTTTCCATATCAGAATTACGTGATAGACGTAAAACTACACACCAACTCACTTTCGCTGCTACAACTAATTCACGTTGAGTTTTATAATCACGTTCGGTTTTACGAATAAGACGATTTAAGTTGTCCGCTTCGCTTTCAATTAATGTGAGTTGTTTTTCTACATAAGAACGACGCTGACGGCTTGTTGAAAGTTGTTGATGTAATTCATCACGACGGATACGGGCACGTTCTTCAGCACCATCATCAGCTCTCACGCCAAGATCGCTAATTTCACCAATCAACTCATTTAAGAGCTGATATTTACTATCGTAAGAGCTTTGTAACTGAATCAATACGCGATTATATTCTGCAAATTGACTTTGTTTTTGACGAACTTGCTCACGTTGCGTATCTCGCTGTGCCTGCATTTGTTCTAAACGTTGGCGAAGTTTTTCGTTGAGTTCAGAAGTTTCAGCCTGCCCTGCATCTTCATAACCAAAATGCTGTTTACGTTGTACAACATCAGCTAACGCAAATACACGTTGTTGAACTTGTTTTTGACGCTCAATCGATTGAGTTAATTCATTTTTTAATCCTTCGTAATTTTCAGGATCACTTTGTAAACTATTTGCAACCGGCTCTAATTGTGACAACGTTACGCCATATTGACGAATAAAATATTCATCTTGCTCTGCAATATCTAATTGCTCGCGACATTCTTCAATACGATCAATTAAATCCTCATCAGCTAATACATTGAGTTGTGGAATCAATTTATTAAGTAATTGCAGTTTTTCTTTTGCATTATCTAATTGAATACGTAATTGTTGTTCGCCGCTATTAAATTGGTTTAATTCACGATCAATTTCATTGCGTTCGCGATTAATTTCAGACATTAGCTCTTCTGGATTTGGCTGGAACGCCAGAGCCAAATGCAACCCAACAAATTGGCTGAAATGTTCGTGTAAACGTTGGCATTTTTGTACATCAAACGCAATTTGGGCATGTTGTTCTGCCACTTCATCACGTTCAATTTGTAATTCTTCTAAACGTTTTTCACGTGCTGCACGCCCAAATAGCGGAATTTCAGGGAATCTTGAATAGCGTAATTCACGATCTGAAACTTGCACGACAACACCTAGCTCAAGTTCTTGTGCGGATAATACGCTATCGTCAAATGCGGTAGGATCGCCTTCAATTAAATACAAATCATCAGGGCAATCTTCTAATTGCGCAAGTTGTTCACGCACAGCATTGAGATCACGCACAACAATAGCATGACGCGCAGGCCCGTAAAGTGCGGAGAAATAAGGCGCATCTTCAATTGTTACATCATCGTAAAGCTCTGAAAGCAGCACACCACCAAAACGTTCTGCCAGCATATTTAAACGAGGATCTTCTGAACCATCTGGCTGACTTAAACGAGAAATTTGTTCATCTAATTGCAAACGTTTTTGTTCAAGTTGATCACGCTGCATCGTGAGTTCACGTTCTTTCACAAGTTGTGATTGCATAAAGTTCATCACATCTTGACTATGTTCAAACGTCTCGCCACTTTGCTGCTCTAAACGTTCTAATGCAGCTTGAGCTGTCAGCCATGCCGGTGCTTTACGCGCATTTTCATCATAAAGTGTGGTTAAATTTTCACGTTTTTGACGAAGCGTAGAACGGTTTTCCACTTGTTCTGAAAGTTCAGCAGAAATATCTTCAATTAACGCTTCTTGCTCTGCGTGATAATCCTCTAATTCTTCTGCTGTTTGTAAACTTAAATTAGCACGTTGATTAAAATCATTAAGTAATTTGACCGCACTTTGTTGTTGTGCATAACGTTGCTCAAGTTCATTTAATTTTGTGCGAAGTTGTGGCGTTTGTTGTGCCTGCAATTTTTGGCTTGGATATTCACGTAATAATTCTTTCGCACTTTCCCACGCCGCAGAACGAGGCATTTCACCCGCAATTTTACATACTAATTGGTACGCTTTATCGAACTGAGATTTCGCTGCTTCAGAAATAGACATTTTGTGCTCAAGCTCAAGTACGGTTTCCGTCAAACTTTCTGCATGAGCTTCAAATTCTGCATGATAATCTTCTACATTTTTAACACTTAAATCCGCTAAACCACATAATGTTTTCGCTTTTTCAAGAGCAGCAATGGCTTGTTGATATTGAAGTGCGCGAGTTTGCTGGGCATCTAATGCTTGTTGATAGTCTGCTAATTGGGCACGCACCGCATCAATTTCTATTTCGGTTTGCTCAAATTGGGCTTGGCTTTCTTCTAATGCATCATTCGCATCTTCAACCACCATTTTTTGTTCTTCTAAACGCTCGGTGAGTTCTGCAATATCTTCTTGATAACGCGTGATTTTTTCTTGGTGACGTAAAGCATTTAACACTAAATTAAGATGATCAACCGCACTTTGGTGATCAACTTCTAAAATACGTTCATTTTCTGCCAATTCAGCCGCTTCTCGACTTAAATCAACTAAACGATGTTGAGATAAATTCTGCTCTGCTTTTGCTTTATACCACTCGCGACGAGATTCTAATGCAGCCTCAATATTGCCACGGCGTTCATTCGCATTACGCATATAATCCGAAGCAACATAGTTGGTGGTTTCAGTAATTAAATGTTTGAATAAATCGCGATCTGATTGCGTGACCTTAATCGCTTCTAAAGTCATACGGTTCTCACGCAATGCACTTTCCATATCTTGGAAAGCTTTGCGCACACCTAAATTTTCTGGCAATAAATAATCACGTAAAGAACGTGTGATTGCACTGGAAATACCACCGTATAAAGACGCTTCAATAAGTTTATAGAATTTGCTTCGGTCTGATGCTGAACGTAAACGTTTCGGAATAATACCTAAATCGAACATCATGCCGTGATAATCGGTGATGGAATGATATTGTTTGAATTGAGCACCGATATTTTCAATTTTATCTTTGAGTTCGTTTAAATTAAGGACGCGTGCTTGACGTTCGCCTACTGTTTCAGTGAAAAGTGCGGTCGGATTTTGAGATAATTCAACACCTTGAATTGAGAAAGTTTTTAAATCAACCTTTTTATCTCGCCCCGCAATTTGTTGCAGACGCACACCAACAAGAATACGTTGATGGCGAGAATTAATGGTATCTAATACCGCGTAACAAACACCTGGACGTAATTTACCATGTAAACCTTTATCGCGAGAACCGCCTGTAGAGCCTGCTTCAGTAGTATTACGGAAATGTAAAAGGGTTAAATCTGGAATTAATGCTGTCACAAATCCAGCCATTGTGGTTGATTTACCCGCACCGTTACCACCAGAAAGCGTGGTAACTAATTCATCTAAATCGAAAGTACGGGCAAAAAAACCATTCCAGTTAATTAAGGTTAAAGAACGGAATTTACCACGCTCTACACCATTATTTGGCGTCATGCTAAAAGGCATAGGTGCTTCAACGATTTCTTCGACGTTTTCATTTTCCATAATGACTTCATCGCTCTCTAATTCGATTTCATTTTCTAATTCAAAAACATCAGACATTATTCTTGTTCTCCGTCAAATTCTTCGTCAATTTCATCCGCACTTTCCGTATCGTTTTCCATTAATTGCGCTTGTTTTTCTAACGCTAAGGATTCTGGTGTTGCCGCTTCCCCATCACGAATGAGTCGAGCTTGCGCCTCTAATGGATCATCTCCGCTACGCACTTCTGCACCAAAACGAAATACAGATTCAGAAATCGTAAATTTACCACTATTTTGTTCGCCAACAGTTTGAATCATACCTAGACGACGTAAACGACCAATTGCTGCCCGCACTTTTTCTGCCAATTTTTGTTTATCTAGGTCAGAGCCACTTGAACGCTGATTAACTGCTTTTAATAATTTTCCTTCATCGGCAAGATTTAGTAATTCATCATACACTTCTTGTGTACTAAAAATGCCCTGTTGAGCTAAACGTTCTGGGCTTAAATAAAGATAACAAAGCACTTTACCAACAAGCATTTCCAACTCAGAAAGCACAGAACGCGCAATTAATGTCGTTGCTTTCGGACGAAGATAGAAAAATCCTTCTGGAGCACGAATTAGTTCCACATTATAGCGACGATAAAATCCGTATAATTCATTTTGGAAATCCATTAAAAATGCGTGATTATCTAAGTGCTCCGTGCTGATATGGCGACCCGAGCGCAATAGACTATCCACCGCTGGAAATATTGGATTTGCAATCGCCACAGCGAGTTTTGGGGAAATTACATCTTGAAGGTTGTCTGTCATAGGTTATTTCTCTATTAAAACTTTATTCAGTTACTTTCTTCGTTAATCATTATTGCCAAATCTCCCCTAGCCCCTCTTTGCTAAAAAGAGGTTTGGGCATATTTAACAGAAGTAATTCCGTCGAAATTAGCTTTTAAATTATCTTAAAATCAATACTTATCAATCACATGCGCTTGCACTTCTGCGCCACGTTTATTAATTGCTTGCCAATCTGGATAAATACCCGATAAATCATCATTTGCCATACCAAGGCGCACGGCTTGATCAACAATGATTCGAGCCACATCAAAATGACGAGAAAGTGGATAATTTTCCAGTTGTTCTTTTAACACTAAACTTAAATCAATCGGACGGTTATTTTCACGATAAGCAATCAGTAAGCCTTGCATATGCTCTACAATTTGATCATGTAAATCAGAAAGGGATTCATATTGCAATTCTTCCGGCAATTCACCCAATGCATCATCTTCACGCAACACCATTTCTTCATCGCGTAGATCGACTAAACGCTCAGCTTGCGCGGTCCATAAGAACCAAGGATGATCAAAATAATGATGAATAGAATTACGTAAACGTTGTGAAAACACGCGATTTTTATCCATATCAATGGCGGTACGGATAAATTTATGCACATGGCGGTCATAACCAATCCATAAGTCTATGGCTTGTTGTCCCCAGCTAATAATTCGGTCAAGTTTAGATTGTAAATCGGTAATTAATTGATCGATAAAATACAAATCGTCTCGTCCAATCACACAATCTTGAATACGCAATAATTGCGCTTGAAGTTTATCCCCCGCGGCATTTAGCGTATCTTGCAATTCGCGCAAATTCCCTGATGTTTCATCTAATAAACGTTCACAGCTTGAAATTGCAGCTTGCCAATCTTTAGTGAGAAGCTCTGCAATTTCATCTTTAATACTTTGCTGGTTTTCATCCATAATGCGCTGTGAAAGATCGATACTATCAAAAATCTCTGCAACGGAATATTTTAATGGCGCAAACACATTACGACGCCAATAATGTTCGCTTTCATTATTCTCCACGCCTTCTTCTGCAGAATCAGAAGCGCGTTGAATTTCATCTGCCACAATGGAAAGTTGCACTGAAAGACGCAATGCGGAAAATTCACGCTGACGAATGTAATAATCAGACACGCCAACACCTAATGGCGTTAAACGATAAATCGCCAAACCCTCAGTAAATTCGCTACTAAAACGGTTTAACAAACGTTGTTTCACTAATTCATTAATTGCATTATTCGCTCGTGTTGCAATGGCATCGGTGGATTGCTCAAAAGCATTCATCGTGTGGCGGAAAATATCCACAAGATCGGCTTCTAACATTTCGCCGTCTAAACGTTCGTTGTTATAAATTGCAATCGCCAGCAGGAAAACCAAGCGCTCGGTAGGTAAATTCAAAGAAAACTCGCGATCTTTTGCCCAAGAGACGAGTTCAGGAATAGTTTGGGATGTTTCAATCATTGAATTGCAAAGCGTTAAAATTTAACAAAAAATTGGAAAGATTATACAGGATTTTTTGCGGATCTTAAAAATCTTCTTTTGAATTGACCGCACTTTTCCTATTTTTCACGTATAATGTGCCCCTTTCATGAATAACTAAAGATAACAGAATGAGCGAATTAACCCAATTAGCCCAACAAGAAAAAAAACAAACCTATAATTTCAATAAATTACAAAAACGTCTTCGCCGTAACGTAGGCAACGCCATTGCGGATTTTGGAATGATCGAAGATGGCGATAAAGTCATGGTATGTTTATCCGGAGGCAAAGACAGTTATACGCTTCTCGATATTTTGTTGAATTTACAGCAAAGTGCACCGATTAAATTTGATATCGTGGCAGTAAACCTCGATCAAAAACAACCAGGGTTTCCAGAACACGTATTGCCCGAATATTTAGAAAGTATTGGCGTAGATTACAAAATTGTACAAGAAAATACTTACGGAATTGTGAAAGAAAAAATTCCAGAAGGAAAAACCACCTGTTCGCTCTGCTCTCGCTTACGCCGTGGGATTTTATATCGTACCGCCACAGAACTTGGCGCAACCAAAATCGCTTTAGGACACCACCGAGACGATATGTTAGCGACACTATTTTTAAATATGTTTTATGGCGGCAAAATGAAATCCATGCCACCTAAATTAATTTCTGACGATGGTAAACAAATTGTGATTCGTCCGCTTGCTTATTGCAAAGAAAAAGATATTGAAAAATATGCCATCGCGAAAGAATTTCCGATTATTCCTTGTAATCTATGTGGCTCACAACCAAATCTTCAACGCCAAGTGGTGAAAGAAATGCTTAATACTTGGGATCGCCAATATTCTGGACGCTTAGAAACTATGTTTAGCGCAATGCAAAACATTACATTGTCACATATGTGTGATCCGAAATTATTTGATTTCAAAGACATCAAACATGGGCAACTAATTGATGGAATTGAAGGCGATACCGCATTTGATGAAGAACGAATCACGCCAATGCAATTTGAGGACGAAGATCAAACCGATTTTTCAAACAACGAAATGATTAACTTTAAAGAAGTGAATTAATATGTTGAATATCAATGGAATTGAAGTTGAAACTGACAAAGACGGTTATTTGCTCCATAGCCAACAATGGAACGAAAATGTCGCTCGTGCTATTGCGCAGTTAGAAAGTATTGAATTAACAGATGCCCATTGGGAAGTGATTTATTTTGTGCGAGACTTTTATCAAGAATATAACACCTCCCCCGCCATCCGTATGTTGGTAAAAGCCATGGCGGAAAAGCTTGGTGCAGATAAAGGTAATAGCCGTTATTTGCAGCGATTATTTCCTGAGGGCCCTGCAAAACAAGCTACAAAATTAGCAGGCTTGCCGAAACCTGCAAAATGCCTATAAAAGTGCGGTCAATTTTTTGAAAGTTTTAAACGCTGGGTTTATTTACGACTTGTTTTTTGTAAGATAAAATGCAGGCTCTTTTAAACCCTAACTAACAAGGAAATGTTATGAAAATTAGTGCAAGAAACCAATTAAAAGGTAAAGTTGTTTCAATCGAAAACGGTTCTGTAAATGCAATCGTTCACATCGATATCGGTGGCGGTAACGTGCTTTCTTCTACTGTATCTTTAGCCGCAGTTAAAGAATTAAACTTAGAAGTTGGTAAAGAAGCGTACGCAATCATCAAAGCAACTTCTGTAATGGTTGGCGTAGAATAATTTCTTCCATAAAAACAGAATTGAATATAACCGCACTTTTAAAAGTGCGGTTTTTTTATTTCTTGATACCTCTTTTAAGTCAAATTCCCCTTGCATTCATAAATTTTAAAAATATAATGATAATCATTCTTATTTATATCTTTTATTTTAGGGAACTATACTATGTATCAAAAAAAGCCATTAATGTTGTTATTCTGCACAACATTTGTTAGTCCATTTGTTATGGGGAAAACTATTGAAACAACCAACAACCAACAACCAACAACCAACAACCAACAACCAACAACCAACAAAAATATATTGCCCGAAATTGTTGTGTATGGCGACAATAATAAATCACTTTCTTCCGTTAAAACACTCTCTTCTGACGAGATAAGTAAAACGCCTACATCAAATGGTAATATCACTGATTACCTTCGTTCTAATCCCCATATTCGTTATGAAAATAGCGACCAAGATGGTTTTCAACGTGGAGAAATCAAGCCTGAAAATATTTCAATTAACGGAGCCGATCCAAATCAAACTGCTTATTTTGTTGATAATGTCAATATAAATAATGAACTTACTGCTGATAGCGACATTTTTGATGGTTCTATGCAAGTTGTACCTGGAATTAGTCACACTCAAGCTTATTTTTTTGATGCCTCTATGCTTTCTAAAGTGGAAGTACAAGATAGTAATATTTCTGCTAGTTTAGGAGGCTTTATGGGTGGTGCCGTTATTGCTAAAACAAAACAATATAGCGGCACTGATAGCATAAAACTTAAATATCGCACGACAAATTCCTCTTGGGCAAAAATGGAAGCTGGCGACTCAGTACAAAAAATACTTAAACAAGTAAGACCAGATCTTGTCGGAGTGGCAGAGCTACAACCTAAATATGATAAACAAACATTCAATATTTTGGCTGAAAAAAGGCTAAATGATAATTTAGGAATGGTTTTTGGCTATAGCCGTAGAACATCATCTATTGAACAAAATCGTTTAATTGGCTTTGATCAAAATGCCAATAACAAAGCACAGTTAGACAAACAAAATCATCAACGACTTTCTGATAATCTTTTATTAAATTTCAATTGGACACCGCAAGAAAAAGAACGTATTGAACTCGGTTTACGTTATTCAAATTATAAAGAATTGAAATATTTCAAGGAAAATATAAATAACAACGTAAGCGATTATCATCAAGCATTGGGGACAACACTAGCTTGGGTGCATTCATTCAACTCTGGCGTTTGGACAAATACCTTAGCATACGATCGTTTTAAGGATAAGCGTAAATCATCCTCGAATAATGTTGAAACAACATCGGTGTCAAATGAAGATTATGAGCAACTTTATAATTTCGAAAAAGGCGGGCATGGTAATAGCCGTTTAACCCAAGATAATTTACATTTTTCTACTGAATATGTAATGGATCCTTTTTATTTAGCTTCTACGGAGCATTCTATTTCTATTGGTGGAATTTATCAGGCAACCAAATATCAATTCTATCGCCCACAGGATGTTCATTCAAAAATAATATTATCTACTTTACAAAGTGATGGGACTATGGATAGTTCAGATCCTATAGAAAGTACAACATCAAAAGGTCGTGTTAAAACCAGCTATCAAAATATCGCTATTTATGCTGAAGATTTAATTAAATGGCGTAAATTTGAATTTCGACCAGGCATTCGCATTGAACGTGATGATTATTTAAAAAATAATAATATCGCCCCGCGTTTTGTTGCACGTTACCGACTTTGGGATAATACAGGATTTACATTGGGTTTAAATCGTTATTACGGTCGTTCTTTTGCTTCGTTAAAATTAGCGAATGGTATTTTAAAGCTTAATAATAATCCAACACGTCAGCATCAAAACTTTTCATCCCTAAAAAGCCCTTATGCAGATGAATTAAGCTTAAGCTTTGATCAGAATATGGGTAATTTGGCACTCAAACTTGGTTATATTCATCGTGATAATAAAAATCGTATCATATTGAAACGAGGAAAGATTGTAGGGGGAATAAAGAAAAATAGTTATATTAATGGGCGTCCGTTTGGTGTTGATATTTATACTTTCCAACTTAACAATATAGAACCTTGGAAATTAGGTAAAACTTATTGGACTACGTCACTTGGTTTTGATTGGTTAAATACAAAACGAGCTGATGGCGAAGAATTTGATCTGAATAAACTTGTTTCTTTAGATGGTAAATTAATGACTTATCGTGAAATGTTACGACAAGTTAATAGTAACACTGAAGATTGGATTGCTCGTTTAGGTATTGATATGACGATACCAGATTACGATATTACTTGGTCAAATAAAGTGTATATGAAAGCACCAATTCGTCGTTATGATTTGATTGACAGCGATAACGATGATGACACTCCACGCTATCGTAGCTATCACTATGGCAGACATACACAATGGGATAGCAGCATTCGTTGGCAACCAACCATTAGAGGTAAGCATAGCGTTTATATGCAAGTAGATATTTTAAATGTTCTCAATAAAACACGTAAAAATAAAGTCGCTACTGCTATCTCTACCAGCGATGAATATGGTGTTTATACGCCTGGACGTGAATTTTGGCTAGAAGTTGGCTATCAATTCTAATTATCTTCAATGTATAGGGCTTATGGGTTTTTGAAATGTCCACCAGCCCTACTCTACGCTAGTTTTACTTAGCGTAGAGTTTTCTTTTTTCTAGGTAAAAATAATGAAAAAAATAACCGCACTTTTTTTACTTATCTTTTCACTAATTGCTTGTCAATCCTTGGAACTATCGCCCAATAGTGATTTACCTTTTGATCCAAATATTCAGCACGGTAAACTATCAAATGGTTTGCAATACTTTGTATTAAAAAATACTGAACCCAAAGAACGCGTTTATATTCGATTAGTAATTAATGCAGGCTCAATGCACGAAGATGATGATCAAAAAGGCATTGCCCATTTAGTTGAACATATGGCATTTAATGGCTCAAAGAAATATCCAGAAAATCAAATTATTAATGCGTTAGAAAAACTTGGAATGAAATTTGCACGAGATATTAATGCTTTTACCGATTTTGAAAATACAGTCTATACTTTAAATTTAGATAGCAATAATCAGCAAAAATTAGAATTGGCTTTTGATGTTATCAATGAATGGATGAATAATATTACTTTTTTGCCTAAAGATGTGGATGGCGAACGTGGTGTAGTACAAGAAGAATGGCGGAGACGTTTAAGCCCAATGCTACGTATTGGCAATAAGAAAAGTGCTATTGAAATGGCTGGTTCTCGTTATGTATTGCGTGATCCTATTGGAGATATGGATATTATTAAAACAATTTCAGCTAAACGCGTCGCTGATTTTTACCACAAATGGTATCGACCAGATAATATGTCAGTAATTATTGTAGGCGATATTGATACAAAACAAGTAGTAAAACTATTAAAACAAAACCTATCCCAAGAAAACCCAATAACTAAAACAACATTGGAAAAAATTGATTTTAATATTCCTCTTATCAACAAATGGCGATTAGATTCTATTTCTGAACAAGGCACAACAATTCCGAGTATTGAATTAAGTTTTTTTGAAAATACAATTGAAACCAATACATTAGCGAGTTATAAACAAGAATTAATTCAGCAAATTACCACTCGATTGCTTAATTTACGTTTACAGCAATGGGGAAAAGAGACAGAAAATGGCGTAGATTCTGCAAATTTTTATCGTACTCATTTAGGTAAAGAAACCCTACAAAGCATTTTTTCTCTCCAGCTTATAGATACACAATATTCAAAAACGATAGATAAATTATTTGCCTTTATTGCCAGTATAAAACAACAAGGTTTTACTCAAAATGAATTAAACGGAGAGATTAAACGCTTAACTCAACTCAATGAAAAACAATTAAATATTCGTTCTGGTAGTTTAAAAATTGCTGATGATCTCATTACTTCTGTGGCAAATAAGCAAGTGGTATTGAGCGTGAATGATCGTTATGAACTCAATAAACGTTTTTTATCTCAAATTACATTAGCTGATTTTACAACGCACGTTAAATCAAACCTTAACATTAAAAGCAAAATTATTATTAATCACTCAACCCTTGCCACAAAAAGCCTTGCCTTTTGATGTAGCAGAAATAGAAACTCGTTGGAACAATGCAATGAAAATGCAACAACATCAATGGGATGAAAAAAAACAACTCGAAAAATTACCGCACTTAACATTTAACACAGGCTCACTTTCTCAAGAAAAATACTGGGATCGTGGCGATATTTATGAATTTCGTTTAAGTAATGGAAGTAAATTGATCTACCACTATAGTGACAAAACTCCAAATCAAGTACATTTTCGTGCTGTTACTCAAGGTGGTTTACGTTCTATCCCAGATAAGGACTATCACTTATTACGTGCTGCCGTTAGTGTAGTTGATGAAACAGGTGTTGGAGAACTTTCTCTTTCTGCGGTTAATCAAATTTTTTCGCGTGATCCATTGGTAATTGCAACTGTGATTGATGATGATAAACAAGGTTTTACTGGTGTATCTAAACCTAAGGATTTGGAAAATTTACTGACATTGTTCCGCTTAAAATTACGTTCATCCCCTATATCCGATCTTGCCTTAGAAAAATATCGACGTGAAACCCGTGATTATTTCAAACAGATTGATTTAGAAACACAATTTATGCAAGCCGTTTCAAAACTACGCTTTCCAAATATTGAAACTGTCTATACTCAAAAACAAGCACAGCAATTCGCATTTGATAAAAACCAATTAAGTAACGCTTATCAACGTTATATTTTAAATAAAACAGATTTTACCTATTTTATTATTGGCGACATTGAACTTAATCAAGTAAAGAAATTGGCGGAACGTTATTTAGCTTCTATTGAATCAAAAACTCAGATCCGCCATTTTGTCCCGACTATTATTCATACACCAACTCAATCATTTATTATGAATGGTTTGAAAGAACCGAGAGCTGATGTAGAAATATACCTTACCGCAGATAATACTTGGCGAGCGGAACAAAAATATTTATTCAATATTCTTGCGGATATTGTGCAAGAAAAATTACGCTTAATTCTACGTGAAAAAGTTTCTGGTATTTATTCTGTAAATAGTTGGTTTATGCAAGATGTTCATACACCACAAATTGAGGGAAAAATTGAATTTAGTTGCGACCCTAAGCGCGTAGAGGAACTTACGCATCTTACAAATCAGGTACTAGATGATATTGTAAAAAATGGCATTGATGAAAACTTATTACGTAAAAAACTAGCGGAACAACATACTCAGATTCGACGTGAATTTGATTCTTTAGTTTCAGTTGCTTCGATTATTGAAGAAAGTTACTGGCAACAAGATAATCCAGATGCTATTTATACCTATCAACATTTAGATCAGTTAGCGACAAAAGCCACAATAGATGCGTTGGCGCAAAAAGCCCTAAAAAAATCAGGCAGATTTGTCAGCGTATTAAAAGCAGCTACTTATTAGAAAATAAATGAAATCTCAATAGATCTGAAACAGATAAAAATAACGGTGATCGTTTAAACGATCACCGTTAAATTAAAATCACTGTTGAAACAATAAATTATATTGGTTATTTTCGAAAAGTATTACTCTTCATTCAATAACTTTAATTCACGGCTTCTTACTTGATTTTTCAAGATTTCCGCAAATTCTTCCACTGTAAATGAGCCTAAATCTGCACCTTTACGGGTACGTACTGCCACTTTACCTTCTGCGATTTCTTTATCGCCACAAACGAGCATATAAGGCACGCGACGTAAAGTATGTTCACGGATTTTGAAGCCCACTTTTTCATTTCGGAGGTCTGCTTTAACACGTAAACCTGCATCAGATAAGGTTTTAACGACTTGTTGTACATAGTCGGATTGGCTATCAGTGATATTCATTACAACTACTTGAGTTGGGGCTAACCACGCAGGGAAGAAACCTGCATATTCTTCGGTAATAATACCAATAAAACGCTCAATTGAGCCTAAAATCGCACGATGAATCATTACTGGGGTTTTACGGCTATTGTCTTCTGCCACATAAGTTGCATCTAAACGACCTGGTAACGCGAAGTCTAATTGCACTGTACCACATTGCCACTCACGACCTAAACAATCGCGTAGTGACAAACTCTAATTTTTGGGCCATAGAATGCGCCTTCGCCTTCTTGGTATTTCATATTCCAAGCCGTTATGTGCTAATGCAGCTGCAAGACCTGCTTCCCGCACGACTCCCACTATTTCATCTGAACCGATACGTATTTTCAGGGCGAGTAGAAAGTTTTACTGCAATATTAGTGAAACCAAAGGTGCTATAAATGTCATACACCATTTTGATACAGCTAGTTACTTCGCTCTCAATTTGATCTTCAGTACAGAAAATATGCGCATCATCTTGAGTAAAGCCACGCACACGCATTAAACCGTGTAAAGAACCTGATGGTTCATTACGATGGCAAGAACCAAATTCCGCCATACGGATTGGTAAATCACGGTAAGATTTTAAACCTTGATTAAAAATCTGAACGTGTCCTGGGCAGTTCATCGGTTTAATTGCGTATTCACGGTTTTCAGATTGGGTTGTGAACATTAAATCTGCGTAATTTTGCCAGTGACCTGTTTTTTCCCACAACACTCGATCCATCATAAATGGGCCTTTTACTTCTTGATAATCGTATTGTTTTAATTTAGTACGCACGAACGTTTCAAGCTCACGGAAAATTGTCCAACCATCGTTATGCCAGAACACCATACCTGGTGCTTCTTCTTGCATATGATATAAATCTAATGCTTTACCAATTTTACGGTGGTCACGTTTTGCCGCTTCTTCTAAGCGTGTTAAGTATTCAGCAAGCTGTTTTTTATCCGCCCAAGCCGTACCATAGATACGTTGTAACATTTTGTTTTTACTGTCGCCACGCCAGTACGCACCAGCGACTTTTTGTAATTTGAAATGCTGACAGAAACGCATATTTGGCACGTGTGGCCCACGGCACATATCAATATATTCTAAGTGATGATATAACGCAGGCGTTGCAGTACGTTCAATGTTTTCATCTAAAATTGCCATTTTGTATGGCTCGCCGCGTTTTTCAAAGGTATCACGCGCTTCTTGCCAAGTAACACGTTTTTTCACGACGTCATAATTGGTTTTTGCCAATTCCAACATACGTTTTTCGATTGCATCAATATCTTCTTGGGTTAAAGAGCGATCTAAATCTACATCATAATAGAAGCCATTTTCAATGGTTGGGCCAATTGCCATTTTTACATCTGGGAATAATTGTTTAATAGCGTGTCCAAGCAAGTGAGCGCAAGAATGGCGGATAATCTCTAAACCGTCTTCATCTTTTGCAGTAATAATTTCTAACGTTGCATCTTGCTCGATAACATCGCACGCATCGCGACGTTTTCCGTTTACACGGCCTGCAATAGTGGCTTTAGCAAGACCCGCACCAATATCTTGTGCGACTTCAAGAACAGAAACAGGATGATCGAATTGACGTTGGGAACCGTCAGGTAAAGTAATAATTGGCATTGTTTTTTCCTTATACAGTGGTCACCCATACGAAAGGTGACGTGTTCGTTTAAAATTCTATAAAAATTAACCGCACTTTAGCCCTACTTGGCTTCATTCCTACCATTGAACGAGCAAAATTAGGCAAAAAATGCGTGGCAAATTCTATCACTTTCTTGAAGTATTGTTAAATAAATGTCCATATTTTACAAAAAGGAAATAATGTTTTTCTGACTAAAGGATTTATGTCTTCAAAATAAAGGCTAGAATAACCGCACTTTTAACTAGGTAGCAAGGAATAAAAATGAACAACGTATTAGTATTAAAATCTAGCATTTCAGGAAATAACTCGCAAACTAATCAATTAGCTGATTATGCTATCAAAAAATTACAAGGTAATCACATTGTCGTACGCGATCTAGCCCAACAACCTCTTCCATATTTTGATACCGCAGCTGCAATTGCTGTGCGTGGAGAACCAAAAACAACAGAAGAAAAACAACTTCTCGCGTTGTCTGATGAATTAATCGAAGAATTAAAAAACGCACAGACATTAATAATTGGTGCACCAATGTATAATTTAAACATACCAACACAATTAAAAAGCTATTTTGATTTTATCGCACGTCCTCGCGTTACTTTCCAATATACAGCAAACGACCCTGAGGGTTTATTAAAAGGCAAAAAAGCCATTGTGTTATGTGCATTTGGCGGGTTGTATGATGAAGAAAATTTAGTAACACAATATATGAAATCAATTCTAGGTTTTATCGGTATCACAGATGTGCAATTTGTTTATGCACAAGGCATTGGATTGGGTGCTGAAGCCATTGAAAAAGCACAATCATCTGCGAAAAATAAAATTAATGAACTTATCGCAAGCCTTTAATTCTCAGATAATCTAAAAAATATAAGAAAATGTATTACAAACAAAAAAGTGCGGTAATTTACCGCACTTTTCTTCTTATTTCTTTCGTTCAACCCATTTTCCATTGATGAAATCAACCATCCATTTCGTTGCTTTTCCATCTTTTTCAGAAGTCACATATTGTTTCTTCTCTTTACGACTAAAACGAACAATCGCTTCATTCCCTTCTGGGTCTTTTTGTGGTGCATCGGCTAAATAAGCTAATTTTTCAGGTAAACGCTCGCGATATTGCACTAGTTCTGCGATTTTAACTGGGCGTGTTTCACGGGATTTCGGGAAGTTATGCGCTGACATAAATACACCACTCGCACCATCACGCAATACAAAGTACGCATCAGATTTTTCACATTTTAGCTCAGGAAAATGTACTGGATCTTCTTTCGGTGGTGCAACTTCGCCATTTTTCAAAATTTTGCGCGTGTTATCGCAATTTGTACATCCCATATACTTGCCAAAACGACCAAGTTTTAAATGCATATCTGCACCGCATTTATCACACTCAACAACAGGGCCATCATAACCTTTAATTTTGAATGAACCTTCTTCAATTAAATATCCATCACAATTTGGATTATTACCGCAAATATGGATTTTACGATGGGCATCGATTACATAACTGTCCATTGCCGTTCCACATTTTGTACAACGTTTACGATCCATTAATGCTTTGGTTTCTGAAGATTCATCTAAAACATTCAATAATTCTGCTTCAGGAATTAAATTAATCGTCGTTTTACACCGCTCTTTTGGCGGCAATGCATAACCTGTACATCCTAAAAACACCCCTGTACTTGCCGTGCGAATGGCCATATTTCTGTCACAGGTTGGGCATTTAATATCTGTTTCCACAAGGCTATTCGGGCGCATACCGCCTTCAAGTTCATCTAATTCAGCTTTAGAAAGTTGGCTAGAAAAATCCTTGAAGAATTGATTTAATTCAGTTTTCCAATTTACTGAACCAGAGGCAATTTTATCTAAAGTATCTTCCATATTCGCGGTGAAATCGTAATTCATTAATTCACCAAAAGACTCATTGAGGCGATCAGTTACAATTTCGCCCATCTTTTCTGCATAGAAACGACGATTTTCAGTACGAACATAACCACGTTCTTGAATAGTGGAAATAATTGCCGCATAAGTGGAAGGTCTGCCAATACCACGTTTTTCCAATTCTTTTACTAAAGCCGCTTCAGTAAAACGAGCAGGTGGTTTAGTAAAGTGTTGTGTTGGTTGCACTTCTTTTAAAGCAAGTTTTTCTGACACAGCAACTGAAGGCAATTCTTGATCTTCAGGATTTTTGCCTATTTGTGGTAATACTTTTGTCCAACCATCAAAACGTAAAATTCTGCCCTTTGCTTTCAAGGTATAATCGCCAGCGGTAACGGTCAGCGTGCTACTATCATATTGTGCAGGTGGCATTTGACATGCTAAAAATTGACACCAAATTAAATCATAAAGGCGTACTGCGTCTTTTTCCATTCCCTCTAAAGATTCAGGCAATGCTCGAATATCTGATGGACGAATAGCCTCATGCGCCTCTTGCGCATTTTCTTTACTAGAATAGAAATTTGGTTTTTCTGGTAAATATTGTGCACCAAAATGATTTTCAATATAGCTACGCGCCATATTAAGCGCATCTTGACTCAAATTGGTTGAATCCGTACGCATATAAGTAATGTAACCCGCTTCATATAAACGTTGGGCTAACATCATTGTTTTTTTAACGCCAAATCCCAAGCGAGTACTTGCCGTTTGTTGAAGTGTTGATGTAATAAATGGCGCACGAGGGCGAGAACTTGTTGGCTTAGTTTCCAAATCTGTGACAACGTAATCTGAAACATTCAGAAAATCTACCGCACTTTGTGCTTCTTTTTGATTTTTTGGATCAAATTTCTCGCCTTTATAATCCGTAATATCCAAGCGTATAGCTTGTTTATTTTGATTATTCGTAAGGACGGCAACTTCCCAATATTCTTCAGGCTGGAACGCTTTAATTTCACGCTCGCGTTCTACTAGTAATTTAACCGCAACCGATTGAACTCGACCAGCAGAAAGCCCGCGCGCGACTTTTTTCCAAAGTAGCGGAGATACCATAAAGCCCACTACTCTATCTAAAAAACGACGAGTTTGTTGAGCATTAACACGATCCATATTTAATTGTTCAGGCTTTTCAAAAGCCTGTTTAATGGCATTTTTAGTGATTTCGTTAAACACCACGCGACTAAAACGATCATCGTTACCACCAATCACTTCACGTAAATGCCACGCAATCGCTTCCCCTTCTCTATCCAAGTCGGTTGCGAGATAAATGTGATCTGCTTTTTTAGCAAGCGACTTTAATTCGGAAACCACTTTTTCTTTACCAGGCAGAATCTGATAATTTGCTTTCCAATCGTGATAAGGATCAATCCCCATACGTTTAACTAAGGCGTTACGTTCCTTTTCTGCCTTAATTTTTGCCTTTTCTTCGGCATCCATACCTTTGGTTGAAATTGGTTTAGCTTTTTCACCTGTACTAGAACCAACCGTCGGCAAATCACGAATATGTCCCACGCTCGATTTCACGACATATTGGCTACCTAAATACTTATTAATAGTTTTTGCTTTTGCTGGCGACTCCACAATCACCAAGGATTTACTCATTTGATTACCTAATATTACTAGAATTTTGTAAAATTGGCGGTATAGTGCAAAGTTATGTTGGCAAAATCAAGCATTTTTTCAAAAAAGGTCTATAAATGGATAAACTCAACGCGATTTCTATTTTCTGCAAAGTCATTGAAACCCAAAGTTTTACTTTGGCAGCAAAGCAACAAAATATTTCTGTGGCGATGGCAAGCAAATTAGTTTCACAATTAGAAGAACATTTAAAAACACGATTGTTACAACGTACCACCAGAAAAATTATGCCTACTGAAGCTGGAATGATGTATTATCAACGTTGCCAAGGAATTTTGCTTGATTTAGATGAAGCAGATTCCAGCATTACTCAGCTTACCAGTTCATTACAAGGAAATTTACTGATTTCCGTTCCTCGTGATTTTGGTTTACTTTTTATTGCACCAAATTTACCCACTTTTATGGCTAAGCATCCTCATTTGCATATTGAAGTTGAATTTAATGATAAGAAAATCGATTTATTATCCGAAGGCTATGATCTTGCTCTTCGTATTGGTTATATGGAAGATAGCTCGTTGGTTTCACGTAAAATAGGAACTACTACTGTTCATTTTGCAGCGTCGCCTAATTATCTTGAAACGAATGGTATTCCACAAACGCCTGATGATTTAGAACATCACAATGGCTTACTTTATAAAAATGCAATGAATCAGGTAAATTGGGTTGGTTCACGTATAAATCAAACCCAACGTTTCAAAATCCAATCCAAAGTAGTAAGTAATAGCGGTTTTGCCTTATTAAATATGGCAAAAGCGGGACTAGGTATTGCTAATTTACCAAAATTTATTTTAGGTAGAGCCTTTGAAAAAGGCGAGCTTATTGAAATATTGCCAGAATATAAACAACAAAAATTAGAAATTCACGTGGTCTATCCAAACAGAAGACATTTGCCAATAAAAGTGCGGGCATTTATTGAATTTTTATCTGGCTTAGGCTTGAGTTCAGAAATTTTGCAAAATCCTGAAGATAGCCACTAAACGCTATAAAAAAATACCGCACTTAGCAATCCCAAGTGCGGTTATTTTTAGAGGTGTTTTTATAATGCTTTTAAAATATCTTCAACGCGATCTTTTGCATCACCAAAGAGCATTTGCGTATTCTCTTTAAAGAATAATGGGTTTTGTACGCCAGCGTAGCCCACAGCCATTGAACGTTTGAACACAATCACATTTTGTGCTTTCCATACTTCTAACACTGGCATTCCTGCGATTGGGCTATTTGGATCTTCCATCGCAGCTGGGTTTACCGTATCGTTCGCACCGATAACCAATACCACATCTGTATCAGCGAAATCGTCGTTGATTTCATCCATTTCAAGTACCACATCGTAAGGCACTTTTGCTTCAGCTAAAAGCACGTTCATATGCCCCGGTAAACGTCCTGCAACAGGATGAATACCAAAACGAACGTTCACACCACGTTCACGCAATTTTGCCGTAATATCAGCGACTGGATATTGTGCTTGTGCCACAGCCATACCATATCCCGGCGTGATAATTACAGAACTTGCATTTTTCAACAATTCAGCCACTTCTTCCGCTGTAGTTTCACGGTGTTCGCCTTGTTCTTCGCTTGAAGAAACTTGAACATCGTTACCAAAACCACCCGCAATTACGCTCACAAATGAACGGTTCATCGCTTTACACATAATGTAAGACAGAATTGCACCAGAAGAACCAACAAGCGCGCCTGTAACGATGAGCAAATCATTATTCAACATAAAACCTGCTGCTGCCGCTGCCCAACCTGAATAAGAGTTAAGCATTGATACCACAACTGGCATATCTGCCCCACCGATTGATGCCACTAAGTGCCATCCAAATGCAAGCGCAATCGCTGTCATTAATAACACAGGGAAAATGCTTTCTGGATTATTCAAGAATGCAACCATCAATAATGCAGATACCACAAGTGCGGCTAAATTTAATTTATGGCGATGCGGTAACATTAATGCTTTTGAATTAATTTTCCCGCTCAATTTACCAAATGCGACAACAGAACCAGTGAAAGTTACTGCACCGATAAAAATACCTAAAAATACTTCGACATTATGAATATTCGTTAATACCGCTTGTTCAGCTACAAATGCGGCTTGTGCTGCTGCATCTAATCCTTCTGGCATTAATGTCTCATGGTGTAAACCATAGCTATTAAAGCCTACGAGTACAGCCGCTAAACCGACGAAACTGTGAAGAATCGCCACAAGTTCTGGCATTTCAGTCATTTCTACTTTTAATGCACGTTGAACACCGATTGCACCACCGATGATCATTGCAATAATGATCCAAAATGTTCCTTCAGAATGAGGCCCAAAAATTGTTGCGATAAGGGCAATTGTCATACCAACAATACCGAACCAACAACCTGCTTTAGCAGTTTCATGTTTAGAAAGTCCTGCCAAGCTCATAATGAAAAGTAATGCTGCTAAAATATACGCAGCCTGTACTAAACCTTCAGACATTGTGCGCCCCTTAACCTTTTCTAAACATTGCTAACATACGTTGTGTGACACGGAAACCACCAAAAATATTGATGCTTGCCACCAAAATCGCCACAAAAGCTAAGGCATCGATAAATAGATTGCCTGTTGGCTGACGAATTTGTAATAACGCCCCAACAATAATAATGCCTGAAATTGCATTTGTTACTGCCATTAATGGTGTGTGAAGTGCATGGCTAACATTCCAAACCACGTAATACCCCACCACGCAAGCTAAAACAAATACAGTGAAATGTGATAAAAATGCCGCTGGTGCAACAGAAGCTAACCAAAGGAATAACACACCAACACCTGCCATCACACCGTATTTCACACGAGGATCTGTTGGTTTAGATTCTTTTTTCTCTGCCACTGGTGCAGCTTTGGTTTCTTGTTTTGGTTGTGCAGACACTTGAATTTGTGCTGGTGGAATTTCTTCTCCATCACGAACAACGGTTACACCACGAAGAACCACATCTTCAAAATCAATATTGATATTGCCATCTTTCTCTTTGCACAAAAGTTTTAATAAATTGACTAAGTTTGTGCCGTACAGTTGGGAAGATTGCGTTGGTAAACGGCTTGGAAAATCTGTATAACCAATCACTTTCACTTGGTTTTCAGTTGTAACAACTTTCCCTGCTTGAGTATATTCACAGTTACCACCAGTTGCAGCGGCTAAATCCACAATTACCGAACCTGGTTTCATTGAATCCACCATTTCTTTAGTAATCAAACGAGGTGCTGGTTTACCTGGAATGGCTGCCGTAGTAATAATAATATCGACTTCTTTAGCTTGTTCTGCGTAAAGCTCCATCGCACGACGGTTAAATTCTTCCGACATCACTTTCGCATAACCATCTCCACTGCCGCCTTCTTCTTTGAAATCAATTTCTAAGAAGCTCGCACCCATACTCTGAACTTGCTCTTTCACTTCAGGACGAGAGTCAAAAGCACGAACAATTGCCCCAAGGCTATTTGCCGCACCAATTGCCGCCAAACCAGCCACGCCCGCACCAATTACCAACACTTTTGCAGGTGGAACTTTACCTGCTGCAGTAATTTGCCCAGTAAAGAAGCTACCAAATTCATGTGCAGCTTCAATAACAGCGCGATAACCAGAAATATTCGCCATAGAAGAAAGCGCATCCAATGCTTGCGCACGAGAAATACGAGGCACCGCATCCATTGCTAACACATTAATTTTCTTCGCTGTGAGTTTTTTCATTAACTCAGGATTTTGCATACGCCAAATAAAACTCACAAGCGTTGCCCCTTCCTTCATTTGAGCAATTTCTTCATCTGTCGGTGCATTTACTTTGAAGATGATATCCGATTGCCAAATTTCAGCCGACGTACCGATCTTCGCGCCCGCCTCTAAAAATGCTTGATCTTCAAAACTAGCTTTAAAACCTGCATCGTGTTCCACGATCACGTCAAAGCCCAATTTCAATATTTGCTGAACCGTTTTCGGCGTTGCCGCCACACGGCTCTCATTCTCAAGCAGCTCTCTAGGTACACCAATTAACATACTGTTTCCCTCTGATTGATGATTGGGTTGATGAGATTAATGAACAAACCTTCGCCTATTCATCGTTAAAATGACAAAAAGTCAAACGGATACAACTGTATCATTGATTGAATGAAAATAGGTAACGTTTTTAAGTGGTTTTACAAGATATTGTGATAGGGGTCACGAAAAATCTCATATAAAAAACATCTCAAAAATTTACCGCACTTTCTATAAAAAACACCACAAGCAAAAACTTGTGGTGTTTTCTATTTTATTATTAATCACCTAATTGAACAGGCTCGACTTTCCAAATTCTCTCTGAGTACTCTTTAATCGTGCGGTCAGATGAAAAGAAGCCCATATTCACGATATTTTGAATGGTGCTTTCAATCCATTGATCGCGTTGTTTATATTTTTCATCTACGGCTTTTTGAGTTTCTACATAACTACGGAAATCAGCGAACGCTTGATAATAATCGTGGTATTGCAAGCCTTGTAATAGTTGATGATAACGTTGAGGATCTTCTGGTGAGAATTTACCTTCAATAATTTGATCCACAACTGTGCGTAATTGAGCATCATTTTGATAGTATTCAAATGATCGATAACCGTCGCGACGAAGTTGTTCCACTTGTTCCACAGTATTACCAAAAATAAAGATGTTATCTTTACCCACGTTTTCTAAGATTTCCACGTTTGCACCGTCAAGTGTACCCAGTGTCAATGCACCATTTAAGGCAAACTTCATATTACTAGTGCCAGAAGCCTCTGTACCTGCAAGTGAGATTTGCTCAGAAATATCTGCTGCTGGGATGATAAGCTGTGCAAGGCTCACGCTGTAATTTGGAATAAACACTACTTTCAAGCGACCTTTCAAACGTTCATCGTTGTTAATTACATTCGCCACATCATTGATTAAGTGAATGGTTTGTTTCGCAGCATAATAAGCCGAAGCCGCTTTACCAGCTAAAATAAATACACGCGGTTGCCAATCTTTTTCAGGGTTAGCAAGCATTTCATTGTAGCGAGCGATAATATGCAACACGTTCAACATTTGGCGTTTGTATTCGTGAATACGTTTTACTTGTACGTCAAATAAGGCATGCGGATCAAGCTCTACCCCTAACTCGCGTTTTACGTACTCCGCTAATTTCACTTTGTTAGCAAATTTAATATCAGCGACAGCCTCTTTAAATGCTTTTTCTTGTGCGAACGGTTTGAGTTTTTCGATTTGGCTTAAATCGCAACGCCATTCTGAACCGATATATTTATCAAATAATGCGGCTAATTGTGGGTTCGCCACGGCTAACCAACGACGCGGTGTGATACCATTTGTTACATTGGTGAAACGTTCTGGGAAGATGCGAGCAAAATCTGCAAAGGTTGAAGTTACCATTAAATCGGAATGGATTTCGGCAACCCCGTTAATTTTGTGTGAACCTACCACGGATAGCCAGCCCATACGCACTTTGCGTTGGTAGCCTTCTTCGATAAGAGAAACACGGCGGATAAAATCGTTGTCCGTAGTTACGTAAGAACGAACATACTCTAAGAAATGATCATTGATTTCAAAAATCATCTGTAAATGACGTGGTAAGATTTTCGCCATCATTTCCACTGGCCAAGTTTCTAACGCTTCGGACATTAAAGTATGGCAGGTATAAGAGAAAATGTTACGCGTCATCTCCCAAGCTTTTTTCCATTCAAAACCTTCATCATCCACTAAAATACGCATTAATTCAGGAATCGCTAACGCTGGGTGAGTGTCATTTAAGTGGATCGCCACTTTATCTGCCAAGTTTTCAAGGCTATCGTGGGTGCGTTTGTGACGGCGTAAAATATCTTGAAGCGATGCAGAGACTAAGAAATACTCTTGACGTAAACGCAATTCGCGACCATTCCACGTAGAATCATCAGGGTAAAGCACGCGAGATAAGTTTTTATTTGCGGAGTGTTCTTCCAATGCGGCTAAATGTTCGCCACGGTTGAAGTCAGCAAGGTTAAACACTTCGCCTGCGTGAGCCGACCATAAACGTAATGTCGCAGCAGAATTATTTTGATAACCTGGAATCATTTGGTCGTAAGCAAGTGCGGTCACTTTTTCGGTATCTTGCCAAATACATTTTTTGCCTTCGAAATGAATGTTTCCACCAAATTCTACGGTAAAGCGTTTAGATGGGCGAATAAACTCCCAAGGTGCACCTTTTTCAAGCCATGCATCTGGACGCTCAACTTGCTGACCATTTTCAATTTTTTGGCGGAACATACCATATTCATAACGAATACCGTAGCCCATACCTGGTAAACCAAGGGTCGCAATAGAATCCATAAAACACGCTGCTAAACGACCTAAACCGCCATTACCCAAGCCAGGATCAACTTCTTTTTCTAAAACCTCTTCTAAATCCACATTTAATTCAGAAAGTGCTTCCTGTGCTAATCCATAAATGCCTTCTGCAATCATCGCATTAGATAGCGTACGCCCGATTAAAAATTTCCATTGAAAGGTAGTAAACAACGGCGAGAATACTTCCGCACGAGTTTGGCGAGCAGTGGTAATCCAACCTTCGGTAACCAAATCACGCACAGCGTGAAGTGTTGCATTGAGCCAATCGCGTTGGCTCGCTTCACGCGGTGAGCGACCGATTAAGAAAATGAGTTTGTAAACGATTGATTTTTTAATCGCTTCAACGGTCATTTCAGGACGATTATATTGGAATGGAGAATCAAAGTTATCCATTATCATAGGTAAAACCTCTATTAGAATGCTAAGAAATGATTAACGTAGAGTGTGTGAATTTGCAAAAATCAATCAAAATTTGACCGCTCTTTGCATGCATGAATGTTGTTTACACAGCCTACAAAAGTAGTTCGAATTTTATGCTTATCTTTGTAAAAAACAAGCACAATCACACCGCTTGCAAAAGATTCTTACACAAGCGGTGTGATTGTTAAGAAAGTTTATGAATAAAACTACAAGCGTTCATAAAGCGTTCTATATTGCTCTGCAGCTTTACGCCAGCTGAAGTCTTGTTCCATTGCGTCCGTGCGTATCATTGACCAAGCTCTAGGTTTCTTCCAAATTGAAAATGCGTGCTGAAGGGTGCGGCGTAAATCATCTGCCGTTGCCTGTTTAAACACAAAACCTGTTGCAGTGCGAGCTTTGATACTTTCTGAAGTGCTATCCACCACCGTATCTGCCAAACCACCCGTTTTACGAACAAGTGGAAGTGTGCCATATTGCAAACCATAAAGTTGGGTTAAGCCACAAGGCTCGAAACGGCTTGGCACTAAAATCACATCGCCACCTGCCACCATTAAATGCGAAAGGGTTTCATCATAGCCTATTTTTACCGCAATATTGTTAGGATATTGCACTGCAAGCTCACGAATACCTTGTTCCAAGTGCGGTGCACCTGAACCTAAAATCATCAACTGCCCGCCTTGTTTAACAATTTCATCCGCACTTTCGATTAATAAATCGACACCTTTTTGCTCGGTTAAACGGGTAACCATCACAAAAGCTAACGCGTTTTCATCTTGTGGCAAATTGAAATACGCCTGCAGTTCGGCTTTATTTTTCTTTTTGCCTGCCATATATTTCAGTTTGTAATGGTGCGGAATGTATTGATCCACGTTCGGATGCCAAATATTTTCGTCCACGCCGTTTAATATCCCCACCAAACGACCTTGAGCTTTTAAGCCAGAAAGCAAGCCTTGCAAACCATAGGCAAATTCAGGTGTCGTGATTTCTTCTGCATAAGTTGGGCTTACCGCCGTGCTTGCATCAGAATAGAACAAGCCTGATTTTAAATAAGAAATTTGTCCGAATAACTCCAAACCGTCCACATTAAACATTCCCGCAGGCAAACCAATTTCGTACAAATGATGATAAGAAAACCGCCCTTGATACGCCAAGTTATGAATAGTGAACACCGATTTCGCAGGGCGACCTTTGTTGAATAGATACGCTGCACATAAGCCTGCGTGCCAGTCGTGAGCATGTACCATTTCTGCACGCCACCAGCTATCTAAACCTGTAGCTAATTCTGCGCCCACCCAACCGAGCAAGGCAAAACGTTTGTAGTTGTCGCCGTAGTCATTGTAATAGGCATCGTGATAAGGATTGCCCTCGCGACCATATAAGTGCGGTGCGTCAATCAAATAGATCCCGACACCGTTATATTCTCCATAACGCAACTCCACGTGCCCAGCGAAGTTATCAAATTCGGCAACCACTTGGGTATTCGGAATGCCTGCTGTAATTGCAGGATAAGCAGGCAATAAAACGCGGGCATCTAGCCCTATTTGGTTCTGTGCTTGGGGTAATGCCCCTAAAACATCGGCAAGCCCGCCTGTTTTTAAGAGCGGATAGAGTTCCGAGCAAACGTGTAAGATTTTCATTGAGTGTTTGTTTTCCCTGTAAATGTAAATAATGCTCGATCAACTCCTCTCTTTGCTAAAGAGGAGGTTCAGAAAGTGCGGTTAATTTTGATCTGACCCCAAAAAGTTAGACTGTTATTTAAAGGATTGTTTTCGATATTGTATCGAACTCAGTCCTTTTAATTTTAATTGAATCCGTCGGTGATTATAGTAATCCAAATAATCCCTGACAGCATCAACTATCTCTTCTTTTGTTTTAAATTCCCGACCATAAAAACATTCTGTTTTTAATCGTCCAAAGAAACTTTCCATCGCGGCATTGTCCAAGCAATTCCCTTTTCTCGACATACTTTGAATGATGCCATGTTCAGCCAAGATTCGACGATAAGCTACCATTTGATATTGCCATCCCTGGTCTGAATGTAAAATGACACCACAAGTTTTATTTAATCCTTTGACGGCTTGCATTAACATGTCCTCTACTTGCGCCCAGTTTGGGGAATAGCTGAGGTTATAGGAGACTATCTCATTGTTAAATAAGTCTAAAATAGGGGATAAATAGACTTTACTCCTATCTTTCGCTTTAAACTCGGTGATATCAGTTACCCATTTTTGTTTCGGGGCCGTTGCACTAAAATCGCGTTCAAGATGATTCGCTGCAATCACCCCTATCGTGCCTCGATAGGTCGTAAATTTCTTGCTTTTTCTTGACCGCACTTGAAGTCCAAGTGTCTGCATTAAACGTTGAACTTTTTTATGATTCACGCCTGGCAAGCAGGCATGAACACGTCGGTAGCCATAATCAGGATGATTGGCTTTGATGCGTTTAATGGTCTTTTTCAACAACTCATCCTTATCCCGTTTAATCTGAAGTTTCGCAAAAAACGTACTACGCGCTAACTGTGCAAAGCCTAAAAGCCATTTTAACGGATAGCGGGTTCTTAAGCTTTGGATAATTTCTGTTGCTCGGCTTCGTCCTGAAGTCTGAGCCTTCTCAACTCCTTTAGGTAGGCCACCTCCGCTTCAAGCTGTAAAATTCTCAAACGTAAACGGTCTTCTTCAGTTTTGGGTGGCGGTGGCATTTTTGCATATTTGGGTTTCATTGGCGGTCGTCCTGATGGTTTACGGGGAATCAGTCCATTTATGCCACTTTTTTCAAACCGTTTCAACCATGTCCCGACTAGGGCGTTGGAAGGAATATTGTAAAAACGAGCCGCTTCTCTAATACTCATTTTCCCATTCAAAATAGGTTGGAGAGTCTGTAATTTAAATTCGATTGTGTAGTGTTTACCCATAAAAAAATCTGCACCTCAATTGTTGGTTTGTTGAGTCCAACTTTTGGGGTGCCGATCAAATTTCACCGCACTTTCCCCTACCCTTGCTTCAAATCATTTGCCTGTTGCAATAGCTGACGGCTTTCTCTCAAGAATTGTTCTGAATAATCGCCAAACCAGTCACGCACCTTATGGAAAGCATCAATAAAACCTTGACGATCATTATTTTCAAAGAAAGTTAAAGCTTCTTCGTAAGTTTTTTTTAGCGTTTCGATTACCGCTAAATTTTCTGGCTTATCCATAATAATATCGGCGTAAAGCTCTGCATCTTGCGCAAATAAACGACCTATCATCGCAAGTTCTAAGCGATAAATAGGAGAAGAAAGCGCCAATAAATTAGCAAGATTAACGGGCTGTTTGGAAAGGTGTAAACCATTCGCGAAAGTTGAAAAATGGCGCAAAGCTTGTATATAAGTCATATTGTGATCGTGTTCTGCGGCATCTATTTGATAAATCTTTGCGCCCCAAATTTGAATTTGCTCAAGTAACCATTCGTAACGTTCAGGAAAACGTCCATCACAACGTACAACCACTTGTTTTGCCATACTTGCAATATCTGGCCCAAACATTGGATGTAAACCTAAAACAGCACCAGAATGGATTTCAAGCATTTTCGCTAGCGGTTCACGCTTAACAGAGGTTAAATCTGCAAGTAGCATGTTTTCCGTTAAATAAGGTTTTAAGCGTTCAATTGTTTCTAAGGTGAGATTAATAGGAACGGAAACGATCACGACATCAGCATTCATTAAAATACTTTCAGCCACCGCCCAATCTTCGCGATCTAAGATAGAAATTGGATAGCCAGATGCTCGTAAATAACGGGCAAATAAACCACCTAATTTACCATAACCGCCCACAATAACAATTTTGTGAATATTAGGATTGATGGTTTTAAAGCCAAATTGGTTTTCATTGGCATAGGATTCGCGCATAAAACGGCGTAGGACATCTTCAATCAAATCGGCTGAAATGCCTGCTTTTTCAGCTTCTAAACGACGAGCTTGGAGCATTGCTATTTCACGCTCAGGCGCATAAATAGGTAATCCATGTTGATGTTTAACTTCACCGACTTGAGAAACCAATTCAAGACGTTTAGCAAAAAGTTGGATAAGTTCGCGATCAAGCGAATCAATTTCAGAACGTAAATCCTTAAGGGCTTCCATAAAACTCACCTGTAAAATTTAATTCACACATATTGTAAAAAATTAATTACAGATGAGATTACTAGAATTTTATAAGAAAGGCAATGAAGTTATGCGGATTGCGTAATTAACCGTTGTGGGCGAATAATATTTCCATCGATCAATGCCACGCCTAAGAATAAATTCTCCTCTGAAAATAACCGCACTTGACCGCTTAATTGCTGGTCGTTAGCAAATTTCACTCGCTGACCAAAACCAATGGCTTTACTCTGCTCTACATTCAAATGAAAAGCGGGCAATTTACTTACTGCGGTATCTGTTGGCAGTAATAGACGATCTAATTCACTTAATGGAAAACTTTCAGCAAGTAGTTGTAACTCATCGATTGGCATCATTTCTGCTACGGGGTAATCCGCTACTGCTGTACGGCGTAACATTGTCACATGTGCGCCACAACCTAGCACTTCACCCAAATCATCTACTAAAGTGCGAATATAAGTGCCTTTTGAACAATGCACTTCTAAGGTTAAATAAGGTGCGTGATATTCAATAAAATTGAGTTCAAAAATCGTAATTGGACGTGCCTCACGCTCAACCGTAATACCTTGGCGCGCATATTCATAAAAGCGGTTTGCCGTTATGTTTTAATGCAGAAAACATGGTCGGTACTTGCAAAATATCACCACGAAATTGTTCTAGTGTGGTCAAAATTTGCTGAGTTTCAACATGAACTTCACGTGTTTCCACGACTTGCCCTTCCGCATCGGAAGTATCGGTACGTTCGCCTAATTTTGCCGTAACAAGATAACGTTTATCGGCATCAAGCAAAAATTGTGAAAACTTAGTTGCTTCCCCCAAGCAAATCGGCAACATCCCCGTTGCCAACGGATCGAGCGCGCCAGTATGCCCTGCTTTGTTCGCTTGAAATAAACGCTTCACCTTTTGCATAATGTCATTTGATGACATGCCTTGTGGTTTATCCAACAAAAACACACCATCAACATCACGCCAGCGTTTACGAGGTCTAGACATTAGTTGTTTTCCTCAACGTGTTTTTTCTCATCTTCACGCACAACATTTGTCACAAGATTTGACATACGCATCCCTTCCACTAAGGATTGATCGTAAATAAAGCGAATCTCTGGCACGATACGTAAACGCATCGCTTTGCCTAGTAACGAACGAATATAAGGCGATGCTTTTTCTAAGCCTTTCATGCCTTGCTCAATTGCCGTTTCATCGTGATCGAATAAAAAAGTCACAAAGATTTTTGCGTAAGATAAATCACTCGACACTTCCACATCAGAAACCGTCACCATCCCAATACGGGGATCTTTCACTTCGCGTTGTAAAATGACTGCTATTTCTTTTTGTATTTCTTGAGCGACGCGATCGCTACGTTTAAATTCTCTTGCCATAGTTATTCCTTATTTATAAAAGCGCCTCATTCTACTGGAAATCATAGGATTTAGCACGCAAAAATCCCTTTCAACCTGGTACTGTTTTTAGACAAATTAAATATATTCTTTTATCTAAAAATAAGGTTATTTAAGAGGGTTGATAAGAAAAAGGGCGATTAAAAACACTATGATTTTTGATCTGCACCCCAAAAGTTGGACTAAACAAACCAACAATTGAGGTGCAGATTTTTTATGGGTAAACACTACACAATAGAATTTAAATTACAGGTTCTCCAACCTATTTTGAATGGGAAAATGAGTATTAGAGAAGCTGCGCGTTTTTATAATATTCCTTCCAACGCCTTAGTCGGGACATGGTTGAAACGGTTTGAAAAAAATGGCATAAAAGGACTGATTCCCCGTAAACCATCAGGACGACCGCCGATGAAACCCAAATATGCCAGAATGTCGCCGCCACCCAAAACTGAAGAAGAGCGTTTACGTTTGAGAATTTTACAGCTTGAAGCGGAGGTAGCCTACCTAAAGGAGTTGAGAAGGCTCAGACTTCAGGACGAAGCCGAGCAACAGAAATTATCCAAAGGTTAAGAACCCGCTATCCGTTAAAATGGCTTTTAGGCTTTGCACAGTTAGCGCGTAGTACGTTTTTTGCTAAACTTCAGATTAAACTAGATAAGGATGAGCCGCTGAAAAAGGCCATTAAACGCATCAAAGCCAATCATCCTGATTATGGCTACCGACGCGTTCATGCCTGCTTGCCAGGCGTAAATCATAAAAAAGTCCAACGCTTAATGCAGGCACTTGGGCTTCAAGTGCGGTCAAGAAAAAGCAAGAAATTTACCACCTATCGAAGCACGATAGGGGTGATTGCACCAAATCATCTTGAACGCGATTTTAGTGCAACAGCCCCGAAACAAAAATGGGTAACTGATATCACCGAGTTTAAGGCGAAAGATGGAAGTAAAGTCTATTTATCCCCTATTTTTAGACTTATTTAACAATGAGATAGTCTCCTATAATCTCAGCTATTCCCCAAACTGGGGCACAAGTAGAGGACATGTTAATGCAAGCCGTCAAAAGGATTAAACAAAGCTTATGGTGTCATTTTACATTCAGACCAAGGCTGGCAATATCAAATGGTAGCTTATCGTCGAATCTTAGCTGAACATGGCATCATTCAAAGTATGTCGAGAAAAGGGAATTGCTTGGACAATGCCGCAATGGAAAGTTTTCTTTGGGCGGTTAAAAACGGAATGTTTTTATGGTCGGGAATTTAAAACAAAAGAGGAGATAGTTGATGCCGTCAGGGATTATTTGGATTACTATAACCACCGACGGATTCAACTAAAATTAAAAGGACTGAGTCCGATACAATATCGAAAACAATCCTTTAAATAACTGTCTAACTTTTTGGGGTCAGATCATTTTAACCGCCCTTTATTTTGTTAAAGGTTAGATTGAACGTTTAACTTCAACCACTTCAAACACCTCGATTTGGTCGCCGACTTTTACATCGTTGTAGTTTTTCACGCCGATACCACATTCCATACCGTTACGAACTTCAGATACATCATCTTTGAAACGACGAAGAGATTCTAATTCCCCTTCAAAGATAACGACGTTGTCACGTAATACACGGATTGGGTTGTTACGTTTCACTACACCCTCGGTCACCATACAGCCTGCGATTGCACCAAATTTCGGATGACGGAAGACATCACGAACTTCAGCTAAGCCAATAATTTCTTGTTTAAATTCAGGCTCTAACATACCGCTCATTGCTGCTTTAATTTCATTCAACAATTCATAGATGATTGAGTAGTAACGTAAATCAATGTTTTCCGCTTCAATGACACGACGTGCAGATGCATCAGCACGAACGTTAAAGCCAACAATGATAGCATTAGATGCAGCTGCTAAAGTTGCATCAGTTTCAGTAATACCACCTACACCAGAACCAACAACTTTAACTTTTACTTCATTGGTAGAAAGTTCATTTAACGCTTGAACAATCGCTTCTACAGAGCCTTGTACGTCCGCTTTCACAATGACATTCAATTCAGCCACATCGCCTTCAGACATATTGCTAAACATATTTTCAAGTTTCGCTTTTTGCTGACGAGCTAATTTCACTTCACGGAATTTACCTTGACGATATAACGCCACTTCACGTGCTTTTTTCTCATCACGTACAACGGTTGCTTCATCACCCGCTGCCGGCACGCCCGAAAGACCTAATAATTCAACTGGAATTGAAGGGCCTGCTTCATCCACTTCTTTTCCGTTTTCATCACGCATTGCGCGTACACGACCATATTCAAAACCACAAAGTACGATGTCACCTTTACGTAGTGTACCTGATTGCACCAAGATAGTTGCCACAGGGCCACGACCTTTATCCAAATAAGATTCAATGACTACACCACTTGCCATGCCGTCTTTTACAGCGGTCAATTCAAGTACTTCAGATTGAAGTAAGATTGCATCTAATAACTCATCAACCCCTGTACCTTTCTTCGCTGATACTGGAACGAATTGCACATCACCACCGAATTTTTCAGAAATGACATCATGTTGTAATAATTCTTGCTCAACACGGTCTGGGTTTGCTTCTGGTTTATCGATTTTATTTACTGCAACCACTAAAGGTGCACCTGCTGCTTTTGCGTGTTGAATCGCTTCGATAGTTTGAGGCATCACACCATCATCGGCAGCAACAACAAGAACAACAATATCTGTTGCTTTAGCACCACGTGCACGCATAGAAGTAAACGCAGCGTGTCCCGGAGTATCCAAAAAGGTAATCATTTTGCCATCATCCATTTCTACATGATACGCACCGATATGTTGAGTAATACCACCCGCTTCGCCTGCAGCAACTTTCGCTTTACGAATATAGTCAAGTAAAGAGGTTTTACCATGATCAACGTGACCCATGATGGTTACAACTGGCGCACGGGTTACTTTTTCTGCGTTTACATCACGATCGCCTAATACCGCTTCTTCAAGCTCATTTTCATTGCGAAGAATCACTTTATGGCCAAGTTCTTCTGCTACTAATTGAGCGGTTTCTTGGTCGATAACTTGATTGATAGTAACCATTTCTCCCATCTTCATCATCATTTTGATGATTTCAGTTGCTTTTACAGCCATCTTGTTCGCTAATTCAGCGACAGTAATGGTTTCTCCAATAACTACGTCCGCTTTAACTACTTGAGCCGGTTTAGTAAAGGCTTGTTGAAGTGCGGCACCTTTTTTGCCGTTTTTACCTTTACCAAACTTAGCATCTTTTTGATTTTTACGATTAGATTCGCGCTCGTTTTTCGAATTTTTGCTATTTTCATCGTCGCGACCACCTTTTTTCGCTTTCGCTACTTTATTTTTGCCACGACCACGATTTTCATTACGACGATCTTCTTCATCTTCTGCTTCAAGTGCATATTTTGAACTTAAGTTGTAATCAGAATAATCTTCAGAAGAAGATTCATTGTCTGAATCATCTGCCTCAGCATAACGTTTAGCTTCTTCTGCTGCACGACGAGCTTGTTCTTCTGCTTTTTGACGAGCTAATTCTTCAGCTTTACGACGAAGTTCCGCTTCTTCTGCTTTACGTTTCTCTTTTTCAGGATCAACGAATTTAGCTTTAGAATCTACCGCACTTTTTGCTGATTTAGCGGTTTCTGCTTTCGGTTTTTCAGCTTTTGATTTTTCATCAGCGTCTTTCTTAGCTGCCGCTTTTTCAGCTTCTAAACGAGCTTTTTCTTCTGCTGCTTTTTGTTCAGCAATTTTTTTCGCTTCCGCTTCTTGCTGTGCTTTTAATTTTGCTTCTTCTTGTTGAGCAATATCAGTTTTTACTGTGCGTTTTTTACGTACTTCTACTTGTACTTCTTTACTTTTACCACCAGTTGTGGTGCTACTCACTGTTGTTTTTGTTCTGCGTTGGATGCTTAATTTTTTTGGCGCATCAGCCTTAACATCTTCAGTCATTACTACTCTCCTTATTCTTCGCCAAACCAACAAATATTACGTGCAGCCATAATTAAATCTGCGGCCTGTTCTGCGGTTAATTCTTCAATATCAGTTAAATCATCAACGCCTTGTTCTGCGAGTTCTTCAAGGGTGGTAATTTGTTTTTCTGCTAGTTTGATCGCAACGTGACGATTCATTCCCTCTAAATTCAATAAACGATCTTCAACATTCGCTTTTTTCAGTGCTTCTTCTTCAGCTACTGCTGCGGCTGTAATCGCATTTTTAGCACGGGTTTGAAGTTCTTCAACAAGATCTTCATCTTCTAAACCATCAATTGCTGTCAATTCATTCATTGGCACATAAGCAATTTCTTCTAAACTTGTGAAGCCTTCTTCTACAAGGATTTGAGCAAATTCTTCATCAAGTTCTAATGCGTTAATAAATAAGTTTAACACTTTGTTATCTTCTGCTTGATGTTTTGCATTTAACTCATCAGTCGTCATTACGTTTAGTGTCCAACCCGTTAATTGTGTTGCTAAACGCACGTTTTGACCATTACGACCAATGGCTTGAGCAAGGTTATCAGCTTCAACGGCAATATCCATAGAATGATTATCTTCATCAACGATAATAGAAGAAACATCCGCAGGTGCCATTGCATTGATCACAAATTGTGCTGGATTATCATCCCAAAGCACGATATCTACACGCTCACCACCAAGTTCATTGGTAATTGCCTGAACACGCGCACCACGCATTCCTACACAAGCACCAACTGGATCAATTCGCTTATCATTTGATTTCACTGCAATTTTAGCGCGAGAGCCAGCATCACGAGCTGCACCACGAATTTCAATCATTTCTTCGCCAATTTCAGGCACTTCAATACGGAATAATTCGATCAACATTTCTGGTTTAGAACGTGTCACAAATAATTGTGCAGTTTTGCCTTCAGGATTTACTTTATAAAGCACCCCACGAACACGATCTCCCGGACGGAAGTTTTCACGTGGTAACATATCTTCACGTGCAATCATCGCTTCCGCTTTATTGCCAAGGTCTAAAATAATACTGTCTCGACTTACTTTTTTTACGGTGCCTGTTACAATTTTTCCTTCTTCTTCACGAAATTGTTCAACCACTTTTGCACGTTCAGCTTCACGAATTTTAGTGCTAATAACTTGACGTGCCGTTTGCATTGCAATACGGTCAAATGCAATAGATTCAATTTGATCTTCCACATACTCTCCAAGTTGCAAATTTGGATCATCAAATTGTGCCGCTTCTAAAGTAATTTCCTTCGTTGGTACTTTTACTTCATCTACGACTAACCAACGGCGAAAAGTATCAAATTCCCCTGTTTTTGGATTAATTGAAACGCGAATATCCGTTTCATATTCAAACTTCTTCTTAGTAGAAATCGCAATCGCACTCTCTAATGCTTCAAAAATTTTCTCACGTGGTAATAATTTTTCATTGGATACCGCTTCTGCCGCCAGTAAAATTTCTTTACTCATTTCTCTTTTTCTCCTTTTAAAATTTTGCAACAACATTCGCTTTTTGAATGTTTCCAAAGACTAAAATTTGTTCTTGATCATCAACGATTAAAGTAATCATATCCTTTTCAATACGCTCTAACTTACCTTGCCATTTACGGCGTTCCATCACTGGAATTCGCAAATGCACTGCGATATCTTGCCCAATATAGCGTTCAAATTGCGACAAGGTAAATAGCGGACGATCTAAACCTGGTGAGGATACCTCTAGATTATATTTATCCGCAATTGGATCTTCCACGTCTAAAATTGCACTCACTTGACGACTCACATCAGCACAATCATCAACCGTCACACCACCATCTTTATCTATAAATAAACGCACTGTCATAAAACGTCCCGTACGCTGACACTCAATCCCCCACAATTCACAGCCTAAATCTTCTACTGCATCTTGTAGCATTTCTTGTAAATTTTGTTCTAATGTAGCCAATTTCTACTCCTATATAAGGTGCAATTCATCGCACTATATCATAACCTTATGAAACCTTATTCTAAACAATACTTATCTCCTCTATTTTAGTAATAGTAAGAAGATAGTTTATTAAATCTCAGGCATAAAAAAAGGGTTAGGTTCATAAGAACCTAAGCCCAGTTACTAAATTTCTTATAGAAAAAAACCCCAAAACTGGGGTTCTTTTACTGAACTTATTATTGGTTGCGGGGGCTGGATTTGAACCAACGACCTTCGGGTTATGAGCCCGACGAGCTACCAAGCTGCTCCACCCCGCGTCCGAAACATGAGGTGCATTATAGTGGTAAAAAATTTAAAAATGCAAGAAGTTTTACTAAGTTCCTTAAAAAACTTTACTAAAAACTTACCGCACTTTTCATCATCACTAGAATCGAATACCAGAGCCAATCCCTAGTCCTAATCCAACGCCGTTACTTCCGCCACCAGTGCTGACGCCACCACCTACAGTACAAGCAGCTAATATGCTTGATAATACAATAATAAAAAGTGTTTTCTTCATCATTTTTACTTTATTAATAAAATTTCAAATAATCGATAAACGGCAATTAAGTCTGTCTTTGCAATAGGTTTAAAAGGTAACAAAAGATAGTAAATCCAGCGAAAACGCTGCAAATACATAATCATATTATGCCAATTTTGTACCTCACAATGTGCTTTATAATACAATGCTACTTTTTGAATAAAATCATCTGAAATATCTTCTTCTCGACATAAACTATCAAAGAAAAATAGCATATCTCGAACGATTAACCAATTTTGATTTTGACTACTTGAACGAGATTCAAAATCAAGAAAAGTAACTTTTCCCTTATCCCAAGTAATATCTCGAATAGCAGGACGACCATGCACCAGATTTTTAGTATGTAAATCAATCAAAGCGAGACAAGCGTCATAAATAATCGAAAATTTTTGCTGATCATCTATCTTCTTATCACATAGCCATTGTGATACAGTGGCTCCCGCATCTTCCAAAACAAAAAAATCCTCATCATGATAAGAGACTATTGGAACAGGTGCATTTTTTTCAGCAAGATTTAACAAAGTTTGTAGTTCATTTTTAAAAGATTGCTTCGGATACGGTTTCAATAATAACCAAATCCCTTTCAATTTTTCAGGTTGCTTCAACCAAAATTTCTTGCCTTCATATTGAAAAGGATAAATTCTTTCATCACGATGTGCTATAACTAATTGGTTAACATATTCTTTAAATTCAGGGCTCATTACTACATCACTCCATTGCTATTTGTGGTATATTTATCCACTATTTTTATTTTGCTTTTAACTTAACTAAAAATTAAATATGAAAAAAATTAAATTATTATTTCTTACGTTAACGTCTATTTTAACTTTAACGGTATCCCCTAATATATCGGCTTCACCTTTTTCAATAACTGAATATCAAATTAATCAATATCTACAAGAGAAAGGAGCTATTGCAGATAAATTTGGCTTACCCGGATTATTTTTTCTTGATTATCAAATAAGAAATTTGAGTACGAAAATTGGGCAAACTAATGATAAACGTGTAGAAATGAGCGGTACTTTAGAGGGTTTATTTCAATTTGGCAATAAAAAACTGCCTGGAAAATTAAATCTGACCTTCGATACAATTCCTTATTATAATCCTGAAGAAGGCGCGGTTTATTTAAAGAAAATGCGTATTTTACGTTGGTCAGGAGAACCACAGCAATATATGCAACAAATGCAAGCAATCATGCCTTTTTTAAATGAGAATGTCGCTAAATTACTGGAACATATTCCGGTTTATACATTAGATAAAAACAATATGCGTGATGTGCTTATAAAAAAATTTGCTAAAGAAATCCGTATAGAAAAAGGACAACTATCCTTAGAGACCAGCATGTTCCAATGATATTCATATGATGTAATTGAACGTTGCTTGTTGATAGAAGGATAAAAAGGGCGATGAAAATCTAAGAAAAATTTTCACCGCCCTTTTGTATGAATTAATAAAGAAAAATTAAAATGCAGAGGTATCTTGGAATAGCCCAACTTTTAAATCTGTTGCTGTATAAATAACGCGGCCATCAACTTCAACTTCACCATCAGCCATTCCCATAACCAGTTTACGATTAATAACTCGTTTCATATGGATTCGGTAAACTACTTTTTTAGCTGTTGGCAAAATTTGCCCTGTAAATTTTACTTCACCAACGCCTAATGCTCTGCCTTTTCCTTTGCCACCAATCCAGCCTAAATAAAACCCAACAAGCTGCCACATAGCATCTAATCCTAAACAACCAGGCATCACTGGATCGCCAATGAAATGACAACCAAAAAATGGCAATTCAGGCTTAATATCAAGTTCGGCTTCAATATACCCTTTACTAAAAGCACCTGTTTCCTCATTCATTTCAATAATGCGATCCATCATCAGCATAGTTGGAGCAGGTAATTGAGGCCCTTCTTTGCCGAATAATTCGCCGCGACCTGATGCGAGCAAATCATCATAAGAATAGCTACTTTTTTTATTAGGTGTACAAGTGTTTTGCATTTTAGGTTCCTTTATATATGATAAATTCAGTTTAAAACTGATATAAAACATTCTAAAGAGAACATAGCAAAGTGTAAATAGCTAACACTTGTTCGCAAAACTTGTCGGAGCAGTCACTTTGATAGATTATAGAAGAAATAAAAGCGAACAAATGTTCGCTTTTTATCTATTAAGGACGGAAGAAATTCCAAAAACCTTTCCTTTCTGAATCAGCTCTCCCCTCAATTCGACGTTGAATGAGACGAGATAAAGGCTCAGTTTTTTCTGTATAATCTTTGTTTTCATCTAGCAAATCACGATTAAATAATAATTCGCAAGCTTGATAAATATCTTCTACAGGATAAATAAAAAATTCACCATTTTTTACCGCACTTTTCACTTCATCAGACAAACTCAGTTGCTGAATAGTCGTCATTGGGATGATGACACCTTGTTTTCCAGTTAAACCACGACGTTGGCAAATAGTAAAAAAGCCTTCAATCTTATCATTTACCCCACCAACAGAATGAACAAGTCCAAATTGATCAATCGATCCTGTAATTGCGATATGTTGAGGCAAAGGCAAATCGGCTAAAGCACTTGCTAACACACAAAAAATTGCCAAAGATGCACTATCACCATCAATTTCTCCATAAGACTGTTCAAACACTAATGAGGCAGAAAATGGCAATTGCGATGGCAAATCTAATATATTGGAAAGACAAGCTTGCGCAATCATCATGCCTTTACCGTGAATATTTCCAGCGAGTTCATTTTTTCTTTCAACGTCGATCACTTCCCCATCGCCGAATTGTACAATACAACTAATACGCGAAGGTTCGCCGAAACATACGGGCGTACCAGGATATTCAATTACTGAAAGACCATTAATTTGCCCAACAATTTCTCCTTGAGTTTCGACATAAACTTGCTCATTTAAAATATCGGCATAAGTTTGTTCTTTTAGGAAACCATATTGTGCCAATTTTTGCTGAAAAACATCCTCAAAATCCTCCGCACTTAATGCAGTTTTTTCAGCAAAAGTTGAAGCATCCTGTAATATTTCTTTTAATTTGAGAGGTGATGCGTTAATTAAAAAGCGATCTTCACTTTCACGCACCAATAATTGATAGAGTTTATTTAACGCCGAAAAATCTAGCGCAATATTTTGCTCTTGAGCTATTTGTTGTACATAACCCGCCCAAGTTTTTTGTTCCTCAACTTCAGCCACAGAAACATAACTTTCAATTTCAGCATAATCGGCGAAAGAATAAAGGTTTTCTTCTAACTCAGCCAAAGTGGCTAATTCGGTACGATTACCAAGTACAATCACTTTTAAGTTCAGCGCATAGCTTGGTATATCACAAGGTAAATTTTTAAATGGATGGGCTGAATACCAATCAAAAGTTTGGGTTTGCAGAATTTGTTTTAATCGCCCCCATAAATCAAATTGAGATAACAATGTTGCCGCACTTAAAATCAAAACACCGCCATTAGCTTTATGCACTAATCCTGGCACTAATTGAATATCTTGTGAACTTGGATGAATCCGAAAACTGCCGAAAAGCTGGAATTGATCGCAATACAATGCGCTTAACGCCTCACCTTGACTGGCAAAATTATCATCTAAAGATTTTACTGGCTCGGTATAAACATGAGGAAAAGAAAAAGAGTCGCCTTGCTCTATCACATAATTCACACCGAAAATTGATCGCTCTTTGTGATGGTTTTTCGATATAAAATTTTGTAATAATTCCGCATATTCAACCGGTTCACCTACTTTCATCATCAATAAGGAACGCGTTGGATGGCGTAAAAATAAATCGATAGCCTGTGTGGCATTCGGTTGTAATGCCCAAAAATCCACTGGTTCTAAAGGAAAATCTTGAATTGCCAAATCAGGTTGTAATGCCTGCCAATTTAAAGATTGCTCAATAGCTTGTTGTTGAGAAAATAATGAACTCACGGCTGGTCTCTTTCTAGAAAAATTGACCACATTATCGCATATTTAATGGCCTTGTGAAAATCCACTAGAAAATCAGCATAAAAACACGTATATTAATGCAGTTACCACGTCACTCAATGATAAAAAATGAAATATCAAAAACTCGAAAATCAAGAAGCAAATTGGAAATGGATTTACCTAATTCGTAAACATCGCGAAGGGGAAAATATCACGCGTTATGAAGAACGAAGTTTACAAGAAGCTAAAGCCCAAGAATTATTAGAATCCCAAAATTATCCGGAAAAAATTGAAGAATGGATTAAGAATCATCTTTCTCCAGCCTTACCGATTAAGCTCGATCAGGCCATTCGTGCACGCCGTAAACGCTTTTTTAATGGTGAAAAACAACATACCAAGAAAAAATCCATTGATTTAGAATATGCGGTTTGGCTACGTCTTTCTAAATATTCTAGAAAAATGAAAATGACACTTTCGGAAACAATTACGTATATGATTGACGAAAGAGAAAGCAAAGCGCAATTTGAAAACCAAATGGCAGCAATGAAAACCAGTTTAAAGAATTTATTAAAATAAAAAAGACAAGCTGCAATTCTTGTCTTTTTGAGTTAGGACTAATAGAGAAAAATTTAGAGCATTCGCATTACTCTTGATTATCCACAAGTGGAATTATTTTCGTGGCATGAGATCCTTTGTCTCCGTGGATAACTTCAAACTGCACCTTTTGACCTGCTTTTAATGAACGATAACCGTCCATTTCAATCACTGAATAATGTGCAAAAATATCAGCATCCACGCCTTCTGCGGAAATGAAACCAAATCCTTTTGCATTATTGAACCATTTCACAACACCAATTTCCATAAAAGACCTCTCTAGGCTTCGCCTACTAAAACAATAAATCAATAAGACTCTCGCCTTATCACCTCGTATGGACGTTATATTCAAATATTTTGATCGGTTATGCAATGAGCAATATTCAAAAATGATAAGTAGATCACAAAAAATTTAATTTTCTGGAGTTTTTTTATCATTTTTATGAATTTCTCGTAGTGCTTTCGCCACTATTTGAATCGCTTCTCCACTACTAATCCCTTTTGCCATAAGTTCTTGAATTTGTTCAACTGCTTTTTGCTGCTGTTCGTGTGTTAAGTTAATATCAAACATTTTCCCACCCAAATTGATTCATTAATTGATGCCATTGTTCATCTAAACCTGCTGTAATTGTTATTTGCTCTTTCGTTATTGGATGAATAAAAGACAAACTATTAGAATGTAAAAATAACCGAGAACAGCCAAGATGCAAGGTTAACGCACGATTTTGATGCAAATCACCATATTGCGTATCACCTAAAATTGGGTGAAAAATATGTTTCATATGGCGACGTAATTGGTGTTTTCTGCCTGTATGAGGGATTAATTTAACCAAAGAATAACGCGCCGTTTGATAACGCCCAGCAGGATAAGGCATTTCGACTATTTTTAATCCTTCATAATCAGTAATGGCTTCTTGAGACTCTTTATCTTCTTGAGAAAATTTATCTGCGATTTTATCCAATTGAATTTTTAGTGGATAATCTATCCGCTCTTTTCCCTGTAGATACCCTCGCACTACAGCCAAATAAGATTTCTGAACGCACTTTTGTTCAAACTGTTCACACATTAGGTTCGCAATTTCACTGCTCAATGCAAATAACAACACGCCAGATGTCGGTCGATCTAAACGATGAATAGGAAATACATGTTGGCCAATTTGATCTCGCAAAGTTTGCATCACAAATTGAGTTTCGTGAGGATCTAACCAACTACGATGAACCAACATGCCTGCAGGCTTATTCACCGCAACGAGAAACTCATCTTGATATAAAATTTCTAACATTCTTTCTTGTTCAGAAGTTCTTCTAAAGCAACTAAAGGAGTTAATAATTGTTGTAACTCATTAAATTCCTTCATTGCTTCTTCAATATAAGGAGAAATAGCAATTTTATTTGGCAAGGTTGAACCACTTTCTAACAATGCCTGCATACGTGGAATAAATACCCACTGTAGCCACTCTTCGGCAGACATCGTATCAATTGAAAAAGGTTCTTCACTTAAAAACGCCTCTGCAGCAGGGGGCATCGTTTGCCATAAATTAAGCTGCTGCATGGTAATTTGAAGCTGTTCAAGATGCTGTTTAGTTTGATTACGCATATTTTATGTCCTAATTAATGAATTTTTTTGCAAATACACGCACATTTGAGAAACCATTTTCTTTCAAATATAAGGCTTGTAATTTACTCATTACACCACGTTCACAATACAACACGTAATTTTTACTTTGATCAAGGCTACCAAATTGAGAGGAAAGTTTGTAGAACGGCATTTGAATGACTTCATGTGTATCTGATTCAAATGGATTTTCATCCGTTTCTTCTGGGCTACGAATATCCAAAATCACTTCATTTTCACCCAATACAGAAATTGCCTCTACTTCCACGACTTCTTTTTCTGTTTCTTCTGCGATCTGGCGAATATCTAAATATTTCGCATTTTGTACCGCACTTTCAAGAATCTCAAAATTAAAATGCCCTTCTTCTTCTAGAATCTTTTCTCGAACAGCTTTGATCGTAGGATTTTTTGAAATCACGCCACAAAATTCCGGCATAGATTTTGCAATATCGTCAGTACCAATTTCTTTCGCCATTGCGATAATTTGTTCTTTATCATGGGTAATTAACGGACGTAATACTAAGGCATCACCAGCTTCATCAATCAAGCGTAAATTGGTTAAAGTTTGGCTAGAAACTTGCCCTAATGCCTCCCCTGTCACAATCGCTTCAATATTGAAACGTTGAGCGACTTTACTTGCGGCACGCACCATCATCCGTTTTAATACAACGCCCATTTGGCCGTTATCGACGTTCTCTAAAATCTCACCGACAACCCCTTCAAAGTTAATCGCAATAAAGCGTACTTTATGTGAAGCGCTATAGCGTTGCCAAATATGATAAGCCATTTGTTTAACGCCAATTTCATGGGCTGCGCCGCCAAGATTAAAGAAACAATAATGAACTCGGGAACCACGACGAATCAACATATAACTCGATACGCCTGAATCAAATCCCCCAGAAATCAAAGAAAGCACATCCTCTTGCGTCCCAATCGGATAACCGCCAATACCAGCGTGACGTGCTTTAACTAACATCATTTTGTCATCTTCAATATCAATACGAACAGTCACATCTGGATTTTTCAACCGCACTTTTGCGCTTTCAATATGTTGATTTAATCCACCACCGATATAACGTTCTGCTTCAATCGAACTAAATTTATGTTTCCCCTTACGTTTTACTCGAACACAAAAAGTTTTGCCTTGAAGTTGTTGCGAGACATCAGCAAGCGTCAATTCAAAAATATGATGTAAATCGGTAAACGGTTTTTCTTCAACTTCTAAAAAATGATGAATACCAGGAATACGTTGTAACAAAGCAATTAATTCTTCACGATTTTCTTCATTTTTTGACCGCACTTCAATGTAATCCCAGTGACGTACAACTGCAGTTTCTTCATCATATTTCTGTAAAATATTGCGAATATTAGAGGTTAAAATTTTTGCGAAACGTTTACGAACAGTTTCGCTCTTAATCATAATTTCAGGAAAAAGTTTAACGATAAATTTCATATAAATAGCTTAGGTATTTCTTGGGTATTTAAAGTGGCGAGTATTTTACGCAAAGATAGTGAAAAGTCCACTGGTCCTAGCTTGAAATAATTTTTTAACAACTCAAGTAAAATACAGTACAATGACAAGCAATTTTTACCGTGAAAAAAGGATAATTCCATGGCGCGTAAACCCGCATCTTCACAAGATTTTGAGACAACGTTAGCGCAGTTAGAAAATATTGTTACACATTTAGAAAATGGCGATCTACCATTAGAAGAAGCGTTAAAAGAATTTGAACAAGGTGTGCAATTGGCTAAATTAGGACAAGAACGTTTACAACAAGCAGAACAACGTATTCAGATCTTATTGCAAAAAACAGAAGATGCCCCACTGAATGATTATGAAGGGAATGCTTAATGGGTAACTTTTCTGAAGAATTACAACAGGTTCAAACTCGTATTAACCACTTTTTAGAAGCTCAATTTGAGGGAATTGAAAGTCATAATGCGCCTTTGCTTGAGGCGATGAAATACGCATTATTACTTGGTGGTAAACGGGTTAGGCCTTTTTTAGTTTACGCAACAGGTCAAATGCTTGGCGCAGAGAAACAAACCTTAGATTACGCCGCTGCCGCTATTGAAGCCATTCATGCCTATTCCTTAATTCACGATGATTTACCCGCAATGGATGATGACAGTCTACGTCGTGGGCACCCTACTTGCCATATCCAATTTGATGAAGCTACGGCTATTCTTGCGGGCGATGCGCTGCAAAGTTTCGCTTTTGAAATATTAACTAAAACGCCAAATATTTCTTCTGAACAAAAACTGGCTTTAGTTCAAATTTTAGCGCAAGGCGCGGGTGTACAAGGAATGTGCTTAGGGCAAAGTTTAGATCTTATCTCTGAGCATAAACAAATTAGTTTAAGCGAATTAGAATTAATCCATCGTAACAAAACGGGCGCATTGCTGATTGCTGCATTAAAATTAGGTTTTATTTGTTCTCCGCATTTTACCGACAAAACTTTAGAACAATCCTTAACACAATATGCGGAAGCCATTGGCTTAGCCTTTCAAGTTCAAGATGATATTTTAGATATTGAAGGTGATAGTGCAGAAATTGGCAAACAAGTCGGTGCGGATCTTGATTTAGATAAAAGTACGTATCCCAAATTACTTGGGTTAAGTGGCGCAAAACAAAAAGCACAAGATTTATATCAAAGTGCTTTGTCTGAATTAGAAAAGATTCCTTTTGATACAACCGCACTTCGTGCATTAGCTGAATTCATTATTACTAGAAAAAGTTAATACCGACCGCATCAATGCTCACAAAGTGCGGTCAAAAATTATAACGTTTTTAAAATGACTAACAATATGAACAATTACCCCTTATTATCTTTGATTAATTCACCAGAAGATTTGCGTCTTTTAAATAAAGATCAGCTACCCCAACTCTGCCAAGAATTACGCGGTTATCTTTTAGAATCTGTTAGTCAAACTAGCGGGCATTTAGCATCAGGTTTAGGCACTGTAGAGCTAACCGTTGCACTTCATTACGTGTATAAAACACCATTTGATCAGTTAATTTGGGATGTTGGGCATCAAGCTTATCCACATAAAATTTTAACGGGTCGTCGAGATCAAATGTCCACTATTCGCCAAAAAGACGGTATTCATCCTTTCCCTTGGCGTGAAGAAAGTGAATTTGACGTATTAAGCGTTGGCCACTCATCTACTTCTATTAGTGCTGGATTGGGTATTGCTGTCGCCGCAGAACGAGAAAATGCAGGTAGAAAAACGGTATGCGTAATCGGTGATGGCGCAATTACTGCTGGAATGGCTTTTGAAGCGCTGAATCACGCAGGTTCTGTTCACACTGATATGTTGGTTATTTTAAATGACAATGAAATGTCTATTTCAGAAAATGTTGGCGCATTGAATAATCACCTTGCTCGTATTTTCTCTGGTTCTATCTACTCCACATTACGAGATGGAAGTAAAAAAATTCTCGATAAAGTTCCACCTGTAAAAAACTTTATGAAAAAAACCGAAGAACACATGAAAGGGGTGATGTTCTCACCAGAAAGTACATTATTTGAAGAACTCGGTTTTAATTATATTGGCCCGGTAGATGGACATAACATTGACGAATTAGTGGCAACACTTACGAATATGCGTAATCTGAAAGGCCCACAATTCTTACATATAAAAACGAAAAAAGGTAAAGGATACGCGCCCGCAGAAAAAGATCCTATTGGTTTCCACGGCGTACCAAAATTTGATCCAATCAGTGGTGAATTGCCTAAACACAATACTAAGCCAACTTATTCGAAAATTTTCGGTGATTGGTTATGCGAAATGGCAGAAAAAGATTCAAAAATTATTGGTATCACACCAGCAATGCGTGAAGGCTCTGGCATGGTGGAGTTTTCTCAACGTTTTCCAGAACAATATTTTGATGTAGCGATTGCAGAGCAACACGCCGTCACGTTTGCTACTGGACTTGCTATTGGCGGATATAAACCCCGTAGTTGCGATTTACTCGACATTTCTACAACGTGCTTACGATCAATTAATTCACGATGTTGCCATTCAAAATACTGCCTGTATTATTTTGCGATTGATCGAGCGGGTATCGTAGGTGCTGATGGCCCAACACACCAAGGGGCATTTGATCTCAGTTTTATGCGTTGTATTCCAAATATGATCATCATGACACCAAGTGATGAAAATGAATGCCGTCAAATGCTCTATACAGGTTATCAATGCGGGAAACCAGCGGCAGTGCGTTATCCTCGCGGAAATGCCATTGGTGTTGAACTAACACCTTTAGAAATGCTTCCTATCGGTAAATCACGTTTAATTCGAGAAGGTCAAAAAATTGCGATTTTAAACTTTGGTACCCTGTTACCATCCGCTTTAGAGCCAGCAGAAAAACTCAATGCAACGGTTGTCGATATGCGTTTTGTGAAACCGATTGATATTGAAATGATTGATGTGCTTGCTCAAAGTCATGATTATTTAGTCACATTAGAAGAAAATGCAATTCAAGGTGGAGCGGGATCTGCTGTTGCAGAAGTACTAAATTCATCAGGAAAATCAACCGCACTTTTACAACTTGGCTTGCCAGATTATTTTATTCCACAAGCGACACAGCAAGAAGCATTGGCAGATTTAAGATTGGATACAAAAGGCATTGAAGAAAAAATTCTCAACTTTATTGCAAAACAAGGTAATTTATAAAAATAAACGCGATGATAACTTCATCGCGTTTTTTCTTAATCAACAATTCTTAAATGGGAAACTGATTTTGTTTTCTTTTTTTCTTCTTGTTTTCTAGGGCTATCTACAGCCTTATAAAAACTAGTTGGTTGTTCAGTATCTGGCTCAGAATTAAGTTCATCGTAAACCTCTTCTGGCTCAAACATCACGCCATCACCATTTTCACGAGCATAGATCGCAAGCGCTGCGCCCATTGGAATATACAATTCACGAGAAACACCTTTAAAGCGAGCATTAAACTGGATGAAATCATTTGTCAGTTGTAAATTGCCCGTAGCATTAGCAGACAAGTTCAATATAATCTGCCCATCTTTCACATATTCGACAGGAACATTCACACCTAAGTAAGTCGCATCAACAACTAAATAAGGCGTAAAACTGTTATCTACTAGCCAATCATAATAAGCGCGTAATAAATAAGGGCGCTTAGGGGAAGCTTTGTATTCCATTATTTATCATCCATTAAATTTTTTGGTGCAGCCTCACCTACAGACTGCAAGAATGAATCTCGACTAAATACACGATCCATATATCCCTTAATCGGTTTACTACCTGGACCTGTAAATTCCACGCCTAAATGTTTTAATTTCCATAACAATGGCGCAACATAACAATCCACTAAGCCAAACTCTTCATTCATGAAATAAGGTGTTTGCTGGAAAACTGGTGTAATCGCTAAAAGTTCTTCTTTTAATTGTTTGAGCGCTTCAGCTTTTTCACTTTCTGTACCATTTTCTGCTTTCTTGAGAGTTGGATACCAATCTTGTTCAATTCGTAACATTAAAAGACGATCTTCTGCTCGAGAAATTGGATACACTTGCATTAATGGTGGATGCGGAAAACGCTCGTCAAGATATTCCATAATAATTCGTGAACTAAACAAAACAAGATCACGATCAACTAACGTTGGCACCGTAGCATACGGATTTAATTCCATTAAATCTTCTGGTAATGCTTGCAAATCAACTTCTTCGTTCTCATAAAGTACACCTTTTTCAGCTAAAACAATTTTTACCTGATGACAGTAAATATCATCTTTATTTGAAAAAAGGGTCATTACTGAACGTTTACTTGATGCGCTGGACATTTATTCCTCCGAAGATCCAAAAATATTCTATATTTTATAAGGGGTGTGTATTCTATCACAAAGCATAGGTCATTTGCCAAACAATTCTTTTTTATTGTTTTATAATCAATAAGTTAGATAACAAAAAAGCAGAGATTTCTCTCTGCTTTTCTTTTTCGAAACGAAAATAAAAATTAACGTTTTGAGTATTGTGGACGACGACGTGCTTTGTGTAAACCCACTTTTTTACGTTCAACGCGACGTGCGTCACGAGTAACGAAACCAGCTGCACGAAGTGCTGGGCGTAATGTTTCATCGTATTCCATCAATGCACGAGTGATACCGTGACGGATTGCACCCGCTTGACCAGAAATACCACCACCTTTAACAGTGATGTATAGGTCTAATTTATCAGTTAACTCAACCAATTCTAATGGCTGACGTACTACCATGCGCGCAGTTTCACGGCCGAAGTAAACGTCTAATTCACGTTGGTTGATAGTGATTTTACCACTGCCCGGTTTGATAAATACACGAGCTGAAGAGCTTTTGCGGCGACCTGTGCCGTAGTTTTGATTCTCTGCCATTTTCTAAACCTCGTGATTAAATATCTAATACTTGTGGTTGTTGTGCAGCGTGTTGGTGTTCAGCACCCGCGTACACTTTTAATTTACGGAACATTGCACGGCCTAATGGACCTTTTGGCAACATACCTTTAACCGCAATTTCAATCACTGCTTCAGGACGGCGAGCGATCATTTCTTTGAAAGTCGCTTGTTTAATACCACCTACATAGCCAGTGTGCCAGTAGTAAAGTTTATCTGTTTCTTTACGACCAGTTACTGCCACTTTTTCTGCGTTGATAACGATGATGTAATCACCAGTATCTACGTGTGGAGTGTACTCAGCCTTGTGTTTACCACGAAGACGACGTGCTAATTCAGTCGCTAAACGACCTAAAGTTTTACCTGTCGCATCTACTACGTACCAGTCGCGTTTAACCGTTTCTGGTTTTGCTACAAAAGTTTTCATTAATTAATTACCAAAAATTAGTTTGATACCCAGTGTTCTTATGAACACAACCATTGATCTTAATCGCCACCCCTTCGAGTGAGATCTCGATAAAATAATGTACGATGGGAATTCGCACATTTACAGGGTCGGTGTATTATACATATTTATTTCATGAATGCTAATTTTTTATGCAATATTTTAGTATTTTTGCTGAAACCTATTTACATTAACTAAATTAATGTTTTTAATGAATTTATTAAAATTGACTCATACATAAAGTTATTTTATTGTTAACTCAAATATCATCATACTAGCTATAGGAATTTTTATGAGCTACGCTAAAGAAATTGACACGCTTAATCAGCACATCGCTGACTTCAATAAAAAAATTAATGTTTCTTTTGAATTTTTCCCACCCAAAAATGAAAAAATGGAAACGCTTTTGTGGGATTCTATTCATCGTTTAAAAGTGTTAAAACCCAAATTTGTTTCTGTTACTTACGGCGCAAATTCTGGCGAGCGTGACCGCACTCATGGTATTGTAAAAGCAATCAAACAAGAAACTGGCTTAGAGGCTGCTCCGCATTTAACTGGTATTGATGCCACACCTGAAGAATTAAAACAAATTGCTAAAGATTACTGGGACAGTGGTATTCGTCGCATCGTTGCGTTACGCGGTGACGAACCAAAAGGATATGCTAAAAAACCATTTTATGCGTCAGATCTTGTGGAATTACTCCGTTCTGTCGCTGATTTTGATATTTCTGTAGCAGCTTATCCAGAAGTTCATCCCGAAGCAAAATCAGCACAAGCAGACTTGATTAATTTAAAACGTAAAATTGATGCAGGTGCAAACCATGTTATCACTCAATTTTTCTTTGATATTGAAAGCTACCTACGTTTCCGTGATCGTTGTGCATCAATTGGTATTGATACAGAAATCGTGCCGGGCATTTTACCTGTAACTAACTTTAAGCAATTACAAAAAATGGCCTCTTTCACTAATGTGAAAATTCCGGCATGGCTTGTTAATGCTTATGAAGGATTAGACGATGATCAAACTACTCGTAATCTTGTAGCAGCAAGTGTTGCAATGGATATGGTGAAAATTTTATCTCGCGAAGGCGTGAATGACTTCCATTTCTATACACTAAATCGTAGTGAACTAACTTATGCAATTTGTCATATGTTAGGTGTAAGACCAGAATAACTTAAAGATAAGATATTTTTCTTCCATAAAATAAGGGCGTTATTTACGCCCTTATTTAAATATAAAAAACTTTAACCGCACTTTATTATTTGACTAACTCTGTTTGCATATACATTAATCGATCAATATCCGTCAAATAATGTCCCAATTCTTGCTCTTCTGGTTTATGCAAATAAGGAATTTTCCCTAAAAGCGGCGCATCAATATGCTCAACAAGCAAATCAACAATTTCTGCATAGTGGCTTAATAATGGATTAACTCGGTTAGCTATCCAGCCCAATAACGGCACGCCTAGCTGTTGAATCGCTTGCACAGTTAATAATGCGTGATTCACACAACCATCTTTAATACCAACCACAAGAACCACAGGCATTTTTCGTTGTGCAACCCAATCAGCAAAACTTTTTCCTTCCGCCATTGGAGTCATTAAACCAAACGAGCCCTCAACCACAACAGACTGATAATTTTGATTTAATCGAGTTAAATCATGATTAATTTTATCTAACTTAATACGCGTCCTATCTTGTGTCAGCATCGGTGCGCTATGGCTAAAGGTATAACTATTAATATCCTTGTAGGACACATTTTCTTTAGTTGAATCCATTAATGTTAATACATCTGAATTTGATAAATTATCATAATCTGATGTATTTTCTTCTTGCATCGCTGGATAAATACTTTCCTCACCGCAACAAGCAATGGGTTTATAGCCAACCACTTGCACACCCTGCTTTTGCAAGGCTTGAATAATCGCACGGGTTGCTGTGGTTTTTCCCACATTTGTATCTGTCCCCGCAACAAAAAAGCTACTCATTTTTATCTCCTTTAAAAAGTGCGGTGGATTTTAAAAGAATTTTTCCTTTAAAAATTTGAGATAACGCAAATTTTCTCTTTTTCGTATCAAAAATAAACAATTTATTTGATCTCACTCAAGCTATTAAATAAACCATCATCTTGTTTTGGTATTTGCAAATAAAATCCTTGTTGTTTAATTTTTTCCAATACCTCATTACTATCTACATTATGTAGCGGTTTGCTCCCAAGTAAATTAAACATCATGACTAATTCTGGTTTTCCAAAGTGGCTCAGTAACACTTCTGGCACTTGAGAAAAATCCTCTCTTTTTGCGATATACAGATAGCTTCCCGGTTTCTTTTTACTTTTATAAATTGCACATAACATATTTTGTTTTCCTAAATAAAAAATCCCTATTAAATTTCTTTAACAGGGATTTTACCATTTATTAAATTGCTTAAAGCATTATTTTGCAGCTTCTTTTACGGCATCAGCTGCTTGAGTTGCTTTTTCAGAAACGGCTTCTTTAACTTCAGTCATTTTAGAAGTCGCAGCGTCTTTCATCGCATCCATTTTTGATGATGCAGCATCTTTCATTGCATCAATTTTAGAGGTTGCAGCATCTTTCATTTCGCTAACTTTAGCTGCAGCAGCATCTTTTACTTGTTCAACTTGAGCCATTGCTGCATCTTTAACTTCAGCAGTTTTCTCTACTGCAGTGTTTTTCACTTCAGTTGAAGCTTGTTTAGCCGCATCTTTAACATCAGCAACAGCATTAGTTGCTGCGTCTTTTGCTTCAGAAACCATTGATGTTGCCGCTTGTTTAGCTGCGTCAACTTTTTGTGCAGCTTCTTCTTTATCGAAACAACCAGTTACCGCTAAAGCTGAACCTAAAACTAATGCTAGTGTTAATTTTTTCATAATTTTCTCCATAGAATAAATCTTGATTACGGCAAAGCCCTATTGCTTTGATGTGGCGTAGTTTACGGAAGTTTTATTAAAAGAAAATAGCTAATACAAAAATTTACATTTCTGATAAATAAATAAGTGTAAAAAAGAGCATTAACACATTGATATTAAATATATTTTAAAAAAGTTCCATAGAAAAATTTTATTTTTTGTAAAGAAATGTATATGAATATATGTTTTAGATTTAATCAATCTTATGAATTTCTTTAGATGCTTGATGCATCAATATTTCTGATTTATTACCATCCCATAATAATTGAGCAATGGTTGCAGGATAAAATGGTATTGGATTTCGTTTTCCATACAGTTCAGCAACGATTTCTCCAACTAAAGGTAAATGAGAAATAATCAATACAGATTTAACCCCATCATGTTTCAGCACTTCTAAATAATCAATGACTGAATGCGCATGGCCATAAGGAGTTATACCCTCCCAAGTTTCAAGTTTATTTTCTAATTCAAAATCAAACGCTTGATTAACTTGATGAAAGGTTTCTTGAGCTCTGACATAAGGACTCACTAAAATACGGTCTAGTGAATTAATTACTAGCGTACTTAAATGCTGTTTTAACCATTCTCCTTGAAAAAAAGCTTGCTTAATACCATAGGCAGTTAAGCGACGAGCTTTATCACTATTAGCCATTACTTCAGCCTCGCCATGACGCATAATAAAAATATTCATTTGCTTTCCTAAGTATTTGATAAAAATAAACCGCACTAAATAAAGTGCGGTTAAAAAATTAATGAGATTTAACTGCTTCTGCAATTTCTTCTGCACATTGTTGTGCAAGTGTAGCGTCTTGGCATTCCACCATAACTCGAATAAGTGGTTCCGTACCCGATTTACGCAATAAAATACGACCTTTGCCTTCTAAACGTTTTTTAACGTCTGCGGCAACAGATTTTACAGCGTCACTTTCAAGTGGATTATCCCCACCCGCAAAACGTACATTGATTAACACTTGTGGGAATAATTTAACCGCACTCGCTAATTCATTTAATGATAATTTATGCTGTGCCATCGCCGCCAATACAGCCAATGACGCAACAATGCCGTCACCCGTTGTATTCTTATCCGCAATGATAATATGTCCAGAATTCTCACCACCAAGCGTCCAATCGTTTTCAACCATTTTTTCCAATACATAACGGTCGCCCACATTTGCACGTAAGAAAGGAACGCCAAGCATTTTCAACGCAATCTCTAAGCTCATATTACTCATTAATGTGCCAACGACACCGCCTTTTAATTGGCCTGAGCGCAATGCTTCACGTGCAATAATAAAGAGAATTTGGTCGCCATCAACTTTATTTCCTAAATGATCGACCATCATAATGCGGTCACCATCGCCATCATAAGCTAAGCCAACGTCAGCTTTCATTTCAACTACTTTCGCTTGCAATGCTGTCACATCCGTTGCGCCACATTTTTCATTAATGTTCAAACCATTTGGATCTGTACCAATTTCAATGACTTCCGCACCAAGCTCTCTCAACACGTTAGGCGCAATATGATAGGTCGCACCATTTGCACAATCTACCACGATCTTATAACCTTCTAGGCCTAAGTGAGCTGGGAATGTGCCTTTACAAAACTCAATGTAGCGTCCGGCTGCATCATTAATACGACTTGCTTTACCTAATTCTGCAGATTCCACACAATCCATCGGTTGCTCTAACATCGCTTCAATGGCTTCTTCAATTTCATCAGGTAATTTAGTCCCTTTTGCTGAAAAGAATTTAATGCCATTATCATAATAAGGATTATGAGAGGCCGAGATCACAATACCCGCTTCAGCACGGAAAGTTCTGGTTAAATAAGCAATAGCGGGTGTAGGCATAGGGCCGGTAAATGCAGCAGATAACCCCGCAGCAGCCAAACCTGCTTCAAGGGCTGATTCCAACATATATCCAGAAATGCGAGTATCTTTACCGATTAAAACCATTTTAGAACCTTGAGAAGCTAATACTTTTCCTGCAGCCCAACCTAATTTTAATGCGAAATCTGGTGTAATTGGATAAGTACCCACTTTTCCACGCACACCATCTGTTCCAAAATATTTACGATTTACCATAACACAATTCCTTTAATTTTTTATCGTTATAAAATCATCAGGCATTTTCTGTTGCCTGCCAAACTTTGAGCATATCTGATGTTGCAGCAACATCATGTACGCGTAAAATTTTTGCACCTTTTTGCGCTGCAATAAGCGTGCCTGCCGCACTGCCTATCACTCTCTGATCGACGGGTTTATCAAGCACCGCACCAATCATTGATTTGCGAGATAATCCCGCTAACACAGGATATCCACTATGACAAAATTCATTCAGATTTTGTAATAATTGATAATTATGCTGTACAGACTTACCAAAACAAAATCCCATGTCCCAAATTAAGTTTTCTTTTTTAACACCAGCAGAAAGACATTCATTAGTACGTTTCTGTAAAAAAGCGAATACATCTTGTACGACATTCTCATAATGAGGATTTGCCTGCATCGTTCTAGGTTGCCCTTGCATATGCATGATACAAACAGGTAAAGCTAGTTTTACTGCGGTTTCTAACGCATTTGGCTCTTGCAAAGCACGAATATCATTAATCAAATCCATTCCAACACTTGCTGCTTCACGCATCACAACTGCTTTTGAAGAATCGACAGAAATCCAGCAATCAAAACGGCTTCGCACCGCCTCCACTACTGGCACAACACGATGCAATTCTTCTTGTTCAGAGACTTCATCCGCATCATTATAAAGGAATGACGGACGCGTAGATTCACCACCAATATCAATAATTGTCGCTCCTTCTTCCAACATTTTTTCAACTTGAAAAAGCGCTTTATCCAAGCTAAAAAACTGTCCTCTATCAGAAAAAGAATCAGGCGTAAAATTAAGGATTCCCATAATCTTAGGAACGCTTAAATCAAGACATTTATTATTCGCGTAAAGTTTCATAAAGTGCGGTTAGTTTTTAGAGTGATTTTGGTGGGCAATTATAGCGAAATACATCCAAGAAAAAAATCATTAGGAAAAAATAAAGCCTTTCCGAAGAAAGGCTTTGATAAGTTAAACATTAAAATCGTCGGTATTTTCTACCGCACTTTCAGGCTTTGTATCATTCGTTGTTGAATTTGCATAAGCAGCCTGTTGAGTTTTCGGCTCTTCCCAACCTGATGGCGGTGTGACGGGTTCGCGATTCATCAATTGTTTGATTTGTTCTTCTTCAATGGTTTCATATTTGACTAATGCATCTTTCATCGCATGAAGAATATCCATATTATCAGTCAAAATCTGTCTTGCTCTCGCATAGTTACGATTTACAATTGCACGCACTTCTTCATCAATTGCATGAGCAGTTTCATCCGACATATGTTTTGCTTTCGCCATTGAACGACCTAAGAAAACCTCGCCCTCATCTTCCGTATAAAGAATCGGACCTAATTTGTCAGAGAATCCCCATTGCGTCACCATATTACGCGCGATATTAGTCGCTACTTTAATATCATTTGATGCACCCGTTGAGATATTTTCTTCACCGTAAATCAAATCTTCTGCTAAACGCCCTGCATACAAGGTAGAAAGCTTACTTTCTAATTGTTTTTGGCTAATGCTAATTTGATCACCTTCAGGTAAGAAGAATGTCACACCCAACGCGCGACCACGAGGAATAATAGTCACTTTGTGTACAGGATCATGCTCAGGAACTAAATACCCCACAATGGCGTGACCTGCTTCGTGATAAGCGGTTGATTCCTTTTGCTTATCCGTCATAATCATTGTGCGACGCTCTGGCCCCATATTGATTTTGTCTTTTGCTTTTTCGAACTCAAGCATGGTGACCATGCGTTTATTCACTCGAGCAGCAAATAAAGCAGCCTCATTCACTAAGTTTGCTAAATCTGCACCAGAATAGCCCGGCGTACCACGCGCTAATGTCATTGCATCAACATCTTGCGCAACAGGCACTTTACGCATATGCACTTTTAAGATTTGCTCACGACCTTTCACATCTGGCAGACCAACAACCACTTGTCGGTCAAAACGGCCTGGACGAGTTAAAGCTGGGTCAAGCACATCTGGGCGGTTAGTTGCTGCAATAACAATTACGCCGTCATTACCACTAAATCCATCCATTTCAACTAGCATTTGGTTTAAGGTTTGTTCACGTTCATCATGTCCACCACCTAAGCCCGCACCACGTTGGCGACCCACTGCATCGATTTCATCAATGAAGATTAAGCAGGGTGCATTTTTCTTAGCCTGTTCAAACATATCACGTACACGTGATGCACCAACACCCACAAACATTTCTACGAAATCAGAACCAGAAATAGTGAAGAATGGAACTTTTGCCTCCCCTGCAATCGCACGAGCAAGTAAGGTTTTACCAGTACCTGGAGGACCAACCATCAGAATACCTTTTGGAATTTTACCACCCAAGTTTTGGAATTTATTAGGATCACGCAAGAAATCAACGATTTCGCCCACTTCTTCTTTTGCTTCATCGCAACCAGCAACATCTGCAAAAGTCACCTTAATCTGATCTTGATTCAGAATTTTGGCGCGGCTTTTACCAAAGCTCATTGCTTTGCCGCCACCACCTTGCATTTGACGCATAAAGAATACCCATACGCCAACAAGGAATAACATTGGGAACCAAGAAATTAAAATTTGGGACAAGAAACCACGTTTTTCAAATGGCGTGCCTTCCACTTTGACTTTTTTGCTTAACAAATCATCAAGCAATTTTTTGTCTTCAAGTGGCGGCATTACGGTTGAATATTTAGAACCATCCGTTTTCGTTACCGTAATTTCATTGGCATCAAAACGCGCTTCCGTCACTTGACCATTGCTTACATCGTAAACAAAGGTTGTATAATCAGTAGAATTATCTACCGAAGAGGAATTAAAACTTTGGTATGCTGTCATCATAATGACCGCTACTACCACCCAAAGCACCAGATTTTTGACCATATCGTTCAAAGTCTAACCTACCTTTCCTAAGTTAAAAAATTTTTTACAAGATACTACACATCATTAGCGATGAAAAGCTATCAAAGCAATTAGCCTTTATAGCCTGTCGCCACAATATATACTTCACGAGAACGTCCGCGTGATGCTTCAGGCTTACGCACTTTCACCACATTAAATAAAAGAACGAATTTCTCTTAAATATTCATCAAAGCCTTCACCTTGGAAAACTTTAACAACAAAAGCTTCCTTTGGTTGTCCAAGACCTGTTTACACATATCTAAAGCAAGCTCGACCAAATACATTGCGCGTGGAATATCCACTGATGGCATTCCACTAAAATTTGGTGCCATATCAGACATCACAACATCAACTTTATCTTCGCCTACGCGCGCTAATAAAGCATTCAAAACATTTTCATCACGGAAATCGCCTTGCAGAAAATCAACACCGACAATGGGATCCATTTCTAAAATATCACAAGCAATCACTCGACCTTTACCACCGATTTGCCCCACCACATATTGTGACCAGCCGCCAGGTGTAGCGCCAAGATCGACCACTGTCATTCCTTGTTTAAATAATTTATCCGTTTGCTGAATTTCATCAATCTTAAAATAAGCGCGTGAACGTAACTTTTGCTTATGCGCTTTTTGCACAAATTGATCACTAAAATGTTCATTTAGCCAGCGAGAAGAACTCGCTGAACGTTTTTTCTTTCCCATAATCTTCTATTTTTGGTAGTAGTTTTGCTTATATTTGGTTACAATCTGCCGAATTCAAGCCAAGGCAGATTGAAATCAGTGAAAAACATTGAGAAAATCAACCGCTCTTTTTAATTAGGAATCCTTATGACAACCTTATCAACCAAACAAAAACAATTTTTAAAAGGTCTTGCGCACCATCTTAACCCAGTCGTTATGCTTGGTGGAAATGGCTTAACCGAAGGCGTACTTGCTGAAATTGAAAATGCACTTAATCATCACGAACTCATTAAAGTAAAAGTTGCTGGTGCCGATCGCGAAACCAAACAACTTATTATCGATGCGATTGTGCGTGAAACTAAAGCAGCACAAGTACAAACTATCGGGCATATTTTGGTGCTTTATCGCCCAAGCGAAGAAGCAAAAATTCAGCTTCCACGCAAATAACAACAAAAGTGCGGTTATTTTCAACCGCACTTTTTTTATTTAAATATAATTCACTTCAATAATATCAAACTCAACGACACCGCCTGGCGTTGTAATATTAACGGTATCATCTAATTCTTTACCAATTAAACCTCGCGCAATTGGAGAATTAACCGAAATCAAACCAGATTTAATGTCAGCTTCATCATCGCCCACAATGCGATAAGTAACTTCTTCGTCTGTATCAGTATTTACAAGCACAACTGTTGCACCAAAAATAACTTTACCATTATTTGGCATTTTGGTTACATCAATAACTTGAGCATTACCAAGTTTACCTTCAATCTCTTGAATACGGCCTTCACAAAAACCTTGTTGCTCACGAGCAGCATGATATTCTGCATTTTCTTTTAAATCACCGTGCTCGCGGGCCTCTGCTATCGCTTTAATAATTTCAGGACGACGTACATTTTTTAAGAAATCCAATTCTTCACGTAATTGTTCTGCGCCACGCACAGTCATTGGAATTTGTTGCATTGTTTTTCCTTTTACTAAATAAAACAAAAACCACGGCAAAATCCTAAAATCTTGCCGCAGTATTATTAAAAATAAACTTGAAATGAGAAAATGATTTACTCAATTTCATTCGGGGCTTATTATTGTTCGTCTAAAAAAAAATAGCAACCATAACAAACCTAATATGAAAAAATTATCTTCAATTTCCACCGCACTTGGATCCTTTTTACTTTCAGTAAGTTTTAGCCTGCCAACTTTCGCCAATATTAATGTTTCAGATTTAACACAAAAATTGCCTGAAGGTTCCAGCGTAGGTTTTATCGCCAAAAATATAAATCAAAACCAAATTATTGCGGATTATAATGGCTCAACCTTTATGCTTCCTGCGAGCACACAAAAAGTTTTTACAGCTGTTGCCGCTAAACTTGCATTAGGTGATCAATTCCAATTTGAGACCGCTCTTTTGAGTAATGGAAAAATTCAAAATGGGAATTTAGAGGGTCACTTAATCGTGCGTTTCACAGGCGATCCTGATCTTACCAGTGGCCAGCTTTATACCTTACTTGCAGAATTAAAAAAACAAGGCATCAAAAAAATTAATGGCGATTTAGTATTAGATACCTCTGTTTTTTCTAGTCACGACCGAGGATTAGGTTGGATTTGGAACGATCTGACCATGTGTTTCAACTCTCCGCCATCCGCTGCGAATATTGATAACAACTGTTTTTATGCGGAACTAGATGCGAATCAAAATCCCGGCGAAACAGTAAAAATCAATGTGCCTGCACAATTTCCAATTCAAGTGTTCGGACAAGTTTATGTAGCGGATAGCAATGAAGCACCTTATTGTCAGCTCGATGTCGTTGTACACGACAATAATCGCTATCAAGTAAAAGGATGTTTAGCCCGTCAATCTAAACCTTTTGGCTTAAGCTTTGCCGTGCAAGATACGGATGCTTATGCTGCCGCGATTATTCAACGTCAATTAAGACAATTAGGTATTGAGTTTAATGGCAAAGTCATGCTGCCCCAAAAACCACAACAAGGTCAGCTATTAGCGAAACATTTATCAAAACCATTGCCTGACTTATTGAAAAAAATGATGAAAAAATCGGATAACCAAATTGCCGATTCATTATTCCGAGCAGTGGCATTCAATTACTATAAACGCCCAGCATCCTTTCAATTAGGCACATTAGCGGTTAAATCCATATTACAAAAACAGGGAATTCGTTTTGGTAATAGTATTTTAGCCGATGGTTCAGGTCTATCTCGCCATAATCTTGTAGCACCTAAAACGATGCTATCCGTTTTAGAATACATCGCCAAAAACGAAGATAAATTACATTTAATGGAAGCTTTCCCCATCGCAGGTGTAGATGGCACGATCAGTGGGCGAGGTGGATTAATTAGCCCGCCATTAGTAAAAAATGTTATTGCTAAAACTGGCTCTTTGAAAGGGGTTTATAACCTCGCTGGGTTTATGACAAACGCTCGAGGGGAAAAAGTGGCCTTTGTTCAATTTATTAATGGCTACTCAACAGGCGATTTGGAAAGCAAAACCAAACGAGCCCCATTAGTACAATTTGAGAGTGGCTTATATAATGAAATCTATAAATACTAATAAAGCCTTCTAAAAAAACACCACGACCACTCTACTACTAC
>NZ_AFQO01000009.1 GCF_000222025.1 Haemophilus haemolyticus M19501 | reverse complement strand
CCTGAGGCCACCAGAGCGGGTCCCTGAGGGCCCCGTCGTAAGTCGAGAGCACCTGCCGCAACTCGAGAAAATCCAGGAGGTTTTGCCCTCCAGGCGAGATGAGGCCCATTTCCGCTGAGGCTTCTCGAGGCTAATCACATCTAACCCCTGGAACTTCCAAAGGGTCCTTCACACCCTTTCTGCAACTCAAGAAGTTCCCGACACACCCGTCTCCACTCGAGAGGAAGCACGAGGGTCCCGCACACATCCAGGGGAGCCCCGTTTCCGCCTCCGAGCTCGAGATGAGGGATCCTTTCCCTGTTTCGTAGGGAAAGAATTCCCGGCGTTCCCGTCGCATCTCAAGAGGAGGCGCTCTCCACAGGAAAGGCGAGAGGAACTCCAGGGTCGTGCCACCATTCCAAGAGTCCCCCAGATGTGTCAGTCCATTCCAGAGGAACCTGTTTTCCCTGCACTGCCTTGACGTTCAAGCCGAGGATCGACTCCCACCACGTGTGCACGTGGGACAGCCCTGTGGGAAAGCCTCGTGGGAAAGCCTCGTGGGAAAGACACGAGGGAAAACCATAGATGCTTTGATCCACGGGGCGGACTGCGTGACACTGCTGCTACCGCTCTGGAGGAAAGCGCAAGTGCATGCCCGCATTCGAGACGAGGACTGACTCCCCTGGGGAGACTCCAGAAGTACCCCAAGATCCATGTCAGCACTGGAGAGGAATCCTCAGGTTCCGGCCCTGAGTTCACACAAGGTCTTAGGCCCCGGCATCAGCGGGAGAGGAATTCCGAAAGGCCCCCGAGGAACTCGCATGGGGACTGGCCTTTCCTGAGGCCACCAGAGCGGGTCCCTGAGGGCCCCGTCGTAAGTCGAGAGCACCTGCCGCAACTCGAGAAAATCCAGGAGGTTTTGCCCTCCAGGCGAGATGAGGCCCATTTCCGCTGAGGCTTTCGAGGCTAATCACATCTAACCCTGGAACTTCCAAAGGGTCCTTCACACCCTTGCTGCAACTCAAGAAGTTCCCTGACATAGCCGTCTCCACTCGAGAGGAAGCACGAGGGTCCCGCAC
>NZ_AFQO01000010.1 GCF_000222025.1 Haemophilus haemolyticus M19501 | reverse complement strand
ACCTTATTTAAATTATCTATACAATTTGTTTTGTGTTTTTCATCTATTTCATTTCCATATATATCATTTTCCAATCCATAGATTATCTTATTTTTAGTAAAATTTTGTTTTAAGCAATCTACTATATATCTATCAACAATTTCAACGAGAAAAGCTCCATCACCACAAGAATTTTCTAGGACCTTTTTCCCATATAGCTTTTCTATATATCCAGCTTGATTTAATATCTCAATGACAATATTACGAGGAGTAAATACCTGACATTCAACATTAATACTTTCCATACATTCACTCTCCTTTACCATATAATTTTTAACTTGAATTAGTATCTTTTCTATTAGATCATCTTAAAATGCCTTAAAGCATCCATGATAGCTTCCTCTTTTTCCGGTGTGCATTGTGGAATAACTTGTTTCTCTTTTTTTGATTTATTATAATGCTCCCTTAATTCAATACCACATTTCTTTTTAATCTGTGCAATATAGAGTGTCGAAACCTTTAAATTGAATTTTTCCAATATATATTCTTTGATTTGTGCATAAGTAGCCTTGCTTTCAGCACTTGTCAAATCAAGCTCATCCAGCTTAATTTCAACATCTATATGCTTATCGACATCGAGTTTGGACAATAGTACTACCGTCTCCAAATGCCCCGTATGAGGGAACATATCTATCACCGCACTTTTTTCAATCTTGTAGCCAAAATTACATAAAATTTCCGCATCGCGCACTAATGTTGCGGGATTACAAGATACATATAAAATTTTCTCTGCTTTCAACTCGCACAACGCATTTAACGCGAAAGCTGCACCACTGCGTGGAGGATCAAGCAAAATTTTATTGAACGACTGATTAGCCCAAGGTTGTTCAACAAAGGATTGGTCAAGATCAGCTTGGAAAAATTCAATATTCTTGATTTGGTTTCTTGCGGCATTTTGCTCCGCTTTTTGTACCATTTCAAAAACACCTTCAATTCCTACCGCACTTTTCACGCGTTTGGCGAGAGGGAGCGTAAAATTTCCCATGCCGCAAAATAAATCGAGCACGCAATCCTGTTGGTTCAATTCAAGCCAATCCAAGGCTGTATTGACCATACGTTCGTTCAATGCTCTGTTCACTTGAATAAAATCACGAATATCAAAATGTAATTTTATGCCATCAGAAAATTGATAATAAGGTGCATCGCCATAGATTTGTTCAATGCCTTCATCGCTTTGTAAAAACAGCATTAACTTTTCTTGTTCAGCAAATTTGAGCAATAAAGTGCGGTCAGTTTCTGCAAGATTTTTCGTATAACGTAACAACATTGCGACGCCATTATCGGCCGCCACCAATTCAATATGCCCAAGCTGTTTCGGCGCAGAGAATTGTTCTAAAAGTGCGGCTAATTTAGGTAGTAAATAATTAATTGCAGGTTCTGCCACTTCGCAAGATTGAACGCTAATTAAATCATTGGTATTTTTCTGACGAAAGCCCATCTCGATTTGTTTTGTGTTTGGATTAAACCATAAACTCAAACGCACACGACGACGATACGCCCAAGCATCGCCGCAAATCATAGGTTGAAATGAAATCGGTTCTGACTGTAACTTACTTAATCGTTTAAACAATGCGGATTCTTTCGCTTTCCTCTGCATTTCAATCGGAATATGTTGCCCTTGGCAACCACCACAACGCATAAAATGAGCACATTTAGGTTCTAAACGTTCAGAACTTTTTACTAACCATTTTTTTGCCGTAGCATGCCCATATTGGCGTTTATCTTCCAGAATACGACATTCCACTTTTTCGTGCGGAAGTGCATTTTCAATAAACCAAGTTTTACCATTAATTTTCGCGACGCCTAAACCTTGATAATCTAAATCAAGAATATCAGCCGTAACGGTTTGAACATTGTTTGTTTTTTGCTTTGGGGTATAAAGAAGAACCATTATTTTAGAAGTAAAATATTTTGAGTGAATAATTCTCGGCTTTTTAATGGTTTATCGCCAAGATAAGGTTTCAGTGCAATACGAGTAAAACGTTTTGCCGCTTGACGTACCGCATCATCAGAAAAATCAAGGGCTTCAAAGGCTAACAAATCTCTTCCGTAAAAGGTGAGATTATCTTTCACTAAGGATGCAATGAAACCTTTTTCCTCACGATAACGATATGTCATTGTACAATCTACAGGCTCGCCAGATCCTGCACAATGCAGAAAATCCACGCCGTAACCGAGAATTTGTAAAAGTTGAAATTCAAAAAGACGCAAAGTTGGCTCAACATTGGTTTCAGTTGCCAAGTCCGTTAAGCATTTTAAATAATGTTGAAACAGCGAAGGATTCGGCGTTTCAGGCTCAATGACACGAGTCAGTAACTCATTCACATAAAAACCGCTATAAAGTGCGGTTTGTTGTAAAGGAAGTGTAATTGCGGCGGGTTCAGCTTTAGTAAGGGTTTTCAATGAACTTTTTCCCGTCCAACGCAACAATAAAGGTGTGAAAGGTTGCAAGACCGACTTCCAAGATGAACGCTTTGCTCGTGCGCCCTTGGCGATCACGGTTAGGCGACCACTTTCTTCAGTAAACAAATCCACTAAAAGACTCGTTTCACTATAAGGGCGACGATGAAGAATAAAGCCTCGCTGGAGTTCGGTTTGCACAATTAATTACCGGATAAACGCTCTACGGGTTGTAACACACATTGTTCCGCTAAAACTTCACCTAAATTAGTTTTTAGCACACTAAAATCATCGCGCTCTTGCCACGCCCAACGAATATTGCCGTAATTTTTACCGCGCTCAGAAATCATTAATGTCAATTTTTCTGACATAGCATTGAAAGTCACCGTAATGTGATGCAATGATTTTTTACGTTTTTTTTGAGTGGAATGAACCACACGAACTTGCTTATCATCTTTACACAAATAAACTTTAGCCTCACCTTTTTGCAAAGCTTTATCTACTTTTTCCACCTGCATCTTTTGCGGCTCTGGCTTCTTTGGTAAACCATTTTGAGTACAACCGATCAAGCAAAGTGCGGTTAAAATTAGAAACGTTTTTTTAAACATAACATCCTACTTGAAAAAGAAAAATGGGCGATTGCTCGCCCTAAAAACTATTTTTTATATTCATAAGAACCATCAGACTGACGGACAAATCGCGTACCGTTAGATAAACGCATTTCATTTACTCGCCCTTGACTGTTCACAGATATCGCAACTTTATCACCTGGTTTAAAGCTACTTAACACATTGCCCGCACCCGCAGCTTTACTCATTGCATTAACATCCGAAATATTAAGTTGATTGTCACGGAATACTTGCATAAGAGAAACGCCTTTAGGCACAGTTAATGTTTTCGCCGATGCAGTTGGTGCAGCTACTTTTGTTGCAGGTTTTGCATCAACTATTTGAACCTTAGTTTCTTTTTTAACTTGAACCGGTTTGGCTTCAACAATTGGTGCTTTTCCTGCTGTTTTAGCGACGGTTTGTTCAGTTGCTTTTGCTGGTACATGTGCTTTTTCAGCAACCTTCACTTCTTTTTTCGCAATATCTTTATGCGCAACTTGTTGTTCTACTACTTTTTTCACTGGTGGAACTGGTGCTACAACAGTTGGCGCTTTTGGCTGTTCCACTTGAGCTTGTTGAGTTTGTAGTGGCTCAGGTTGAGCAGCTTGCATAGGCTTAGCCGAATCCATTGTATTTGAGGTTTGAACAGCAGCTTGAGCCATATTTTGTGGCGCAACCATATTTTGTGGCGCAGCCATGTTTTCTGCAGGTTGATTTTGAGCGGTTACACTATTAGCCGATTCATCTGCTTTTGGCGCATTTTCAGGTTGGTTAGCTTGCTCTGCCGCCATCTGATTTTGTGCAGGAGGATTATCTAAAATCGTGGTTTCAACTGGTTGATTTTGATCTAAAGATTGGAACTGAACTGGGATTTCATTGCTGTTAGATTGAGTGAAAGACTCAACGGTGTCAGAACTTGGTTTTAATGCAAAGAAAATAATCAATAAAATAACCAACACAAAAATAGCCATAAACAAACGACGATGTTTTGCTGGTAATACTTGCAACACTTTCCATTTTTCTGGTTGGGCTAAAATAGGTTTTTCAGCCTTTTCGACGGTTTCATCCGCGTTATTTTCAGCACTGATTTCTTCATCAACAGTAGAAATATTTTCTTCTGTGGAAGAAGTTTGAAGAACTGGCTCTTGTGCTGTTTTCAAATTTTCACTCGGAATTAAAGGAGCATTTTCTTGCGCTGATGAATCGCCAAAAGTAGGTTCTTTACGTTGCTGAAAGTTAGTTTGCACGTGATTTTTTTTGGCAAATAACCCTTTTGCTTTACCTAAAATTGACGAACTTGGCTGAATTGTTTTCTTTGGTGTAATCGGCTCTTGGTTAAGGCCTAAATCTAATTCATCTTGAGATGATTGTTCATTTTGATTTTTATTCATAGAATCCACTGGATTACTCCTGATACTTGTTGTTATTCATGTTAATTAGCCACGGAAGTGCGGCGAAAAAATTACGCGATATTTTATCGGATCTTATTCCGCGTATAAAGTCTTATTTGGTTCGCCAGCAATTTCTCGTGCGAGTTTGGGAACAAGATAGCCAGATGTAAGAGATTGCAAGGTTTTATAAATTTGCATAGCCTCGATATCGCTAATCAGAAAATGGCTCGCTCCTTGCACTTTATCTAGCAAATGCAAGTAATAAGGTAAAATTCCTGTTTGGAAAAGTTTATCACTCAATATTTTTAGAATTTGCGCGTCATCATTCACGCCTTTTAGCAAAACGGATTGATTCAAAAGCGTGACATTCACGGCTTTTAATTTTTGCATCGCATGAGCAAAAATTTGATCAATTTCATTCGGGTGATTAATGTGTGTCACCATAACTGTTTGCAAACGAGTTTCTGCTAATAAGGTACAAAATTCATCAGTAATCCGTTGCGGAATCACGACAGGCAAACGAGTGTGAATACGCAAACGCTGTAAGTGCGGTATGTTTTCCAAATGTTTTATTAACCACGCTAACTCATGATCTTTCGCCATTAAAGGATCGCCACCTGAAAAAATCACTTCTTCAATTTCAGGATGCACCGCAATGTAATCTAATGCCAGTTGCCAGCTTTTTTTATTTCCTGGGTTTTCATCGTAAGGAAAATGTCGGCGGAAGCAATAACGACAATTCACAGCACAACCGCCCTTCGCCATAAAGAGCAAGCGGTTTTTATATTTATGAAGAATATTCGGCACCGCATTGGCATTTTTTTCTTCTAAGGGATCCGTACTAAATCCTTCGGCTTGTACAAACTCTAGATCAGAACACATCACTTGCAAGAAAAGGGGATCTTGCGGATTACCTTTTTCTATTTTATCAATGAAAGGTTGTGGTACGCGGAGCGAAAAAAGTTTCCGTGCAGCAATGGATTGCTCAAAATCATCTTCTGGTAAATTTAAGGCTTTTAGCAATAATTTAGGATCTGAAATCGCATTTTTTAGAATTGTGAGCCAATTTTGTTCTTCTCTAATGACGGGTTCTTGGGTTAAAATACGCACTTTTCAAACCATCTCTAATTTTTAGGATATTAAAAATATGGCTACATATACTACCAGTGATTTCAAACCAGGTCTAAAATTTATGCAAGACGGTGAACCTTGCGTAATCGTTGAAAATGAATTCGTAAAACCAGGTAAAGGTCAAGCCTTCACCCGTACTCGTATTCGTAAATTAATTTCAGGCAAAGTATTAGACGTAAACTTCAAATCTGGTACTTCGGTTGAAGCTGCTGATGTTATGGATCTTAACTTAACTTATTCATACAAAGACGATGCATTCTGGTATTTCATGCACCCAGAAACATTTGAACAATATTCTGCTGATGCAAAAGCTGTAGGTGATGCAGAAAAATGGTTATTAGACCAAGCAGATTGTATCGTGACTTTATGGAATGGTGCGCCAATTACTGTTACGCCACCAAACTTTGTTGAATTAGAAATCGTCGATACAGACCCTGGCCTTAAAGGCGATACAGCTGGTACAGGCGGTAAACCCGCAACATTAAGCACTGGCGCAGTCGTAAAAGTACCTCTTTTCGTCCAAATCGGCGAAGTTATCAGAGTTGATACTCGTTCTGGCGAATACGTATCTCGCGTAAAATAATTGCTTAGATGACAAAAGTGCGGTTAATTTCTACGGTATTATTTAGAAATAGTGTAAATATCTAATAGATAAAACCGCATTCAATTTCAATGCCTTTCCGAAGAATAAAATCGGAAAGGCATTTTGTATAAATTTAGTTTTGCTAAAAAATCATAAACCAAAGCCAATAAAATTCAGCCTTGTTTTATTTTTCATTGCAGTATAGAATTTTTCCTACTTTTAGTCGGGGTGCCGAAAGGCTGAGATGATACCCGTGAACCTGAAACAGTTAGCACTGCCGTAGGAAACTAATATGCCAAAAAATCCATTTTCTTTTCATTCCATTTCTTATCCTTTCCTTTTTATTACGCATTCCCTTTAATCATTGAGGCGAGCGATGGTGCGTATTCAAGATTTGAGTCTTGCCTTTAACGGGCAGACGTTATTTGAGCATCTTAATTTAACCCTGTTGCCGAACGAGTGGGTAAGCTTGTTGGGCTGTTCAGGCGTGGGGAAATCGACACTTTTGCGACTACTGGCGGGCATTGAAACGCAAGGCGTGGTGCAGGGAAAAATCCTATTTGAACCGAAAGTTCGTATTGCGTGGTTGCCTCAAAAAGAGACACTTTATCCGTGGCTATCAATTGTTGATAACGTACAATTGCAAGCGGTCTTATTTGGGCGAAAATCTGCAAAAACCACTGAAAAAGCTAAAATGTTGCTTGAAAAAGTGGGAATGGCAGCACATTGGCACAAGCCTTGTTCGCAACTTTCAGGCGGGCAAAAACAGCGGGTTGCCTTGGCACGCACCTTAATGCAAGAGGCGGATTTGATTTTGCTTGATGAGCCTTTTTCCGCTCTTGATGCCATCAGTCGCCATCAACTTCAAGACTTAGCCTTTGAATTGCTCGAAGATAAATCAGTGCTGCTCGTGACCCACGATCCACAAGAGGCATTGCGGCTAAGCCATAGTATTTTTGTGCTGCGTTCGCCTGAAACTCATCAAACAGCATTGTCGGCGGTGATTCTGCCCGAAGGTAACGCCCCGCGTGAGTTGCATCAAGCCAATTTATGGGCGTTGCAGCAACAATTATTGCGGGAATTAGGGGGCGAACAATGAAAATTCGCCTGCTCAAACCGCTTTTAATTGTAGGTGTGTTGTTGATGCTCTGGCAAATGGTCGCAACCTTGGGCAGCTTCCCACACTACATTTTTCCCTCACCGCAAGCTGTAGGGCAGCAGTTATTCACACACGCTGAACTGCTTTGGCAGCATACGCAAGTCACGTTGTTAGAAATTTGCTTAGGGCTGTTGTTAGGCTTTCTGTTTGGGTTGATTTCGGCGTTGTTGCTCTCATTTTCTCGTCAAATTTCCGCCGTGTTATTGCCGATTTTGGTCATTTCGCAAGCGATTCCCGTGTTTGCCATCGCACCGTTGTTGGTGTTGTGGTTTGGCTATGGAATGGCATCCAAAATTGTGATGTCGGTGCTGATTATCTACTTCCCCGTCACGGCAGCTTGTTATGATGGGCTACGCAACACCCCGCAAGCGTGGCTCGATTTGGCGAAAACCTTTAACATTTCCCCCTTGCGTTTATTGCTTAAAGTGCGATTACCTGCAGCTTTGCCTGCCTTCGCTTCGGGCTTGCGTATTGCGGTTTCGGTCGCCCCGATTGGTGCAGTGGTGGGCGAATGGGTAGGTTCGTCTGAAGGCTTGGGGTATTTGATGATTCATGCCAATGCCAGAATGCAAGTCGATTTAATGTTTGCTGCCTTGCTGATTTTAGTGGCAATTTCACTCTGCTTATATTTCAGTATTGATAGGCTATTACACCGTTTTATTTGGTCTGTTTAACTTTTCATTAAAGGAGAAAAAAATGAAGACAATCATCCGTTATTTCAGCTTTGTAATGGGGCTAATGCTCACACTTCCTAGCTTTGCAAAAGAGAAAATCAGCGTAATGCTAGATTGGTATGTAAACCCCGATCACGCAGCCATCGTTGTGGCTCAACAAAAAGGCTTTTTTGAAAAAAATAACTTAGAGGTTGAAATTATCGAACCTGCTGATCCTGCATTACCGCCGAAATTAGCAGCGGCAGGAAAAGTTGATTTAGCCGTGAGTTATCAGCCTCAGCTTTATCAACAAGTGGCAGAAGGCTTACCTTTAGTACGAGTGGGTTCACTGATTTCAAATCCATTAAATAGCGTAGTGGTACTAAAAAAGAGCAATTTGAAAACCCTTGCTGATTTAAAAGGTAAAAAAGTAGGGTATTCTGTCAGCGGTTTTGAAGATGGATTGCTTGACACAATGCTTCATTCTATTGGTTTAAGCAATAAAGATGTGGAATTAGTGAATGTAAATTGGTCGCTTTCGCCCTCTCTTTTAACTAGACAAGTAGATGCGGTGATTGGTGCGTTTCGTAATTTTGAACTTAATCAGCTTGCTTTAGAAAAGCAAGAAGGCGTCGCATTCTTCCCTGAACAATATGGCGTGCCTGCTTATGATGAATTGATTTTAGTTGCCAATAAAAATAGCGTAACAGATAAAAAAACATCTGCATTTTTGACCGCACTTGAACAAGCCACAAGCTATCTGCAAGCTCACCCCAATGAAGCGTGGCAAGCCTTTGTAAGCTATAAACCGAATGAACTCAACACGCCATTAAACCAACTGGCGTGGAAAGACACGCTCCCCTTCTTAGCCAATAAACCTCGCCAATTAGACGCTAAACGTTATCAACAAATGGCAGAATTTATGCAACAAAAAGGATTAATTCCAAAAGTCTTAGCGTTGAAAGAATATGCGGTAGAAATTGAATAAGGAAAAAAGATGATTGAACAACTCATTCAACAAGCTCAGCCTTATTGGCAACAATATATTGAACACGAATTTGTGCAACAGCTCGCAAAAGGTACGCTGCCAAAAGCTTGTTTTCAGCATTATTTAAAGCAAGATTACCTCTATCTGTTCCACTATAGTCGAGCCTTTGCTTTGGGCGTATATAAAGCAAAAAATTTTGCGGAAATGGAAATTCCTCGCAAAACGTTAGAGATACTCTGCCAAGAAATTCAATTGCATTTAAATTATTGCCGTCAATGGGGCATTAGCGAACAAGAGATTTTTGCTACTCAAGAAAGTGCCGCTTGTATTGCTTATACCCGCTATTTGCTTGATTGCGGCATGACGGGCGGTTTAGCTGAGCTTTATGCAGCCGTGACCCCTTGTGCTTTGGGTTACGCTCAAGTTGCCCGTTACATTACTCAGCATTATCCTCGCTTACCGAACAACCCTTATCAAACGTGGATTGACACCTATACGAGCGAGGAATTTCAACAAGCCGCCCAAGAAACCGTTGATTTTCTTACCACACTTTGCAAACCGCTAAACCCAAGTCAGCTTGCTGAGATTCAACAGATTTTCGCCACTGCAACTAGAATGGAAATTGCGTTTTGGCAAATGGGGTTGGATTTGGCATAACAACAGGAGACAAAATGAAATCCATCTATCTATCCAAAATCCGTGAGCAGAATCCGCTCATTCATAACATCACCAACATTGTGGCAGCGAATTTTAGTGCCAATGGCTTGTTGGCATTAGGAGCTTCGCCTTTGATGTCGGCGAATGTCGAAGAAATGCAGGAAGTACCGAAAATCAGTCAAGCATTGGTCATTAATATTGGTACGCTGATTGGTAAAGATCGGGAGGCGATGTTGCAGGCAGGAAAAACAGCAAATGAGGTTGGAATTCCTGTAGTGTTAGATCCTGTTGGTGTGGGAGCAACGAGCTATCGCCGTGAGACCATTAGCCAATTGCTGGCAGAAGTAAAATTCGCACTTATTCGTGGTAATGCAGGCGAACTGGCTGCCATTGCAGGAGAAGCATGGCAAGCAAAAGGTGTAGATGCAGGTCAGGGCGAAGTGGATTTAAAAGCCGTTGCCGAGAAAGTGGCTCAACGCTATGGCTGTACGGTGTTGATTAGTGGGGCGGTGGATATTGTCAGCGATGGCACACAAACTGCGACCGTTCACAACGGCACGTCATTGTTCCCGAAAGTTACGGCTTCGGGCTGTTTATTGAGTGCCGTGTGTGCTGCATTTTTAGCGGTAAGTGAAGGGAATTATTTTTCTGCGACATTAGAAGCCTGTGTAGCATACACCATTGCAGGCGAGTGTGCGGCGCAAGGCTTAACCACACAAGTGGGACAGTTCCAAATCCGTTTGTTGGACGAGCTTGCTGCACTTTCCCCTGAAACCATTGGACAAAGAGGGCGCATTAATGAGTAATGTGAAACAAGTTTTAACCATCGCAGGGTCAGACAGTGGCGGTGGTGCAGGCATTCAAGCGGATCTTAAAACCTTCCAAATGTGCGGCGTGTTTGGTACATCAGCAATCACGGCAGTTACGGCACAAAACACACTTGGCGTATTTGATATTCACCCTATTCCACTGAAAACAATTCAAGCGCAACTGGAAGCGGTCAAAAATGATTTCCAAATTGCAAGTTGCAAAATTGGTATGTTGGGCAATGCAGAAATTATTGAATGCGTTGCAGATTTTCTTGCTGATAAGCCTTTCGGCGCGCTGGTGCTAGACCCTGTGATGATCGCCAAAGGTGGTGCACCGTTATTGCAACAGCAAGCGGTGAGTGCGTTAAGCCAAAAATTGCTGCCGTTGGCGGACGTGATTACACCGAACATTCCCGAAGCGGAAGCATTAACGGGGATTGCGATTGTGGACGACATCAGTATTCAACAAGCCGCAAAAGCGTTGCAAAAACAAGGAGCGAAGAATGTGATTATTAAGGGCGGACATTCGCTCAATTCGCAAAGTGAGCTGTGCCAAGATTGGGTTTTACTTGCAGATGGTCGTCATTTTACTTTGCAAAGCCCCCGTTTCAACACGCCGCATACACATGGTACGGGCTGTACCTTTTCTGCCTGTTTAACCGCAGAATTGGCGAAAGGCGAACCGTTGCAAAGTGCGGTAAAAACAGCGAAAGATTTTATTACCGCTGCGATTTCTCACCCGTTGAATATTGGGCAAGGACAGGGGCCGACAAATCATTGGGCTTACAGTCGCCTTTAAGGATTGAAAGATGAAAAATATTCAAAAAATCTTACCGCTTTACTTTGTGGCAGGCACGCAAGATTGCCGTCATTTGGGCGAGAACTTGTCGGAAAATTTATTATTCGTGCTTAAACAAGCGTTAGAAGGTGGGATTACCTGCTTTCAATTTCGGGATAAAGGCAAATTTTCGTTAGAACATACACCCTCAGCACAGAAGGCACTGGCGATGAGTTGTCGTGATTTGTGCCGTGAATATGGCGTACCCTTTATTGTAGACGACAACGTTGATTTGGCGTTGGAAATCGAGGCGGATGGCATTCACGTTGGGCAAAGCGATATGCCTGTGCAAGAGATTCGAGCTAAAACAGATAAACCGCTAATTATTGGTTGGTCGGTGAATCGTTTAGACGAGGCAAAAATTGGGGAAAATTTAGCGGAAATTGATTATTTTGGGATTGGCCCGATTTTCCCAACGCAATCGAAAGAGAATCCAAAGCCAACACTAGGGATGGCGTTTATTCAAACTTTGCGAAAAGCAGGGATAACTAAACCGCTTGTGGCAATTGGTGGGGTGAAGTTAGCTCACGTTAAAACCTTACGAGAATTTGGGGCGGACGGTGTGGCAGTGATTACAGCCATCAGTCACGCAGAAAATGTGCAAGCCGCAACAAAAGCATTACGGGAGGCAAGTGATGAATACGCAAAATAGTCTAAAACAGGTCGCGACAGCGACGATGGTCGGCACGGCGATTGAGTATTTCGATAACTACATTTACGCAATGGCAGCGGTATTGGTATTTAACCATCAATTCTTCCATGCCGCAGATCCACTTTCAGGGCAGATTGCCGCCCTTTCCACTTTAGCACTCACTTTTATTGCTCGTCCTTTGGGAGCAATATTGTTCGGGCATTTCGGTGACCGTTTTGGGCGGAAAAATACTTTTGTGATGAGCTTGCTGTTGATGGGCGTTTCCACTGTGGTTATCGGTTTGTTGCCGACTTATGACAGCATCGGTATTTGGGCGACAATTTTGCTCTGTTTGTGTCGTATTGGGCAAGGTATCGGTTTAGGCGGAGAGTGGGGCGGTGCAGCGTTAGTTGCGGTCGAAAATGCTCCAGAAGGTAAACGAGGTTGGTATGGTACTTTCCCACAACTGGGTGCACCGCTTGGCTTGTTGTTGGCAAATGGCGTATTCTTAAGCATTACGGCAATTTTCGGACAAGAAGCTATGGCTGAATGGGCGTGGCGGATACCATTTTTATCTTCCGTTATCTTAGTGGCAATTGGCTTATATGTTCGCCTAAAACTGACTGAAGCCCCGATTTTCCTCGCTGCACTTAACAAGCCAAAACCTAAACGCTTACCAATGTGGGAAGTTTTCACAACCCATTTCAAGCCGTTTTTCTTGGGGATGTTAATTTGTATTGCAGGCTATGTGCTGTTCTACATTATGATTGCCTTTAGCCAAATTTACGCAAAATCTGCTCCAACGGTTTCAGAGGCAGGATACGCAATGGGATTAGGATTTTCCCCGCAAATTTTTACCGCTTTATTGATGGCAAGTGCGGTTTCATTGGCTATTACCATCGCCGTTTCGGGCAAATATATCGACAAAGTTGGTCGCCGTATTTGGCTCATTTGGACAACTGTTGGCGTTGCGATTTTCGGCTTGGCTTTGCCGTTTTTCCTTGAAAACGGCACTACCGCCAGCCTATTTTGGTTCTTGTTTATCGGCATGGGACTTATCGGTATGGGATACGGGCCACTCGCCAGCTTCCTGCCGGAACTTTTCCCAACTCACGCCCGCTATTCAGGTGCGTCACTCACTTACAACATCACTGGTTTATTCGGGGCAAGTGTTGCGGCAATCATTGCCTTACCGCTGAATGCTCACTACGGCTTAAAAGGCGTGGGGATTTATTTAACCCTAAACGCTGTGTTGAGCTTGATTGGATTATGGTTTATTTCAGAAACGAAAGATAAATTACTATCCTAAGATTTGAGGAATTAAATACAATCTATTAAGCGGTTAAATTTTACATAAAATTCTACTAAGAATTTAACCGCACTTTCCTTTACAAGCCAAATATTTTCTCTACAATACCCGACCTAACGATTTGCCTAGCGCAAATCCCTGACCTGAAATCAGACAAAAGAGAATATTATGACAACCCAATTCAAACCAGAATTACTTTCCCCTGCAGGCTCTCTTAAAAATATGCGCTACGCCTTTGCTTATGGTGCAGATGCGGTTTATGCAGGACAACCTCGTTATAGCTTACGTGTACGCAATAATGAATTTAATCACGCCAATTTGAAAATCGGGATCGATGAAGCCCATTCCCTTGGCAAAAAATTCTATGTAGTGGTAAACATTGCGCCCCATAATTCCAAACTCAAAACTTTTATTAAAGATTTACAACCTGTCATCGATATGAAACCAGATGCTTTAATTATGTCTGACCCAGGCTTAATTATGTTGGTGCGTGAAAATTTCCCTAATATTGATATTCATCTTTCTGTGCAAGCCAATGCGGTAAACTGGGCTACGGTAAAATTCTGGAAACAAATGGGATTAACTCGTGTGATTTTATCGCGCGAACTTTCAATAGATGAAATTGCTGAAATTCGCCAACAAGTGCCAGATATTGAACTCGAAATTTTCGTACATGGTGCGTTGTGCATGGCCTATTCTGGCCGTTGCTTACTTTCTGGCTATATCAACAAACGCGATCCAAATCAAGGCACTTGCACCAATGCTTGCCGTTGGGAATACAAAATGGAAGAAGGCACGACGGATGAAATAGGCAACATCGTGCCGAAAATCGATCCTGCTCAACAAATCGAAGTGAAAAATGTAGCACCAACCTTAGGCGAGGGTGCGGTAACGGATAAAGTCTTCCTTTATACCGAATCACAAAAGCCTGACGAACAAATGACAGCGTTTGAAGATGAACACGGCACCTACTTTATGAATTCAAAAGATCTGCGTGCCGTACAACATGTAGAAAAATTGACCGCACTTGGTGTGCATTCTTTAAAAATCGAAGGCCGTACTAAATCATTTTATTATTGTGCAAGAACTGCTCAAGTTTACCGCAAAGCAATTGATGATGCAGCCGCGGGCAAACCATTTGATGAAAGCTTAATGGATACGTTAGAATCCCTTGCTCATCGTGGTTATACCGAAGGTTTCTTACGCCGTCATACGCACGATGAATACCAAAACTACGAATATGGCTATTCTATTTCTGATCGTCAGCAATTTGTCGGTGAATTTACGGGCAAACGTAACGAACAAGGTATGGCTGAAGTGGCGGTGAAGAACAAATTCCTACTTGGTGATGATGTAGAAATGATGACCCCTCAGGGGAATATCAATTTCAAAATTGAAAAAATGCTAAATCGTAAAAATGAAACGGTTGATGCAGCACTAGGTGATGGGCATTTTGTGTTCTTAGACGTACCACAAGATATCAACTTAGACTACGCCTTATTAATGCGTAATTTAGTCAATAGCAATACAAGAAATCCACATAATTAAATGACAAAAAATTGTTAAAAAAATGTTGCATTTTTGTATTTTATTATTATAATAAGCCACATACCTGATTTGTTAATTCAACAACTCATAGTATGACTCCAAATATTTTTGCCCTTTCAGCTTTTGAAAGGGCTTTTTTTATTCCGAATATTCTGCAACCTCAAACCAATTTTCTAGAATCAAACAAGCAGAGATCCCATCTACTTTGCCTTTTTTTAAGGCACGAAAACCGCCTCTGTCAAAAATTTCACTGCGTGCCTCTGTTGTTGTTAGACGTTCATCTTGCAACTGAACATTAACGCCAAAACGACCTTGTAAACGATTCGCAAATTTACGAGCACGCAAAGTGAGATCTTGCTCTGTTCCATCCATATTTAAAGGCAAACCAACTACGACAACATCTGGTTTCCATTCTTTCAAGCATTTTTCGATAGCATCCCAGTTTGGGATACCATCTTGCGCCTTAAAAGCAGGCAAGGCTTGTGCGGTGCCAGTAATACTTTGCCCTACTGCACAGCCTATACTTTTGGTACCAAAATCAAAAGCAAGTGCAGTAATCCCCATTAGCTATGCCCCACTTGTGCAAACACAAAATTATGTGGGTGAATACCAAGCAATTGATTCGCCGCAACATAGCGCTCATCATAAGGCATATCAAATAAAATCTGATCGTTCGCAGTCGCGACTAACCAAGCATTATCAGTGATTTCTTTTTCCAATTGCCCAGCCTCCCAGCTAGAGCACCCAAGAGCGATAAGGTATTTTTCTGGCGCAAGTTCAGAACCTAGCGTCTCTATTACATCAGCAGAGGTTGTCATTGAAAGATCATCCGTAATTTTATAAGTATGCTGAAATTCATTAGGTGTATTCTTATGTAGAATAAAACCTCTTTCATTATGCATAGGGCCACCTGCAACCACCATTTCATTGCTAAAAGTGCGGTCATTTTTCATCATAAAATTGAGTTTTGAATAAAGTTCCGCAATGCTTAAATCCGTGGGCTGATTAATCACTAACCCCATCGAGCCTTGCTCATTATGCTCGCACATAAACACCACAGTACGATTAAAATAATCCTCTAAGTGTGGCATCGCGATCAAAAATTTCCCTTGTAACTCCATCATTCACCTAAATCTCCAAAACAAATTTGTAGTGCACTAATCGCCGCAAGCGATGCAGTTTCAGTACGCAAAACACGCTTTCCTAATAAAATTTCAGTAAATCCTTGCTGTTCAGTTTGTGCAATTTCTTGTGCAGATAATCCACCTTCCGAGCCAATTAATAAACGAATGCCCTCAGCGGGAATACCCGGTAAGGTTTTAATGGAATATTGTGCGCGTGGGTGCAAATTTAATTTCAGTGCCCCATCATTTTCTGCGCACCAATCTTGCAATTTCATCAATGGGCGAATTTCTGGCACAATATTACGACCGCATTGTTCACAAGCTGCAATCGCAATTTTCTGCCATTGTTGAATTTTTTTATCCATGCGTTCGCCATCAAGCTTTACGCCACAGCGTTCAGACCATAATGGTGTAATCACATTCACACCCAATTCCACCGATTTTTGAATGGTAAATTCCATTCGCTCTCCGCGAGAAATCACTTGACCCAAATGAATTTTTAAATTGGATTCTTTATCCGCAAGCTCACTCCCTAAAATCGCTACCTTTACCGATTTTTTATTCGACTCAATAATTTTGGCTGGATAAATATGATTAGAACCATCAAAGAGTTCAATTTGCTCGCCTTCTGTCATTCTTAACACGCGCCCTACATGGTTTGCCGCGTCTTCGGAAAGCTGACATTGAGTTTGATTTTCAAGGGATTCAGGATGATAAATTCTTGGTATGCGCATAATGTTTATCTATATTAATGAAAAAGTGCGGTTAAACTTCACCGCACTTTTGATGTTGAAATTAATCTGAAAGGTTCTGCGGCAATCGCTCTAGAATAGCTTTCCAATAAGTTGAAGAACGTAAATTATGTTTACGAATACAATCCACCACCGCATCGGCATTTCCCGCAAGGCAAATTTGTTGCATTTCTAAATAGAATGTTTTTGTAAGTTCTCGGTGTTTTTCTTCTTTAAAAAATAAAAAGCCAATTCGTTGGTAAACCCCTTTCAAACTATTAAAAATTAAACGATAAAAGGGTTTGTTAGCCACTACGGTAAATTGACGAAATAATTTGTAATCAAATTCTGTGTAATCTTGCGCCGTATTTTGTAATTGATCTAATTCAGCAAAAAGTGCGGCAGATTGCTCTGGAGAATTTTTTACTGCCTCATAAATATAAGATTCAGACATTTTACTGCGTAAAGACAACATATTATCAATAATCAAAGGTGCTGACTGCATATCTAAACCGATTAGTGTTTCAATAATATTCGGCCCTGCCGTATCCCAGATATTATTTACTTTTGTTGGTTTGCCGTGCTGAATAGTCAGCCAACCATCACGCGCTAAACGTTGTAAAACTTCACGCAAAGTGGTGCGAGTCACTCCGATCTTATCGGCTAAATCACGTTCTGATGGTAAATTACTGCCCGTGGGAAAAACATCTTGCCAAATGCTTTTGACAATATATTCTTCTGCTAAGGCTGCTGGACTTTGGGCTTTTAAAATATCGTTATCGTTTTGCATTACAATTAAAAATCAGATAAAAATCAAAAAAAATGCAATTTTATAAAAAAATTACTCAGTTTTTATTATCCTTTAAAGGGGGATATATTACAATGTTCACGTGATAAAAATAATGGAGTTCTCTATGACAAACACACAAGCTTTTATGAAAAACTTTCTTGGGGCGAGTCCAGAATGGTATAAGCTCGCTATTGTGGTTTTTCTTATTATTAATCCTATTATTTTCTTTTTAGTCAGCCCTTTTATTGCGGGTTGGTTACTCGTTGCAGAATTTATTTTTACGCTAGCAATGGCATTAAAATGCTATCCTTTACAACCAGGCGGCTTATTAGCGATTGAAGCCATTATTATCGGGATGACAAATGTAGAACACGTAAAAACGGAAATTATGGCAAACTTTGAAGTAATCCTGTTACTGATGTTTATGGTGGCAGGTATTTTCTTTATGAAACAATTACTTCTTTACGTATTCACGAAATTACTTGTCAAAATTCGTTCAAAAATTGCACTCTCCCTTGCATTCTGTTTTAGTGCAGCTTTTTTATCTGCTTTTCTTGATGCATTAACGGTTGTTGCCGTAATTATCAGCGTAGCAATGGGATTCTATGGTGTTTATCACAAAGTCGCATCAGGTAATAATTTAATTGATGCCGTTGATATTGCCGATGATGGGAAAATTACAACACAACACCATGAAACCTTGGAAAAATTCCGTTCATTCTTACGTAGTTTGATGATGCACGCTGGCGTCGGTACAGCACTTGGTGGTGTGATGACGATGGTGGGTGAACCACAAAACTTAATTATTGCAGAACAAGCAAAATGGAACTTCATTGAATTTTTCTTCCGTATGGCACCAGTTACGATTCCAGTATTTATCTGCGGATTGCTCACTTGCTTCTTAGTCGAAAAATTCAAATTATTCGGTTATGGTGAAAAATTACCTGAAGACGTATGGAAAATATTGTCAGATTTAGACCGCACTAATTCAGAAAAAATGTCTAAACAAGACAAAATTAAATTAGGCGTCCAAGCGTTAATCGCAATTTGGTTAATTCTTGGATTGGCGTTTCATCTCGCGGCGGTAGGCTTAATTGGTTTAAGTATCATCATTTTTGCCACAGCATTCACTGGTGTGACTGATGAGCATACTATCGGTAAAGCATTCCAAGAATCCTTACCTTTCACTGCATTGCTCGTGGTATTCTTCTCTGTGGTTGCCGTAATTATTGATCAAAAACTTTTTGCACCAATCATTCACTTCGTTCTTTCTGCGGAAGAAAATACACAGCTTGCCTTATTCTATGTATTTAACGGCTTGCTTTCTTCTATCTCTGATAACGTATTCGTTGCAACGGTTTACATCAATGAAGCCAAAGCTGCACTGACTAATGGAGTAATTGCACCGCATCAATTTGAATTACTATCAGTTGCAATCAATACAGGTACAAACTTGCCGTCAGTAGCAACACCAAATGGGCAAGCTGCCTTCTTGTTCTTATTAACTTCATCATTAGCCCCATTAATTCGGCTTTCTTATGGAAGAATGGTTTATATGGCTTTACCTTACACGATTGTACTTTCGATCATTGGGTTACTGGCTATTGAATTTATCTTACCAGCTGCTACTATTTGGCTAGCAAACTTAGGTTTGATTTTTCCAATTTAAGGAGGAAAAATGCTCGCACTTTTAAAACAATTTTCTGAAAAACGTTCTGCATGGTTTCTGCTGGCATTCTCAAGTTTAGCACTAGAATCTACCGCACTTTACTTCCAATATGGAATGGGATTACAACCTTGTGTACTTTGCGTGTATGAACGTTTAGCAATAATTGGGTTATTTATTGCGGGCATTATAGGTTTACTTCAACCTCGCGCTTTAATCATTCGATTAATCGCTTTGGCATTAGGCTTATTCAGTGGCATTAAGGGATTATTGGTTTCATTCCGTCATCTTGATTTACAAATGAATCCAGCCCCTTGGAAACAATGTGAATTTATTCCAAACTTTCCTGAAACTTTACCGTTTCACCAATGGTTTCCATTTATGTTTAGCCCGACTGGCTCTTGTAATGAAAGTCAATGGTCATTATTCGGTGTGACGATGGTGCAATGGCTGGTATTTATTTTTGCAGTATATGTGATAATTCTTGCTTTATTATTAATAGTTCAAGTAGTCAAAACACGAAAACAAAGAAGAATATTTAATTAAAAAATACGGTGAAACTTCACCGTATTTTTTATTCGCTAGATTTTGTTATTTTTTATCTGAAGGCTGTGCTCTGCCATAATTCGCACAAATAATCTGAGCAGCATTATAAAGCGTTGTATCAGGTGTTAGACTTAACGTATGTTTCTTTTGCTTTTTAGGTGCTGCACGTAAACCTTGTCCCCAAAACTCATCATAGAAATCAGTTCGCACTTGAGTTAAATGATAATTTGCACAATTCAAAATCTTATACTGACGAACAGAACGTGCATAACGTTTAGGCTCAGGATAAACATATAATCCCTTATCTAAATTAACCACAGCATCAAAATGTACAATTTGTGGCTCTTGATTATCCACCCAGATCGATTCACTATCGATGTAATAATTTACATTCTTCACTAAACGTACATATCCACTTCGCACATCGGTCGGCGGTGTCAGCTTCACATCATTTTGTTCAGCCTTTTGAGTTTGAGCAGAACAGGCGGTAAGTAACCCAAGTGATAATGTTAAAATAATTTTTTTCATTATTTACTCCTTATGTTAGCTAGCATTTATTCTAGAATTTTACAGTGTGTCCATAACCTTCTAGGATTATTTTAATATACTCTAACGATTCTTTGGTTGGCGGTAATACATCTTCAAGCTCATAATCTAACCCAAGGGTTTTCCATTTATGCGCACCTAATCGATGATAAGGAAGAAGTTCAACTTTTTCAATATTGGTCATACCCTCAATAAACTGACCTAATAAATGCACATCGTGATCGCTATCAGTATAACTAGGAACCACAACATAACGAATCCATGTACGTTGATTACGTTTTTGCAAATATTTTGCAAATTCAAGGGTACGTTTATTGGGTACCCCAATAAGATTTTGATGAACTTGATCATTAAGCTCTTTTAAATCGAGTAAAACAAGATCTGTTACATCCAATAATTCATCAATAATATGATCATAATGACGCACAAAACCATTTGTATCCAAGCAAGTATTAATCCCTTCTGCTTTACAAGCACGGAACCAATCGCGCACAAACTCTGCTTGTAACACAGCCTCACCACCAGACGCCGTAACACCACCGCCAGTCGCATTCATAAAATGGCGATAAGTCACGACTTCTTTCATTAAATCTTCGACACTGATTTCTTTACCACCTTCAAGATCCCAAGTATCACGATTGTGGCAATATTTGCAGCGCATCAAGCAGCCTTGCATAAATAAAATAAAACGAATACCTGGCCCATCTACCGTACCACAGGATTCAAAAGAGTGAATTCTTCCAAGAACTGACATACATAAATTTCCTAAAATTAGATATAGCTGAATTTTACCAAAGATTTAGTCTATAAAAAATGAGCCTGATTTAAATCAGGCTCATAATTAAAATATATTTATCAAAGTGCGGTCATTATTCGCTGACTTTTTGAAAGGTTTGCACCACTGGCGCTTGTTCACAATACTCGACCAATACAGGTACAATTGAGGTAAAGTGTGGCGTTACAAAATGTTGTTCTAAGTCGGCTTTGCTTTTCCATTGCTCAATAAAAACATAATGATTAGCCTGCTCACTATTTTGTTGTAATTCATAAGATACGCATCCTGTTTCTTGACGAGTATGCTTAATTAATTCTTGGCATTGAGTTAGAAAATCATTAATTTTGTCCGCTTTTACTGAAAATTGGGCAATAACTGTTAGCATAATTTGCTCTCCTATATATAAAAATAAACCACTCACAAAACTAGTCTGTGAGTAGTTTATATTAAAACATAATATTATTTACTTAGAAAGACTCAGTAAATGTACGGGTTACGACGTCTTGTTGTTGCTCTTTAGTTAAAGAGTTGAAACGTACTGCGTAACCAGATACACGGATAGTCAATTGTGGATATTTATCCGGATTTTCCATTGCATCTAACAACATTTCACGATTTAGCACGTTCACATTTAAGTGTTGGCCACCTTCAACAGTTGCTTCGTGGTGGAAGTAACCATCCATCAAGCCAGCAAGATTACGACGTTGTGCTTCTGCATCTTTACCTAACGCATTTGGTACGATTGAGAAGGTATAAGAAATACCATCTTTCGCATAAGCAAATGGAAGTTTAGCAACAGAAGTTAATGATGCTACCGCACCTTTTTGGTCACGACCGTGCATTGGGTTCGCACCTGGTCCGAATGGTGCACCAGCACGACGACCATCTGGGGTATTACCAGTTTTCTTACCATAAACCACGTTAGAAGTAATGGTTAATACAGATTGTGTAGGCACTGCATTGCGGTAAGTTTTAAGTTTTTGAATTTTCTTCATGAAACGTTCAACTAAGTCGCAAGCGATATCATCAACACGGTTATCGTTGTTACCATATTGTGGATATTCACCTTCGATTTCAAAGTCGATTGCTACGTTAGTTGCAACAACATTACCATCTTTATCTTTGATGTCGCCACGAACTGGTTTAACTTTCGCATATTTGATTGCTGAAAGTGAGTCAGCCGCAACAGAAAGACCCGCGATACCGCAAGCCATGGTACGGAATACATCACGGTCATGTAACGCCATTAATGCGGCTTCGTATGAATATTTATCGTGCATATAGTGGATGATGTTTAAGGCAGTCACATATTGTTTAGCCAACCAATCCATAAAGCTGTCCATACGGGTCATTACTGTATCAAAATCTAATACTTCATCAGTAATTGGTGCAGTTTTCGGACCTACTTGCATACCTAATTTTTCATCGATACCGCCGTTGATTGCGTATAACAATGTTTTCGCTAAGTTTGCACGCGCACCGAAGAATTGCATTTGTTTACCCACAACCATTGGTGATACACAACATGCGATTGCGTAGTCATCATTGTTGAAGTCTGGACGCATTAAATCATCGTTTTCGTATTGAACTGATGAGGTATCAATCGATACTTTCGCACAGAAACGTTTGAAGTTTTCAGGTAATTGTTCAGACCAAAGAATCGTTAAGTTTGGTTCTGGAGAAGTACCCATGTTGTAAAGAGTGTGTAAAATACGGAATGTATTTTTAGTTACTAATGTACGGCCATCTAAACCCATACCTGCGATGGTTTCAGTTGCCCACATTGGGTCACCAGAGAATAATTGATCGTATTCAGGAGTACGTAAGAAACGAACCATACGGAGTTTCATTACTAAATGGTCAACTAATTCTTGCGCTTCAGTTTCAGTAATTTTTCCTGCTTTTAAATCACGCTCAATGTACACGTCAATAAAGGTTGCGGTACGACCGAATGACATGGCAGCACCATTTTGTGATTTGATTGCAGCAAGATAAGCAAAGTACATCCATTGAATAGCTTCTTGAGCATTAGTTGCTGGGTTAGAAATATCATAACCATAGCTTGCCGCCATTTGCTTCATTTGAGCAAGTGCACGGTGTTGTTCTGCGATTTCTTCACGTAAACGAATTGTTGCTTCAAGATTTACGCCATCTTCTAAATCTTTCTGTAAAGAAGAGAATTGTGCGTATTTATCTTTCATTAAGAAGTCAACACCGTAAAGCGCTACACGACGGTAGTCACCGATAATACGGCCGCGACCATAAGCATCTGGAAGACCAGTTAATACACCAGATTTACGGCAACGTAAAATATCTGGCGTATAAACATCGAATACACCTTGGTTGTGGGTTTTACGATATTCAGTGAAGATTTTTTTCACTTCAGGATCTAATTCACGACCGTAAATTTTGCATGAGCCTTCCACCATTTTGATACCACCGAATGGCATAATGGCACGTTTTAAAGGTTCATCAGTTTGAAGACCAACGATTTTTTCTAAGTCTTTGTTAATGTAACCTGGTGCGTGAGAGATAATGGTAGATGGCGTATGTTCATCAAAATCTAATGGCGCGTGAGTACGGTTTTCAATTTTAATACCTTCCATCACAGATTCCCAAAGCTTAGTTGTTGCTTCAGTTGGACCTGCTAAGAAAGAGTCATCGCCTTCATACGGGGTATAGTTTTTTTGGATAAAGTCACGTACATTGACATTTTCTTGCCAATCACCACCAGCAAAACCAGCCCACGCCAATTTTTGCGCTTCATTAAGTTCTGACATAGTCATTTCCTTTGTTAATTAATAAATAAGTAAATCTTTAATGAGTTTTGGTTAAATAACGTTGGAATACACCAATACAAATTGCCCCGCCGACAATATTTCCCAACGTTACAGGGATTAAATTCTTCACAATGAAATGATACAAATCTAAATCTGCATATTTCATCGGATCAACGCCGATTTGTTGCCAAAATTCAGGTGTACTAAAATGTGCGGTAATAATTCCCATCGGAATCATAAACATATTAGCCACACAGTGTTCAAATCCTGACGCAACAAACAAACCAATCGGCATAATCATAATAAATGCTTTGTCTGTAACAGTCTTACCAGAATAAGACATCCAAACCGCCACACACACCATAATGTTACATAAAATACCTAGGTTAAAAGCTTCAAACCAAGTGTGATGAATTTTATGTTGGGCGGTTGCAAGAATTGTTAAACCCCATTGGCCATTTGCTGCCATGGTTTGTCCACCAAACCAAATAACAGCCGCAATAAATAAACCACCAACGAAGTTACCCAAATATACTACGATCCAATTTCGAATCATTTGGGTTGTCGTTATTTTTCCGCCTACGCGGGCAACTAAGGTTAAAGTAGAAGAGGTGAATAATTCAGATCCTAAAATCACCACCATAATTACGCCCAAGGAGAAGACTAATCCACCTACTAACTTGGTTAATCCCCAAGGTGCGCCTGCACTAGCAGTTTGTGTTGTCGTGTAAAATACAAAGGCTAAGGCAATACAAGCACCAGCGCTAATACCGGACATAAACGATAAAAATGGACGTTTATTTGCTTTATAAGTCGCTGTATTTTCTGCATAATCCGTTGCTTCAACAGCTGTGAGCGCAACAGAAGACAGTTTTTGATTTTCTGATGCCATAATCAAACTCCAAATATTGAAAAAGTGAATGAAAATTTAATACTTCTAATAGGTTTACAACTTCAAATACTTCTACAACGGCCACCATTTTACTCTCCTCCCCTAGTATTGCAAAGAAAACTACTATTTATTTCAACAAAATTTGATTTTTTACAAGATTTGTTAAAGAAAATACGCTATACACATTTCAGGTTAGATAAAATCCACAAAAAATAAACCGCACTTTTATCAAAAAAGACAAAAGTGCGGTTAGTTTTCTAGTTATTTTAGTAATACTCAGGACACATTAAGGCACAAAATAATGCGGGACAAAATGACTGTCATTGCCAGTGACGACAGTAAAATCTTCGCGTAATCCCATACCGCAAGCCACATCCCCCACAACCCAAGAGCCGATAATTGGATACATTCCATCAAAACTCGGTAATTCAAATTTTTGTTGATAAACATAACCTGAATTACCATAAAACGTAGAGTGTTCGCTTCCTTTCGCTGCAAATTCTACACCATTGTTTTTCTCATAATAGAAGATATTAGCACCTTCTCGACCTAACAATGGTTTTTTCACCCACATTGATAAATCTTTTGGTAGTTCGAAAGGCGTAAAATAAGCAGGCAATAAGTTCGGATGATTAGGATAACGCGCCCAAAGTTTTGCCAATAGTGCTTTATTACTTAACAACATTTTCCACGCAGGCTCAATAAATCGCGTTTCAGCCGTTGTAATATGGCGAGCAAACTCAGCGTGGCTTAGCCATTCCAGCGGATACAATTTAAATAACATTTCAATAGGTTGATCATTTAAATCTACAAATTTTTTTGTTTCGCTGTTGTAGCCAATATCCTCTACCGCTAATTGATGAATATTCCAACCAGCGTTATAAGCCACATCAGCTAAATAATCCACATTGCCCCAATCTTCACGGCCAGCATCTTGCATGGCACTCAAATGGAAATCTGTTTTACCGCTTTGTTGTTTCAAAAATTGGAAATGTTTTATTAATTCTTCATGAATCCAGTTGAACTGATCACGGTGTTTTAAGCCCTCAATTTGTTCCAGCCACTGCCATTGAACAACCGCAGCCTCCAACAAGGATGTTGGCGTATCGGCGTTATATTCAAACATTTTTAGGTTGTCGCCATCATAGCCAAAATCAAAGCGTCCATATAAATAAGGATCTTGATTACGCCAAGAGGTTTCAATAAGCTGTTTTTGCAACTCCGTAAAACGATAATTTTCATAATCGCCTTTTTTAATTTCATCCGCCGCAAAATCTAAACACATTGAATGTAATTCATTAGTGGTATCCTCAATGCGATCAATTTCCGCTAAGGTAAATTCATAGGCGACATTATCAGACCAATAATGAGATCCATCACTAGAAGGCAAGTTATAGTAATCAAATCCAACATTAAGTAGCTGTTGCACCATATCTGGCCGAGTAGGAAACCCTGTTACACGTTTCATTTAGCCCCCACTGCTACGACTAGTATTATTTGGGCTACTAAAACCACCACGAGATACAGGTTTACTATTCATGCTTCCTGCATTTCCTTTCACAAGCATTGGTTTTCCAACAGAACGATTTGTTTGCGGTTGCACAACTTGCCCTGTTGGCGTGGTAACGGCTCGATTTCCAGGATGATAGCTTGGGCCAAGGAAACTACTAATTGCACGAGCCGCCATATACCCCATAACGCCACCAGCAATCGCAGCTCCTAAAGAAGGATCGGTACTTTCAGCTTTTGCAGTTGATTCAGCACTGTTCTCGCTTTGATTAGCTTGTGCATTATTTTCAGTTGGATTTTTTGCCGCACTTTCTTCATTACCATTATCACGAATATTTAAACCAAGCCCCTGCTGTGGTGTAGTTTCAGTTTTCTGAGTACTCTCGGTATTTTTATCTGCCTCACAAAGCTCAATTTTTTTCCAATCAGCTAAACAATCGTCTAAAGACTGATACACATCACGTTGTACTTGTTCTTCTGAACAGCCTCCTAATAAGGCCACAATAGATAAACTAACTAAAATCTGATTTTTCTTTTTCATTGTTCTCAATTTTTATCGAATGGTTTTCACGCCTAGCCATTGCTCGGCTTGTTTATTAGTAATTTCTTCACGAGTCCACATGCTCATTAAATCTGGTTGTGGATATTTATTGCTGTTATAGCCGACTAAACGGGCAAAATCAAATACGGCATGAGGATAGCCATTAATAAGCAACAAGGCTAAATAACCACTCTCATCCCAACAAATTTCAAGTTTGCGTGCTTCATGATGATTAGAGGTTGAATCAACATTATACACGTGCAATATATCTACTATCGGTTGAGCATTTTGACGCATATCAAGTGCATAAAAATAGCCTGTTTCGCCGTCATCTTCAAACATTACAGCAAAATGCTCAAATACCGTAGAATGTGTTCCCACTTGCTTTGGCGTTCCTAAAAAGAGTTCGTCCTCTAAAGTTAAATGTAACATTCCCTTTCCTTTAAATATTAGATATAAAAACACCGCACTTTTATACAAAGTGCGGTGAGATTTCACAGTAAATTCAGCGTGAATTACGCTTGACCTTTAACCGATTTTAAGCCTGGGAATGCAGCTGGAGTGCCAGCACGTTCTAATGCTTCTTCGATACGGATTAATTGGTTGTATTTCGCAATACGGTCAGAACGGCTCATAGAACCAGTTTTGATTTGACCTGCTGCTGTACCAACCGCTAAATCAGCAATAGTTGCATCTTCGGTTTCGCCTGAACGGTGAGAGATTACAGCGGTGTAACCTGCATCTTTAGCCATTTTGATTGCCGCTAAAGTTTCAGTTAAAGAACCGATTTGGTTGAATTTGATTAAGATAGAGTTTGCGATACCTTTTTCGATACCTTCTTTTAAGATTTTGGTGTTAGTTACGAATAAGTCGTCGCCCACTAATTGAACGCGGTCGCCTAACACTTTAGTTTGGTATGCAAAACCTTCCCAGTCAGATTCATCTTGACCATCTTCGATAGACACGATTGGGTATTGTTTAGTTAATTCTTCAAGATAGTGTGTGAACTCTTGAGAAGTGAATGAACGACCTTCGCCTTTCATTTCGTATTTGCCAGTTTCTTTGTTGTAGAACTCAGAAGATGCGCAGTCCATCGCTAAGGTTACATCTTTACCTAATACATAACCTGCTTTTTCAACTGCTTCTTTGATACATGCTAAAGCGTCTGCGTTAGAGGCTAAGTTTGGTGCGAAACCACCTTCATCGCCAACTGCCGTGCTCATGCCTTTAGATTTTAATACTTTTGCAAGATTGTGGAATACTTCAGCACCGATACGAAGTGCTTCACGTAACGTTTTCGCACCCACTGGTTGGATCATAAATTCTTGAATATCGACATTGTTATCTGCGTGTTCGCCACCGTTGATGATGTTCATCATTGGTAATGGCATAGAGTAAACGCCTGGTGTGCCGTTAAGTTCAGCGATGTAAGCGTAAAGTGGTAAACCTTTAGATGCGGCCGCTGCTTTTGCGTTTGCTAAAGATACCGCTAAGATTGCGTTTGCCCCAAAGTTAGATTTGTTTTCGGTTCCGTCTAAATCGATCATGATTTGGTCGATTTCAGCTTGGTTAGACGCATCTTTACCAAGAATTGCTTCAGCAATTGGGCCGTTTACTGCTGCTACAGCTTTTAATACGCCTTTACCTAAGAAACGAGATTTGTCACCATCGCGCAATTCTAATGCTTCGCGAGAACCAGTTGATGCACCAGATGGAGCTGCGGCTAAACCAACAAAACCACCTTCTAAATGAACTTCAGCTTCAACAGTTGGATTACCGCGTGAGTCGATGATTTCGCGACCAATCACTTTAACGATTTTTGCCATTTTTATTTTCCTCAATTAAGTTAATTAAAACGGGTTAGGCGAGCCTAAAACAGGCGATATAATAAAGCTATTTTGAGATTTTGTCTTGTAAAAAATGCGTATGCTTTGATCTTTATCTATTTTTACAAAATAAAAGAGCGGTGAAAAAATTCGTCGTTTCTCACCGCTCTTTTTACTCTAATTTAATCTATTACTTCACAGATTGTTTATGATTTTCATAAGCTGCTTTTACAAAGCCTGCAAACAACGGATGGCCATCACGAGGCGTAGAGGTAAATTCTGGATGGAATTGGCAAGCGACAAACCAAGGATGATTTGGCACTTCGATAATTTCTACCAATTTTTTATCTGCAGATAAGCCCGTTACTTTCAATCCTGCTTTTTCAATTTGTGGAAGCAAGGTATTGTTCACTTCATAGCGATGACGATGACGCTCTTCAATGGTTTCTTTGCCATAAAGCTCGCGAGCGCGGCTGCCTGACACCAAATGACATTGTTGTGCGCCTAAACGCATTGTTCCGCCAAGATCAGATTCATCGGTACGTACTTCAGTATTACCATCCGCATCTTGCCACTCCGTGATTAATGCAACCACGGGTTGTTCACAATCTTTATCAAATTCAGATGAATTTGCTTTAGTTAAACCCGCTACATTACGTGCATATTCAATCAATGCGATCTGCATACCTAAGCAAATGCCTAAGTAAGGAATTTTGTTTTCACGTGCATATTGTGCGGTACGAATTTTGCCTTCCACACCACGATAACCGAATCCACCAGGAACAAGAATGCCATCAATGCCTTTTAATACTTCAACACCTTTGGTTTCAACATCTTGGGAATCAATATATTTAATGTTAACGCTTAAACGATTCGTTAAACCTGCATGTTTCAATGCTTCATTTACAGATTTATAGGCATCTGGTAACTCTGTATATTTACCTACCATACCAATGGTTACTTCACCCACTGGATTGGCTTGTTTGTAAAGCACTTGCTCCCATTCAGACAGATCGGCCTCAGGACAAGTTAAACGGAAACGTTCACAGACAAAATCATCTAAACCTTGAGATTTTAATAATGCGGGGATTTGATAAATCGAATTTACATCTTTTAATGAAATGACTGCGCGTTCTGAAACGTTACAGAATAAAGCAATTTTCGCACGTTCATTTGGTGGAATCATGCGATCTGAACGGCAAATCAACACATCAGGTTGAATACCAATAGAAAGCAATTCTTTTACAGAATGTTGAGTTGGTTTAGTTTTTACTTCACCCGCCGTTGGAATATAAGGCACTAGAGTTAAGTGCATAAATAACGTATGTTCACGACCAACTTGAACGGCTAATTGACGTAATGCTTCTAAGAATGGGAGTGATTCAATATCCCCAACGGTACCGCCCACTTCAACAATCACAACATCGTGACCTTGAGCGCCTGCAATGACGCGATCTTTAATTTCATTGGTGATATGTGGAATCACCTGAATTGTTGCACCAAGATAATCGCCGCGACGCTCTTTACGTAATACTTCAGAATAAATTTTACCTGTGGTGAAGTTATTACGTTTAGTCATTTTCGTGCGGATAAAACGCTCATAGTGACCTAAGTCTAAATCTGTTTCAGCGCCATCTTGAGTGACGAAAACTTCCCCGTGCTGGGTTGGGCTCATCGTACCTGGATCCACATTAATATATGGATCTAATTTCATAATGGTTACGTTTAAACCACGAGCTTCTAAAATTGCCGCCAATGATGCTGCCGCAATGCCTTTACCTAACGATGAAACCACACCGCCAGTGACGAAAATATAATTTGTAGCCATAGGGAACCTAATCTGTATTGGGATATAAATGATTATAGCTAATCATCTTACAGACAAAATCAACCAAAAGTGCGGTCAAAAATCGAAGATAACTAGCTATCAAAGACGGGACGGTAGTTTACCTGATTTGGTTAATGAACTCAATTAGAAAACCACAATTAGCATGTAAAGCCTTGTTAGACCTATCTATCCTCGAGGATGAAATCTTTCATGCAATCGTTTCAATCTCTCTTTTGCCACATGAGTATAAATCTGTGTTGTAGATAAATCTGTATGCCCTAGCAACATTTGCACCACGCGTAAATCCGCACCATGATTCACTAAATGCGTAGCAAAAGCATGGCGAAGAACGTGAGGGGAAAGTGCATCAGCATCAATATCTGCGAGAATGGCATAATGTTTTACACGATGCCAGAAAGTTTGACGAGTCATTTGCTGTGCGCGCTGACTTGGAAAAACAACATCAGAACTCTGCCCATTTAAGAGAACAGGACGACCATAAAGCATAAATTGACGAACCCAATAGGCAGCCTCCTCTCCCATTGGCACAATACGCTCTTTATTACCTTTACCAATCACTCGCACCACACCTTGTTGCACGCTCATGTTTTCAATCGTCAGCGAAACTAACTCCGTCACACGAAGCCCCGTTGCATAAAGCAACTCCAACATTGCTTTATCACGTAATTCCAAAGGCACGTCCACATCTGGCGTGTTGAGCAAATCAGACACTTGTTGCTCAGTTAAATATTTTGGCAAGCGACTGGGTAATTTAGGCGAACTTAGCACCGCACTTGGATCATTAACTCGGTATTTTTCCCGATATAAATACTGGAAAAGTTTACGCATTGCACTTAACATTCGCGCGGTGCTCGTAGCTTTGTAACCTTTCTCCAAACGTTCACCCAGAAAACCTTGCAAATCTACAGCATCTAAGGTTTCCAAAGACAAGTCATTTTTATCCAACCAATCACAAAGTGCGGTTAAATCCAAACGATAAGATTGAACGGTATTTTCTGAAAGCCCTTTTTCAATCCAATATTCATTAAGAAACAAATCAATAAGCGCAAGATTTTTCATATTACTTTTCTACAAGGAAGCGATGCGTCCTATTTATGCTGAACAATCAAAAAGGCATTTAACTTGCGTGGAATCACAGAAAATGCTGCAGCCGCGATGATACTCATAAATACAAATGTCATCGACGGGGAAGTTGGATAAATCATACCAGCAATCGCAGTGAAAATGGCAATTAACACACCATTGGATAAACCATTATACAAACCTTGTAATTTCGCAATATGGCTTTGTGGCTGGGTCGTGATATAGCGAACAATCGCATAATGGCACACGGCATAGGTTAAACTGTGCATAAGTTGCAATAAGAATATCAACCAAAAATCTTCAATATATCCCATTACAGCCCAACGTCCGATGCACGCAAGCGCAGAAATATAAAGCAGCACACTGATAGAAATATTTTGAAATAAGCGACGAGAAAAGAAAAATAATACAATTTCCGCTAATACGCCAATGCCCCAAAGTAAGCTAGTTTGTGAAACAGAAATTCCAATGCTTGTCCAATAAATCGTGCTATAAACATAATAAGCTGCATGAGAGCCTTGAATCAGCCCTACAGCTATCATGACTCGTAATGTAATAGGATTTTTCAGTAAAGCAATAAAACCAACATCATTTTGAGCGCCGCCTTCAGGTATTTCATCTTTCGGGGGAATGGTCGGTTTTAAAAGCTGAATGATGGTATAGAAAGATAAAAGTGCGGTTAAAATCCACACGATATTTTGCTCGCCAACCCAACCAATCATGCCGCCGAACACCACTACACCAAGAATAAAAGCAGCAGAGCCAATCAAACGTACTTTACCGTAATCCAAGCCGATTTGGCGTTGCCAAGTGGATGCCAACGAATCCCCAATCGGCATTCCCGCTGAATTCACAGAGGCATATAAACCGATAGCAATAAATAACAGCCAAAAATTATGTGCAACTAAACTCATAGCCGCCATAATAATGGCCGATGCTAACGCCAATAGGCGTAAGGAATTAATAATATGATTGGCTTTTTTAATCAGCGATGAAAAAAATAATCCGCCCGCAAATCGGAAAATATAAGCACTCCCGATCACCAAACCAATCATTTCTTCGCCATATTGTTGCGATTTCAACCATGCTGGGAAGAACGGCAAAAACACACCATAAGTGCAGTAGTAACCTAGAAAGCTCAGGGCGAGCCAATAAAAAGGACGAACTTGCATCAGAATAAAGTTTCCATTTCTTGTGAACGAGACAAACAAGCCTGCATAGCTTGCTCTATTGTTTGATTAAAATGTTGTGCATCAAATACCGCTAACGCTGCCGCAGTGGTGCCACCTTTCGAGGTAACATTTTCACGCAAAGTTGAAAGCGCAATTTGCGGATTTTCAGCCACCATTTTTGCTGCACCAAGCATGGATTGCTGCACTAATTCACGGGCAGTTTTCTCATCAATATTCATTTTGATTAAGGCTTGCTGCATCGCTTCCAGCATCAAAAAGAAATAGGCTGGGCTACTTCCTGAAGCTGCGGTTACTGCGTGCATTTGAGTTTCATCATCTACCCAAACCGTTCTTCCCACAGCGCCCAATAAATCTTGTGCAAAAGTGCGGTAATTTTCACTCGTATTTTTCGGTGCAAATAAACCCGCCATGCCTTCCCCCACCAATGCAGGCGTATTTGGCATGACGCGCACTATAGATTTTATACTTGGAATTAATGTGTTCAAACGTTCAGTTGAAATACCCGCAGCAATGGAAATTAATAATTTATCGGAAAAATCCACCGCACTTAATGGCGAACAAACATAAGCCATCATTTGAGGTTTTACCGCAAGCAACACAACCTCAGCTTTGGTTGCACTTTCCGCATTATTTTCTGAAGTTGCCACGCCAAGATTAGCAAAAAATGCTCTTTTTTCCTCATTCGGATCATTCACAATAATTTGCTCGGCAGGATAACCTTGTTTCAATAATCCAAGAATAATAGCCTGCGCCATATTGCCGCCGCCAATAAAGGCAATCAATTTGTGTTGCATCGTTTTTCCTACTTTTATGGGCTATAATGCCGCACATTCTACCCTATATTGAAGGAAGTGTTACGATGTGGTTCAAAAATTTAATGACTTATAGGCTGACTAAACCGCTAGATTGGGATCTTGCACAGCTACAAACTCAACTGGAAGATTGTCAATTCCACCCTTGCGGTGCTCAAGATCAAAGTAAATTTGGCTGGTCAGCCCCATTACGAGGCGCTGATTTACTCTATTTTTCTGTTGGAAAACAAATTCTATTAATCGCCAAAAAAGAAGAAAAAACCTTGCCAGCAAATGTGGTCAAACGTGAACTTGATGAACGCATTGAAAGCCTTGAACAAAAAGAAAATCGCAAACTTAAAAAGGTAGAAAAACAGACATTAAAAGATGATGTTGTTATGAATTTATTACCTCGTGCGTTCAGTAAAAATCAGCATACGGCACTATGGATTGATACAGAAAATAATCTTGTTCATGTTGATGCCGCATCGAGTAAACGCGCGGAAGATGCGCTCGCATTACTGCGCAAATCCTTAGGTTCGCTTCCTGTCGTGCCTTTAGCCTTTGCTAATGAACCCAGCACGATTTTAACGAATTGGATCCTTCAAGATAGCTTACCGCATTGGTTACTTGCATTAGAAGAAGCCGAGCTTCGTGGCAGTCAGGAAGACAGCGTTATTCGTTGTAAAAAACAACCCTTAGAAAATGAAGAAATTCTCGCACTTCTACAAGATGGCAAAAAAGTAGTAAGCAAATTAGCCTTAGAATGGGAGGATACCTTAACTTTCTTTTTTAACGAGGATTGCACCCTCAAACGTTTAAAATTTACAGATAGTGTACGCGAAAAAAATGATGATATTCTGAAAGAAGATTTTGCACAGCGTTTCGATGCAGATTTTGTACTGATGACTGGTATTTTAGCTAAACTCACCGAAAATTTATTGGATGAATTTGGTGGCGAAAAAACTAGACTGTAAAATCATATTATAAATTTACCGCACTCTTTTCAGTTTATATCTAAGATTCCTTAATAAATTCCTTGCCCATAAAAAATACCTGTTTCTGATATTATTCAAAAACAGGTATTTATTTTTTTCTGTTATGGAAAATTAGTTATCTAATTACCATTCAAAGTTTACGCCAACATTATAAGTTGCGCTGCCACCACGAGTGAAAGCAACACCTGCTTTAGTCGCGATATTTTCGTTATAACGATAACCAGTACCTACAGCAACTGCAGTTTGAGATTTATAACCACCTACAGCAGCAGTAAGATTTAATTTACCTACGTTATACGGTTGGAATAAACCATTTAATGCAGCTTGAGCAGCAAGACCACGTTTAAGATCTTTATTAAGGTTATTTACTCTGTTATCTAAATGATCAAGACGTTGAGTGTGAGCTGTAATATTTGCTGCATTAGCTTCAATATCAGTTTTGTTAGCTGTAATGTTATCTTTGTTAGTTGCGATTGCAGCTTCATTCGCACCAATTCTGTCACTATGATTACTTAAACGAGTATTTTGAAGAAGTTGTTTATTACGAATATCTGTAATACGTGAGGTATTTTTTTCTACAGTACCTTCAATTTCACCTACAGCATCAACTAAATCAGAAAATTCATTATCTATATGTTCTTGCAAATGAGTTTCTGTGCCATTCACTAAATTTCTTACAGTATTTAAATCACGGTAATCATTACGATTTTGCAGATCAGCAATAGCATCAGTATGTGAATCAACTGTATCAAGTAACCCGTTATTGCCCAAAACAGTTTCTTTTAATTCAGCAACATCTTGATCTACATTTTGAATATATTCTCCCAAATTGCTAACTGCAGTATTTGTACTCTCACCTAATGTGGTTAAATTCGTTTTTAAATCCTCGATATCAACTTCATTATCAGCCACTCTATTTTTCAGACTATTAATATTACTTTCTGTAATCTCGCCTAAGAACTCAATAGTATCTGCATTTGCTTTAATACCAGCTTGGTTTTCTAAAACAGAGTTCACAACCCCTTTGCCTTTCAATGGATCTGAGTTTACATCATCTTCAGTTGCATTTCTTTCTTCTAAATTACCACTATCATTAACAGCAAGAATTTTTTCGTCTTTTTTAAAGCCATTTAAAATTTGCGAATTTCCTTGAATAGAAGCAACAATTGAATTTCGAATACCCTTAGTAAAGGCTGCACCACTATTATCCATTGTATTAATCTCTTGAGCCAAAGCAGAACCAGAAACAGCACCACCAACTAACACAGCAATTACAGACTGTTTTAATAAATTTTTTTTCATAAGGAATCCTTAATTATTTAGGGTTATTAAATTGAACTAGAACAAAGTAAAACTATACTATACAAGCATAAGCATAAGCATAATTGAGTATATACTTCTACTATGTTGGGTTCAAATTCTATTATAAAAAAAACGTTAAAGCAATATCGAGAAATTTCCCACGCAAAAATGTGCCTCGAACAAAATTTAAATCACCCCTAATTAAATATTACTGCTACTTGGCTTACGTCGTTTGCCGATATTTTTCATATCCTTATGACGCAATTTTACTTTTTTCTTTGCTTCTGTTTTTTTCTTTTCTTCGCGTTTTTCTTTAATACGAGCCTTTTGTTTTTTGCTTACAGATTTCACTTCACCATCTTTTGGTGGCTTAGTGCGAGGTTCTAAACCTTCTAAAACGCGCGCCTTTAAAATTTCCTCGGTATAGCGCTTGATTTTACCTAGTAACTTGTAATCATGGGCTTCGACAAAAGAGACCGCCGTGCCCTTTTTACCTGCTCGCGCGGTACGTCCAATTCGATGCAAATAAGTATCCGCACTATACGGCAAATCAAAATTCATTACATGGCTTACATCGTCAATATCAATACCACGCGCCGCCACATCCGTTGCAACCAATACCGTCACAAGACCTGATTTCAATTTATCAATCGCATTATTACGTTGAGTTTGTGCCATTTCACCTTCTAAATACGCAGAACGAATACCTCGTTTACGCAATGTTTCAGAAAGTTCTCGTGCATCTTCACGACGGCGAACAAACACAATTCCACGAGTCACTTCTTCAGTTTCAATAAAACGCGCGAGCAATTTGATTTTGTGTTCATTGCTGTCTGCGTGATAATACCATTGGTTGATTTTTTTTCTTTCGCGGCGACTTGGTTCCGCATCTACTTTCACAGGATCATTCAATAAACGCTCCGCGAAATCGACCAATAACTCCCCTTCCAATGTTGCAGAAAATAATAAGGTTTGTTTCCGCCAACGGGTTTCAGCCGCAATTTTTTCCGCATCTTGCCCAAATCCCATTTGTAACATTCTATCGGCTTCGTCAAAAATCAGCATTTCAACGGAACGGCAATCAAAATTTTCTTCTTTAATGTATTGCAACAAACGACCAGGCGTAGCCACCACCAAATCTTGATTAGTGTTGAATACATCACCGTGATTTTGATATGCCACGCCACCTGTAATTGTCGCAATATTTAAATGAGTGAACTGTGCTAATTCTTCCGCTTGTTCAGCCACTTGCATTGCCAGTTCACGGGTTGGCGTTAATACCAAAATACGCGGTGGGCCTGGTTTACGGCGTGGATAATCCAATAAATGTTGTAGCGCAGGTAATAAAAAAGCAGCCGTTTTCCCTGTTCCCGTTGGTGCAGAGCCTAATACATCACGCGCTTCCATTGCGGCAGGAATGGCTTCCATTTGAATAGCTGTTGGGCGGGAATAACCTTTTTTCTCAAGCGCCTTTAAAAGTTCAGGAGAAAGATCGAATTGTTCAAATTGGGATAAATTCATTATTGTGCGGTTCTTTGTTAAAATTAGTGGGGATTATACCTGAAAGTGCGGTCAATTTACGAAAAATTTATGAGCGGATTTACCTTTAAACAATTCCATATCAATCAAGATTCTTGTGCAATGAAAGTCGGCACTGATGGCATTTTGTTAGGTGCTTGGGCTGATGTAAAACGTTGTAAAAATATTTTAGATATGGGCAGTGGCACAGGATTATTGTCTCTAATGTTGGCTCAACGAACAGAAGAAAACTGCCAAATTCAAGCGGTTGAGTTGGATCCCATTGCAGCAAAACAAGCACAAGAAAACATCAACAATTCAGTGTGGAAAAATCGTATCCAACTTATTCAAACAGATATACAACATTTTTTACAAACCACTGAACAAACCTTTGATTTAATTGTGGCAAATCCACCTTATTTTGAACAAGGTATTGCTTGTAAAAATGAGGAAAGAGAATTGGCTCGTTATACCAAGCAAAGCCACTTAAATTGGTTAGAATGGGCTGCCACGTGTTTATCGGAAAATGGAACAATAAGTTTTGTGTTGCCTTATGATGCGGGGAAAACGCTCATAAAATCCACCGCACTTTTTTGCATAAAACAGACAAATGTCATTACTAAAGTGGGAAAAACGCCACAAAGAATGCTACTTACCTTTGCCAAACAGCCCCAAGTTTTAATGCAAGATCAATTGGTGATTTATGATGAGGATAATCAATACACGGAAGCGTTTATTGAATTGACTAAAGACTTTTATTTGAAATTTTAAAGGGGAAATCATTTTCCCCTTTAATCATACACTATCTAAAATACCACTTAGCTAACAACACACCCGCATTCACTGCAATGTTTAAGCCTGATTTAATTGGGCTTGCGAGCGTTAAACGCACTTGCGTGTCTTCTGGCGTCGCTAAACTTTCCGTAGAACTTTCACTTAGCACAAAAACCACTTTATTTTTTAACCGCACTTTATCCAACGGCTCGCCTTGTTTATTGTGCGATACGTGAATAATTTGATAGCCTGATTTACGCAATTGCATTAAAGCGAAATCAATATAATCCGTTTCTAACACACGAATATATTCCGCGCCACCTTCTGCTACACGCATTGAGGCTGCCGAATACAGATTTTCCACATTATCGGCGACAATATTTTTCACACCAAAATAAGCACAAGTACGCAATACCCCACCGATATTTTGTGCATTATTCACGTTGTCCAATAGCACTAAACAATCTTCTTCACGAGGAATATCCAAATATCCTTGCAACGTGAAAGCACGCGGTTTCTTCACTAATAAGCAAATGCCACCATGATGTTCTGTTCCACTCACTCGCGCTAATTCTTCGCTATCTACAATATGATAAGCCTTTTTGTTTTCAGCTAAATAACTCAATACCTCACCAATTTTGTGTGACATTTGTACGGTTGCCCACAATCGAACAATACTTTCAGGGCGTTCAGAAAATAAAGCTAAACAGGCATTTTCACCGTAAACCTTCATTTCTTCCGCACGGTTTTTCTTAATTTTTTCAGGTGCTCGAGGAGAAAGCGCACCCGTTTTCTTTTCTTTTGTTTTATAAACTGTACCCGTACTTTTTATCGTCACTTGAACCTTAGGTTGTTCTACATTTTTATTTGATGGCGCACGAGATAAAGAAAGTTGCGTAATTTTAGTTTCTTTCACTTCTTGTTTATCACGAGAAAAACGAGATTTTTCGTTTCTATTTCCATTAAATTTATCATTAGAGTGCGGTCGATTTTGAGTTGGTTTTTCTCTGTATTTTTCACCTACTGAGCGTTCTTGAAAGGATCTGCCGGCGGATTGAAAAGACGGTTTGCGTTTGTCGTTCATAGGGTTTCCTTGAGTAAAAATGAATATTTTTTAGCCAAAAAATGCTAAAATTTGTGAGCATTATAACGAAAAAAAGCCTTTTTTCTATTAATAAGCACGTGAAATATTGTAAACTAACGCACTAGTCTTTAATCACGAGATGGATTATGTTAATCAATAAAACCAAACGAGCTGAACAAAATTTAAATAATTTGCCATTCCTTGCTTTGCAAGCTGAGCAAATTGAATTTTTGGGTAGCCCGACTGAATTTAAAACTCAAATTATTGAATTAATCAGAAACGCAAAAAAACGTATTTATGTCACCGCACTTTATTGGCAAAAAGATGAAGCAGGGCAGGAAATTCTCGATGAAATTTATCGCGTGAAGCAAGAAAATCCACACTTGGATGTAAAAATTCTCATAGATTGGCATCGTGCACAACGCAATTTATTAGGTGCGGAAAAATCGGCAACTAATGCAGATTGGTATTGCGAGCAACGCCAAACTTATCAGTTACCAGATGATCCGAATATGTTCTTTGGCGTGCCAATTAACACGAGAGAAGTTTTTGGTGTATTGCACGTTAAAGGCTTTGTATTTGATGATACGGTGCTTTATAGCGGTGCAAGTATTAATAATGTCTATCTTCATCAATTTGAAAAATATCGTTACGACCGCTATCAAAAAATTGTTAATGCAGAATTGGCTGATTCGATGGTGAATTTCATCAATGATTACTTGTTAGATTTCAGTGCAGTTTATCCACTTGATGTGACCAACCGCCCTAGAACTAAAGAGATCCGCGGCAATATTCGCGCTTATCGTAAAGACCTTGCTCAAAATGGAGAATATTCATTAAAAAGTGCGGTGAAATTACCGAATGTTTTAAGCATATCGCCACTGTTTGGCTTAGGCGCATCAGGCAATGAATTAAATCAAGTAATTGAAGATTTATTCTTGCAAGTACAAGAAAAATTGGTGATTTGTACGCCATACTTTAATTTCCCACGCACATTGCAACATAAAATAGCAACGTTATTGGAAAATGGTAAACGAGTAGAAATTATTGTTGGCGATAAAGTCGCAAACGATTTTTATATTCCACCAGAACAACCATTCAAAATGGCGGGGGCGTTACCTTATCTTTATGAAAGTAATCTTCGCCGTTTCTGTGAAAAATTTGAGATTCAAATTGAAAATGGTCAGCTTGTAGTGCGTTTATGGCGTGATGGCGATAATACCTACCACTTGAAAGGTGTGTGGGTAGATGATCGTTATATTTTACTTACGGGCAATAATCTTAACCCTAGAGCATGGCGTTTGGATGCAGAAAATGGCTTATTAATTTACGATCCACAACAACAGCTTTTAGCTCAAGTGGAAAAAGAGCAAAACCAAATTCGCCAACATACAAAAGTATTAAAACATTACTCTGAATTAGAAGAATTGAATCAATACCCAGAACCAGTGCAAAAACTTTTGAAAAAATTTGCACGGATTAAAGCGGATAAATTAGTGAAAATGATTCTGTAGTGCTGAATAATACTTTTTAGACCTAATAATAAAGCCTTGTGAAAACAAGGCTTTATTCTTTCAATTAAAAAACATTAACTTAACAGCGCCTGCGCAGCTGAGATCACAACAGACACCGCTTTTTCTTCCGTTTGTTTCATTGTTGCTTCATTTGGAATTTCTTGTTGAGTGCGGTTTACAATCACGCCCGCAACCATCCCAGCACGCAAACCTAATGCGCTACACATGGTAAACAATGTTGATGATTCCATTTCATAGTTCATCACATTCAAATCTTGCCATTGTTTAAGCAAACCTTGGTAATCACGATATACTTTACCGCTATAGGTATCATAACGCTCTTGACCTGGATAGAATGTATCAGATGATGCAGTTACGCCTACATAAGGCTCGATACCTTTTGCTTTTGCTGCATTATAAAGTGCGGTTGTACATTCAAAGTTTGCTACAGCTGGATATTCTAACGGCGCAAAATGACGGCTTGCGCCATCTAAGCGAACAGAAGCGGTTGTGATAAGAACATCGCCTACATTAATGTGCGGTTGAATCGCACCCGTTGTGCCAATACGTAAGAAAGTGCGAACACCAAGTTGAGCAAGTTCTTCTACACAAATTGATGTTGATGGCCCACCAATACCTGTAGAACATACCACAACAGGTTGTCCATTAAGATAACCTAACCATGAAGTAAATTCACGCGTGCTAGCAAGAAACTCTGGATTATCAAGTTGTTTAGCAATACGCTCACTACGCGCAGGATCACCAGGAACAATAGCGAGTGTTGCACCTTTAAGTTGTGCTTTAGTGAGGTTTAAGTGAAATACGTCTGACATAATAAATCTCCTTATTATCATTGAACGTGATGATTTCGCCCTTAGGAAAAATCTTATTTTAAAGAAAAGAAATAAAATATTTTTAGAAAATTTTGTTTTCTCTTTCAAACATTTTCATTATTTCTTTTTTGTTTTTCTGATAACGAATAATAAGTAAAAAAAGAAGTGCGGTCAAAAAGTTAAACGTTTTCGGTTATAATTCCACGTAAATTTTTTCTAGAGCAAGCGAAAAATAAAATGAATGCAAAAATTTTAGTCATAAAAGTGGGGCAAGTTGAAACCCTAACCTTTTCCGATGGAAGCCAGTATGAAAGTGCGATTCGTAAAAAAGTTGTGCCATCGGTAAAAATTCATTCTCTTGGTGCGGAAGGAAACGACGTGGGTTTAAAAAAACATCACGGTGGTGTAGATAAAGCTCTCTTTTTTATGTCGGCAGGTTCTTTTAATGAATTAAATACTTTATTAAATAAAGATTTTTCTTATATGGAAACTGCTACATACGGAGAAAATTTTGTTGTGTCAGGCTTAAATGAAGACAATGTCTGCATTGGCGATCGTTATCAAATCGGCTCAACCATTTTAGAAGTATCTCAGCCACGTAAACCTTGTGAGCGTTTATCAAAAAACACGGAAAACGAAGATACTCGCGATATTGTTTATCAAACTGGGCTTAGTGGATGGTATGTTCGTATTATTGAAACAGGAACAATTAAGCAAAAGGATGAACTAAAATTACTCGCCCGTCCTTATCCGCAAATAACAATTCGTCATTTAAATCGCTTGTTATCTGCGCCCGAAAATGAAGCTGAATTAGATGCAGCATTAGAGATTGAAGTATTAGCTGAAGCCTTTAAACGCTCAATTCGATCGCAAATATCGAAATTCAAACAACAGGGATAAATATGTCAGAAATTTCAACCGCACTTTCAGAGGACTGTCCATGTCAATCTAGTCATCATTACGCAGATTGTTGTGGCAAATTTCATTTGAGACAAGCATTTCCCGAAACGGCAGAGCAACTTATGCGTTCACGTTATACGGCTTATGTGTTAAAAAATATTCCCTATATTGTTGTAACAACTGTGCCAAGCCAACAAACTTTATTAGAGCCTAGGTTATTGCAAGAATGGGCGGACAACACTACGTGGCTAGGATTAGAAATTCTAAAAACGGAAAGCCTTACAAAAACTCAAAGTGCGGTAGAATTTAAGGCGATTTTTCAAGGCGAAGAATGTGAGCAAGCCCATCAAGAACGGTCAATTTTTGTGAAAATTGAAGATCGTTGGTATTTTGTTGATCCGACCGTATCATTACCGACAATGAAACAACCTTGTGTCTGTGGTTCGGGTAAAAAATTTAAACATTGTTGTGGAGGATTTCTATGATTTCATTAAAAAATTTTGGATTATTATTTTGGAAACGTTTTTCAGAAAATAAACTTAATCAAGTCGCTGGTGCATTGACTTATAGCACAATGTTAGCAATAGTTCCTTTAGTTATGGTTATTTTTTCTATTTTCTCTGCTTTTCCTGTATTCAATGAAGTGACGGGAGAATTAAAAGAAATGATTTTTACTAATTTTGCACCATCAGCGAGTGATATGGTGGGCGAATATATCGATCAATTTGTATCAAACTCAAAGAAAATGAGTGCGGTGGGAATTGTGAGTTTAATTGCCGTTGCCTTGATGCTAATTAATAACATCGACCGAACACTAAATAGTATTTGGCACAATAGTCAATCTCGCTCTCCACTTTCTTCTTTTGCGATTTATTGGATGATTTTGACACTTGGCCCACTTATTATTGGCGTGAGCATTGGGATTAGTTCGTATATTAAAATAATGTTTGAGCAATCGGAACATTTATCATTAGGCTTAAAATTGCTCAGTTTTGTGCCTTTTTTATTTACTTGGTTTATTTTTACGCTTATTTATACGGTTGTACCGAATAAAAAAGTGAAAATTAAGCATTCAGCTTACGGTGCATTTCTTGCCGCGATTTTTTTCACTCTTGGTAAACAAGCATTTACTTGGTATATCGTCACTTTTCCCTCTTATCAATTAATTTACGGTGCAATGGCAACTTTACCAATTATGTTATTGTGGATTCAAATAAGTTGGCTTGTGGTATTAGTTGGTGCGCAATTAGCTTCAACCTTAGATGAAATTGGCGAGCAGATCGAGCAATAATGCTCGATCTATAAGAAAATTATCTGGCAATCGCCAATGTTTGATATAAATAATGGCGATAATCATTGAGTAGCTGAATATCAGAAGAATCCTCCAATTTTCCGTGACTTAGTTTACACATTGCCATATTCGCTTTCATAAATTCATCTTCTGCTGATAATCCTGCTACATTCATCAAGACGCCTCCAGCAAAAGCAAGATCTAAAAACTTTTGTTCTTGCTTAAATTGACTCGCACAATTACTTCTTACAACAAATTGTGTCACATAATCGGGCTGTGCATAATCCCCTTTCTTCGGAGGGATCGCATTATCAAATGCCACTTGGTGATCGCCGAAATACCCTAGCACAAAAGGCTTTTTACGTTCTTGTAAATAGTTATTCATTCCTTCAATCGCATCATTCAATGCAACAATACGTTGAGTATAGTCATTCAATGCAGAAATACTTTTAGCCCCTAAATTAGGCATTTGAAGATTAAATATATTTTCCATGCCCAATTCGTATGGACCATGTTCACGCATAGTCAATACATAAACAAACATCGGCTGATCTACATTTTCTAACGCAGGATGTTGTTTTTCCAAAATCATTCGGGTGTACTTCATCATTTCTTCACTACTAATATCCCAAAGATTTTTACTGATAGGCGCAGGATAACCAAGATCTTGCGGCTGTAACATAAAATCAAACCCGAAATGATCATAAGCGGATTTCGCATTGTAATTACCTTTTGTAAAAGGCGACAAGGCAACACAAAAATATCCTTGAGCTTTTAGATTTTTCACTAAACCTGATTGCAAGTGCGGTACAACAGAATAAAACACACCACTTGCTAACGCGCCAAAATCGGTCGAAGGCACACCAGCTAAAAAAGCAAATTCTGATTTCCAGGTGGCGCCAGCAAAAGTATGTACACGCAACGGCGAAGCAAATACCGTATCATTTTGAGGTTCAAACATGGAAAGTGGTGGAATAGATTGCTGACTAAAAGCAAATTGATGAGGGTTCAGCGTGGATTCCATTAATGTCACCACAATATCGGGTTTTGTTTCAGATACCTTGTTTGTATCAGGTGAAAGTGCGGTCATTTTCTCAATAAAATTTTGGCTATTGCCATCAAAATTTGGCACCTTGAAAAAAATACCGCGGCAAGACATTGGTAAATTTAAAAACACATCTCGACCATCATCGGGCAAAGAATCTAACCAAACTTGCACCGCACTTGGCTTTTTAGAATAATGCCACATCAAGCTAAAGCTAACGATAAACAATAACACCCCAATTTCGTAGCCTAATAGTCCTAAAGACTCGACATTATTAAAACCAAAAATTGCATAACCTAATAACGCAAGTAGCCCAATAACACCAAGCAACGCACCTTTATAATGAATTAAGGTTTCCCAATTTCGCCAATCTACCACAAGAAAGAAATCTGAAATTAACAAAGGCTGTTTGTAATAATGAATTTTTAAACGGTGAAATAACATCAGCACTACAAAAAGCACAGATGAAAAATTTAAAGCACGTTGCCATTGGCCAGAAACCATAAGCATGCCACCAAATAAAAAAGTAAAAAGCGTAATAGCAAAGAAATAAGTCCAACGATAATGGGAGTTTACGATAAAAATCACTGCCGCAATCGTGAATAAAGCTAAGAAAATATAAGCGATCATGAATTTTCCTTATGATGCATAACAGACTAAAATGAGACATGACAATGTCTGCGCACTTTATCACGTAAACGTAATAGATTGAACGGGAAAAGGAAATTATTTGGATAATTTGAAAATAAAGTGGTGGGCGATACCGGTCTCGAACCAGTGACCCCCTCCTTGTAAGGGAGGTGCTCTCCCAACTGAGCTAATCGCCCGATAATATTAAGGCAAAACCCTAAATTTTCGGTTTATTTAAACACTTTTAAGTGGTGGGCGATACCGGTCTCGAACCAGTGACCCCCTCCTTGTAAGGGAGGTGCTCTCCCAACTGAGCTAATCGCCCACTAGAAAGCGTTTAAATATAAAGGGAAAGTTT
>NZ_AFQO01000011.1 GCF_000222025.1 Haemophilus haemolyticus M19501 | reverse complement strand
GTGCTGAAAGCATCTAAGCACGAAACTTGCCAAGAGATGAGTTCTCCCACACATCAAGTGTGTAAGGGTTGTTTAAGACTAAGACGTAGATAGGCAGGGTGTGTAAGTGATGTGAGTCATTGAGCTAACCTGTACTAATTGCCCGAGAGGCTTAACTATACAACGCTCAAGTGTTTTTGGAAAACAGAGTAAAAGAAAAAGAAATTAACTAAACGTTCAGCTTGTGCCCAATAAGAACGAGTGAAAGGTAGAGGAAGAGCTGAGTAGCGAAAGATAAAGACAAGTTATCAACGAATTATCCTGGCGGCGATAGTGCGGTGGACCCACCTGACACCATACCGAACTCAGAAGTGAAACGCTGTAATGCCGATGGTAGTGTGGGGCATCCCCATGTGAGAGTAGGGCACCGCCAGGTTACCAAATACTTATCTAAGTTAAATTAAATAAAAACAGAAGAACCCCAGTTAAAAAGCTGGGGTTTTTGTTTTCTCTATAGAATATTAATTCGAATATTTCGTATTTTAATGTATTATATCTATCATCTAATTTTATATTTGTATGAATATTATTAATGAAACCAACCTTTCTAGAATTTAGACATCTTAAAACTTTATTAGCCTTAAAAGAGACAGGAAGCGTTTCTTTGGCAGCAAAACGAGTATATCTAACCCAATCAGCTCTTTCTCACCAAATTAAATTAATAGAAGAACAGTTCGGTTTACCTTTGTTTGAGCGTAAAAGTAATCCACTTCGTTTTACTTGGGCAGGAGAGCGTTTAATTCGTCTTGCGAATGAAGTAATGCCGAAAGTGATTGATGCTGAACGCGATCTTGCTCGGGTTAAACATGGGGATGCGGGGCAGCTTAGAATAGCTGTGGAATGTCATACTTGTTTCGATTGGTTAATGCCTGCTATGGACGAATTTCGTCGGCATTGGGGGCTAGTTGAGTTGGATATTGTATCTGGTTTTCATACGGATCCTGTTGGTTTGTTGCTTTCTCACCGAGCAGATTGGGCGATAGTATCAGAAGTAGAGCATAATGATGATGTAATTTTTAAACCGCTCTTTTCTTATGAGATGGTTGGCATTTGCTCAAAAGATCACCCTTTAGCAGAAAAAGAAATTTGGGATGCGGAAGATTTTGCAGATGAAACCTGGGTAACTTACCCAGTTCCTGATGATATGTTAGATCTATTGCGTAAAGTGCTTAAACCAAAAGGCATTAATCCTACTCGCCGCACAACTGAATTGACTATTGCTATGATTCAATTAGTAGCGAGTCGTCGTGGCATTGCGACTATCCCTTATTGGGCTGCATTGCCTTATTTGGAAAAGGGTTATGTCGTGGCAAGAAAAGTCACAAAAGAGGGTTTATATAGCAATCTATATGCGGCTATTCGCAAAGAAGATGAATCCCTTTCTTATTTAGAAGATTTTTATCAAACCGTAAAAGCTCAAAGTTTTTCAACTTTACCTGGGCTATCCGTTTTAGATTTATAGAAGTACTAAATGAATTTTTCTCAACAAAATCAGCAGCCTCACCCGATTAGTGCGGCGGCTAAAGCAGCTTTTCCTTATAGTGTGCCAATGATTGCCGGATTTTTATTTCTTGGTGTGGCATACGGTATTTATATGAAGGCACTAGGTTTCGGATTTTTATATCCTACTTTGATGGCTTTACTTATTTATGCCGGTTCTGTTGAGTTTATTGCTGCTGGAGCACTTATCGCGCCTTTTTCTCCAATCAGTGTGTTATTAATTACCTTGATGGTCAGTACTCGTCAGATTTTCTATGGCATATCAATGTTAGAAAAATATGGGGTACATATCGGTCATAAACGTTGGTATTTAATTACCACCCTTGTTGATGAATCTTTTTCTTTAAATTATATGGCAAAAATTCCACCGCACTTAGATAAAGGTTGGTATATGTTTTTTGTCAGCTTATATTTGCATATTTATTGGGTGGCTGGTGCTGCAATGGGTAACTTATTTGGCTCTGTTTTACCTTTTGATTTAAAAGGTGTGGAATTCTCGATGACCGCTCTTTTCTTAGTCATTTTTGCAGAAAATTGGATAAAGGAAAAATCCCATGAAAGCTCTCTCTTAGGTTTAGGGATTGCATTGGCTTTTTTACTGATTGTAGGCAAAGAATATTTCTTAATTCCAACATTAATTGGTATCTGGTTAATTCTAACTATGCGTGGACCTAAATTAGACACAAAATTGGAGTCGCTAAAATGACACTTACAGAACAGATTATGACGATTGGAATTTGTGTGCTTACGGTGCAATTTACGCGCTTATTGCCATTTTTTGTTTTCCCAGCTAATCGTCCGATTCCACAATATATTCGCTATCTTGGAAAAGTTTTACCTCCAGCTATGTTTGGTATGCTTGTCGTTTATTGCTATAAGAATATTGATGTTTTAACTGGTTATCTTGGTATTCCTGATTTTCTTGCAGGCATAGTGGTGCTAGGGTTGCATTTCTGGAAGAAAAATATGTTTCTATCTATTGCCGTAGGCACACTTTTCTATATGGCTCTCGTTCAACTTATTTTTATATAATTTTCCCTTGCAAACGGTTGCTTCTTTTTCTTATCTTTTCCTTGCGTTAAAAATCTTTTATCATACCCACCGTTTTTATTTTTAATCAAAGAGAACAAAATAATGGACTTTAATTTTATTGAGTTTTTAGGTTATATGGCGACTTTTTTTGTAGCTGCATCTTTCTTATTTAAATCTATTGTGCATTTACGCATTGTAAATAGTATCGGCGCGATTTTATTTGTTATTTACAGCCTAATTATCACAGCATACCCTGTTGCATTATTAAATGCCTTTTTAGTTGTGGTAAATATTTATCAACTTTGGCGATTAAAACAAGAAAATCTCTCTAAATAAAAGAAAAGCGTTGAATTAAATTTCAACGCTTTTTTTCTGGAAAAGTGCGGTAGAATTTTACCGCACTTTAATTCGTTAAACTGATGATACGTTCAGCCAATTCATTAAATTCACATTCAAAATTTTCTTTACTTTCATCCATAGTATTCAACGCGTGTCCAAACTGACCAGAGGCTCTAATTTGCTCTTTTGTTAAAGAGAAAACAGGAATTCTTAATTCTTGACTAATTGCAATAAGCGAATTGAAATCTGCAATATGGGCGAGATCGTAAGGCTCAAGCAAAGAGTGTTTTAAAGCATTCTTTATTTTATTTTTATCGACCACACAATTTAATTTTTCTAAAGCAGGCACAAAGCGAGAATTTACTTCATTTTTTATACGTTCAATCCATTTTTCAAATGATTTTGCTGGATTACCATTTCTAGGACGGTAACGCTGTTGGATTGTCCCCAAAAATTTAGGGGCATTTTTAATCGCATAAGTAGGCGAATTAAATCCATTGCTTGATTTGAAATAATCTAATTCTTTGTTCCATTTGGAAATATTTTTTGTCAAAGAACCAACGGCTTGCCAACAAAAAAAGTCAGGCGATGTTGGAACAATAAAGTAATCACTAGACATAAGTATGACTTCATTTAATCCGCCAATATTTGGGCTTAAATCATAAAAAATATAATCAATATTTTCTTTTTCAGCTAATTTATTAAATAGGCTAGGCAGATTGCCGGGAATATTTTTTGTGGCAGGGACGCCAGCAGCAATTTTTAACGATACACTAATTTGAGAATCTAAATCAGCAATATTTAAATGCCCAGATAATAAAAAAAGATTTTCATTTAATGTATTTGTGATTTTACCAGTTGAACCACTTAAAAATGTATCTGGACTCTGACCATTTATTAGTGCTTCGACAATGCTTTCCATTGTTAAATTATGGCGATTATTATAGAAATTCTCTAATTCGCTATCTTCTTTACATTGTTCATAGCCTAATACTAATCCAGTCAAATTACATTGAGAATCTAAATCAATCATTAACACTTTATAGCCTTTATTTGCCAAAGACCAGCCAAGATTGAATGTTGTTGTGGTTTTACTCACACCACCTTTATGATTGAAAAAGCATATTGTCTTAGCCATATTTACTTTCTCCAAATTGATGTATAAATTTTTTCCCGAGTATATCAGATTAGCAATTAACTACCAAAATAAACGTAAAGTGATTATTTTTCTGTAAAAAATCCTTGTGGCAATAATTCTCACAAGGATTTGATAAAACTCCGCTAATTTTTATTTGCTATTTAATTGCAGATTTTAATGCTCCCGCGTTTTATAAAACGCTACATCAGGATAACGTTCTTGAGCTAAATTTAGATTTACCATTGTTGGCGCAATATAGGTTAAATTATCGCCGCCATCTAAAGCTAAATTTTGCTCGTTTTTACGTTTAAATTCTTCGAATTTTTTCCCATCGGCGCATTCCACCCAACGAGCTGTGGAAACGTTCACATTTTCATAAATTGCTTCCACGTTATATTCAGTTTTTAAGCGCGAAACCACCACATCAAACTGCAACACACCCACAGCACCCACGATTAAATCGTTGTTTAATAATGGACGAAACACTTGCACTGCACCTTCTTCAGAAAGTTGCACCAAGCCTTTTAACAGTTGTTTTTGTTTAAGAGGATCTTTCAAACGAATACGACGGAATAGCTCTGGCGCAAAGTTTGGAATGCCTGTAAATTTCAGGGTTTCGCCTTGCGTGAACGTATCGCCAATTTGGATCGTGCCGTGATTATGTAAACCAATAATATCGCCAGCGTAAGCTTCTTCAGCGTGAGCGCGATCGCCCGCCATAAAAGTCAGCGCATCAGAAATAACCACATCTTTTCCAATACGGACGTGTTTAAGTTTCATCCCTTTTTCATATTTGCCTGAAACGACGCGCATAAACGCCACTCTGTCACGGTGTTTTGGATCCATATTAGCTTGAATTTTAAACACAAAACCACTGAATTTTTCTTCCGCACTTTCCACCGTTCTTGTATCCGCTTGACGTGATTGCGGTTTTGGCGCCCATTGTGTCAAGCCATCAAGGAAATGATCCACGCCAAAGTTACCTAATGCTGTCCCGAAAAATACTGGCGTAAGTTCACCTTTAATAAAGGCATCGTGTTCAAATTCGTTACTTGCGCCTTGCACTAATTCCAATTCATCGCGAAGTTGTTGTGCTAAATCATCGCCAACCGCGGCATCTAATTCAGGGCTATTTAAACCCTTCACAATGCGAACTTCTTGAATGGTTGAGCCTTGACCGGATTGATAAAGATAGGTTTCATCTTTTGCAAGATGATAAACGCCTTTAAATAATTTCCCGCAACCAATTGGCCAAGTAATTGGCGCACAACGAATTTTCAACACATTTTCCACCTCGTCCAACAATTCCATCGGATCGCGAATATCACGGTCGAGTTTATTCATAAACGTAATAATGGGCGTATCACGTAAACGCGTGACTTCCATCAATTTAATCGTACGTTCCTCCACCCCTTTGGCAGAGTCAATAACCATCAAACAGCTATCTACAGCGGTTAAAGTGCGGTAAGTATCTTCAGAGAAATCTTCGTGTCCGGGGGTATCGAGCAAATTCACTAAACAATTATTATAAGGAAATTGCATCACAGAAGTGGTAATCGAAATCCCACGTTGTTTTTCCATTTCCATCCAGTCAGATTTCGCGTGAGCCGTCGAGCCTTTGCCTTTTACAGAACCAGCAGTTTGAATTGCATTGCCGTATAAAAGTACTTTTTCGGTGATGGTTGTTTTACCTGCATCGGGGTGGGAAATAATCGCAAAAGTGCGACGTTTATTCACTTCTTGAGGATAAGCCATAATTTTCTCTTATTCATTCAAATTGTATTAAAAAATCGGCGTATTATCCTTGAAAATAGCGTGTTTTGCAAAAACACCTTATATAGAACACCACAATTTTACAAATTTATAATGGAATGCCGCATGGGCTTACGCCCACCCTACGGTTTTACAAATTTATAATGGAACACCGCGTGGGCTTACGCCCACCCTACAAATTTAAGGAAAATTTAATGGTTATCATAATATTTTCACTGTAGGGTGGGCGTAAGCCCACGCGTTAAAGGACGGGATATTTTGAAAACGCTTAATGTTTCACATTCATTTCGCGTAAATTTTGTTCTGTTACTTTTAATTTAGAGAGAGCAGATTGAGCCGCTTCCACCTTTTTCTTGAAAATAGGTGCGTCAGATAACGTATCTAAATTTTTATAAAAATTAGATTTTGATGGTTTATTCATTTTTCATCTCCTTATTGTCTTTGTTTAACGAGAAACGATTGGAATTTTAAATTTGTATTTGGTTGAAGAAGCTGCATTGTATCATTATACATTCCCCAAATGATAAAATGCTTTGATATATCTGTATAGTATTTATTTAACATTTTACGATATAGTCTAGTGCGTGATGGTGTACTGCCTTCAAAAAAGACTACAGCAGAAGGATGCTCAGTTAAAAATAATTCAACTGATTTTGCAACAGTTCTTAATACTATTTCCATATCTCCGTTATTGCTTCTTGCCTTATCATTAATTTTAACGCCATCTAAACTATCGCCAAATCCTAAATTAAATACAGGGATATTTTCAGGGAAACTAAAATTCCCAATTTGGAAAAACTCAATAATTTTAAGCTGTTCTAACCCCTTTTCTCCTTCACTAACGAATTGGTATCTTATTGAGGTAGATTGTTCTAGTTTATATGGTTGAATGTGCATAATTTAAATATGTAATATTATTTGCGTTATTTTGATGTTTTTACACTAAAGAATGGCGAATTGTAAAGAATTAATATCAAAAGATCAAATTAATGTACGTGCTTTTCCAACAGTAGGGTGGGCGTAAGCCCACGCGTTTAATTTAAAAATTGGTCGGCTTTGTACAAAAACAAATTTTCGCTTATACTACGCAAGTTTTTTACGCTAACAATATAGGAAAAATTATGGGTTTCTTAACAGGTAAACGCATTTTAGTCACCGGTCTTGCAAGCAATCGTTCCATCGCTTACGGGATCGCAAAATCAATGAAAGAACAAGGTGCAGAACTTGCTTTCACTTATTTAAACGATAAATTACAACCGCGCGTAGAAGAATTTGCCAAAGAATTTGGTTCTGATATCGTGCTTCCTTTAGATGTGGCAACCGATGAAAGCATTCAAAATTGCTTCGCAGAATTAAGCAAACGTTGGGAAAAATTTGACGGCTTTGTTCACGCCATTGCCTTTGCACCAGGAGATCAACTAGACGGCGATTACGTCAATGCCGCAACCCGTGAGGGCTACCGCATTGCACACGACATCAGTGCATACAGCTTTGTTGCAATGGCACAAGCGGCACGTCCTTATTTAAATCCAAATGCTGCATTATTAACCCTTTCTTACTTAGGTGCTGAGCGCGCAATTCCTAACTACAACGTCATGTGCCTAGCAAAAGCCTCTCTTGAAGCTGCAACGCGCGTGATGGCTGCTGATTTAGGTAAAGAAGGTATTCGTGTGAATGCAATCTCTGCAGGTCCAATCCGCACTTTAGCCGCATCAGGCATTAAAAACTTCAAAAAAATGCTTTCCACCTTTGAAAAAACCGCCGCATTACGTCGTACTGTCACTATCGAAGATGTGGGTAACTCAGCGGCATTTTTATGCTCTGATTTAGCCTCTGGCATTACAGGCGAAATCGTTCACGTTGATGCAGGTTTCAGCATCACTGCAATGGGCGAATTAGGAGAAGAATAATTTTTCTTCCATTCTTTTTTAGGCAGGCTTTTAAGTCTGCCTTTTCTCTTTTTTTAAATATAACGATATTTCAAAATAACTATGTTTCAAGATAATCCTCTACTCGCACAACTTAAACAACAAATCCACGACAGCAAAGAACAGGTTGATGGCGTGGTAAAAAGCACAGATAAAGCCTACGGTTTTTTAGAGTGCGATAAGAAAACCTATTTCATCGCACCGCCTTCAATGAAAAAAGTGATGCACGGCGACAAAATCAAAGCCACTATTGAAAAACAAGGCGACAAAGAACAAGCCGAGCCAGAAGCCTTAATTGAGCCAATGCTCACACGTTTCATTGCAAAAGTGCGGTTCAATAAAGACAAGAAATTACAAGTTTTGGTGGATCACCCAAACATTAATCAGCCCATTGGCGCACAACAGGCGAAATCGGTAAAAGAAGAACTGCAAGAGGGCGACTGGGTCGTCGCAAATTTAAAAAACCATCCATTACGTGACGATCGCTTTTTCTACGCCACCATTAATCAATTTATTTGCCGAGCTGATGATGAACTCGCCCCTTGGTGGGTCACATTGGCACGCCACGAACAATCGCGCTATCCCGTGCAAGGCGCAGAACCTTATGAAATGTTGGATCAAAAAACACGCGAAAATCTGACCGCACTTCATTTTGTCACCATTGATTCCGAAAGCACAATGGATATGGACGATGCCTTATATATCGAACCTATCACACAAAACAGCGAACAAACAGGCTGGAAATTAGTGGTCGCCATTGCTGACCCAACCGCTTACATCGCCTTAGATTGTCAAATTGAACAAGAAGCCAAACAGCGTTGCTTCACAAATTATTTACCGGGCTTTAACATTCCAATGTTACCCCGTGAATTATCCGATGAATTATGTTCCTTAATCGCCAATGAAACCCGCCCAGCCCTTGTTTGTTATATCGAAACGGATCTTGAGGGCAATATCACAGCCAAACCGCATTTTGTTTCCGCTTATGTACAATCTAAAGCCAAACTGGCTTACAACAAAGTGTCGGATTATTTAGAACAGGCAGACAATGCATGGCAGCCAGCAACGCCAGAAACAGCACAACAAATTCACTGGCTACATCAATTTACCAAAGCCCGTATTCAATGGCGTAAAACCCATTCCTTACTCTTTAAAGAAAAACCCGATTATGCCTTCGTGCTGGCAGAAAATGGCAAAGTGGCAGAAATCAAAGCAGAATATCGTCGTATAGCCAATCAAATTGTCGAAGAATCGATGATTATTGCTAACATTTGTGCTGCACAATTCTTAGCAGAGCAGGCTCAAACTGGTATTTTCAATACGCATAGCGGTTTTGATAAAAAATACTTAGAAAATGCGCATCATTTCTTAATGGCAAATTTAGCCAATGAACAAAATCAAGCTGAACTTGCTGAGCGTTATTCGGTAGAAAATTTGGCGACATTAAAGGGTTATTGCCAAATGCGCCACGATATTGAACCCATCGAAAGCGGTTATTTAGAACTGCGTTTACGCCGTTATTTAACGTTCGCCGAATTTAAATCAGAATTAGCACCGCACTTTGGTCTTGGTTTAGAAGGCTATGCCACTTGGACATCGCCCATCCGCAAATATTCAGATATGGTGAACCATCGCTTAATCAAAGCCGTGCTGGCACAACAGCCTTGTGAAAAACCACAAAATGACGTGTTGGCACGTTTGCAAGAAGCCCGCCGCCAAAATCGCCTCGTCGAACGTGATATTGCCGATTGGCTATATTGCCGTTATCTTGCGCCGAAAGTGGCTGAAAATGTGGAATTTAATGCAGAAGTGCAAGATGTCATGCGTGCAGGCTTACGCGTACAACTGCTCGAAAATGGCGCATCGCTATTCATTCCTGCCGCCAGCCTACACAACAACAAAGAAGAAATACAGCTAAACCCTGACGAACTCGCCCTCTATATAAAAGGCGAACGCGCTTATAAAATTGGCGACATGGTAAAAGTGAAACTCACAGAAGTGAAAGAAACCACACGCAGCATAATCGGCGAAATTATTCAATAAAAAATGCTACGCCTCACCGTAGGGTGGGCTTAAGCCCACGCGTTCTCCGCATTCTTCTATTATAAATTTGTAAAACCGTAATATGGACGCAACCCCACGCGTTCCCCGCATTCTTTCATCATAAATTTATACGTAGGGTGGGCTTAAGCCCACCCTACATAATCTCCCTCGTCATTTCACCAAATCCTGCATAGCCATAATGGCTTCCTCAATGGTTTTATAACGCTGTGCATTGTGAAACTCAGCCTCCGCATCTTCAATCGCCTGACGTGTAATCGCATTAGGAATATGCTTGGCATTATGCTCAAATGAAATGGGAATACATTGCGTAATCGCAATTTGATTAAAAAACAGCTTCACAGCTTGAGCAGGTGTCAAGCCATAACTTTCAATAACAGGAAATGCACGTTCTTTTAAGTTTTCATCCATGCGAATGTTAAAATTAATTGCACCCATCTTCATTCCTCCCTAAAAATAAACAAAAAGTAAAGCAATAATAAAGCATTTATTTACTTTATCAATATTTTCATTCCCAATCAGTAACCGTAATATGGGCGCAATCCCACGCGTTCCCCACATTCTTCCATCATAAATTTATACGTAGGGTGGGCTTAAGCCCACGCGGTGTTCCATTATAAATTTATAAGTTCTATTTTAAAGCGGTTTTTGAGTGTGTATTTAAACGAGAAAATTTCAATTCATCAAATTCATCGTGTATAACGTATTGGTAAATCAATACCAAATCGCCTTGAATATGGCAATCTCGATAACCTTTCCACTCTCCTACTAATACGTGATCTTGGTAGTTTTCGGGTAAAGGTAAACGATTTAATAAACAGTGTATTGCAGTAATGTATTTTGAGCCAATTAACACATTGGGGGAGCGTTTAGCTAAATCAGTTAAATCTCTTACAAATTGTTTTGAATAGCTTACTTTTAATGGCTTCTCTTCAGACATTATTGACCACCATTAAGAATGCGTTTTGTAAATTCTTCGGCAGAATAATTTTCACTAGCTTCAATAAAAAAGCTCGCTGCGTTACCACTATCTAATTCATCAATAGCTGCTAGGGTTTCTTTATTTGGGCGAAGATAATTCAAATCAATAGGGATAGAGCGAGTCTTGGCAATTTGAGCCAAAAACATATTGAATACTTGTGATGGGGTAAGTCCGTATTGTTCAATAACTTGATAAGCTTCTGATTTTGTTTGCTCAACTGTTCTAAAGCTGATAGAGGAATTCGTAAGTGCCATAATTTTTCTCCTTAGTATTACATTGAAAGACTATTATAATAAAAATGAAGTGCAAAATCTATAGCAACCGTAGGGTGGGCGTAAGCCCACGCGTTTTTTTAAACAGCCCTTAATTCTCAACCAAAAATTTCAGAATGTGAACCTAAACGCACCAAAATTAGCGTATCTTCCTTTTTACCGTATATCAAAACTAAATCAGGTTTAACGTGGCAATCTCTATATCCGTACTTATCGTTCACAAGTGCGTGGTCTCTATATTTCTCGGCAAGTGGTAAATCATTTACCAAACAGCCCAAAACTTCCGCCCATTCTGAGGTGGCTAAATCTAAAAAATGCTTTTTGACATCTCGCTTAAATTGCCCTTGAAAAATAATCTCCCTCGTCATTTCACTAAATCCTGCATAGCCACAATGGCTTCCTCAATAGTTTTATAACGCTTTGCATTGTCAAACTCTGCCTCCGCATCTTCAATCGCCTGACGTGTAACCGCATTAGGAATATGCTTGGCATTATGCTCAAATGAAATGGGAATACATTGCGTAATCGCAATTTGATTAAAAAACAGCTTCACAGCTTGAGCAGGTGTCAAGCCATAACTTTCAATAACAGGAAATGCACGTTCTTTTAAGTTTTCATCCATACGAATGTTAAAATTAATTGCACCCATCTTCATTCCTCCCTAAAAATAAACAAAAAGTAAAGCAATAATAAAGCATTTATTTACTTTATCAATATTTTCATTCCCAATCAGTAACCGTAGCAACCGTAGGGTGGGCGTAAGCCCACGCGTTTTTTTAACAGGATTTGTAGGGTGGGCGTAAGCCCACGCGGTATTCAATCATATCAATCATAAAAAACGGTGGGCTTACGCCCACCCTACAATTTTAAGAAAATCAAATGACAAACGTAGGGTGGGTGTGAACCCACGCGTTTTTCCATTCCCCCATCATAAATTTATACGTAATGTGAACGCAACCCCACGCGTTTTTCAATAACCACTTGTTTTTATTCAACTTTCTATTTTTTTTTTTTTTTTTGAGAGGTCAAACTTTTACAAAATACTACTTCTTATTCATTTCAATAATGGATATAATAGTCACCATTTATTAAGGAAAGTAAATAAAGTTACTCAATTTATTGATTTAAGGTAAAGAATTATGAACAAGATTTTTAAAATTATCTGGAATGCCACCACTCAAACTTGGGTTGTCGTGTCTGAACTCACTCGCGCCCACACCAAACGCGCCTCCGCAACCGTAGCAACCGCCGTATTAGCGACTGCGTTGTCCGCAACGGCTCAGGCGAGTGGTACTGAATCGGAGTATGATCCAAACGTATTTGACCCTAATAATCCAAACTCTACAGATGAAGCTGTGGTTTCGGATACTTATCGATTTGGTCTTGCTGTTTTAGATGAAAACGGCGAGATAAAGGATGATAAATTGAAAAACAAGGACTTTGCAACAGATGATGAAAAGACTAAGTATACTATTTCTGTAGAGGATACTCAAAGTGATAATGATCTTCCTAAGTACTCTAGTAGTTTCCTTTACCTTAAGGAAAACGGCGGGATTGAGCTCGAACAAAATGGACGTTTAGCTAAATTTAAAGTAAAAACTGGCGACGGCTTGAAAATTGATAAAGAGAATAAACTCACTGCCGACACCATTGGTCTTACCGTTAATAACGGCAAAGTAGGCGATGTTAATGACAACGGAAGCAAACTTGTTAATGCAGGAAATTTAGCGAAAACGTTAAATGATTTGGGCTGGAGACTTAAAGCTGGCACTAATACCTCAACCGTAAAAAGTGGAGAAGAAGTAGAATTTAAAGGCGAGGGTGTTACTGTAAAAACTGAAAATACAAACGGTAAACACATCGTTACCATTACAGCCGCCCAAACACAAGGCGGTGGCACAACCGCAGGTGGATCTTGGAAAGCAGTTGCAGGCAAAGACGGCACTGGAGAAGTTGAACCTGCAAGCCCAACAGCGGAAGAGATTTCTGCTGGCGACACCGTGACTTTTAAAGCTGGCGATAATCTAAAAATTAAACAGACTGATAAGAATTTCACTTACTCACTGAAAGATAGCTTAACTGGCTTGAAAGATATTACGTTGAATAAAGCGTCAGATGGTTCAACAAATGGTGCAAGCACTAAGATTACCAACGATGGCTTAACCATCACGCCAGCAAATGCGGGTACAAATACTGCAAACACTATTAGCGTAACCAAAGATGGCATTAAAGCGGGTGGTAAAGAAATTACCAATGTTAAGAGTGGTTTAAAAACTTATGGAAATAACCAAAACGCTGGTCAGCCTCAAACTCAACCTGCAGCAGGAAGTGTTGAAGCTGCTAAGAGTGACTTGGTTAAATTAGATGATGTTGCAAATACTGCAGGCGGTACGACGGCAAATAATGGTTTAGCCAATAAAGCTGCCACTGTAGGCGATTTAGCGGGCTTGGGCTGGGTGCTTTCAGCTGATAAAACTACAAAAGACGATAATAGTGGAGTAAATGATACTGCATTCCACGCAGCGGTTAAAAACGCCAATGAAGTTGAGTTCAAAGGTAAGGGTGCAACCGTGTCTGCGAAAACTGATAGCAACGGAAAATATACTGTAACCGTTGATGTGGCAGAAACTCAAGTTGGCAATGGTCTTGAGAAAACTGATAACACAATTAAGCTCAAAGTTAAAAATAAAGCGGGAGAAGATAACTTATTAACCGTAGATAATGAGGGTGTATCTGTCACTAAAGGTAGCTTTGCTGATGTAGATACTGTTGCACCTACTGCGGGTCAAACAAATGCCAACCGCGGTAAAGTAGTTGTTAAGGCTTCTGATACTACTGCAAATGCAGCACCAACCGAAGCTGACAAGAAAAAAGTGGCGACAGTGGTTGATGTAGCTAAAGCGATTAACGATGCCGCAACTTTCGTGAAAGCGGAAAACACAGACGATGAAATTGATGGCAAGCCAACAGATGATGGTCAAAATGACGCTCTCAAAGCAGGCGACACTTTAACCTTAAAAGCGGGTAAAAACTTAAAAGTTAAACGTGAGGGTAAAGATGTAACCTTTGCATTAGCGAAAGACCTTGATGTTAAAACTGCGAAAGTAAGTGATAAATTATCTATTGGTCAAGATCCGAACAAAGTTGATGTTACTAGTGATGCTAAAGGTTTGCATTTTGCAAAAGGCACTAATGGCGACACTACGGTTCACTTGAATGGTATTGCTTCGACTTTGCAAGACAGTTTGTCAAATACTGGAGCAGTAAGTAAATTAGATGGTAATGGTATTGACGACGAAGAGAAAAAACGTGCGGCAAGCGTTAAAGATGTCTTGAGTGCAGGTTGGAACATTAGAGGGGCTAAGACTGTAGGTGGTGCTGTTGATAATGTTGATTTTGTTGCGACCTACGACACGGTGGACTTTGTCAGCAAAGATAACGATACCACTAGCGTGACTGTTGAAAGTCAAGAAAACGGTAAGAGAACCGAAGTTAAAATTGGTGCGAAGACTTCTGTTATCAAAGAAAAAGACGGTAAGTTATTTACTGGAAAAGATAACAAAGACACAAATCAAGTTGATGGTAGTGTGACTGATAATGCAGACGAGGGCAAAGGCTTAGTTACAGCAAAAACTGTGATTGAAGCAGTGAACAAGGCTGGTTGGAGAATTAAAACAACAGCAACTCCTGCTGCAGGTAAAGATGGCTTTGAAACTGTCACATCAGGCACAAATGTAACCTTTGCTGATGGTAAGGGTGCAACTGCGGAAGTAGCTAAAGCAACCGACGGTAGTATTACTGTTAAGTACAACGCAAATGTTGGCGACGGCTTGAAGATTGGTAACGACCAAAAAATCACTGCAGATACGACCGCACTTACTGTGACAGGTGGTAAAGTAGCTGAAATTACTAAAGATGATGACAAGAAAAAGCTTGTTAATGCAGGCGATTTAGCAACAGCTTTAGGTAGTCTAAGTTGGAAAGCAACCGCTGGCAAAGATACTGATGGCGAGCTTGATGGAGCTGCAACTGACCAAGAAGTCAAAGCAGGCGACAAAGTAACCTTTAAAGCAGGCAAGAACTTAAAAGTGAAACAAGATGGTGCGAACTTTACTTATTCACTGAAAGATGCTTTAACAGGCTTAACGAGCATTACTTTAGATAAGGCAGCGAATGGCGGTACAGCTGATGCAACCACTAAGATTACCAACGATGGCTTAACCATCACGCCAGCGGCTGGTGCGGGTACGAATGATGCAAACATCATCAGCGTAACCAAAGATGGCATTAAAGCGGGTAATAAAGAAATTACCAATGTTGCGAGTGCTTTAAAAACTTATAAAGATGCTCAAAACGGCGGAGCTCAACCTGTAGCAGGAAGCGTTGAAGAAGCTAAACAAAACTTAGTTAAATTAGATGATGTTACAACACCTGCTGCAGGCGGTACTACAACAAATAACGACCTAGCTAAAAAAGCCGCTACTGTAGGCGATTTAGCGGGCTTGGGCTGGGTGCTTTCAGCTGATAAAACCACAAAAGCTGACGACACTGGTGTTGAAAATAATGCATTCCACGCAGCGGTTAAAAACGCCAATGAAGTTGAGTTCAAAGGTAAAGGTTCTGCAACTGTATCTGCGAAAACCGATAATGGTAAACATGTAGTAACAGTAAATGTGAAAGAAACTGAGCTTGGCGATGGTCTTGAAAAAGACAATGACGGCAAGATTAAAGTTAAGGCAAGTAAAGATGCTAACAACTTATTGACTGTGACTGCTGATGGTGCTTCTGTTACTAAAGGCGAGTTTAATACGGTAGATACAACAACACCTGCTGCTCAAGGTGGAAATACCAATGCCAACGACCGCGGTAAAGTAACTGTTAAGGCTTCAAATGGCGGACAAGCAACCGCAGATGACAAGAAAAAAGTGGCGACTGTTGGCGATGTTGCAGATGCTATCAATAGTGCTTCAACTTTCGTGAAAGTACAAAGCACGAATGATGACATTGAAGATAGTGCTGCAAGCGAAAATGAAACTACAGACGAAGCTCTCAAAGCAGGCGACACCTTAACCTTAAAAGCGGGTAAAAACTTAAAAGTTAAACGTGAGGGTAAAGAGGTTACCTTTGCTTTAGCGAAAGATCTTGATGTGAAAACTGCGACTGTAAGCGAGAAATTATCAATTGGTTCTGGTAACAAACAAGTCAATGTGACCAGTACAGCTGACGGTCTGAACTTCGCAAATGCAACAGCGGTTAATGGCGATACTAAAGTTCATTTGAATAATATCGGTTCAAGTTTGACTGACCCGAGATTGGGTGGAAATACTGCACATGTAACTTTAGATGATACAGTTAGAAATCAGATTAGTAATCGTGCAGCAAGTGTAGCTGATGTGTTAAGTGTGGGTTGGAATATCAAAGGGGCTAAATCTTCAGGTGGTGCTGTTGAGAATGTTGATTTAGTGGCAGGTTATGACAATGTTGAGTTTGTTACAGGTAATAAAGATACATTTGATGTTGTATTGACAGCTAAAGATAGCAACAAGACAACTGAAGTGAAATTCACGCCGAAGACTTCTGTTATCAAAGAAAAAGACGGTAAGTTATTTACTGGAAAAGATAACAAAGAGAAAAATCAAGCTACAAATGCCAACCCTGCAACTGATGATACGGATGCGGGCAAAGGCTTAGTGACTGCAAAAGAAGTGATTGAAGCAGTGAACAAGGCTGGTTGGAGAATTAAAACAACTCAAGGTGCTAACGCTCAAGCTGGTCAGTTTGAAACTGTCGCATCAGGCACAAATGTAACCTTTGCTGATGGTAATGGTGCAACTGCTGAAGTGACTAAAGGAACTGATGGTGCTATCACTGTTAAATATAACGCAAAAGTTGGCGATGGCTTGAAACTAGACGGCGACAAAATCGCTGCAAATACGACCGCACTTACTGTAGAAAAGGGTAAGGTAACTGCCCCTGATGCAAATAACGGCGATGGCAAGAAACTTGTTAATGCGGAGGGTTTAGCAACTGCGTTAAATAAATTAAGTTGGACAGCAACTGCTGGCAAAGATGCTAATGGCGAACTTGATGGAGAAGCAAAAGACCAAGAAGTTAAAGCGGGCGACAAAGTAACTTTTAAAGCTGGCGATAACTTAAAAGTGAAACAAGAGGGTGCGAACTTTACTTATTCACTGAAAGATAGCTTAACTGGCTTGAAAGATATTACGTTGAATAAAGCGTCAGATGGTTCAACAAATGGTGCGACCACTAAGATTACCAACGAGGGCTTAACCATCACGCCAAATGGTGCGGGTGCAGATACTGCAAACACCATCAGCGTAACCAAAGATGGCATTAAAGCGGGTAATCAAGTAATTGCCAATGTTAAGAGTGCTTTAACCACTTATGGCGCAACTCCAAATGGTGCGGGAACTCAACCTGCAGGTGGTAACACTAATACAGCTAAAAATAGCTTAATTAATTTAGATGCTGTTACAACACCTGCAACTGGCGGTACTACTACAGATAATGCTTTAGCAAGCAAAGCTGCAACCGTCGGCGACTTAGCGGGCTTGGGCTGGGTGCTTTCATCTGATAAAACCACAAAAGCTGACGGTACTGGTGTTGAAGATAATAAAGAGTTCCATGCAGCGGTTAAAAACGCCAATGAAGTTGAGTTTAAAGGTAAGGGTGCAGCGACTGTATCTGCGAAATCTGAAAACGGTGGTAAATACGTAGTAACCGTTGATGTAGCGAAAACAAAAGTTGGCGATGGTCTTGAGGAAAATGACGGCACAATCAAAGTGAAAGCTAAAGAGGGTGCTGACAACTTATTGACTGTAACTAATGAAGGTGCCTCTGTTACTAAAGGCGAGTTTAATAAAGTAGAGACAACAACTCCTGCTGCTCAAGGTGGAA
>NZ_AFQO01000012.1 GCF_000222025.1 Haemophilus haemolyticus M19501 | reverse complement strand
ATACAGCTATTTAAAATTTTTTATTGAAAAATTAAATAAGCGTGATAAAGATGAAAATGCAAAATGGTTTGAGTTTGGAAGATCACAGGCATTAAGTCGTCTTAATCAAGAAAAGTTATTGTTATCTACTTTGATAACAGAAGAAGTTAAAATACATCACATTTCTCGAAATCAAGTTCCATATTCTGGGATATGTATATATCAAAAAGGAGATTTGTCATTAGAAATTGCAGAAAAGATTTTGAAAAGTGATGATTTTTTAAATTATGTTTATGATATAGGGATTAATGCTAGTGGAACAACAATGAGGATTACAGCAAGAGATGTTATGAATTTTGAATATACTTTGGATTAGGAAGGGAAATAACCATGGCGAAGATATCATTCAATGTAGATGCTTATACAGCTCGTTTAATAGGACGAGAAAATGTATCAAAATTAAACGGTGCCATAATTGAATTAGTTAAAAACACATATGATGCAGATGCTACGATTTGTGTCTTGTATTATGAAAAAACAACTAATTCGTTATATATCACAGACAATGGCTGCGGTATGACAAAGGATGTCATTATAAAACATTGGATGACTATTGGAAGATCGACAAAAAAGAAACAATTTATTAGTAAATCAGGTCGAGTACAAACTGGAGCAAAAGGAATTGGAAGGTTTGCTTTAGACAGGATATCTGATACATGTGAAATGTTTACTGTTTCTGCGGAAGGAAAGTTAATTTGGAAGGTTGATTGGGAGGATTTTTCAAAGAGTGATAATATTACAGATGTAACAGCAGATTTATATGAACCAACTTTATCAATAGATGGGTTTCTTGATGAAGTTATAAATTACGAAGTAAAAAATATAATATTAAATAACTTAAAAAACACGGGAACTATTTTTAGGTTAACTTCTTTAAGAGACTCATGGAATGATAATGTTATAAAAAAAATCAAGGACGATTTAATAACATTAATACCATATGAAATGAAAAATGAATTTCAAGTATATTTTTTTGATGAAAAAAGTTCTGCCGAAGATGCGGAGGTATTAAATATTACAAATGCTTTTTCTTATGATTATAAAATCAGATTTAATGTTCTAAGTGATGGAGACACTCATATTGAGATACATAGAAATGAATTTGACTTTGGAGATAGATTTGATGAAATAATTACACAAGCTGAATTCACCTCAGAAGATGAACAGTATTTTAAAGGAAAATGTATTTGTATAGAAACAAACTTTGCGCAGATGTTACCAAAACGTGGGGAGCAGTTGAAAAATACGATAGGAGAATTTTCTGGAGTTTTGTATTTTGAAAAGGTGACTTATTCCAAAACAGATGCAGAAAGATATTTCTACAAAACATCTAATAATCGTAATATTAAAAGCGATATTTTTGGAGGAATTAAAATATATAGAGATGGTTTTAGGGTGAGGCCTTATGGAGAACCTAAAACATCTGATTATGATTGGCTACTGATAGCGGGTAGAAAAAACAAATCCCCTGCTGCACCTTCCCACCAAACAGGCGCATGGCGTGTTAATACTGATCAAATAATTGGATCAATTTTTATTTCTCGTATGAATATTACATTACCAGATCAATCCAACAGAGAAGGTATTGTAGAAACAAAGGAATTCATATTGTTAAAAGAATTTTTAATTAATGTGATTCAGGAATTTGAAAAAGACAGACAATATGTTTTTCGTAAGTTAGATGCTCGCTATGATAAAATAATGGAAGCTGCAAGGATACAAGATGAAATTAATAAGAAGGCAGAAGAAGCAAAAGCAGCAAGAGAAGAGAAGAAATTTTTAAGTGATAGCAAGGATTTTAATCAAGAGCTACAATTATCTAAAATCTCAATAAATCCAGAAGAGGCTAAAATTGTTTTAGATCATAAAGATACAGTTATTAGAAACTTAGAAGATGAGAATAGATTGCTAAGAACATTAGCTACAACGGGTATAGTCACTAACACTTATGTCCACGAAATTAAAGATATAACTCATAAGCTAAGCAGAAAGATTGTTATGGCTAAAGAAGCTTTGGAATTAGATAGTGACTTGCAAGCTGGGTTAAAATATGTAACTGAAGCTAATGTAATGAGAGAATCATTAAATTCATGGTTCAAGGTAACAATAGGTTCTGTAACACGTGATAAAAGAACTATGAAAAAAACAGATTTAAATCTTCTGATATCACAGACTGTAAAGTTATGGAAAGAAACACTTAAAAACGTTTCAATAGATTTAGAATTTCAAGGATCAGAAATACAATTAAAATGTTTTCCTTATGATATTGAAAGCATTTTTAGTAATCTGATTGCTAATAGTGTTAGTTCTTTTGAATCCTATTTTTCAGACAATAAGAGTATAAAAATTGTAGTATCTGACTTAGAAAAAGAAATTATTATCAAATACAGCGATTCTGGACGAGGGTTATCTCTTGCCTATAAAAATAATCCAAGGAAAATATTAGAACCTATGGAAAGTGATAGAAGAAATGAAATGGGAGAAACTATTGGCACTGGTATGGGGATGTGGATTATAAATAGAACTGTTGCTGACTATAATGGAAGTATAGATTTATCCGATAATTCGAAATATACTTCTGGATTCTATGCCACTATAAAATTAATAAAGAAATAGAAGTGGAGGACTGACATGTATAGAATAGGATTTATTGATGATGATCAAGATTCATATGAGGATTATCGAGTACGTTTAGCAAGAAAAGATATTGAATTACTATATCCAAATGGCATTACTGAAATGCCAGAAATGATAGAGTGGCTTTTATCTAATGGTATTAAATGTTTTATTATAGACTATAAACTTAACAATAAATTTAAGTTTTTGGGAACTGAATTAATTGCTTACATAAATGCGAAAGTCCCTGATTTACCATGCTTAATATTAACTAATTACCCTGAAGAATCAATACGTGAGAATTTAGTAATTATAAATTTGATTGAAGATAGAAATGTTTTAGCTGCAGATGATATAGAAGAATTTGTAAAAAAAATCAAACAGGCTGTTGATGTTTTTGAAAATAGGTTACGTAAATATCATATCGACTATGAGGAACTGCTCAAAGCAAAGAAAAATGGTTCTATATCAGCAATAGAAGAGGAACAATTTATAGATCTGTATAAATTATTACGCGCATATGGTGAAGTAGATGACTTGCCAATTCAGCTTTTAAGTAGCGAAGTTAATCAGAAAATTGATGAAATACTTGGAAGAGTAAATATTTTGGTAGAGAAAGTCGAAAACAGGTAAAAGTTATGCGAATACATGGAGAAAATGAAATTAGTAGAAGCATTGGTGTAAATCAAGAAAATGACTATAAAAAATATGTTCCTCAGTTGAGAGAAGACTTTAAACATATATGCGGTTATTGTGGTAAACCTGAAGAGGTTACAACAAAAGGTTTTGAACCAGATCATTTCGTTCCAGATAGAATAGATTCAAGTAGAAAACTTGATTATTCAAATTTAGTATATTCTTGTTTCACATGCAATAGAAAGAAACTTGGCAAATGGCCAACAAAAAATAAAGATAAACCCAATGATGGAAATGTTGGATTTGTAGATCCGGCATTAAAAGAGTATGACTTACATTTAGGCAGAGATAAAGATGGTAATATTGAATTCTATACAAATGTTGGAGAATATATGTATAAGAATGCGTTTAGGTTTGATATACGGCCGATGAAGGAAATATGGAAAATTAGTCAATTGATTAATGCAAAGGAAAATTTACTTAAAATCAAGGATAAGCTCACATCAGAGGAATTGATAAAATATTTAGAATTAGATAAGGCTATAGAGGAGTTGAAGAAAATATTATTCGAAAAAAAAGAGTAATCAGATATGATTGCTAGTTTTGACTAGCCATTAAAGCTATGAAATTGATGATGTATCATGATATAAATTTATATAAAAACAAATGTTGATATATTAGTGTATATACGATATGTGGAATCGATAACGTTATTCACTACAAAATAACTCGGTTATTCGGTACAATCTCAACCCAAAATAAAAGTGGCAGGAAGCGACTTCTTTTCATTAACAAGGGGGTGTTATGGTTGCTGTTCGTGGTTCTCATTTGTTAAATCCGCAGGATTTTGTGATTGAACAATGGTGCGCTGGCTTAAAACTGGCAGAACAAACAGAAAAAAGTTTGATCGATGCGTGGTATTACGCACGTGACTTAATGAGCACACATCCCGATGAAATGAAGAATGCTACCTTGATGCTCCAGTCTGGCGTGGAAATGGTAGAAATTTTGCACGAACTTAATATGGATGCGGAAACCTTGCTTACTGCAATGTTGTTTCCTATCGTTGCAAATAAATTAACAGACTGGGAAAGTCTAAAAGAAAAGTTTGGTGCGAAAATCACTAAATTGCTTAAAGGCGTGTTGGAGATGGATAACATCCGCCAACTCAATGCCAGCCATTCCGCTAATGCCTTACAAGTGGATAATGTTCGCCGTATGTTGCTGGCGATGGTGGATGATTTCCGCTGCGTGATTATTAAACTTGCCGAACGTATTACTTTCTTGCGTGATGCAGAGCATCGTTGTGCAGAGGAAGACAAAGTTCTTGCCGCCAAAGAATGTTCTAATATTTACGCCCCTCTTGCCAATCGTCTTGGGATTGGTCAGTTGAAATGGGAGTTAGAGGATTACTGCTTCCGTTATCTCCATCCGGAACAATATCGCGCTATTGCTAAATTATTGCAGGAACGTCGTCTCGATCGTGAACATTACATTGCTGATTTCGTCAGTGAGTTGAGCGGTTATTTACGTGAAAATATCGAGCAAGTGGAAGTCTATGGTCGTCCGAAACATATTTATAGCATTTGGCGCAAAATGCAGAAAAAGCATCTTGAGTTCAGTGGTTTATATGATGTAAGAGCGGTCAGAATTATCGTGCAAAAATTGCAAGATTGTTATACCGCACTTGGGATTGTTCATACTCAATTTAAACACTTACCCAAAGAATTTGACGATTATGTCGCGAATCCTAAACCGAATGGTTATCAATCTATTCATACTGTTGTTTTAGGTAAAGGCGGCAAGCCAATTGAAGTGCAAATTCGAACTCAACAAATGCATGATGATGCAGAGTTAGGGGTGGCGGCTCACTGGAAATATAAAGAAGGCAATACAGGCAGTATGTCTGCCTACGAAGAAAAAATTGCATGGTTACGCAAATTGCTAGCTTGGCAAGATGATATTACGGATTCAGGCGAAGTGATGGCAGAGTTGCGTAGCCAAGTGTTTGATGACCGCGTGTATGTGTTTACGCCAAAAGGCGAAGTAGTGGATTTGCCAACGGGATCTACACCATTAGATTTTGCTTATGCAATTCATAGTGAAATTGGTCATCGCTGCATCGGGGCAAAAGTAGCGGGACGTATTGTGCCATTTACCTATCAGCTACAAATGGGTGATCAAATCGATATTATTACCCAGAAAAATCCGAACCCGAGCCGTGACTGGCTAAACCCAAATTTAGGATTTACTCACACTGCAAAATCTCGCGCCAAAATTCAAGCATGGTTTAAAAAACAAGATCGTGATAAAAATATTCCAGCGGGTAAAGAATTACTCGATAATGAATTAGCGCGTTTAAATTTAAGTATTAAGCAAGTGGAACCTTATGTGTTACCGCGCTATAACTTGAAAAATTTGGACGATCTTTATGCTGGCATTGGCAGTGGCGATATTCGTTTAAATAACTTAATCAATTTCTTGCAAAGTAAATTGATTAAAGTGACCGCTGAAGAGGCTGATCAAGAGATTTTGCGTCATGTTGCTAACAAAAGTGCGGTGAATTCTCAGCAGAAATCTGAGAAAAAAAATGGCTATGTGATTGTGGAGGGTGTGGGCAATCTTATGCATCATATTGCGCGTTGCTGTCAGCCGATACCAGGCGATGCGATTGTTGGCTATATTACAATGGGACGTGGTATTTCTATTCACCGAGCGGATTGTGAACAATTCTTAGATTTGCAAGCGGCTCATCCAGAACGCGTAGTGGAATCAATTTGGGGCGAAAATTACGCAAGTGGTTTCCATATTAATATCCGTATTGTGGCAGGCGATCGCAATGGCTTATTACGTGATATTACGACGGTTCTGGCAAATGAAAAAATTAGCGTATTAGGGGTCTCAAGCCGTGCTGATACCAAAAAACAGCTTGCTACCATTGATATGGAAATTGAACTTCATAATGTTGAAAGTTTGAGTAAAATATTGGCTCGATTAGCAAAATTAGATGATGTTATCGAAGCGAAGCGTTTATAAAAATAGGAAAATTTATGTATAAAACGACGGGGCTAACCCATTTAATCAATTCCACGAAATATTCATTACAAGGCTTAAAAAGTGCGTTTAAAAATGAAACGGCTTTTCGCCACGAATGTTTTTTAGCCTGCATTTTAATTCCTCTTACTTTCTTTTTAGGCGAAACAAAAATTGAAATTATATTGATGATTTCTTCTGTTTTGCTTGTGATGGCGTTAGAACTTTTAAACAGTGCGGTAGAGGCAGTTGTTGATCGCATTGGTACAGAACGCCACGAACTTTCAGGGCGTGCGAAAGATCAAGGCTCTGCATCGGTATTTATTGCCCTTTGTATTGTCGGTATCGTTTGGGGCGGAATTTTATTCTTCTAGCCCTTCCAAAGTGCGGTAAGTTTTTACCGTATTTTTGATTTATCCAATCACGTCAAAATCATTTATAAAAATAAGGAAAAATATGACCGCACTTTTAAAAATTGGTCTTGTGTCTGTTTCTGATCGTGCATCTGCAGGCGTATATCAAGATCAAGGTATCCCAGAATTACAGGCTTGGTTAGAACAAGCACTTGTCGATCCTTTCCATTTGGAAACAAGATTAATCCCCGATGAGCAGCCAGTTATTGAACAAACATTAAAAGAGCTAGTGGATGAACAAGGTTGCCATTTAGTGCTGACAACTGGTGGAACAGGGCCAGCAAAACGCGATGTGACGCCTGATGCCACCCTTGCTGTAGCGGATCGAGAAATGCCAGGTTTTGGCGAACAAATGCGTCAAGTGAGTTTGCAGTTTGTGCCCACCGCAATTTTATCCCGTCAAGTGGGCGTGATTCGTAAGGAAAGCTTGATTTTAAATCTTCCGGGTCAGCCTAAAGCGATTAAAGAAACCTTAGAGGGCGTGAAAGATAAAGAAGGAAATGTGCTTGTAAAAGGCATTTTTAGTGCGGTGCCTTATTGTTTGCAACTGATTAACGGCTTATATATTGATACCAAGCCTGAAATCATTGAAAGTTTCCGTCCTAAATCCGCAAGACGTGAAAATCTGGAGAAATAGCATGAAAAAAATCGAAGCAATGATCAAACCGTTTAAATTAGACGATGTGCGAGAAAGTCTTTCAGATATGGGTATTTCAGGTATGACAATCACGGAAGTGCGTGGATTTGGTCGCCAAAAAGGTCATACAGAACTTTATCGTGGTGCGGAATATATGGTGGACTTTCTGCCGAAAGTGAAATTGGAAGTGGTAGTTCCCGATGAGCTTGTGGAACAATGTATTGAAGCGATTATTGAAACGGCACAAACAGGTAAAATCGGTGACGGCAAAATTTTTGTTTATAACGTTGAACGAGCGATCCGCATTCGCACGGGCGAAGAAAACGAGGAGGCGATTTAGTGCAAAATAATTTAAATTTACACCGCACTTTGCGTGGCATTGCTTCGGTGATTATTATCTTAGCTGGCGTTGCATTGGCGGCAGAAATTGTGGTGCCATTCTTGCTATCGCTATTTATCGCGATAATTTGTTCACCGATGATTAAGGCGATGACGCAACGCCGAATTCCTCATTGGTTGGCCATTACTTTGCTTTTCGTCTTGATTTCTTTGGTGTTTTTCTTATTAGTCGGGCTGATTAACAGCACTGCAAGAGAATTTACCCAATCTATTCCACAATATAAAGTTTTGCTTTCACAACGCGTGAGTGATTTAACTGAATTGTTGCAAGGTTTCAATCTGCCTTTCACGCTTTCGCGTGAAACCATCCAAGAAAATTTTGACCCAAGCATCATTATGAATTTTGTGAGCCGAGTATTGTTGAATTTCTCTGGTGTGGTGAGTAATGTGTTTGTTTTGGTGTTGGTCGTGATTTTTATGCTTGCTGAAGCACCAACGATGAAACATAAATTTGCTATGGTGATTAGTTCCACCCCTCATGATGCCGCCAAAGAAGAACGCCATATTGACCGCGTTTTACAAGGCGTAATTGGTTATCTTGGCATTAAAAGTATCACGAGTTTGCTTACTGGCGTTGGTATTTTTATTTTGTTGGAAGCCTGTGGGGTTCAATATGCCATTTTGTGGGCAACCTTGAGTTTCTTGCTGAATTATATTCCGAATATTGGTTCAATCATCGCAGCTATTCCAATTATTGTGCAAGCCTTATTACTAAATGGTTTTGGTGTTGGCTTTGGCGTGGCAATCGGTGTTATTGCGATCAATATGGTTGTCGGTAACATTATTGAGCCTAAAATGATGGGGAAACGATTAGGGCTTTCAACCTTAGTGGTGTTTCTTTCATTATTGTTTTGGGGATGGCTGCTTGGAACCGTGGGAATGCTACTGTCTGTTCCTTTGACGATGGCATTAAAAATTGCCTTGGAGTCGAGCCCCAATACGGCGAAATATGCCTGTCTATTGGGGGATGTCGAAGATTTTAAATAGATTTTATAGAGAAAGTGCGGTGAATTTTCACCGCATTTTTTATGATAAGTCTTGCGGATCGACATCCAAAATTAACCGCACTTGGCTGTTTCTTTCAAGTTCGGCGTGTTGATATTCTCTTAATGCTTTTTGCAACGTCATTCTTGAAGGATGCTGCAATAATAACTGCCAGCGATATTGCCCTGCTTTTTTGCTGAACGGTGCAGGCATTGGGCCAAGCATTTGTAATCCCGTGATTTGCTTCGATTGAAAAAAATCTGCAACCTGGCTTAAGCAATTTTCTGCAAGCTCAGAATGGCGAGCCTGTGCTTTAAATAATGCCTGAAAAGTGAAAGGTGGCAATCCCATTGAATGGCGTAATTGTAAGGTTTCTTTTGCAAAAGCTTGGTAGCCATTCGCTAATAACGTGGTAAGCAAAGGGTGATCAGGATAATGTGTTTGTAGCACGACTTCGCCTTGTTTATCGGCACGTCCAGCTCGTCCAGCAACTTGAATATAAAGTTGAGCTAAACGTTCTTCTGCACGAAAATCTAGTGAAAATAATGCGCTATCTACATTCACTAAGGCAACGAGGGTAACATTCGGAAAATGATGTCCTTTCGCCAGCATTTGTGTGCCAATCAAAATTTGACTTTTGCCTTGTTGAATATCTTCTAAATAACCTTCCAATTTTCCTTTACGCGCAGTGCTATCGCGGTCGATTCGAGCCACAGAATAATTAGGAAATAGCATTTTCAAGGTTTCTTCTAATTGTTCCGTGCCGAGACCTGTGGTGACTAAATGAGTCGATCCGCAATCACCACATTGTCGAGGAATAGTTTTCTGAGCGCCACAATGATGACAACGCAATACATTTTGATGCTGATGATAGGTATAAGGTTTTTCACAATGAGGGCATTGTGCAATCCAACCACATTCATGGCAAAGCAATACGGGCGCAAAGCCACGACGATTCAAGAAAAGCAATACTTGATTGCCTTTTTCGAGGTGAGCTTTCATTCGTTCTAATAAGGGTTTTGAAAGCCCGTTTTGTATGTTTTGATTTTTCAAATCAATGACGAAATGACGAAGTGCGGTAGAATTTCCCGCTCTTTTTGATAAAACTAAATGTTGGTATTTGCCGTTTTGTACATTATTAATACTTTCTAAACTTGGCGTGGCAGAACCTATTAATACCGCAATATTTAGTTTTTGAGCCAGTACAATCGCCAAGTCCCTTGCGTGATAACGCCAGCTGTCTTGCTGTTTGTAAGACGCGTCCTGTTCTTCGTCCAAAATAATTGCACCAAGATTAGAAAATTGTGTGAACAATGCCGATCTTGTGCCAATCACAATGGCACTTTGTCCCGAACGCGCGCGATCCCATACATAAAGCCGTTGCGTATCGGTTAAATTAGAATGTAGCACATCAATTTCTACGTTGAAACGCGCTTTGAAACGGTGCACCGTTTGTGGAGTTAGACCGATTTCGGGTACAAGCACTAATACTTGCTTACCCGATTTTAAAATTTCTTCAATATATTGCAGATAAATTTCTGTTTTACCTGAACCCGTCACCCCATCGAGCAGCCATACATTGAAACCAGAATGAAAGAGCAATTGACTAAACGCTAAGGCTTGCTGCTTATTTAAGGTTAAACGATTTTCAGCATTGATAATTGGGTTATCGCCTAAGTTTTGTTGCCAGCTTAGGGGCTTTGTTTGGATGGTAATTTCCTCAATAAACCCTTTGGCTTTTAAGGCTGACCAAATAGCAGAAGAAAAATTATTATTGCCTTTTTCAAGATCAGCTTCAGATAAGCATTGTAGGGCTTCAACTTGCTTTTTCGAGCGTTTTAACAGGCCTTGTTCAAGCGCATTTTTCCCCTCATCCATAATTCGCCAAAAAGTGCGGTCATTTTTCACCGTACTTTCGCCGTTACGCAATTTCACAGGCAAGGCTTGAAATAACACATCGCCTAATCCCGCATGATAATAATTTGCAGCCCAATGAAGCCAATCCCAATAAATTGGGGTAAAGAGCGGTGCTAAATCTAATGGTTGAAGAATGGCTTTGAGCTTATCCTCTGGCACGTCCGATTTTGTCGGAAAATCAGCCACAATCGCTACGCGTTTTTGCGTACCAAAAGGTACAAGAACACGCATCCCGATTTGTAATGAAACATCATCGGGGACGAAATAATCAAATAAACGAGGAAGCGGCACAGCCAGTGCCACTCGGACAATTTTCATAATCAACCTTGGGAAAAAATTTGCCCTATTATACGAGAAAAATTGGTATAATCGCCGCCAATTTTTTTCACGAACAAGATTTTTATGACACAAACTTTTGCCGATCAAAAACGTAAAACCGTTGAAACCGCAGAATTTACCGAAGATGGCCGCTATAAACGCAAAGTCCGTAGTTTTGTTCTCCGCACTGGTCGTTTGAGCGAATTTCAGAAAAACATGATGAATGATAACTGGGGAACACTTGGTTTAGATTATCAAACGGAACCTTTTGATTTTGCGAAGATTTATGACAATGATAATCCAGTTGTATTAGAAATTGGCTTTGGGATGGGAAAATCGCTCGTGGATATGGCTTTCGCTAATCCCGACAAAAATTACCTTGGTATTGAAGTTCATACTCCAGGTGTTGGTGCTTGTATTGCTTATGCAGTGGAAAAAGGCGTAACGAATTTACGCGTGATCTGTCATGATGCAACGGAAATTTTACGTGACAGTATTGCTGATGGTGCGCTTGGCGGTTTGCAATTATTTTTTCCTGATCCTTGGCATAAAGCAAAACATTATAAACGTCGTATTGTTCAACCGCACTTTGTGGCACAAGTTGTGCAAAAATTAGCTGGAAATGGTTTTATCCATATGGCAACAGACTGGGAAAATTATGCAGAGCAAATGCTAGAAGTATTAAGCGCGAATACCGATTTAGTGAATACCTCGAAAAATGGCGATTATATTCCAAGACCAGATTTTAGACCTTTAACTAAATTTGAAGCCAGAGGTTACAAACTTGGACACGGTGTTTGGGATTTATATTTTGTGAAGAAATAAGCGGATTTTAACTAAACCCAATACCTAATTTATGAATTTAATATAAAATATGCGTTTGAATATAACCTTAATAGGAGAAATACAATGTCTAAATCTTACAATCAACGCCAACGCAAAAAACTTCATCTCGCGGAATTTCAAGAACTGGGTTTTCTTGTAAATTTCCAATTTGCAGAAGGTACTGCGATTGAAACTGTAGATGAAATCGTTGATCGTTTTATTAACGAAGTGATTCAACCAAATGGATTAGCTTATGAAGGTAGCGGGTATTTACATTGGGAAGGTTTAGTTTGCCTAGAAAAAATTGGCAAATGCGATGAAAGTCACCGTGAAACAGTGAAAAAATGGTTAGAAACCAATGGCTTGCAACAAATTGAAGTAAGCGAATTATTTGATATTTGGTGGGAATATCCAGCAAAAGCAGAGTAATTTGATTTAAAAACAGCATGGCATAAATCGCTGTGCTGTTTTATTAAAAATATTAGCGAAATTCACCGCACTTTCGATTTTTTGATCTATCACAAATAAAGCTCAATAATTTAACGATCTACCCATTTTGGGTGGTTTATATTGTAACTGTTGCGTCGCATAATCCTACGCCTTAAAAAAGCATTTGTTTATTTATTCACAAAAGGCACGCTCGATGACCGTTGAAAACTTACCCCGCAGACAGTTTTTACGAGGTAAATTCTTAACGTCTTTACATTCAGAAAATGAGCAAAAACAAGGCGTTGATGGAATTCGCCCACCTTGGGCTGTTGAAAATTCCATTTTTGTGGAGCAATGTACGCGCTGTGGTGATTGTCTTTCTGTCTGTGAAACCAATATTTTGGTGAAAGGCGATGGAGGCTTTCCTGAAGTTCGTTTTGATAATGGCGAATGTACTTTTTGTGGAAAATGCGTAGATGTGTGTAAACAACCTATTTTTCATTCTCGCGATGAAAAACCTTGGTTACACAAAATCGAAATTGGCATGGCTTGTTTAAGCCAACATCGCATTGAGTGCCGTTCTTGCCAAGACAGTTGCCCGATGAGAGCAATTAGTTTTCGTCTGCAAATGGGCGGAGTGGCGCAGCCTTTAGTGAATACGGATGTTTGTAACGGCTGTGGGGCTTGTTTACAGGGCTGTCCGGTGAATGCGATTAAAATTAGTTATCTAAAACAAAATGAGTAATACAAATTTATCTCCGGAAAGCGCAAAAGATTGGCATGTTGTTGGGCTAATTGTTCAAGGTAATCCGGAAAAATTTGCGGCAATTCGAACCGCACTTTTAGCGATTGAGCATACTGAAATTCCAACTTTTGATGAAAAATTTGGAAAGATGGTCGTAGTGATGCAATCGCATGATCAACATATTCTGCTAGATAATATGGAAAGCGTGAAAGACATTGATGGTGTTATTAATGTGTCATTGGTGTATCACGAGCAAGACGAGCAGAAGAAATAAATTACTATAACAATACCTTTATTCTCTTGTAAGCAAGGGAAATGCTTAAAAGATAAAAGAAAAGTTTTTGTCTTTTATCGCAAGGCTACTGCCTTATAGGTGTGTAAAAAAAGTTTACATTTAATAATAAATCAGTGTTTAACGTGGGGGAAACGCGATGAGTTTAAGTCGTCGAGACTTTATGAAAGCCAACGCAGCTGTAGCTGCGGCAACGGCTGCGGGGCTAACCATCCCAGTCAAAAATGTGGTTGCGGCTGAATCCGAAATTAAATGGGACAAAGCAGTATGTCGTTTCTGTGGTACCGGTTGTGCAGTATTAGTGGGTACTAAAGATGGACGTGTTGTGGCATCTCAAGGCGATCCAGATGCAGAAGTAAACCGTGGTTTAAACTGTATTAAAGGTTACTTCTTACCGAAAATTATGTACGGTAAAGACCGTTTAACGCAGCCGCTTTTACGTATGACAAACGGAAAATTTGATAAGAACGGCGATTTTGCGCCTGTTTCTTGGGATTTTGCGTTCAAAACAATGGCTGAGAAATTCAAAGACGCGTTCAAAAAGAACGGGCAAAATGCAGTGGGTATGTTCACTTCTGGACAATCAACCATTTGGGAGGGCTATGCGAAGAACAAACTTTGGAAAGCAGGTTTTCGTTCTAACAACGTAGACCCGAATGCGCGTCACTGTATGGCATCTGCAGCGGTTGCATTTATGCGTACTTTTGGTATGGATGAACCAATGGGTTGTTATAATGATATTGAACAGGCAGATGCTTTTGTTCTTTGGGGATCAAATATGGCGGAAATGCACCCAATTTTGTGGTCGCGTATTACTGATCGCCGTATTTCTAATCCTGATGTTCGTGTTACTGTGCTTTCTACTTACGAACATCGTAGTTTTGAACTTGCTGATCACGGTTTGATATTTACACCGCAAACTGATTTGGCAATTATGAACTACATCATCAATTATCTTATTCAAAATAATGCGATTAATTGGGATTTTGTTAATAAACATACTAAATTTAAACGCGGAGAAACGAATATTGGCTATGGTTTACGTCCAGAGCATCCGTTAGAAAAAGACACGAATCGTAAAACAGCTGGGAAAATGCACGATTCTTCTTTTGAAGAATTAAAGCAACTTGTCTCAGAATATACAGTGGAAAAAGTATCGAAAATGTCTGGGTTAGATAAAGTTCAGCTAGAAACTTTAGCGAAACTTTATGCTGATCCAACGAAGAAAGTGGTTTCCTACTGGACAATGGGCTTTAACCAACATACACGTGGTGTGTGGGTAAACCAATTAATCTACAATATTCATTTACTTACTGGAAAAATCTCAATTCCAGGTTGTGGACCATTCTCATTAACTGGTCAGCCGTCTGCTTGTGGTACTGCGCGTGAAGTAGGTTCATTCCCTCATCGTTTACCAGCAGACTTAGTGGTAACTAATCCTAAACACCGTGAAACAGCGGAACGTATTTGGAAATTACCAAAAGGTACTATTTCTGAAAAAGTTGGTTTGCACACAATTGCACAAGACCGTGCAATGAACGACGGCAAAATGAATGTGCTATGGCAAATGTGTAACAACAATATGCAAGCTGGTCCAAACATTAATCAAGATCGTTTACCAGGCTGGCGTAAAGAAGGCAACTTTGTTGTTGTATCCGATCCTTACCCAACTGTATCCGCACTTTCTGCTGACTTAATTCTTCCAACTGCAATGTGGGTAGAAAAAGAAGGTGCTTACGGTAATGCGGAACGTCGTACTCAATTCTGGCGTCAACAAGTAAAAGCACCAGGTGAAGCAAAATCAGACTTATGGCAATTAATGGAGTTTGCAAAATACTTCACGACTGATGAAATGTGGGCAGAAGAATTACTTGCACAAATGCCTGAATATAGAGGTAAAACTTTATATGATGTGCTCTTCAGAAATGGTCAAGTAGATAAATTCCCGTTAAGCGAACTTGCTGAAGGTCAATTAAACGACGAATCAGAACACTTCGGTTACTATGTACACAAAGGTTTATTTGAAGAATATGCTGAATTTGGTCGTGGTCATGGTCATGACTTGGCTCCGTTTGAAATGTATCACAAAGCGCGTGGTTTACGCTGGCCGGTTGTCGAAGGTAAAGAAACCTTATGGCGTTACCGTGAAGGCTACGATCCGTACGTTAAAGAAGGTGAAGGTGTGGCATTCTACGGTTATCCAGACAAGAAAGCGATTATTCTTGCGGTACCTTATGAGCCTGCAGCTGAGTCTCCAGATAAAGAATATGACTTGTGGTTATCTACCGGTCGTGTTCTAGAGCATTGGCATACTGGTACTATGACTCGCCGTGTGCCTGAATTACACCGTGCTATGCCAAACAACCTTGTTTGGATGCACCCATTGGATGCTGAAGCTCGTGGTTTACGCCATGGCGATAAAATTAAGATTTCATCCCGTCGAGGCGAAATGATTTCTTACTTAGATACTCGCGGACGTAATAAACCACCTCGTGGCTTAGTATTTACCACTTTCTTTGATGCAGGTCAGCTTGCAAATAGCTTAACGCTAGATGCGACAGACCCAATCTCAAAAGAAACCGACTTCAAAAAATGTGCGGTAAAAGTGGAAAAGGCTGCGTAAAAACCATGTAAAAATCAACCGCACTTTATTTTCCCCTATCAATAAAAGAGGAAGATGAAAGTGCGGTTAAAATCTAAAAAGAAAATGAAGAAACCAGCTCTCAATCCTGAACGTAGAAAATTTCTCAAAGAAGCAACCCGTACTGCGGGTGGTTTAGCTGGTGTTGGGATTTTGTTGGGATTGCAGCAAAATCAAAGTCTTGCTCGTGAAGGTGTGCCATTACGCCCGCCGTTTGCTTTGCAAGATGCGAAAGCGTTTTCTGCCGCTTGTATTCGTTGTGGGCAATGTGTTCAAGCCTGTCCTTATGACATGCTGCATTTAGCATCTTTATTATCGTCAGTAGAAGCGGGAACACCGTATTTTATTGCGCGTGATAAACCTTGCGAAATGTGCCCTGACATTCCTTGTGCTCATGCTTGTCCAACTGGTGCGCTTGATCGCAATGCGACAAATATTAATGAGTCGCGTATGGGGCTGTCAGTACTGTTAGACCACGAAACTTGCTTGAACTGGCAAGGATTACGTTGTGATGTTTGTTATCGAGTTTGTCCATTAATCGATAAAGCGATTACATTGGAAAAACAACATAATCCACGTTCTGATAAGCATGCGTTATTTATTCCAACAGTACATTCTGATGCCTGTACCGGATGTGGGAAATGTGAGCAAGCTTGTGTGTTAGAAGAAGCAGCGATTAAAATTTTACCAATGGATCTTGCAAAAGGTATGTTAGGTAAACATTATCGTTTAGGTTGGGAAGAAAAAGCGAAAGCTGGTCATTCTCTTGCGCCTAAAGATATGATTTCGTTGCCAACTCGAACGCCAGAGGGAACTACAATAATGCCTGAACCAGCAGAACCCGTGCTTGCGCCTATTTTAGGGAGTGGCAAATAATGGCAAATGCACCAAAATTTGCAGGGAAAGAGGCTCAAGAAAAATGGGGCTGGTGGTATGCAAACCGCTTTTTGTTTTGGCGTCGATTAAGCCAACTTAGCATTCTTGCCATGTTTTTAAGCGGACCTTATTTTGGCGTGTGGATTTTAAAAGGTAATTATAGTGGAAGCTTATTGCTCGATACTATTCCATTAAGTGACCCGTTAATTACCGCTGAAAGCTTGGCTGCAAGACATTTACCAGATGCTCTAACCTTAATTGGTTCTGCAATTATTGTGTTATTTTACGCAGTACTCGGCAGTAAAGTGTTTTGTGGTTGGGTATGCCCACTAAATGTTGTGACGGACTGTGCTGCGTGGCTACGCCGTAAGTTAGGCATTCGCCAAACGGCAAAAATTTCGCGCGGTTTACGTTATGGCATTCTTGCGCTTATTTTACTAGGCAGTTGCGTAAGCGGAATGTTGCTTTGGGAGTGGGTTAATCCAGTGGCTGCACTTGGCCGTGCCTTTATATTTGGCTTTGGTGCAACAGGCTGGCTATTGCTTATTATTTTTCTTTTTGATTTATTGATTGCAGAACATGGCTGGTGTGGACACCTTTGCCCAATTGGTGCTGCTTATGGTGTGATTGGCGCAAAAAGTTTAATCCGTATCAAAGTGATTGATCGTGCTAAATGCGATAATTGTATGGATTGTTACAATGTTTGTCCCGAAGCCCAAGTGTTACGTTCACCTTTACATGGAAAAAAAGATGAAAGCCTACTTGTGCTTTCCAAAGATTGCATCAGCTGCGGACGTTGTATTGACGTTTGCGCTGAAAAAGTTTTTAAATTTTCGACCAGATTCGATCATTCAGGGGAGTGATTAATATGACTAAACAGGTATCTAAAATTTTAGCGGGATTATTTACCGCACTTTTTGCTGGCTCACTGATGGCATCTGATGCACCAGCAGTGGGAAAAGATTTAACTCAAGCGGCAGAAAATATTGCTCCAGCATTTCATAATGCACCGCGTCAAAGTGAATTACCAGCATTAAACTATGTAAACCAGCCTCCAATGGTTCCACATAGTGTTGCAAATTATCAAGTGACAAAAAATGCGAACCAATGTTTAAATTGTCACAGCCCAGAAAATTCTCGTTTGAGTGGTGCAACTCGAATCAGCCCAACTCATTTTATGGATCGTGATGGTAAAGTGGGTTCAAGCTCATCGCCACGTCGTTATTTCTGTTTACAATGTCACGTTTCTCAATCAAACGTAGATCCGATTGTTCCAAATGATTTCAAACCGATGAAAGGTTACGGAAACTAATTTAAGAGGTCTATATGTCTGAGAAAAAACCAAATATCTTAAAGCGTTTCTGGCAATGGTTTAGAAAACCAAGCCGTATGGCGATAGGTACGATTATTATCTTATCGGCTATTGGCGGTATCCTTTCTTGGGTGGGTTTTAACTATGGTCTAGAGAAAACTAACACTGAGCAGTTCTGTGCGAGCTGCCATACCCAAGATGCTTATCCAGAATATTTGCATAGCGTGCATTATCAAACTCGTACTGGTGTGGGGGCAAGTTGTCCAGATTGTCACGTACCACACGAATTTGGTGCAAAAATGAAACGTAAAATTGTTGCGGCGAAGGAAGTATTTGCTCACTATACTGGAAAAGTGGATACCTTAGAAAAATTCAACGCACATCGTTTAGAAATGGCTGAAAACGAATGGGCTCGTATGAAAGCTAACGATTCTAAAGAATGCCGTAACTGTCATAAAGTAGATCGTATGAACTTCAACGATCAACGTTCTGTGGCTGCACGTATGCATGAAAAAATGAAGACTGAAGGTAAAACTTGTATCGACTGTCACAAAGGTATTGCACACCAACTACCAGATATGAGTGGCGTTGAGTCAGGATTCAAAGACGAGAAATAATTTTTTCAAAATATTGTGAAAAAATACCGCGCTTAGCTAATAAGTGCGGTATTTTTATTTTGTGTTTATACACGATAATCTATTGATGTTAGTCTTTATTTAAAGCCTATTTTTCAGTAAACTTAGCAAGTTTTGTTGAATTACTAAAATATTACTTAAAATTTAGGAATTTATTGTGGCTCACCGAGATTTTGCCGCACGTCGCGGTTCAAATAATAAGAAAAAAACAAAAAAGAATAAGAATATTCTGATCATCCTCGCTTTAGTCATTGTGTTGGCTTTTGGCGTAGGGCTTTATTTGTTGAAAAATAAAAATAGCGAAGCTGTAGTGCAACAGGTTGCTACACAACAAGAAAAAACGCAACCTAAAAGTGTCTTACCTAATCGCCCGGAGGAAGTTTGGAGTTATATCAAAGCCTTAGAAACTCGAACTGTTCCTGTTGATAATAAACCTACAAGCGTAGAGCAAAATATGCGCTTAACCGAAGAACAACGCCAAGTTCTAGTTCAAATGGAAAAAGAACAACAAGCAGCGGAAGAGGCGCGTAAATTAGCGGAGCAACAACGTGCGGTAGAAACAGCGAAAGCTCAACAAGTGCAAGCTACGCCAAAAGTAGAGCAAGCGAAAAAGCCTGAAGCAGTAAAAACAGAAACAGTGCAACCTGAATCTACACAAAAACAAGAACAACCAAAAATTGAGGCAGCTAAAAAGGTTGAACAATCTAAAACTACAGATAATTTGAACGGTGGTAAAAAATTCGGTTTACAATGTGGCGCTTTCAAAAACAGAGCGCAAGCTGAAAATTTGCAAGGACGCTTATCAATGACTGGGTTAAATGCACAAGTACAAGTGAATGGTGAATGGAACCGTGTTCGTGTAGGTGGCTTTGCTAGTCGAGATGCTGCAGTGCAAGCGCAAAGTAAAGCCAAAAGTGTGGCAGATTGCGTTGTGATTGGTATGTAATGCTGATCTAACGTTGTTGAGTTATCTTGATACGTTAAATCTCTATTATTGAAATAAAAAAATCCCAACTAAAAGTGCGGTGCAATTAGTTGGGATTTTTTCATTAAGGATTATTACAAAATAATCATATCATCACGATGCATTGCCACCGCGCCATATTCATAGCCTAAAACATTTTCAATGTCTGCTGATTTTCGACCCTTAATTAATTGTAGGGCATCGCTGTTATAGCGTGGCATACCTAGTGCAATATCTTTACCCGATTGAGTGCGTATTTTGACTACTTCACCACGCGAAAAACGTCCTTCCACGTTAACAATGCCCGCGGGTAATAAGGATTTATTTTGTTCAAGAATAGCGTTTTGGGCCCCCTCATCAACAGTGATAATACCTGCAGATGGCGCAGCGAAAAGCCATTGTTTACGACTTTCTAATCGATCAGATTGGTGAGCAATAAATTTTGTACCAATATTTTGTTCATAAGCAAGATCAGCGATCACATTTGGGCGATTACCTGGTGCAATAATTGTTTCAATTCCAGAGCGAGTAGCAACATCGGCTGCAATGATTTTAGTCATCATTCCACCAGTGCCAAGATTCGTCCCACTGCCACCAGCGATTGATCGAATGTGATCCGTGATTTGTTCTACAACTGGAATTAATTTCGCTTCAGGATTTTTACGCGGGTCACTATCAAATAAACCTTGTTGATCAGTCAATAAATAAAGTTGTTCCGCTTGAACAAGAATAGCGACTAAGGCAGATAAATTGTCATTATCGCCTACTTTAATTTCTGCGGTCGCCACCGCATCATTTTCATTAATTACAGGAATAATGTGGTTATCTAAAAGTGCGTGTAAAGTATCTCGCGCATTTAAAAAACGTTCGCGATCTTCAATATCGGCACGAGTTAATAAAAGTTGTCCGATATGAATATCATAAATAGCAAATAATTTTTCCCAAGCCTGAATTAATTGGCTTTGACCAACCGCTGCAAGTAGTTGCTTTGAGGCAATAGTGGGTGGTAATTGAGGATGATTCAGATAATGGCGACCCGCTGCAATAGCGCCAGAAGTAACGATCACTATACGAAATCCATCATTATGCAGTTTTGCAATTTGACGAACGATTTCCATCATATGTGGCGAATTCAGTTTTGGCGAACCCTGAGTTAGCGTGCTTGTACCGAATTTCACAACAATTGTTTTTTTGTTCATAGTCCTTTCCCAAGTTCTTAAAATTGGTATTAACGTTATCACTAAATCAATGACAAATCACTTAATATCAGGTATAGTAACGGCAAATTTTAGGGGGACTTATGACATTTAGTTTAATTGTAGCGACGACATTAAATAGTGTAATTGGTAAAGATAACCAAATACCTTGGCACTTGCCTGCAGATTTAGCTTGGTTTCGTCAGAACACCACTGGTAAACCTGTCATCATGGGACGTAAAACGTTTGAAAGTATTGGTCGCCCGCTACCTAAACGCACTAATATCGTACTTTCTCGTCAGCCCTTTGAACGAGAAGGCGTGGTATGGAAAGATAGCCTTGAAAGTGCGGTCTATTTTGTCAGAGATTTTGATGAAATTATGCTGCTTGGTGGGGGAGAGTTATTCAAACAATATTTGCCACAAGCGGACAAGTTATACCTTACTCAAATTCAAACAGAACTAGATGGCGATACTTTTTTCCCTCAATTAAATTGGGAGGAGTGGGAAATTGAATTTGATGAATATCGTAAGGCAGATGAACAAAATCGCTATGATTGCCGATTTTTAATTCTTACCCGAAAATAAATCAGATAAATGAAACAATACTTCTAGAACATTCATTAATCTAGCAAACAAAGAGATGATGATTTCCCCTTGAGTTCCCCTTTTTAAAGTTTCATAATGACCTTTCATTTTATTTTTGATAGTTTTAAATATCCCATTTTTAAACATTATCCCAAATCAGGGAAGGCATTATGACGCAAACTGCAACTGAAAACCCATCAACTAAATCTGTATCAAATAAAACTAACCGTAAAAAAAGCTTAAGCATTTTTATTCTTGTCCTGCTTATTATTAGTATTGCTTGTGCTTTGTATTGGTTTTTCTTCTTGAAAGATTTTGAAGAAACAGAAGATGCTTATGTGGAGGGGAATCAAGTGATGGTGTCATCACAAGTTGCGGGTAATGTAGCGAAGATTCATGCTGACAATATGGATAAAGTCCATGCAGGTGATATTCTAGTTGAATTGGATGATACGAATGCGAAACTTAGTTTCGAACAGGCAAAAAGCAATCTCGCCAATGCTGTACGTCAGGTAGAACAACTCGGTTTCACTGTGCAACAATTGCAATCAGCTGTGCACGCCAATGAAATTTCTTTAGCTCAAGCACAAGGCAATTTGGCGCGCCGAGTTCAACTTGAAAAAATGGGCGCGATTGATAAAGAATCTTTCCAACACGCAAAAGAAGCCGTCGAGCTTTCCAAAGCAAATTTAAATTCTTCTAGAAATCAATTAGCAGCCAATCAGGCTTTATTGAGTAACGTTCCATTACGTCAACAACCGCAAATACAGAACGCAATGAGTTCACTCAAACAGGCTTGGTTGAATTTACAACGTACAAAAATTAGAAGTCCAATTGATGGCTATGTGGCGCGTCGTAATGCTCAGGTTGGGCAAGCCGTTTCAGTGGGTGGCGCGTTAATGGCGGTGGTATCTAATGAGCAAATGTGGTTGGAAGCTAACTTCAAAGAAACCCAATTAACGAATATGCGTATTGGCCAGCCGGTGAAAATTCATTTTGATTTATACGGTAAAAATAAAGAATTTGATGGCGTGATAAATGGTATTGAAATGGGGACAGGCAATGCGTTTTCTCTTTTGCCTTCACAAAATGCCACTGGTAACTGGATTAAGGTGGTGCAACGTGTACCTGTGCGAATTAAATTAGATCCACAACAATTTGCTGAGACACCATTACGAATTGGTCTTTCTGCAACGGCAAAAGTAAGAATTGCAGATTCATCTGGCCCAATGTTGCGAGAAAAATCAGAACCAAAAACGTTATTTGCGACTGATACACTTAAATATGATGAAAGTGCGGTAGAAGATTTGATTGAATCTATCATTCAGCAAAACAGCCATTAAGGCGGCGTTATGGACAGTTCCGCAAAAAAATTCCCGCCTATTCAAGGTGGCGCCCTGATTTTATTGACGCTGGCTTTATCTCTTGCCACCTTTATGCAAGTATTAGATTCTACCATTGCAAATGTGGCAATTCCTACTATTGCGGGCGATCTTGGCGCATCTTTTAGTCAAGGTACGTGGGTAATCACTTCTTTTGGTGTGGCAAACGCGATTTCTATTCCAATAACAGGTTGGTTAGCAAAACGTTTTGGCGAAGTGCGGTTATTTTTAGTCTCAACTTTTTTATTCGTTGTCTCTTCTTGGCTTTGTGGGATTGCAGATAGTCTTGAGGCATTAATTATTTTTCGCGTCATTCAAGGTGCTGTCGCAGGCCCCGTGATCCCTCTTTCGCAAAGTTTATTATTAAATAATTATCCACCCGAAAAACGAGGAATGGCTTTAGCCTTTTGGTCGATGACCATTGTGGTAGCGCCTATTTTTGGCCCAATTTTAGGCGGATGGATTAGTGATAATATCCACTGGGGATGGATTTTCTTTATCAATGTTCCGATTGGTTTACTAGTTGTGCTAATCAGTTGGAAGATTTTGGGTAGCAGAGAAAGTGAAATTGTTCATCAACCTATTGATAAAGTCGGTTTAGTTTTACTTGTCTTAGGCGTGGGATGTTTGCAATTAATGCTTGATCAGGGGCGTGAGCAAGATTGGTTTAATTCTAATGAAATCATTATATTAGCTGTTGTTGCTGTTGTTTGTCTGATTGCTTTGGTTATTTGGGAATTGACAGATGATAATCCTGTAGTAGATATTTCGCTTTTCCATTCTCGTAATTTTAGCGTAGGGTGTTTATGTACCAGTTTAGCCTTTTTGATTTATTTAGGTTCTGTGGTATTAATTCCGCTCTTGCTACAACAAGTCTTCCATTACACCGCGACGTGGGCTGGGCTTGCGGCTTCCCCAGTTGGATTATTCCCAATTTTGCTTTCACCGATTATTGGGCGTTTCGGCTATAAGATCGATATGCGAATTTTAGTGACGATAAGTTTTATTGTATATGCAATAACATTTTATTGGCGAGCGGTGACTTTCGAGCCATCAATGACTTTTGCTGATGTGGCTTTACCACAATTAGTGCAAGGTTTAGCGGTAGCCTGTTTCTTTATGCCTCTTACCACGATAACCTTGTCTGGTTTACCTGCGCATAAAATGGCTTCAGCCTCTAGCTTATTTAACTTCTTGAGAACTTTAGCGGGTTCTGTAGGGACATCTTTAACCACATTTATGTGGTATAACCGTGAAGCTGTTCATCATACTCAATTAACAGAACACATTAATCCTTATAACCCAATTTCCCAAAGTTTTTACCATCAAATGAATCAATTTGGTTTAAGTGATACCCAAATTTCAGCTTACATTGCTCAACAAATAACATCGCAAGGATTTATTATTGGCGCAAATGAAATATTTTGGTTATCAGCTATGGGATTTTTAGGATTGTTTATTGTGATTTGGTTTGCAAAACCACCTTTTGGTGGGCGTCATTAGTATCATATTATTCAAAATTTGAATGATTTAGCCTCAAAATGTATCAATGTAAACGTTGTTGACATTACGAATATTGGCAAACCTTGCAAAGTCATTCGGTCAATGTTGGGTGGAATAGCGGCGGAGTTTACTCGGGTATTCGGTGTGCAGGAAATTGCTTGTCAGATGGGAAGCAGCCGCCTCCGCGCGGCTGTGTGTTGGAACTCTCACACTTTAAGCCAAGGGCAACCCTTACAACGCAGCTGTTTCAGCCAGCATATGTTAAAGTAGTTCTGTTTTTTATTCTTTAAATGTTATTTTTTTGTTAAATATATTTTACTTGAGTATAATACTCAACATTATTCCTCACGGAAGAGAATCCGTAGAATAATGAGATTAATTGTAAATATAAGGAACAAAAATGGATTTCAATAGAATTATCACTCACATGAATGATCATCACCAAGATGATATGGCTGCCCTTTGTAAAAAATTTGGGGGCGTAAATGAAATCACGGATGTGACATTAGTTAATGTAGATTTTGGTGGTTTAGATTTTAAATATAATGGCGACAAAACATTACGCGTAGAATTTCCGCAACAAGCTGACGAAGGTTCAATTAAACAAGCGATCATCAATCTTTGTGTAGAAAATAAACCAGTTGCAAATTACGATCGTATCAAAGCTAAAATTGATGAATTTCGTCAAGAATTTAAAAGCTGTGTGCTTGCCACTTTAGATAAAGATGGCTTACCGATGGCATCTTATGCGCCAATTATTTCGCTTGATGGAAAATATTATATTTATATCAGTGCCATTGCAGAGCATTATGACAATTTAAAACGTAATCCTAATCAAGTAGAAGTGATGTTTTTAGAAGATGAAAGCAAAGCTAAATCAATTATTGTGCGTACTCGCTTACGTTATAAAGCAAGTGCACGTTTTATTCCTCGTGAAGATCCAATTGTTGAAAAAGTCTTAGATAAATTAGCAGAAACTATGAATGATGTAGGCGGAATTAAAACAATTCGTGAATTTACTGATTTTGATTTAGTTGAACTTACATTTGGAACAGGTCGTTTTGTAAGAGGTTTTGGCCAAGCTTATTTGATTGATGCTAATGGGGAAATTTCTCATATTGGTGTCAAAGGCAATCCACACGAAAAAGAAAGCGATAAATAATATCGTCTCTTAATGAAGATAAAGGGTTGAGTGTAAATTTATACTCAACCCTTTTGTTTACGATAAATTTGAGTGAAATTGAAATTTCTTTATTTTTTCACCGCACTTTATTTTCATTAAGGACAAGGTTTACTCACCATGATTTCAATAACCTGTCTGTCGATATGTTGCATACTTTTTGATGCAATAGCGCAGAGATTATCAATGGTTCGATCAAGATCGTGTTCAACAATACCTTCATTACCAGTAACGTGGGTTTCATCCATTGCCATAAGTACCGATTTATAGCCTGAAGCAACGCTGGTGGAGACTTTCATTGCACAGCTATTGGCGGCACCATCACAGATGATGCCACTAATATCGCCAATCATACTGCAAATGCCCATACTGGCTGTTTCAAATTTGCCTGTGAGTAAATAAGCAATACCAGCACAGCTTCCCATTGATGCCGTAGTCACAGCGCAAAGTGCGGAGAGTTTTGGTAATTTACTATGAATATAAATGGCCATTAAATGTGATAAGAAAAGTGCGCGGATTCGTTTTTCTTCACTCACCTTGAGATAATCTGCAACGACGACAACGGGCATCGTTGCAGCGATCCCTTGATTGCCCGAACCAGAATTGCTCATCGCTGGCAAAGTTGCTCCGCCCATTCTTGCATCTGATGCGGCGGTGGTTTCAATCATAATTTTGCTTAACAAATCATCAGAAATTAAACCGCTACCCACTTGTTTTCTCAATGTGCGGCCAATATGCAAGCCATAATTTTCTCGTAAACCTTCATCTGAAAGTGCTCGATTAAGCTCTGCAGCTTGGCTAATAAAACGAATTTTTTCTAATTCAACCGCATTGGAAAATCCAAAAATCTCGCGTGCACTAATTTGTTTAAAAACCTCATAAGGATCGCAATTAGTACATTCATCTTCCACTTTCTGAAAAATGATTTCACCATTTTTTTCGATCAAAATAACATTGGTATGCTGATCTTGAATGACTACTTTCACGTAATCATTATCGGCAAACAATGTTGATTCTGAATATAAAATATGCTCGGTTTGATGAATATCTACACTCACTAATTTTTGTTCAAGCATAGATTTAGCGGCAATAACTTGCTCTGGCGTAATATGTTTTAATACTTCTAAACCGCCATCTGGATTACCGCCTAATGCGCCAATTGCCGCAGCAATGGGTAATCCCACCATGCCCGTTCCCGGTACTGCAACGCCCAATCCATTTTTCATTAAGTTTGGCGACACCTTGGCTTCAATACGTTCAGGTGTTTTGCCTAAATATTTAGCCGCTGTAGCAGATGCGAGCGCAAGAGAAATGGGTTCAGTACAGCCTAGGGCTGGCACAACATCATGTTTAACGATGTGGAGTAATGGTTTTTCAATTTCGTTAAGTCTTTCTTGATTCATAAAATTCTTTTTAATTTGTTAAATACTGTCTTCTTTCTCTATGACTAATATACGCGCTTCACCTTGTGGATGAGCAACATGTTCGGTACCGATACCCGCATAAAAAATATCACCCGTATGGAGCAATACGGCTTTCTCTTGACCATCTTCTTTGTAGCGCATTTCCACCGTACCATCCATGACAGCAAAGACTTCTTCACCGTCATTGATATGCCATTTGTAAGGTTTATCTGTCCAGTGCAGACGCACCGAAATACCATTCATATTGGTAATATCGAGGGCTCCCCAAGCACGTTCTGCCGTAAAGTGGCGACTTTTAATAACTTTATTCATGATTAAATTCCTTAGTGCGCTTCATCCCAATTTTGTCCAACACCCACTTCCACAATCAACGGAACAACTAATTTCGCAGCGGCTTCCATGTGTTGTTTAATTTGCTCACGGAAAAACGCGACTTTTTCTGACCGCACTTCAAACACTAATTCATCATGTACTTGCATAATCATTTCAATATTTGGATCGTGACGGATTACTTCATCAAGTTTAATCATCGCTCGTTTAATAATATCCGCAGCAGTGCCTTGCATCGGTGCATTTATCGCTACACGTTCAGCCCCTTTACGACGCATTGCATTGCTAGAATTAATATCAGGTAAATATAAACGGCGACCAAATAGCGTTTCCACATAGCCTTGTGCTTTCGCTTTTTCACGGATATCGGTCATAAATTGCTGTACGCCAGGGTAGCGTTGGAAATATAAATCCATGTATTTTTGTGCATCTGGACGGGAAATACCAAGTTGGCGTGAAAGTCCAAAGGCGGACATTCCATAAATTAAGCCGAAATTAATCGCTTTAGCATTGCGACGTTGCTCACTGGTGACTTCATCTAATGATACACCGAAGATTTCAGCTGCCGTAGAGCGATGGATATCCTTGCCTTGCGAGAACGCATTAATTAAGCCTTGATCGCCTGATAGGTGCGCCATAATACGTAACTCAATTTGAGAATAGTCAGCGGCGACAATCGAATAACCTTCACGCGCGATAAATGCTTGTCGAATACGACGACCTTCTTCATTCCGAATTGGAATATTTTGTAGGTTGGGATCGCTTGATGATAAACGCCCTGTCGCCGTGACCGCTTGATGATAAGAGGTATGCACTCGCCCCGTTTGTGAATTGACCATTTGAGGCAGTTTATCCGTATAAGTGGATTTGAGTTTACTCAAGCCACGATGTTCGACCAAAATTTTTGGTAATTCGTGGCTATAGGCTAATTCTTCCAATACTTCTTCATTCGTTGATGGCGCACCTTTGGGAGTTTTTTGTAAAACTGGTAGCCCAAGTTTATCGAACAAAATTTCTTGTAATTGTTTGGTGGAGGCTAAATTAAATGGCTGCCCCGCTAATGCGTAAGCTTGTTCTTCAAGTGCGGTTAATCTTGTGGCAATTTCGTTAGATTGCATAAAGAGGGCATCACTATCAATCAAAACCCCCGTACGTTCCATGCGAGAAAGCACATGAAGTAATGGTAATTCCATTGTTTCATACAATTCAACAAGTGTTGGTTCTTCTTGCAGTTTCAACCACAGTGCTTGTTGTAATTTCATTGTCACATCCGCATCTTCTGCTGCGTATTCAGTGGCTTGTTCTAAGGGGATTTGATTAAACGTAAGCTGGCCTTTCCCTTTTCCTGCAATGCTTTCAAATGCGATAGTCTCATGCCCTAAATAACGTTTAGCTAAATCGTCCATATTATGACGACCCGTACTATTTAGCATATAAGAAAGCAACATTGTATCAAATTCAACACCTTGTAATTCAATGCCATGACGGGCAAAAATACTTTCATCAAATTTAATATTTTGTCCAATTTTGTGAATGTCAGGATTTTCTAAAATTGGTTTGATAGCCGCAAGTGCGGTCGATTTTTCGAGTGTTTTTGGTGCATCCAAATAATCTAATTGCAATGGCAAATAAGCGGCTTCGCCATTTTCAAGAGCAAAAGAGATACCTACTAAATTCGCAGACATATAATCAAGACTGTCGGTTTCGGTATCGACTGCAATGAGTTTTTCAGCATTGAGTTTTTCAATCCAGCGCGTTAAATCCGTTTGAGTGAGCAAGGTTTCATATTTTGTACGATCGATTTGAATTTTAGGCGCATTTTCCACCGCACTATTTCCCACCGAATTTTGAGCTGGTGATGTCGCTTGATACTGGTTCATTTTCACAGGCTGTTCAGTGGTTTGAGTAATAGAATCTGAGCCATTCATTACTTCATTAAGCCAGCGTTTAAATTCGTAGCGAGCAAAATATTCGATGAGTTGATCATTTTGACTTTCTCCAAGCAACAATTGATCTGTTGTCACGTTAAGTTCAACATCTGTTTTGATGGTTGCCAATGTATAAGAAAGATCGGCATTAGTTTTTTCAGCCAATAATTTTTCACCTAGTTTTTTCGCACCACGAATTGGCAATTCTGCTACTTTTTCTAGATTGGCATAAATTTCAGCCATACTTCCGATGCCTTGTAGTAAACCAAGCGCAGTTTTTTCGCCCACGCCAGCAACGCCGGGAATGTTATCTGCACTATCGCCCATGAGCGCTAGATAATCAATGATGAGTTCAGGTGGAATACCGTATTTTTCAATCACACCCTCTCGATCCAATAAGCTATTATTCATGGTGTTGATGAGCATAATATTGTCATCAACTAACTGTGCCATATCTTTATCGCCCGTACTAATGAGCACTTTTTTACCCAAACGAGATGCTTGTAGTGCGAGCGTGCCGATCACATCATCTGCCTCAACACCTTCCACTACTAAAAGCGGAATCCCCAGTGCACGAATCATATCGTGCAAAGGCTGAATTTGTTTGCGTAAATCATCAGGCATTGGCGGTCGATGAGATTTATATTGTTCAAACATTTCATCACGAAATGTTTTCCCTTTTGCATCAAAAACAACAGCTATATGAGTGGGCTGCACTTGTGAGATGAGGCTTTTTAACATATTTAAAACGCCATACATCGCACCTGTTGGCTCACCTGCAGCATTAGTTAAAGGAGGAAAGGCATGAAATGCACGATATAAATAAGAAGAACCATCCACTAGCACAAGCGGATTTGTTGCAATTTGGGCCATAAAAATCTCGTTTTAAACTGAAAAATGCGGGCATTATAGCGTAATTTATGGTGATGAGCGAACGGCGGATTCAATGTAAAATTTGTGACGAACGTTTTTTGCTATGGCATAATATCAGCCACTCAAATATTTAATTTAAGGAAATCAAATGTCGTTAAAATTGGTCGAAATTTTAGTTTTGGGTCAGGTCTTGCGTTTAAACGTGCCCGTTGAACAAGAAGAATTACTGCGCCAAGCTGCGCGTAATCTAGATATATTGGTTTCCGAAATGAAAGAAAAGACAGGCCTTATTCAGCTTGATCGTGTGCTTTCGATAGTGGCGCTCAATTTGAGTTTTGAATTAAGCCAAGAAAAAAATAAAGCGGCTAAAATTGAAGAGGTATTGAGAACGGGTATCCAGCAATTAGACCATTCGTTAGAAAATATCCGTGTCAATAAAGAACAATATTAAATTGGAAAGTGCGGTGGAATTGAGCTGAGATTTTTAAACTAGAAGACACAGTTAATTCGGTTCAGTAATTAAAAAAATCACCGCTATGTCTTTTAGATAGCCCTTCCGAATATCGAGAAATACCTAAAACTAATTTGTGTTATCACACTCTTTTGCCGTTTTATAAGCAACTCGTTAAAATTGATAAATAAATGCTAGTCAATACTGAGAATTTGGGCTAGTATAAACCTATAAGAATTACCTGGAGTGTTCGTCAGTAGGCTATGTCCCTGAGCCGATACTTTAAATCTTATAAATTGGTTTCCTATCGTTGGTGTGTAGGCTTAACCTTTGACTCGTTCATTGGGCTAAGAAACCTGAAAACGGTATCAACTGATTTCCTTGAACCGTCGGGTTCAAGGACTACTGCCCGCAGCGGCACTCTGGGTCCTATCTTCTCCTTTCATTTCTATGAATACTCAAAAACGCCAGCAAATCCGCGCTGAAATTCGAAAAATACGCGCAAATTTAACCGCACTTCAACAGAAAAAAGCTGAACAATCAGTGACTGAACAGGCGTTAAATCTTATCGATCAACGACAAGCCAAAAATATTGCATTATATTTTTCTTTTGATGGCGAAATTTCTACGAAAGCCTTAATCCAATCCCTTTGGGCGCAAAACAAAAATATGTATTTGCCTGTTTTACATCCTTTTACTAAACATCATTTATTGTTCTTACGCTATTTGCCTGATACGCCAATGAAACAAAATCAGTTTGGTATTTGGGAGCCTAAGCTGAATGTTCAAAATATCTTGCCATTAAATGAACTGGATATTTTATTTACGCCGTTAGTGGCTTTTGATAAACAGGGAAATCGCCTTGGCATGGGCGGTGGATTTTATGATCGCACGTTGCAGAATTGGCAAGATAAATCTTTTATTCCAGTAGGTTTAGCGCATCAATGTCAGAAAGTAGAAAATCTTCCCACTGAGCATTGGGATGTCCCACTATTCGATATTTTGGTGGGCTGAAACCTATCATCAGATTTTTATTGATAGATAAAATCAAAAATATTTCATTTTTTCTCTTGAAATCCTTTCAAACGATCTTACTTAATTTGGGCAAACGGCGAAAGCCAAAACCAAATTAAGGAAAGTGTATGAACATTGAAAAATTTACAACAAAATTCCAAGAAGCGTTAAGCGAAGCACAATCACTTGCTATCGGAAAAGACAATCAATTTATTGAACCCGTACATTTATTGACCGCACTTTTAAATCAACAGGGCGGCTCCATTGCACCAATTTTAACTGCAAGTGGCGTAAATGTGACTTTATTACGTAATGAGTTAAAGACTGAACTAAATAAATTGCCACAAGTGATTGGCAATGGTGGTGATGTGCAATTTTCACGCCAGCTCATTAATTTACTCAATCTATGCGATAAATTTGCACAACAAAACCAAGATAAATTTATTTCGAGCGAATTATTTTTGCTTGCAGCTTTAGAAGAACGAGGAACGATCAGCGATATTTTGAAAAAGTGCGGTGCGAAAAAAGAACAAATTTCGCAAGCCATCCAGCAAATTAGAGGGGGACAAAAGGTGAACGATCAAAATGCAGAAGAAAGCAGACAAGCATTAGAAAAATATACGATTGATTTAACTGCTCGTGCAGAAAGTGGCAAACTTGATCCTGTAATTGGACGTGATGAAGAAATTCGTCGAGCCATTCAAGTATTACAACGTCGTACCAAAAATAACCCAGTGTTAATTGGTGAGCCTGGTGTAGGTAAAACCGCTATCGTGGAAGGCTTGGCACAACGCATTGTAAATGGTGAAGTGCCAGAAGGTTTGAAAAATAAACGCGTACTTTCATTAGATATGGGCGCACTGATTGCTGGTGCGAAATATCGTGGTGAATTTGAAGAACGTTTAAAAGCTGTTTTAAATGAGTTATCAAAAGAAGAAGGTCGCATTATCCTCTTTATTGATGAAATTCATACTATGGTCGGCGCGGGTAAAACCGATGGTGCGATGGATGCGGGTAACTTATTAAAACCAAGTTTAGCGCGCGGTGAATTACATTGTGTGGGTGCAACAACGTTAGACGAATATCGTCAATATATCGAAAAAGATGCCGCACTTGAGCGTCGTTTCCAAAAAGTCTTTGTGGACGAACCAAGTGTAGAAGATACTATTGCGATCTTACGTGGTTTGAAAGAACGCTATGAGATCCATCACCATGTAGATATTACTGACCCAGCAATCGTAGCAGCAGCAACGCTTTCACATCGTTATATTTCTGATCGTCAGTTACCAGATAAAGCGATTGATTTGATCGATGAAGCGGCGTCTAGCATTCGTATGGAAATAGATTCTAAACCTGAACCGCTTGATCGTCTTGAACGTCGTATTATCCAATTAAAATTGGAACAGCAGGCGTTACAAAAAGAAGAAGACGAAGCAAGTCGCAAACGTTTAGAAATGTTAGAGAAAGAATTAGCTGAAAAAGAACGTGAATATGCCGAACTTGAAGAAGTGTGGAAATCTGAAAAAGCCACGCTTTCTGGTTCTCAACATATTAAACAAGAATTAGATACTGCAAAAACCGAACTAGAACAAGCTCGCCGTGCGGGGGATTTGGCGAAAATGTCAGAGTTGCAATATGGCCGCATCCCTGCGCTTGAAAAGCAACTCGAGCAAGCTGAAACCAGCGAAGGAAAAGAAATGACGCTTTTACGCTATCGTGTCACGGATGAAGAAATCGCAGAAGTGCTTTCTAAAGCCACAGGCATCCCAGTATCAAAAATGATGGAAGGCGAGAAAGAAAAACTCTTGCGCATGGAAGATGAACTACATAAACGAGTGATTGGCCAAGAAGAAGCGGTTGATGCAGTAGCAAACGCGATTCGTCGTAGCCGTGCTGGTCTTTCCGATCCTAATCGCCCAATTGGTTCTTTCTTGTTCCTAGGGCCGACAGGTGTAGGTAAAACTGAGCTTTGCAAAACTTTGGCGAAATTCTTGTTTGATAGTGAAGATGCGATGGTACGTATTGATATGTCAGAGTTTATGGAAAAACACAGTGTCTCTCGCTTAGTCGGAGCTCCTCCAGGCTATGTAGGCTATGAAGAAGGTGGTTACTTAACTGAAGCTGTTCGTCGTCGTCCTTATTCAGTGATTTTGCTCGATGAAGTGGAAAAAGCACATGCAGACATATTCAATATCTTATTACAAGTATTGGATGATGGTCGTTTAACTGACGGGCAAGGTCGTACTGTAGACTTCCGTAACACTGTGGTAATTATGACCTCTAACTTAGGTTCTGATTTAATCCAAGGTAATAAAGACGAAAGCTATAGCGAAATGAAAGCCTTAGTGATGTCAGTGGTAAGCCAACATTTCCGCCCAGAATTTATCAATCGTATTGACGAAACCGTGGTATTCCATCCACTTGGTAAAGAAAATATCCGTGCGATTGCAAGTATCCAATTAGAACGCTTAGCAAAACGTATGGAAACTCGTGGATACGAATTGGTGTTTACCGATGCTTTATTAGACTTCATTGGCGAAGTGGGATACGACCCAATTTATGGTGCACGTCCATTGAAACGTGCTATTCAACAAGAAATTGAAAACAGCTTGGCACAACAAATTCTATCTGGTGCGTTATTACCTGGTAAGGTTGTTACCATTGATTATGCCAACGCAGAAGTTCAAGCGAGACAATAGGTGTTAAAAAAGTGCGGTAAATTTACCGCACTTTTCTTATGAACCTAAACGCTGACGTGCAATTTCAAATAAACATACCCCTGTTGCGACAGATACATTTAATGATGAAACTGAACCAGCCATTGGAATGCTAATCAGTTGATCGCAATGTTCACGTGTTAAACGACGCATCCCTTCGCCTTCAGCTCCCATAACAAGTGCTAGTGGACCTGTCAGTTTGCTTTGATAAATGGTTTCAGTGGCTTCGCCAGCAGTGCCAACCACCCAAATATTATGGTTTTGTTGTAAATCGCGTAGTGTGCGAGAAAGATTGGTTACACGAATTAACGGCACGGTTTCTGCTGCGCCACAAGCCACTTTACGCGCGATAGATGTTAATTGTGCCGATTTATCTTTTGGTACGATCACGGCCACTGCGCCTGCTGCATCAGCTGTTCGCAAACATGCTCCCAAGTTGTGCGGGTCAGTCACGCCATCTAAAACTAATAAAAGCGGATTTTGTTTATTCGAAAGAATTTCATCAAGATCATTTTCATTAAGTTCTTTTGCCGCTTGTACTCGAGCAATGACCCCCTGATGAACTTCACCATCGGCTTTTTTATCAAGTGTTTGTCGATTAACGAATTGCACACCAATTCCTAGGGAATAAAGCTCATTTAAGAGTGGCTGTAGACGTTTATCTTCACGTCCTTTAAGTACGAAGACTTCAATTAAACGTTCTGGCGAATGGGTTAAAATACTATTAACAGCATGAATGCCGTAGATTTGTTCTGACATAAATTTCTCTTTTTCTTATTTGAATTTTTAATTCATTCTTACAATGGGAAGTGAATTATTTTCGTTTTCTAGATGTTTTCTTCGAAACGTCTTTCTTTTTTACCGCACTTTTTCGTTTTTTGGAGGCTTTAGACGGTAGTTTTTTAAAGGCTTTCTTAGCTTTTTCTTTCGTGGTTTTTCCTGCTCGACGAGGCTTACGTTCACTCCCCATCAGAGAGAAATCGACCATTTTATTTTCTAAATGTACAGCTTCAACTTTGATGCGAACTTTATCGCCTAAGCGATATTGCATTCCGCTATTTTCGCCAATTAAACGCTGTTTTGCTACATCGAATTGGTAATAATCGTTTTCTAAGGTGGAAATATGGACTAAACCATCGATGAATAAATCATCTAAGCGTACAAATAAACCAAATCCCGTCACAGATGAAATAACACCGTTAAATTCACCGCCAACATGATCTTGCATATATTCGCATTTCAGCCAATCTGCCACTTCACGAGTGGCGTCGTCAGCGCGGCGTTCCGTCATTGAACAATGATTGCCAAGTAAATCCATTTCATCAAAAGAGTAATGATAACCGCCAGTATCCGTTGTTTTACGTTTTACGCCTTGTTCTTTAGCAAGCAAATATTTGATACCTCGATGAAGTGTTAAGTCTGGATAACGGCGAATTGGCGAAGTAAAGTGAGCATACTCTTCCAAAGCCAATCCAAAATGCCCAATATTATCAGCGTGATAGACAGCTTGACTTAATGAACGGAGCAACATTGTTTGAATAAGTTCATGATCTGGTCTTTCTTTAACTTTTTCTAAGAGTGCAGCATAGTCTTTTGTGGTTGGTTTTAAGCCACCTTCTAAAGTTAAACCAAACTCACTTAAGAAAGTGCGGAACGATGTTAATTTTTCTTCGCTCGGGATTGCATGAATACGATATAACGCAGGCTCTTTATGTTTTTCCATAAAATTGGCTGCTGCGATATTCGCAAGAATCATACATTCCTCAATGATTTTGTGAGCATCGTTACGAACAACGGGTTCAATGCGTTCAATTCGCCCCATTGCATTGAAAATAAACTTAGTTTCAATGGTTTCAAAATCAATGGCACCACGTTGTTTTCGGGCGTTGAGTAATGCTTGATAGAGATGATGCAATTCTTCTAAATGTGGAACAAGTCCTTGATAACGAGTGCGTAATTCTTCATCGCCTTCAAGCATTTTTGCTACTTTGGTATAAGTAAGTCGGGCGTGAGAATTCATCACTGCTTCATAAAAACGATAATCTGTGAGCTTACCTCTGGCAGAAATTTTCATCTCACACACCATACACAAGCGATCTACTTGTGGGTTAAGAGAGCATAAGCCGTTGGATAAAATTTCAGGGAGCATTGGTACAACTCGGTTCGGGAAATAGACCGAGTTACCACGATTATGCGCTTCTACATCCAAAGCGGAACGTAAACATACGTAATAACTGACATCCGCAATCGCTACCCAAAGTTTCCAGCCTTTGCCATGTTTTTCACAATAAACGGCATCGTCAAAATCCCGCGCATCTTCGCCATCAATAGTCACAAGTGGCAAATTGCGTAAATCCACACGGCCTTTTTTGGCTTCTTCTGGGATTTCTTCAGTGAATTTTTTTACGTATTTTTCCACCGCACTTGGAAACTTATGGGGAATATCGTGGTTACGCAAGGCGATTTCCACTTCCATTCCTTTCGCCATATTATCGCCTAGAATTTCAGTGATTACGCCAATTGGCTGGTTAAAACTAGCAGAGCGTTCTTGCAATTCGACAACCACAACTTGCCCCATTCGTGCGCCATTACGATGTTCATTTGGCACGAGAATATCACGACCAATTCTGCTGTCATCAGGCACCACATAGCTAAAACCGTTTTCTAAGAAAAAGCGACCCACAATTTGTTTTTTACGACTTTCTAATACGCGTACAATTCGCACTTCACGGCGACCACGACGATCTAATCCAGCAGGTTGCGCTAAGACAAAATCTCCATGTATGACTCTTTGCATTTGATGGTTTGGAATGAATAAATCATCTTTTTTGCCATCGACCTGTAAAAAACCAAAACCCTCGCGATGACCAATTACCGTACCTTTAAATAAATCTAATTTTTCTGGTAAGGCATAGCGTTTACGTTTGGTGAACACTAATTGCCCATCATTTTCCATCGCGCGTAATCGGCGACGCATCGCTTCTATTTGATCTTCATTTTGAATGGAAAGTGCGGTCAAAATTTCATCCCGATTCATTGGTGCATTATTGTCTCGAATAACGCTTAAAATAAATTCACGGCTAGGTATTGGATTGCCGTATTTTTCCAATTCTTGTTGGTAATTTGGATCTTGGTTGATTAAGTTTTTACGTTTTTTTGTCATTATTTTTTACAGTTTTAAAAAGTGCGGAGAGTTTGACACTGTAAGGGGGATAATGCAAGATGGGGTATAGGTTTATTTATCGGCAAAACCAATGAATTTTTAACGTACATATAAAACAATGTCTTTCTTTTTATTTTCTGTTAGAATGACTGCCTCAATTATTTTCTTGACAAAGGAGCAAAACAATGAAAATCATTAAGCAAGCAAGCAAGCAAGCAAGCAAGCAAGCAAGCAAGCAAGCAAGCAAGCAAGCAAGCAAGCAAGCAAGCAAGCAAGCAAGCAAGCAAGCAAGCAAGCAAGCAAGCAAGCAAGCAAAATAGTCTAACTCGCCTTTCTTTAATTAGTCTACTTATTTCCACTTCTTTTTATTCTGTTCAGTCTTTTGCGGCTACTGTTCCTAGTGTGAGCGGTCAGGATAAAACCTATAGCTTCCAAGGCGGTCAGGTCATTACCGGTAATGGAAAAGTTAAAAGTCAAAATAATATTGCGATTGGTAAGGATTCTATTGCTCAAGGTTTTAACTCAATTGCACTTGGGGATAGTTCAGCCGTAGTAAGTGAAGGGGGGCATGGTATTGCTATCGGTTATAAAGCAGAAACAAAAGATAAAGACACATATGATAATATTGTCATCGGCTTTGAAACAAAAGCATTATCTAAAGCCAATAGATCTATTGCTATGGGTTATAAGGCAAGTGTTGCAGATGGGGAGAGTACAGCAGCATTTGGTGAAAGTGCTACAGTGTCTAAATTGCCTGAAAATAAAACAACGCCAATCAATGGCACGTCTAAGCAAGTTGTTACCGACAGTAGTGGTAATGTAATAAATGTTATTGGAACCTCTCAAAAGGAAGAAGCTGTAATTAACAGTTATGGTGCAACTTACGGTAGCCAAGCATTTGGTTATAAAGCTTCATCGCACGGACTACTCGCCAATTCATTCGGTGCGTTCAGCACTACAGGGGCAACAGGTGCTAGCGCATACGGTGCGCAAAGTAGTGCATTAGGTAAATACAGTACAGTCATTGGCTTTAATTCAAAGGCAACAAAAGAGAATGCCTCTGCATTCGGGCATTTTGCTGAAGCCAACGAAAAAGATTCATTGGCATTAGGTGCAAATAGCACAGCAGAAAAAGAAAAATCGGTTGCTTTAGGTAATTATTCTATTGCCGACCGTGCCAACACCGTTTCAGTGGGAAGTAAAAAAGCGAACTATCGTCGCCAAATCGTCAATGTCGCTGATGGTACAGAAGATTATGATGCAGTAAATGTTCGTCAGTTAAATGCAGTAGAAGCTAAAATTGGTCAAGTGAATAATCAATTTACACAAGTTGATAATAAATTTACACAAGTCAATAACCGTTTAGATAATACAGACAATAAACTGGGTCAAATTGATAACCAACTTACGCAGGTTGATAGTAAATTTACACAAGTTGATAATAAATTCACTCAAGTCAATAACCGTTTAGATAATACAGATAATAAACTGGGTCAAATTGATAACCAATTTACTCAAGTTAATAATAACTTTACACAAGTTAATAATCGTTTAGATGGTACAGAAACTAAACTTGGACAAATTGATAATCAATTCACTCACGTAAATACGCGTTTAAATCGAACAGATTTACGTATTAGCCGCGTTGGTGCAAGTGCTGCGGCGTTGGCTTCATTAAAACCAGCGCAATTGGGCGAAGATGATAAATTTGCGTTGTCTTTGGGTGTGGGAAGCTATAAAAATGCACAGGCGATGGCAATGGGTGCGGTGTTTAAACCTGCTGAAAACGTACTACTCAATGTAGCAGGTAGTTTTTCAGGCTCAGAAAAAATCATTGGTGCAGGTGTTTCTTGGAAATTCGGTAAAAAATCAAAACCTGCGGTTTCAACACAAAGTGCGGTCAATTCTGCGGAAGTTTTGCAGTTACGACAAGAAATGTTGGCAATGCAAAAAGAATTGGCTGAATTGAAAAAAGCATTAAGAAAATAATCTTTAAACTAAGTGAGTAAGGGCGTGATGTACGCCCTTTTTTATTTATCTATTTATTCAAATATTATAGATATTCAAATGGATAGATATAGTTAACCTTTTGGGGAAGGATAAAATCTGCACTCGTGATGAGTGCAGATAGAAAGTGAATTAAGCCGATTTTTTGGTAAAGCCAATATAGGCGCAGAATATAAATCCAAGCACTAAAGCGTATGGCGTAAATTCACCAATGCCAGAGCCTGAAGCTGCAAGGCTTAAACGATGCGCCGCGGCTGCACCTAAAAGCATACCAAGCACAAAAATAGCGGAGTCATTATCACCTTCACCAAGGTGAACTAAATGTTTGCCTGGGCAACCACCGCCAAGGGCGAAGCATAAGCCGCACAGTGCCATACCGAGGAAGTTCCAAAGATATTGATTATGTGCACCAGGTTGTTGTTCAAACCCTAAATGGAATTGACCAAGTAAAGCATTGGTAATGGCAGCAAATACCACTAAAGCGATGACACCATTCAATAATGAAGAATCACGGAATAGAATGAAATTGCGGAATGCGCCAATTGAGCAGAAACGTGATTTTTGCATTAATACACCTATGATTAACCCGCCTGCTAAAGATAACGCCCAAAATGCATGTTGTGTGCCAGGGCCTTTTTGTGAGAAATAAAGCGGTAAGCCTTCGCCAAAACTAAATTGGGTGATAACGCCAATAAGTAATAAGCCCGCAATAATGACAGAAATCCAGCCAGTAACAGGAGCTTGTTCTTTTGCTTTGCCGAGCGAAAATCCTCGATTGCTAAAGAAAATTCCACCTAGTACGCCGACAAATAAACCGACAATACCAGCAATCGCAGATAAATCGCCGCCGCCTAGACGCAAATATGCGCGCCATGGACAACCTAAGAAAGTTAGAGCACCAATCATGGCAAATGCCCCTAAAATTAAGCGAATGAATGGCGATGAGCCACCACGAGCACGAAATTCTTTCGCAAATAACGCACTCACTAATGCACCGAAAATTAATCCGATGAGTTCGGGGCGAATATATTGAAGTGGAGCGGCTTGATGTAAGCCAATGGAGCCAGCTGTATCGCGTAAGAAACAGGCTGCGCAGAATCCCATGTTGCCGGGATTTCCGCTATAAGTAAGTAGTGGAGCGATGATACCTAGTGCAGCACCTGCAACCACAGGCCATTTTGATCCTTTCATAATGAAACCCTTGTGATATCTAAAGTTAAACTAAATTGTGTACTCTCGAATACTCGAAAAGCACGTTCATTTTAATCCAAGAAGTTAAATGGTAAAGAATGTTTTGATGAAAAGATGAGATAAATCAAAAATTTGGTAGGAAAAAAGTGCGGTAAAATTTTTATTGATTGTCGTAATGAAAATAAAAGATCTATACTAGCTACATTCATTTTTTACTCGGAAGATACGATGACAGAACGTTCAGCCAATATCATTACCCACGATCCTTTTGGTAGCTTGCTTGGATATGCACCTGGTGGCGTGGCAATTTATTCCTCAGATTATAATACTGCAGATGATAAAGAGTTCCCGAATGATGCTGCATTTCGCAGTTATCTAGGGCGAGAATATATGGGCTATAAATGGCAGTGTGTGGAATTTGCACGTCGTTATTTATATCTCAATCATGGCGTTGTGTTTGCCGATGTCGGTATGGCGTACGAGATCTTTTCTTTACGTTTTTTACGCCAAGTAGTGAACGATACCTTGTTGCCTTTGCAGGCATTTGCTAATGGTTGCAAACGTAAACCTCAAGCTGGTTCCTTATTAATTTGGCAAGAAGGGGGAGAGTTTAAACACACGGGGCATGTGGCAATTATCACTGAGGTATTGGCTGATAGAATTCGAATTGCCGAGCAAAATGTGATTCATTCCCGCTTGCCGAGTGGTCAGCAATGGACGCGTGAATTGCCGATGATTGTTTCAGAACAAGGTTATTTTCTACAAGATACTTTTGATGATACTAAAATTCTTGGTTGGATGATTCAAACAAACGATTCTGAATTTTCAGAACCCCAACCTTTTCCAAAATCAACCGCACTTCGGTTACAAGCCCATCATGTCGATAATCACGGTCAATTTAGTGAGAAATGGTTAAATGAAAATGAACCATTTGATGCGGCCTATATTAAGGCAATGAGTGGACATAAAGTGAGTCATTCTGATCAATATCGCTATTTTGCTATGTCTGAAAGTGCTCAACAAGAATTAATTCACGCTACGAATGAACTTCATTTAATGTATTTGCATGCAACAGACAAAGTACTCAAAGATGATAACCTGTTGCAGTATTTCAATATTCCGAAGCTCCTTTGGCCACGCTTAAGACTTTCTTGGCAAAATCGCCGTTATCAGACGATTACTGGTCGTTTAGATTTCTGTATGAGTGAACGAGGTTTGAAAGTCTATGAATATAATGCAGATTCAGCCTCTTGCCATGCTGAGGCAGGCGATATAATGAATCGTTGGGCAAAACAAGCTGGTGGCGTATTGGGGGAAAATCCGTCCGATGGCTTGCGTAATGCGTTAGCTGATTGTTGGCAACATAGTCAAGCCTCAAAATTAGTTCATATTCTGCAAGATCATGATGATGAAGAAGATTATCATGCCATGTTTATGCAACAGGCATTAGTGCAGGCGGGATTTCAAGCCAAAATTATTCACGGAACTGAAGGCTTACATTGGGATAATCGTGGTCGCTTGATTGATGGTGAAAATAACCAAGTTCAAACCGTTTGGAAAACCTGGGCGTGGGAAACCATGCTGGAACAACTTCGTGAAGATGCAACTGGAATGGAAGTCGCTCCGCCTATTCGCACAGGTTATCCTGAAGATAAAGTGCGGTTAATTGACGTACTACTTCGCCCTGAAGTGTTGGTTTATGAACCGCTTTGGACGGCAATTCCAAGCAATAAGGCGATTTTGCCTGTGCTTTGGTCTTTATTTCCTAACCATCGTTATTTGTTAGAGGCAAGTTTTCATCTCACACCAAACTTAATCCAAAACGGCTATGCACAAAAACCAATTGCAGGTCGCCGAGGTGATAATGTTAAATTGATTGGTGAAAATAATTCCATGCTAGACACAACCGATGGACAGTTTGGTCAGCAAGATAGTATTTATCAACAGCTTTGGTGCTTACCACAAGTGGAAGATCAATATTTGCAAATCTGTACTTTTACTGTTGGAGGGCATTATGGCGGCACTTGCCTACGTTCCGATTCGAGTCGAGTGATTGTAGGCAACAGTGATATGCAACCATTGAGAGTGTTGAAGGATAAATAAAACACCTTGTGATATTAAGAATGGGTTTTACGCAATGCTTTTCCAATTAAAATGCTTGCAACTAACATCACTAAAGTCGGAACCAACCAAGCCATACCTTCAGATGAAAGAGGGAAGTGCTCCAATAATGAATTAATGCTTTCTGGTAACATTTTAACGTTATTTAAGCTGTCACATAAACTAAAACAAACAGTTACGATTAATGTGCTGTTGTATGTAAATTTTATTGATGGAAGTTTTTTGCGTAAGAATTGCAATAATACAAGCACAATCGCTACCGGATAAATTAATAACAAAGCTGGGATCGTTATACGAAGTAGATCCGTTAAACCATATTGTGAAACGGTGATTGTCATCGCGGTAAAAAGTGCGGCCCAAAACGGATAAGAAAAACGCACAGAGAATTTTGAAAAATAGTCAGCAGCAGCACTCGTTACACCAACAAGGGTTGTTAAGCTCGCTAATATAATAATACCTGCCATAATCCAAGTGCCAGCAGAACCGAATAAGACATTTACATAACGAGAGAAAATTTGTCCGCCATTAGTTGCACCTTCTGCAACTGCAGCACTAGTCGCGCCTAGATAGAAAAGCGAAAAATATAAACCCGCAAGTAAGATGACTGAAACAAATCCTGCTGAGATAGTGTATTTAACGATGTCTTTAGGTTGAGTTACATTTTTTGTTGCAAGTGCGCGAGCGACGATTCCACCGAAAGCAATAGCAGCGAGTACGTCCATGGTTTGATAACCACTGGTTAAGCCGATTAATAAAGAATGGCCATTTTCATACGCTTTACTTGGCGCTTGAATTTCAGATAAAGGTGAAATAAATACAGTGACGGCTACAGCAACTAATAACACAAGCAATGCCGGTGTCATGAATTTACCAACACTTGAAATAATGGTATTTGGGCGAATCATAAAGCCCATCGCGATTAAGTTAAAAATGAGTGAAAAGAGGAAACGAACACTCGCATTATCTTCCACTAAGCCTAAAGGTAACCACGCCATTTCGTAAGCAACATTCGTGATACGTGGCATTGCAAAAGTGGAACCAATGGTTAGATAAAGTATAACAAGAAAACCTGTGCCCGCCCATTTAGGTAAATCTTTCGTGAGTTCTTCACCACGACCTAAAATAGATACAATAACAAGTGTAATAAAAGGCATTAAAACGCCAGTTAATACAAAACCGAATGATGCGCCTGCCCAATGCTGTCCAGCAGTGAAGCCTTCCATTGGCGGAAAAATGATGTTACCTGCACCTAAAAATAAGGCGAAGATCATCATTCCTAAAACGATAATATCTTTACGTGAAAACATAATTTTTTGACTCTAAAAATAAAAAGGCCTGCATTCTACTACAAAGTGTAGAAAATCCCTATTCTGTAAAACTAAAAATGTGAATTTCGTCACAATATGAAGAATGTTATCGACAATTCGATAAAAATCCCTGCAAAATCGACCGCACTTTTCCCTTTGAGGGCAAAAATATGCTAGGATTCAGCCTTTGTTAATTTTTTGTTATTTATTTTTGGAAGGAGTTTGCGTGGTACAACTGATTCAACGCTTTTTAAAATTAGAATCCGCTGGTGGTATTTTGTTGCTTTTTTCTGCTGCAGTAGCGATGTTGCTGGCTAATTCGCCATTAAGCAGTCAATATAATGATTTCTTGAATTTGCCAGTCAGTTTGCAAATTGGTAGTTTCTCTATTAATAAAACCTTAATCCACTGGATTAACGATGGTTTTATGGCGGTGTTTTTTGTGTTAGTGGGAATGGAAGTTAAAAAAGAATTATTTGAAGGCGCACTTTCTTCCTACCAACAAGCTATTTTCCCTGCCATTGCTGCAGTGGGTGGAATGATCGTGCCCGCGTTAGTTTATTGGTTTATTGCAAAACAGGATCCTAGCCTTGCAAACGGCTGGGCTATTCCTATGGCGACTGATATCGCTTTTGCGCTTGGCATCATGGCATTATTGAGTAAGCAAGTGCCATTGCCTCTCAAGATTTTTTTACTCGCACTCGCTATTATTGATGACTTAGGCGCGATTGTTGTAATTGCGCTGTTCTTCTCTCATGAATTAAGTGTGCAGGCTTTAATTTTCTCAGGTATATCTATTTTGACTTTGGTTTTATTAAACCGCTTTAGAGTTAGTGCGCTTTGTGCCTATATGGTGGTTGGGGCAATTTTATGGGCATCTGTTTTAAAATCTGGTGTTCATGCGACTTTGGCTGGCGTGATTATTGGTTTTTGCATTCCATTAAAGGGTAAAAAAGGTGAACGACCATTACACGATTTTGAGCACATTCTAGCGCCTTGGTCATCCTTCGTTATTTTACCGCTCTTTGCATTTGCCAATGCAGGCGTTAGTTTTGACGGTATTGATGTGAGCATGATTTCATCGCCATTATTATTGGCTATCGCGTGCGGTTTAATTATAGGTAAACCAGTCGGCGTTTTCGGATTTAGTTATATTTCTGTTAAATTGGGATTAGCTAAATTACCGGATGGAATCAATTTTAAACAAATTTTTGCGGTTGCGATTTTATGTGGTATCGGTTTTACGATGTCAATGTTCTTAGCAAGCCTTGCGTTTGATGCTAATGCGGGAGAAAGTGTCAATACGCTTTCTCGTTTAGGAATCTTACTCGGTTCAACGGTTTCGGCAACGCTTGGGTATTTATTCTTAAAACAAACGACAAAACTAAGTTAATCATACACAAAGTGCGGTAAAAATTTACCGCACTTGTTCTATAAGATAATTCCACTATCTGCTTTGGTAAAATTCATTACAAATAAACTTTTATAAGTTCTTACATGAAATTCACCCGTCAATACCCGACGTGTGAATGCGTGATAGCTTTCCATATCTTTTGCATGGAGTAGTAACATAAAATCATAGTCCCCTGAGATTTCGTAACAGCTCACCACTTCGTCTTCTTGACGCATTTTCCGTTCAAATTGCTCTTGATAATAAGAATGTTGATTATCCATTTCGACCATGACAAATACGCTAATGGTACGCCCAACGGCTTTTGGGGAAACGACTGCAACTCGTTTTGTAATAACGCCTGAATCAGTTAATGCTTGTACACGTCGTTGACAGGTTGCAACGGAACTATTCACTTTCTCTGACAGTTCTTTTAATGGAATCATGGCATCTTGTTGTAATACATTCAAAATATTACGATCTAATTTATCCAGTGTTTGCATAAGATAATTTCTCAAAAATGTAACTATTGAGAAAAATATTATCACAATAAAAAATAAAGTTGAGATTTTTTATTGCCTTGGGCTTTTATAATAATCACATTGATGAGATGAGGTTCAAGATGAAAGTAGTCATTCAAGGCGTATTATTGTGCATTTTTTCACAATGTTTATTTGGCATATTGTATTTATTTAGTATATGGCTCCAACCACTTAGCGGAACGGATGTTTTTGCGTGGCGTATGCTGACCATGATCTTTGGGTTACTTTTAATTTTATTCCCGACTATTGGTTGCCGTTCTCTTTTGTCTCTTATCACGACAACTTTAGGAAAAAGTTGGACGCGTTGGGTTTTGTTTTTACTGGGGACACTAGATGCGGGAAGTCAATTCTGGCTCTTTATGTGGGCACCGCTAAATGGCGAAGGGATAAATATTGCGATGGGATACTTTCTTTTCCCTCTGATTATGGCTGTTTTAGGATGGGCTTGGTTAAAAGAACGCTTATCATTTATTCAGAAAATTGCGCTTTTACTGGCTGCCTGCGGTGTTGTACATGAATTATGGCACACTCAAAGTTTTTCATGGACAAGCTTGTGGGTTTGTATGGTTTATCCATTTTATTATCTAAGCCGTAAATGGATGAAAATCCCTGCTCTACAAGGAATTACATTGGATATTATTTTAATTTCGATTCCTTGCTTTATTTATATTCTTTCTCAAAGCGATACGCTTTCTTTGGTTACGCAAGAATATCGTTATTGGTTATTGCTACCAGCACTTGGTATTGTGAGTGCGATTTCGCTTTCAGCCAACTTAAAATCAAGCCAACAAATTCCAGTTAGTATTTTTGCGGTATTGAGTTATATCGAACCCATATTGCTTTTTTAATAGCTGTCTTTGTGCTGGATAACCAAATAACCACAAGCGACTATTTTACTTATGTGCCTATTTGGTTAAGTCTCATTGTGATTGGCATAGAAGGGCTTTTAAACAAAAATAAAGTGCGGTGAAAATTAACCGCACTTATTAAAGTTACTGAAATAATTAGAAATTATTTGAAATAGAGATTTTCTATTCCCACTCGATTGTCGCTGGTGGTTTTCCGCTGATGTCGTATACGACGCGGGAAATGCCATTCACTTCATTGATGATGCGGTTAGACACTTTGCCTAATAAATCATAAGGTAAATGAGCCCAATGTGCGGTCATAAAATCAATGGTTTCTACCGCACGTAGCGAGATAACCCAATCGTATTTACGGCCATCGCCCATCACACCTACAGATTTCACTGGCAGGAACACACTGAACGCTTGGCTGGTTTTTTCATACCAACCGCTGTTGCGTAATTCTTCAATAAAGATCGCATCCGCACGGCGTAATAAATCGCAGTATTCTTTTTTCACTTCGCCTAATACACGCACGCCTAAACCTGGACCTGGGAATGGATGGCGGTTGATCATTTCAGCCGGTAAGCCTAATGCTAAACCGATTTTACGTACTTCATCTTTAAATAATTCACGTAAAGGTTCAACTAAGCCAAGTTTCATATAGTCAGGTAAGCCACCTACGTTGTGGTGTGATTTAATCACATGTGCTTTACCGGTTTTGCTTGCTGCAGATTCGATCACGTCAGGGTAGATCGTACCTTGTGCCAACCATTTTACGTTAGTGAGTTTTTTCGATTCATCATCGAAGACATCAACGAATACTTTACCGATAATTTTACGTTTCGCTTCAGGATCCGATACGCCAGCAAGTTCGCCTAAGAAACGGCTTTCAGCATCAACACGAGTGATGTTTAAACCGAATTTGTAACCGAACATTTCCATGACTTGATCGCCTTCGTGTAATCGGAGTAAACCGTTATCTACGAATACGCAATGTAAGTTTTTGCCGATAGCACGGTGTAAAAGTAATGCAACCACAGAAGAGTCCACACCACCAGATAAGCCTAAAATCACTTCATCATCGCCCACTTGCTCTTTAATACGAGCAACGGCATCTTCGATAATGTTTTCTGCTGTTCATTTAGTTTCGCAACCACAGATATTCACGACAAAATTAGTTAATAATTCTAAACCTTTTTTGGTGTAGGTTACTTCTGGGTGAAATTGTACACCGTAGAAACGACGATTTTCGTCTGACATTGCCGCAATTGGGCAGGTTGGAGTCGTACCCGTTACTTGGAAGTTTTCAGGTAAACGCGTTACTTTATCGCTATGGCTCATCCATACATCTAATTTGCTATCGCCATCATTTAAATGAGCGAAAAGTGCGGTTGGATTATCCATTAAAACAGAAGCATAGCCGAATTCACTATGATCAGAGGTCTCAGTTAAACCACCAAGTTGCATTGCCATCGTTTGCATGCCGTAGCAAATACCTAATACCGGCACACCGGCATGGAATACATATTCTGGGGCGCGCGGGCTGTTTGCTTCGGTGGTACTTTCAGGACCACCTGAAAGAATAATCCCCGTTGGGTTAAATTCACGGATTTGTTCTTCCGTCACATCCCACGCCCAAAGTTCGCAGTACACACCGATTTCACGCACACGACGCGCAATCAGTTGAGTATATTGTGAACCGAAGTCGAGGATCAGGATTTTATGGTTGTGGATGTTTGTCATTAAGCAGTCAATATCATGATTTTTTGAATTTGCCAGTCAGTTTGCAAATTGGCAGTTTCTCTATTAATAAAACCTTAATCCACTGGATTAACGATGGTTTTATGGCGGTGTTTTTTGTGTTAGTGGGAATGGAAGTTAAAAAAGAATTATTTGAAGGCACACTTTCTTCCTACCAACAAGCTATTTTCCCTGCCATTGCTGCAGTGGGTGGAATGATCGTACCCGCGTTGGTTTATTGCAAAACAGGATCCTAGCCTTGCAAACGGCTGGGCTATTCCTATGGCGACAGATATCGCTTTTGCGCTTGGTATTATGGCATTATTGAGTAAGCAAGTGCCATTGCCTCTCAAGATTTTTTTACTCGCACTCGCTATTATTAATGCGGGAGAAAGTATCAATACGCTTTCTCGTTTAGGAATCTTACTCAGTTCAACGGTTTCAGCAACGCTTGGGTATTTATTCTTAAAACAGACGACCAAAATAAGTTAATTCTTCATAAAATTTGCGAAAAAATTGCACTGCAAAGAGAATCATTTCTATTGCAGTGCAGGTATTGAATAAACCTCTCACAATTAACTAGCACACAAGAAAATATGTGCCGTTATTTGTTCGTGATTACCACTTCCAGCCCACGCCACCTGATGTACCAATATCGCCTCGAGAATTGATGGAAGCATTGAATTTTACCACTACTTTCCCTTTTTTCAAGGCAGTAGAGTAGCCTGCAGCCACTGCACTTTCCCCTTTAAATGAACCCACTCCCAAACCAAAAATTGACTCGCCTGCAGCTTGTACGGTTGGCACTCCTGCCATTGCATTACTGCCTGCAATACCACTACGATATTCGGCTGTCATTTTATTCAATCGTTTATCTAATTGACGGAACTGATTATCGACTTTTTCGAATTGAGTTTGATGCTCCATTAATTTTGTGTTTACTTGATTTATTTCTACTTGATGACGATTTACATCAGATTCTACAGTGTTTAAGCGAGTTGAGTGTTTAGTTAATTCTGTATTGACTTGATTAATTGCTTGCTGATGACGATTTACATCGGTTTCTACTGTATTTAATCTATTATTTTGTGATTGGAGCTGCTCTTTTTGAGAATCTAATTGAGAGGTATGTTCGGTTAATTTTGTATTTACCTCATTGAATTGACGAGCAGCATCCACACCACCAGATGCTACTTTAGCTTCTATTGCTTTTAATTGAGCCACGTTTACTGCATCGGTGTCTTTTGTCCCTGCAGCAAGGTTGTTTAACTGGCGAGTAATGCCCTCGTCTTCATTACCAAGAGAAACTGCCGCAGCAGTAGAGAGCCAAGTACTAATCTCTTTACGTTTTTCTTTCAGTTCTGTTTGTTTGGTTTCATAGTTTGCTTTGGCTACATCACGTTCTGCTTTAGCGGTAGCACGATGTTCATCGCTTGCTTGTTCATAAGCCTTGTCTTTGGTTTTATATTCTTCTTCTGCAGCATTTAGTGTAACCAACAATTGTTGTTCAGCTTTTTTAAATGTATCTATTTTATTTTTTATTTCTGAATTTGCTTCTAAGCCATAACCTATTTGTAATTTATCAACATTTGAAACTGAGCTGCTTCCCAATGCTACGCCATTTGAAACACTAACAGATGCAAAATGACCCAGTGCAATCCCTCCAATAGCGTTTTCAGCTTTAGCTTGTGAACCTACTACAATAGCACCTCTTGAGTTTTCAACTTTAGCAAATTCTCCACCAACAAAACTACCATTTGAATTTTTAGAAATTGTATTTACACCTAATGCAACGCCATTCACTGAATTTTCAATTTTAGAGTTAGAGCCAATAGATAAAGCATAAATAGAGTTATTAATGGTTGATTTAAGACCGATTCCTATACTTCCATCCGAATCAGTAACATTAGATTTAGAGCCTACAGCAACTGAGTAGTAAGAGTTATTAAGGGTTGATTCACGACCTATTCCTACACTTTCATTTGAATTCGTTACATTGGATTTAGAACCAACAACAACTGAGTGACTAGAATTATCTGCATTAGCAAATTCTCCACTAACAAAACTACCATTTGAATTTTTGGCATTGGTTTTAACCCCTAAAGCAACACTATTTTCGGAATTTTCTATTTCAGATCTTGCTCCAGCAGCTAAAGCATAATTAGAGTACTTAACGCTTGAGTCGTGACCAATACCTATACCTTGCTCCGAATTAATTATCTTAGAGCCAGAACCGACAGTAACTGAATTATTAGAAGATGTTATTTTTGTAAATGCTCCTCCAGCAAAACTATTTTCTGAATTTTCAGTACTGGCTGTTATCCCTAGCGTGACACTGTTTTTAGAATTATTTACTTTAGAGAATGCCCCGCCGACAAAACTACCACTTGAATTTTCAGAACTTGCTTTAACCCCTAAAGCAACACTGTTTTCAGAGTTTTCTATTTTAGATTGTGCGCCAGAGGCTAAGCTAAATTTAGAATTATTAACTGTAGAGGCATAACCAGTCGCTATGCCTTGTTCAGATTTAGTTACATTAGAATTAGAACCTGCAGCTATAGACCAACCTGAATCTTTAGTTGTTGCAGATGAACCTATAGCAACACTGCTAGTCGAATTTTCTATTTTAGATAGAGTCCCAGCAGCTAAGCTAGAGCTAGAATTATTAACAGTTGAAGCATAACCAATAGCTACACCTTGTTCAGATTTATCCAAATTAGATTTGGAACCAATAGATACAGACCAACCAGAATTATTAACAATAACCTCGTTACCAATAGCGGAACCTTGTATAGAATTAGCCAGTTTAGAATTCGAACCAATGGTAATCGATCTACTTGAATTACTTACATTAGCCAGTATACCTCCGACAAAACTATTTTCTGAGCTTTTAGCTGTTGCTAATACACCCAATGCAACACTGTTCTTAGAATTTTCTACTTTAGACTGTGCACCTGCGGATAAGCTAAAGTTAGAATTATTGATGTTAGAATAAGAACCTATAGTTGTACTTTGGATAGAATTATTGATGTTAGAATAAGAACCTATAGTTGTACTGTTGTGAGAATTAATAGATTTAGAAAATGTACCGCTAACGAAACTGTCAGCTGAGTTTTCTGCGGTTGCCCTTAATCCTAAAGCAACGCTGTTGTTTGAGTTAGTTGCGTTAGCTCCTGCTCCACCAATAAATGTATAGTCTGATTTATTTAAAACAGTATTAATTCCAATAGCTGATGAATAGTTAGAATTTGTAACAGTAGCATTACTTCCCAGTACATAGGAATGTTCGGATTCTGTAAGCTTAGAGTGTGAACCTATAGCAATACTCCCACCTGATTTTGTGAGTGTTGGACCTTGTGTACCGCCGCCCATTCCATCACCATTTCCTGAACCGTTACCAAATTTAATTAGATCGAAAACATCTCGGTTCGTTACATCAGTGGCATATCCTAATGGTGTAACTAATAAAATCGATAATAAAGCTGCGACTTTATTTATTTTAAAATCAAGTGTTTTTGATAATATTGTTTGTTTGTTTGTTTGTTTGTTTGTTTGTTTGTTTGTTTGTTTGTTTGTTTGTTTGTTTGTTTGTTTGTTTGTTTGTTTGTAATGACATAGTTTGGTCTCCTAATAAAGAAGTTGAGATGCTCTTTTAGTTTACGCCTAATATTTTTTTAAAACGAGCGATTTTTGAACTTTTTTGAGCATTTATATCTTTTTAGTAGTAAATTTTCTTCAATGTCAATTTTTAGTGAGATAATCAATCGCTTTAATAGATAAAGGCACGTGAGGAAAACGTGCCTTTAGTCTAGATCAGGATTTAAAAAGCGAATTTATTCCCACTCGATCGTTGCGGGGGGCTTTCCGCTGATGTCGTACACGACGCGGGAAATACCATTCACTTCATTGATGATACGGTTAGACACTTTGCCTAATAAATCATAAGGCAAATGTGCCCAATGTGCGGTCATAAAATCGATGGTTTCTACTGCACGTAGTGAGATAACCCAATCGTATTTACGCCCATCGCCCATCACGCCAACAGATTTCACAGGTAAGAATACGCTGAAGGCTTGGCTGGTTTTTTCATACCAACCGCTATTGCGTAATTCTTCGATAAAGATCGCATCCGCACGGCGTAATAAATCGCAGTATTCTTTTTTCACTTCGCCTAATACACGCACGCCTAAGCCTGGGCCAGGGAATGGGTGACGGTTGATCATTTCAGCTGGTAAGCCCAATGCTAAACCGATTTTACGCACTTCGTCTTTAAATAACTCACGTAGTGGTTCAACTAAGCCAAGTTTCATATAGTCTGGTAAGCCACCTACGTTGTGGTGTGATTTAATCACATGTGCTTTGCCAGTTTTGCTTGCAGCAGATTCGATGACATCAGGGTAGATCGTACCTTGTGCTAACCATTTCACATTAGTGAGTTTTTTCGATTCATCATCGAATACATCAACGAATACTTTACCGATAATTTTACGTTTTGCTTCAGGATCTGATACGCCTGCAAGTTCGCCTAAGAAACGGCTTTCTGCATCAACACGAGTGATGTTTAAACCGAATTTATCGCCAAACATTTCCATGACTTGATCGCCTTCGTGTAAGCGAAGCAAACCATTATCCACAAATACGCAGTGTAGTTTTTTACCAATCGCTTTATGTAATAACAGTGCGACAACAGAGGAATCGACACCACCAGATAAGCCTAAAATCACTTCATCATCGCCTACTTGTTCTTTAATGCGAGCAACGGCATCTTCGATAATGTTTTCAGCTGTCCATTTAGTTTCGCAACCACAGATATTCACGACAAAATTAGTTAATAATTCTAAACCTTTTTTGGTGTGGGTTACTTCTGGGTGGAATTGTACGCCGTAGAAACGACGACTTTCATCAGACATCGCCGCGATAGGGCAAGTTGGTGTTGTGCCAGTAACTTTGAAGTTTTCTGGTAAACGCGTTACTTTATCGCCGTGGCTCATCCAAACGTCTAATTTTGGCTCGGAAGCGGTCGAATTATTATTCAGATTTGCGAAAAGTGCGGTGGAATTTTCAAGAGAAACGGAAGCATAGCCGAACTCTCTGTGATCAGAGGTTTCGGTTAAACCACCAAGTTGCATTGCCATAGTTTGCATTCCATAGCAAACGCCTAATACTGGTACACCAGCATTAAATACATATTCAGGTGCACGAGGGCTATTTTCTTCAGTAGTACTTTCTGGACCACCAGAAAGAATGATACCGTCTGGATTAAATTCACGGATTTGTTCTTCAGTCACATCCCACGCCCAAAGTTCGCAGTACACACCAATTTCACGTACGCGACGTGCAATCAGTTGAGTATATTGTGATCCAAAGTCGAGGATCAGGATTTTATGATTATGGATGTTTGTCATTTTTTGCCTTATGTTAATTTTGTTTTGTCATATTGATGTAAGTTCCACCATGTCCATCGCTGATATATTTGATGTGAAATGTTTCGGTCTTATTACAGCCTTTTACTGTCCAAGTTTCATTCACTAAATCTACAGTGGAAGTTTTGTTGTTTAGTTTTACATCATCGATCTGAGTGTGAATATGTTTAGGCGTACAATTATGGATTGCTCTGAAAAATAGGTTAATGTTACTTGCCGTATCATATTTTAATAAATCGTCTGCTGTTGTTTCCCCAGTATAAGTTGGACCGAGTAATGTGCAGGCCGATAGAATAAATGGAATCAGTAATATAAATTTCTTCATTATAGTTCCTTTTATTACATGAAACAGTTAAAAAGAGCGGGCAAATTTAACCGCTCTTTTATTCATTGTTAGCCCATACGATAGTTTGGCGCTTCTTTAGTTATCGTTACATCGTGAACGTGGCTTTCTTTAATACCCGCACCACTGATGCGAACAAACTCCGCTTTCGTGCGTAATTCTTCGATGGTTGCGCAGCCAGTTAAGCCCATGCAAGAACGTAAGCCACCCATTTGTTGGTGGATTATTTCTTTTAAGTAACCTTTGTATGGAATACGACCTTCGATACCTTCTGGTACGAGTTTATCTGCTGCGTTATCTGATTGGAAGTAGCGATCTGATGAACCTTTCGCCATCGCACCTAATGAGCCCATACCACGGTAAGATTTAAATGCACGACCTTGGTAAAGTTCGATTTCACCTGGTGCTTCTTCAGTACCAGCAAACATAGAACCAACCATTACACAGCTTGCGCCTGCAGCGATGGCTTTTGCAATATCACCAGAGAAACGAATACCACCGTCGGCAATCACTGGAATGCCACGATCTTTTAATGCTGCTGCTGCATCTGAGATAGCAGTGATTTGTGGAACACCTACACCAGTTACGATACGAGTTGTACAAATTGAACCAGGGCCGATACCTACTTTCACTGCGCTTGCGCCTGCGTCTGCAAGTGCGATAGCACCTTCAGCCGTTGCTACGTTACCTGCAACGATTGGTAAGTTTGGATATTTTGCGCGAGTTTCACGAACGCGTTGTAATACGCCTTCTGAATGACCGTGAGAAGAGTCGATTAATAACACATCTACACCAGCTTTCACTAAAGCATCAATACGTTCTTCGTTACCTGGGCCTGCACCTACAGCGGCACCTACGCGTAAACGGCCGAATTCATCTTTACATGCATTCGGTTTTTGTTCTGCTTTTTGGAAGTCTTTAACGGTAATCATGCCTTTAAGTTTGAAACTATCATTAACCACTAATACTTTTTCAACACGGTGTTGATGCATTAATTCCAAAATTTCTTCGCGACTAGCCCCTTCTTTTACTGTCACCAAGTCTTCTTTTTTCGTCATTACTTGTGAAACAGTTTTGCTCAAATCTTTTACGAAACGGGTGTCGCGTCCAGTAATGATACCAATTAGGTTATTTTCACTATCTACAACAGGATAGCCAGCGAAACCGTTTTTCTTCACCATTTCAGCAAGTTCGGCAAGCGTTAAATTTGGTGAAACAGTTACTGGTTCAGAGACGATACCGCTTTCGAATTTTTTCACTTTACGAACACGGTCCGCTTGGCGTTCAATGGTCATATTTTTATGAATAAAGCCGATGCCACCTTCTTGCGCTAAAGAGATCGCAAGTTTGGTTTCGGTTACGGTATCCATTGCTGCTGAAAGCATAGGAATATTCAAATTAATTTCTTTAGTGAGTTTGGTTGAAAGATTGGCTGTATTTGGAAGCACTGTTGAATGTGCTGGGACGAGTAGAACATCGTCAAAAGTAAGGGCTTCTTGTTTAATGCGTAATGACATTGCAATATTCTCGCTAAGTTGAAGTTAAAAAATATTGCGGTGGGATTATACAGATTTTACTTGATTTTGAAAACGAAATTTTTGGATTTGTGCTATGATTTTCGCTCCGTTTACCACAAGGGATAAATGATGAATTTCGCTTTATTGACATATTTAGCTGACTGTCAGCCGAAAGTGCGGTTTGAATTGGAAAAGTTTTCTCTGGATATTGAAGAGGACATTAAACAATTACGTGAGCTAGGCTTGGAAATAGTCGTTGATAGCCAAAATTATTGCTTAGTGCCTAGTCTTCCTTTATTAAATCCTCAGCAAATTTCAACTGCACTTTTTCCTTATAGTATCCATTATCAGCCGATTATTTCCTCTACAAATGAATGGATACTACAAAATATTCCTTCCTTAAAAAAAGGTGATCTTTGTGTGGCAGAATATCAAACTGCTGGGCGCGGTCGGCGTGGTCGCCAATGGTTATCGCCTTTTGCCGGGCAAATCATGTTTAGTTTTTATTGGGCATTTGATCCTAAAAAATCAATTGAGGGTTTAAGTTTAGTCATCGGTTTGGCGATTGCCGAGGTGCTAAATGTGCAAGTGAAATGGCCAAATGATATGTTGTTTGAGGGGCGAAAATTAGGTGGTATTTTGGTAGAAATTGCTAATCATAAGAATGGCTTAATGAATTTAGTTATTGGCGTGGGGATTAATGTTTCATTGCCAAAGCAAACGGAAATTAGTCAGCCTTATGCGCAGTTGAGTGAAATTGATCCCGATATTGATCGTCAGACATTGTTTTCAACATTGATTCAACATTTATATACACGCCTAGAACGTTTTGAAAAAGAAGGCATTAATGCTGAATTTCAACAAGCGTGGAAAAACCATGATGCGTTTTTCAACAGTGAAGTGAATGTAATTACGGAACAACGTGTGATTTCCGGTATTGAACAAGGTATTGATGAACGTGGTTATCTAAAAGTATTACGTGGCAATAAAATCCAGATGTTTAATGGTGGTGAAGTTTCATTACGTAAGAAATTATAGCGATAAAAATTTGAGCATTCTAACCGCACTTTTTGATGAAATGTTTATATTTCCATCAAAAGATCATTTTTTTAAATATTTTTACAAAAAAGTACTTGCAAGGGGTTTGAAAATCCCTATAATGCACCGCACACAACGACGCACTGTTGTGAAGTATTTAAGTTTCCACGTGCGTCGTTGTTTTTTGCTCTTTAACAATATATCAGACAATCTGTGTGGGCACTTGTTGATTGACTTGTTTTAAAACTATTTTTAATTTTGAAGTCTTAATAGGTGCTTAACTGAAAATTCATCATTACTTTTTTAAGTAGTTTTTTTATTTATAGCTAAGCAGTTTATTGAGCGATTGAACTTGAATTGAAGAGTTTGATCATGGCTCAGATTGAACGCTGGCGGCAGGCTTAACACATGCAAGTCGAACGGTAGCAGGAGAAAGCTTGCTTTCTTGCTGACGAGTGGCGGACGGGTGAGTAATGCTTGGGAATCTGGCTTATGGAGGGGGATAACGACGGGAAACTGTCGCTAATACCGCGTAATATCGAAAGATTAAAGTGTGGGACCTTCGGGCCACATGCCATGAGATGAGCCCAAGTGGGATTAGGTAGTTGGTGGGGTAAAGGCCTACCAAGCCTGCGATCTCTAGCTGGTCTGAGAGGATGACCAGCCACACTGGAACTGAGACACGGTCCAGACTCCTACGGGAGGCAGCAGTGGGGAATATTGCACAATGGGGGGAACCCTGATGCAGCCATGCCGCGTGAATGAAGAAGGCCT
>NZ_AFQO01000013.1 GCF_000222025.1 Haemophilus haemolyticus M19501 | reverse complement strand
AACAGTGCGATTTTTTGTTGTCTTAGTTTAGGACATTCTGCCGTTTTCTATTCCAATCACCTGATCACAAATTGCCATTGTGGATTGGCGATGGCTGACGAGAATAATCAATTTTTCAGCTTTAACATCGAGTAATGATTTCAAAATCATTGCTTCGTTTAAACTATCTAAATTGCTAGTCGGTTCATCAAGTAAGATAATCGAGGCATTATGCAAGAATGCTCGGGCAATACCGATACGTTGTTTTTCACCGTCAGAGAGATTGCCGCCCAATTCGGTCATTTTTGTTTGATAACCTTGTGGCAAGCTTAAAATGAAATCATGAATTGAGGCTTTCTTCGCGGCTTCCATAATTTCTTCTAATGTTGCATCACGGCGCGCAAGGCGAATATTTTCCTCAATAGTTTCGTTGAAAATATAGGTTTGCTGAGTAATGTACGCCATACTGTCACGCAAACTATGGGTGTTGATGTTAGGTAAAGTTTCGCCGTTAATTTTGATGCTACCTGATTTAGGATCGTAAAAACGCATCAGCAATTTCAATAAGGTACTTTTACCGCTACCGCTTCTGCCGTGAATCCCTAAGATTTCACCTTTTTTCACAGACAAGCTGACATCCGATAAAATTTGTTCTTCGCCGTAAGCGAAGTTTACATTCTCAACATCAATGAGAGAAACCTCTTTCAAATCGACCGCACTTTCTACATCTTTTAACTCTGGTTCTTCTGCTAGCAAGCTTAATACTCGCTCACCTGAAGCCAAGGTTTGTAATAAGTTGCTTGAAAGGTTACTTAAGGCGATAACTGGCCCGTAACTCGACATCAATAAAATTACGCCGATTAAAAAGGCTGAAAAATCAATTTTATCTAGGCTAAACAAAATTAAGCCTGTGAATAACATAATGATGTTAAACGCCGATACTGCCACTTCAGTATAAACACGAACTTTTGCTTCTTGGTCTTTAATGCGTTCAAAAGCCGTATCAATTTTTTGGCTGCGTTGTTGGATTTCTGCTAAACGTTGTTGTGCATAGCCAAAAAGTTGAATTTCTTTCATACCACGCACGCTGTCGAGGAAAAAGTCATTCATTTCGCCCACTAATTCTCGATAACGTCTGCCATCTTCACGTGCCAATTTGGTGGTGATAATCGGTAAAATTACACCCACTGTTAAATACGCCGCCAATGCCACAAGCACAAACCAGCCTGAAAGATGCGTAAAAACCAACAATAAAATCGCAGAGGTAAAAAACGCAATCATAATTGGTGCAATGGTGTGTGCATAGAACACTTCGAGTAATTCGATATCGTTGGTCACCAATGACACTAATTGCCCCGCTTGTTTATCTTGCAACTTCACAAAAGCCAAACGGCGCAAGGAAGAAAACACTTTATCACGCAATAAAGCCAATAATTTAAAAGCAATATAGTGCCCAGACATTTGCTCTAAATAACGCAATGCGCCACGAGCCACCGCTAACACGATAAGTGCGGTCAAAATTCCAGAAAAACTTAAATGGGTGTCAAAGTTTAAGATATTCACTAACCCCATCGCACCCAGTACCATAATAAAGATGGCAGCCAGGAAACCGAGCGTACCCATAGTAATGGTAAACGCCATAATGTGTGCAAGTGGAGTCACTAATTTCAACAAATGCCCCATCACAACAAAACCATTTTTACGCATTTGCCACCTCTCTAATTTGTTCTAAATCTTTTTGTTGTTGGAACATTTCAGCATACGCACCTTGTTTTGCCATTAAGCTTTCGTGTGTGCCTTGCTCAATCAATTTACCTTGGTCAAGTACGTTAATACAGTCGGCATTTACCGCATTTGCCAAGCGGTGAGAAATCATCACAATGGTTTTTTGTTGTTTAAATTGTTGAATGAACTGCAAAATAATTTCTTCGCTTTCCACATCAATGTTACTGGTCGCTTCATCAAAAATATAAAGCTCGGCATTGTGTAATAAAGCACGCGCTAAGGCTAAACGTTGAATTTGACCGCCCGATAAATTTGCGCCACGGCTTAATAATTGCATATCTAAGCCGCCATTTTCGCGTACAAATTGGGCAAGATTCACTTGTTCTAAACACGCATAAATTTGCTCGTCTGTGGCATCAATTTTCGCCATTGTCATATTTTCACGCAGCGAGCCTTTAAACACGTAGCTACTATGGCTCACCAAGGATACTTTTTGATAGAAAGAAGTGCGGTCTATTTCAGAGGCGTTTTGTCCATTAAACAAAATCTCACCTTGTTGCGCTTTATTAAAGCCCATCAACAACGAAACTAAGGTTGATTTACCGCAACCACTTTTACCCACAAACACCGAAAGTTGGTTTGGTTGAATCGTTAAAGTTAAACCTTGAATTGCCGGTTTTTCTGCAGAATACGCAAAATGTAGATCTTTAATTTCCACTTGAACGTTATTTTTGGCTTCAAAATTTACCGCACTTTGTTGGGTTTCCACAGGTGTATCAAGTAATGTGAAGATCTTATCTGAAGCCGCTTTACCATTCATCGCCACATGGAAGAATGAACCAAGCAAACGAAGCGGAATAAAAAACTCGGAGGAAAGGAGAATAAATAAAATCACGCCTAACACGCTGAGTTGTGCATCTTGGAATTGCAATAATGCGGTTAAAATCCCGATTGCCGCGCCGCCGTAAGCAAGTAAATCCATCAGTGATACCGAGTTAAGCTGCATGGTAAGCACTTTCATGGTAATTTTGCGGAAATGCTCTGCTTCTTCATCCATTGCTTTCGCTTTGTAAGCATCATCTTGATAGATTTTTAGCGTAATTAAACCTTGTAAGTTATCTAAAAAGCTGCTGCCTAATCCCACATAAATCGACCAATATTTTGCCAAAAGTTTTTTAGCGATTTTATTTACCGCAATAATCGACATTGGAATAAGTGGCACGCAAATTAATAAAATAATGGCTGTTTTAAAGCTGAAAAAGATCAGGAAAGCAAAGAGTGTAAGTGGAGCAAGCAAGCTATAAAAAAGCTGCGGCAAATAACGCCCAAAGTAGATTTCAAGCTGTTCCACACCTTCTGATGCCACTTGGATAATGCTTGAGGTGGATTGTTGATTCACTTGGTTAAGCGGCATAGAAGCCAATTTACGATAAATAAGGCTACGCAATTCATGCTTCACTTTTGTGCTGGCAAAATAAGACGCCTGCACCGATTTTTTACCCGCAAAAGCACGTAATGCCAATGCCGCAATTAAAATCACACCTAAACCCACCGCACTTGACATCGTCAACTCTTTAAAATAAGCGGCTTGTAAAATATAAGAAAACACGACGGCACTAATAATCCCGCCAACTAGCGCCACCCAATTCCACAACACCGTGACGCCAATCCATTTTTTGCTGTCAGCCACAGTGTTAATTAGGCGTTTATCTATCATCATAATGATTGCTCCTAAAATAAAAAGAAGTACGCATAGAATTATGCGTACTTAGTGTAGGGTGGGCTTCAGCCCACCAACAAATAATCGTGAGATATTTTGGTGGGCTAAAGCCCACCCTACAAATTAATTAGAATCTAATTTCTACAGAGGCTGCGAAGTTACGGCCTGGAGCATAGAAACGTTGAAGACCTTTTCCTTGTGAATCAACTGTGTTAGTTGTAGCTCCAACTAATGGGATACCTCTTAATGAATCCCAAGTATGATAACGACGGTTAAACACATTATATACGCCAGCTCTTAATGTTATATCTTTTGTTACATTTAGATAGCCGTATAAATCAAAAATCATTGCTCGTTTATTTAAATAAGGAAATTCAATACTATCTAAATAAGTTTTTCTGTAAGTTGGACATATTGTTTCGGGTTCATACCAACTACTATCTTCGTTGTAATTTGGATTAGGAACAACTGGAACAGTACAACGAAAATCATCTTTTAAAACCTTTGCATCCTTCCCTTTTTTACCACTTAAATAAGTTAAACGACTGAATATTCCCCATTTTCCATTAGGATCTTCATAATCTAGCCCCAAAATTGCTTTTAATGGTTGAATAGATAATAAACTAGTTTCTCCCGATACTTTACCTTTTGAATATCCTAATCCCCCCATAAACTTGAATCCATTTGGAATAGATGAGGCTAATTGATGCAAATTGAGGTGTCCATTAATTTCAATTCCAGAAATATGAGCGTTATCTTTATTTACTTGTTGAGTAAACAAGGTATGATTATCAGTACCAACCGTTGTTTCATCAAACAAGAAATTTCTATATTTGGTGTAATATAAATTAACACTCAGTTTGCCTAACTCCCCTTTTCCTTCTAATAAAATATTATGCGTTAAGCTTTTTTCCGATTTTAAATTTGGATTAGCCAGCCAGTTTCCCGCTGGATGTTCGTAAGTGAAATAAATTTCTGAAGCATTCGGAACTCTAAAACCACTCGATAATGTATATCCTAATTTCCATATTTCAGTTAAATTCGTACTTAATCCCACAAACCCACTTAAACCATTAAAACTTGCCTCATCAATATCACTAGTGCATGAAATACATCTTGCATTTAAAGCTTGAGGTTTGAGTTTGTAGCGATCATAACGTATTCCTACATCAGAGCTAAAAGTATTATTCCAAGTTATTGAATCAAGCAAAGAAATATAAGTATGATTAGTTCTTATTGGTCTTTGTATTGTATTACGATCAATTTGGGAAGTAGTAACATCGTGTCTATCTATATTTATATTTCTAAAATTATGGCGAGATGTTCCTACCTTTAATGAAAATTTATGAATACCAATATCACTATCAAATTCCTTACTATCCAATCTAAAAGAAATTCGATTGAAGTCAGTTTGCATAAGACGATCATAAATGTTGTCTAATACTTTTTTATTAAAATCAGGTAGAAATGTAGTATTGTTACGTTCGTATGAACCTTTGTAATTTATAGCCCCAACATCTGTTTTTTGCCAATCATAATCTGTACGAAAATAGCTAATTCCCCCTCCTTGAGGAAAATATTCATAGGCTAAATTAACCATTTGACGTTTTCCCAAATCACTAGTTTCACGCCAATTGCTCTCTAGTAAATTATAAGATTTCTCATCTGTATTATTTTTATTTATTTGTCCATTTAATGATGCACTAAATTTATGAGTATCATTTAGTAAATAGGATATTTTAGCTAAATAACTATGATTAGTATGTTGAGATGGGTCTGGAATACCACGTGAATTACCATAAGTATCTAGTCCGCCCTTACCATTACTTTTCATTTCATGACCACGACGTTGAGAATAAAGTAATGCAGCTTCCCATTTTCCATCTTTATAACCTAGACCTGATGTATAAATCCATTCTCGGTTTTTACTGGAATAACCGCTTTTTAATAACCCACCAAACTTATTTTCAGGTTTTACTAAATCAATAGCTTCTAAAGTATGATAATTTACTCCACCACCTAAATACCCACTACCAGAGTTAAAAGAACTAGAACCACGAACAACATCAATTCCACGTACTAACTCAGGATCAATAGTCAAACGAGAGCTATTAAAGTTACCATAACGAGCATAAAGAGAGTTTTCTTCAAAATCAGGAATAGAAACACCATCAATACTAGTACCAACGCGATTACCTTCTACACCACGCATAGCAAAGCCTTTTAAATGGCGACCATTATCACTTATACCAACATCTGTTGTATAACGTACAAGATCTCGTGTATCACGAATCATTTCTTCACGAATAGCTCTTACATTTTTATGAATCACAGCCGGTTGAGCTTGTGTATGAGTTGTACTACTCATTTCATCCGTAACCTTAATTTCAGACAATTGCTCCTCAGCCAAAGCATAACTCGTAACAGACATGCCTGCAGTAATCAGCAACAGAGCATAAGGGGTTAATTTATGTTGTTTCATTTATGATTTCCTCAAGTTAATAAACAGGTGGATTATAAAAAATAAATTTATTTTTGAATAGTATTTTTGAGAATTATTTTTATTTTGATCTAGATCAAGAATTTAGAGAGCATCTCTTCAAATTGAGTTTTAACTCTCATTAAAACCAAAAGTGCGGTAAAAAATTTACCGCACTTTTTTCTACTTATAAAAAATGCACTTTCATTACAAAGTGCATTTTTCTTATTTTTAAGCATCCATCGACATACAGAGTAAGGTTAATGGGTGAATACAGGTCACATTGGATGACATATCAATTTGCCATTTACAGGTTTGGCATTCCGATATGACGTAATCAAACCCACCTTCGTTAATATTATCGAATAGGTTTTTACCAATAGATTGTGAAACTTCATAGTTTTCTGATTTAAAACCGTAAGTCCCAGCAATACCACAGCATTGGCTAGGTAACATGATGATTTCTAAACCAGGAATTTTTTTCAACACTTCTAAAGTATAAGGTGCCCAACCTGCTTTATCTACGTGACAAGCGGTGTGATAAGCCACTCGAAGTTTGAGTGGTTTCAACGGTAATGTTTTACCTTCTTTGAAAAGTTGGTATAGGAACGGTGTCACCATATGAATATGCGGACGCACTTTAGCATTGTCGATGCCTAAAATATGATGGTATTCATCACGCAGATTAAGTGAACAACTTGATGCTTCACTGATCACGTCTAGTCCATTTTCATCTACCATTTTTCCAATGTAATCGGTATTGAACTGTGCGATATTACGGGCACGTTCAGGGAAACCGTTCACCATTAATGGTAAACCACAGCATTTTTCTTTTTCTAATAGCATCACCCCAATGTTCATCGCATTGAACACTTTGAGGAATTCTTTACCAAGCTGTGGATTATTATAGTTCACATAACAACCATGATAATACGCGACTTTACGCTCAAATTTTTGTTGGTCTTGTAACGCATTTTTCATATACCAGCTACGGAACGTGCCAAACGCATATTTAGGTAAAGTACGTTCTTTACTAATTTTAAGCGTTTTTTCCAACATAAATTTGGTCGCTTTTAGGCTTGTGATGGTGTTTACAATCGGCGCTAATGGCGTATTAATTTTCCCCATTACATCCGTGTTACTTAAAATAGCATCACGCAATTTATTCATTAACGGTTTTTTAGACTGTGCTAAGTGGTTATTACGCGCACGCACAATTAAATCACCGATTTTCACATCAGATGGGCAAGCCACTTCACAGCGTTTACAGTTAGTACAATATTTAAGCGCTTCATCGTAAAGTTCTGCTGATTTTAAGCGTAAACGCTCACCATCTGGGCCAGATTGTTTTGGTCCAGGATAAAGCGGGTTGTTGCGTGAAACTGGACAAACAGCGGTACAAGCCGTACATTTAATACAGCTTTCAAAACTTTCGTCGATATATTTATGGCTTTCAGGTGAATTAAGGGATTGTTTTGCACTATCAATGAGTCGTTGAATATTATTATCCATATTATTCCCCCTATTTCGCCAAGATTTCATCAGCAACCGCCAAGGCAGTTACAACTGCGACACCCGAACCACAACCAAGCTCAAGCGCATTAAAACCACCAATCACATTACCGACAGCATATAAGTTCGTTAAATATTGACCGCTCTTTTGTACTTGGCATTGAGCATTAATTGCCACACCAGCAGATTGATAAGGTTGTGGATGAGCAAAACGATGAGCAGTCCAAGTGAAGCGATCTTTATCGTTAAACCCTTCAACACCGATAATATCGGATTCAAAAACTGGCTCATAAATTTTATCAAATTCGGAAATAAGCCCTTTGCTGAAGAAACTTCCTGAAGCTAGTACGAAATTATCTGCGCTGATTTCTTCATCTTCGAGCAAGCGAGTATTAATACAACGCACTTGATTTCCTTCAAATGTTGCACTCAATGCACTATCACCGTTAATCATTAAACCGCCAAGGGATTCAAATTTACGGCGTAATTGAATACGTTGACGCATACCGAGTAATGATGGTGGCAATGTTGGTAATTCAAATAATGCGAGTTTAGTTGCATCACGAAGTGCGGTCATAAATTCTTGGTTTTCTAAACCAAAACAAGCTGGTAAAAATACGGCTTCTGCACCTTGTGCTGATTCAATAATTTCTTTAACGAGATCATTGAATGCAAGTTTGTGCTCTAGAAGTTGAGAGATGTTTACGCTACGGAACTCACGCGCATTTTTGCGAAGCTCGTCTAATTGCGGAATATTTAAGAAACCACTGGTAATCTCACAATGCTCAAATTGTGGATTTAACACCAAATTCGCCGCTAAAAGTTGCGGTTGAAAATCGTGATAACCTTCGATACCAAGCACCGCAATACGTTTATGCGGAAAACGTTCATTGCCTTGTACAGTTGGCACGCTATTTGGTGAAAGCCACGCACCACGTAAACTGCCTAATCCTGTTACACGCCAATGGTTCTTTTCCGTAGAACCAATTAAATCAAGATTTAATTCATTGGCTAAACGTTCAAAATCTTGTGCTTTAGCAAGCACTTTATCAGCACCCAATAAACTATAAGGGTGAGCTGGTAATTCATTACGAAGTGCGGTGATATTTTCTTTTAAATTTTCTACCGCGCGACCTTCTCCATTTTGGGTTGATGGCATACGGCTTAATAAATCTAAAGAGCCGGATGCGAAATCAATGGCTGCTTGACCGTTGTTGATAATCACGCAACGTTTGCCGCGTTGTTGAAGGGCGATGCCACAGGTTAAACCCGCTAAACCACCGCCAATAATGGCTACATCAAAATTCATTGCTATCCGTCCCTTGTTGTGCTTGTTCATCAAGCGGTTTCACATCATTTAAACCTAATACGCTACCATACATCCAAGATGTAAATTCGGCTTCGCGAATAGCTTCACCCCAAGCAATCGGCTCAATACCGCGCCAGCGTTCTTCCATAAAGGCAGAAAGTTGAGTGGTTGATTGAGTTGGTGTTGCCACTTCAAAACGGTTCATTAAACCTGCAGCACGACATGCACAAAGCTCAGCTTGGCAAGTTCCCATACCAACACGTGTACGGCGACGTAAATCCACAATGTTATTTACACCCAGTTCATCAATTGCATAACGAACTTCTCCCGCCGTCACCGCTTCACATTCACAAACCATTGAACGATCTAAACGTTCTTTTTCAAGCAAACGAGTCGCGCGTGAACCATGACGATACACAGCAGAATAACGAATAGTACTTGGTAATGAAATAACTTTTTGGTTGGTCTCTTGACGGCTTTCAGTAGAGCCTGGCAAAGGTTGTTCCGCAGTCACACAACGAGCCGTTTTATTGAGTTTTTTACAAACAAGGTCGGTCGCCCATTCAGCCATTAAACGATAAGTCATTAACTTACCGCCAGTGATTGTAATAAAGCCGTCTAAACCATCGCGTTCTGCGTGGTCAAGTAGCACAATACCACGACTCACATTACGACCAGATGGATCATCATCGCTTGCAACTAACGGGCGCACCCCAGCATAAGCACGTAATACGCGAGTATGACGCAAGCTAGGTGCAAGTTTTTCACCTTCACGGAAAAGAATATCCACTTCTTCTGGCGTAACTTGCATGTTATCGATTTGATCATAAGGAACACGACTTGACGTTGTACCAATAACACAAATTGTGTCGCCTGGAACAAGAATATCCGCATCAGCTGGTTTACGACAGCGGTTAATTACAAGTTTATTAATACGATGGCCCATTACGAGCAATGCACCTTTCGCTGGGAACATTTTGATTTTGAGATCGGCATATTCTGCAATCCCTTGTCCCCAAATACCACCGGCATTCACAACAAGCGGTGCAAAAAATTGGCGTTCTCTACGATTTTTATGATCGTACACATTCACACCAATCACTTTTCCACCCTCACGAATCAAATTTTTTACTTCGCAATAAGTGAACATTTTTGCGCCATTTTCTGTCGCATCCATCATATTAGAGGCAGTTAAGCGGAATGGGTCAATCGAACCATCTGGCACAACAACAGCGCCTACTAAATCTGGATTTACAGAAGGCTCCATAATTTTAGCTAAGTCAGGATCAATGGCTTGCGCATCAATTCCAGATTTTGCACAACTCTCAAGGAAGGTTTTTTGATAGTCGAGAGAATCTTCAGGCAAGGTGATAAATAAGCCTTCCGTTTCATCTACGCAATGACGCGCAATTTTACGCAAAATGCGGTTTTCTTTAATACATTCTTCAGCAGATTCTTGGTCGTTCACTGCATAACGTGCACCACTGTGTAATAATCCGTGGTTGCGTCCTGTAGCACCCGTTGCGATGTCTCGGCGTTCCAATAAAATACAATCAATGCCACGAAGTGCACAGTCACGCGCAATACCTGCACCCGTTGCACCACCACCGATAATAATGACATCGGTACTGAGTGGCGAAAAATCTCCAACATCTTTGTACATGCTAGGCGATAATCCCATGTGTACCCCCAATTCCCAAAATTTAACAAAAAAGTAATATAAAAATCACAGGCATTGTAGAGAAGTGCGGCCAAATTAACAACATTTTGAGCGCAAAAGAAAACAATTTTGTGATACCGATCACAATAATTTTCGCATTCGCTCAAATGGTGTAAAAATTTTGTGAAATACCTCACATTTTTTACTTTTTTTACTTCCTTATTTTTTATTTTCTTTTATCATGCGCCCATCCCTTAGTGTCTAATAAAGGGTGAATAAAACTTACACATAATTAAAAGTTGGAGAAAAAATTATGTTTGGACCATTCAAACCCGCTCCGCATATTGCGGAACTTCCAGCGGAAAAAATTGATTCCACGTATAAACGCTTACGTTGGCAAGTATTCGCAGGGATCTTCTTTGGTTATGCCGCATACTATTTCGTGCGTGCAAACTTTGACTTAGCACAACCTGGTTTAATTCAAGCTGGTCTTTATACAAAAGCTGAGCTTGGTGTAATCGGTTCTGCAGCTGGCCTTGCTTACGGTTTATCAAAATTCGTCATGGCAGGTATGTCTGACCGTTCTAACCCTCGTGTATTCCTACCATTTGGTTTATTGCTCTCTGGTTTATGTATGACCTTAATGGGTCTATTCCCATGGGCGACCTCAGGCATCGCTATTATGTGGGTGATGATCTTCTTAAATGGTTGGTTCCAAGGTATGGGTTGGCCTCCATGTGGTCGTACTATGGTGCATTGGTGGTCTAAATCTGAACGCGGTACTATCGTGTCAATTTGGAATACTGCGCACAATATCGGTGGTATGATGCCTGGTGCAATGGTGTTATTAGCTAGTGCAATTTTCTTCAGCACTCACGGTATTGAAGCGCAAGCAAAAGACATCTGGCAACAATCTTTATACTACCCTGGTATTGCAGCAATGATCTGTGCAATTCCTGTGTACTTCGTCATGCGTGATACTCCACAATCTTGTGGTTTACCATCAATCGAAAAATGGCGTAATGACTACCCAGATGACTATAACGAAAAAACTTACGAAAACGATTTAACTGCAAAAGAAATCTTCGTAACTTATGTATTAAAAAACAAATTGTTATGGTATATCGCGATTGCTAATGTGTTCGTCTATTTAATCCGCTACGGTGTATTAAAATGGTCTCCAGTTTACTTGAGTGAAGTGAAACACTTCAACATCAAAGGTACTGCATGGGCATACACAATCTATGAATTAGCAGCGGTTCCAGGTACATTATTATGTGGTTGGGTATCAGATAAAGTGTTTAAAGGTAAACGTGGTTTAACTGGTTTCATCTTTATGATCTTAACCACTGCAGCGGTTGTTGCGTACTGGATGAACCCAGCTACACCAGAAGCAGAGCTTGCAAACTACTCAGCTTGGTATGAAAACCCATATCAATTAACTGATTTCGTATTAATGACCTTAATCGGTTTCTTAATCTACGGTCCTGTAATGTTAATCGGTTTACATGCTCTTGAGCTTGCACCGAAAAAAGCAGCAGGTACTGCAGCAGGTTTCACTGGTTTATTCGGTTACTTAGGTGGTACTGTATCAGCTTCAGCAGTTATTGGTTGGGCAGCTCAACATTACGGATGGGACGGTGGTTTCTACGTAATGATCGGCGGTGGCGTATTAGCGGTGTTATTACTCTTAATCGTAATGGTTGAAGAAGGAAAACACAAAGCGAAATTAGGCGATACTTACGGTACTAAATAATTAGCTTAAAAAAGGCGGTGGGCAAATTGCTTAGTCGCCTTTTTTGTAACTAAAATCTAAAAACTCTATAAAAATTTACCGCACTCTTAAGGAGAAAATACTTATGAAACTTAAAACTTTAGCCCTTTCTTTATTAGCAGCTGGCGTACTAGCAGGTTGTAGCAGCCATTCATCAAATATGGCGAATACCCAAATGAAATCAGACAAAATCATTATTGCTCACCGTGGTGCTAGCGGTTATTTACCAGAGCATACGTTAGAATCTAAAGCACTTGCGTTTGCACAACAGGCTGATTATTTAGAGCAAGATTTAGCAATGACTAAGGATGGTCGTTTAGTGGTTATTCACGATCACTTTTTAGATGGCTTGACTGATGTTGCGAAAAAATTCCCACATCGTCATCGTAAAGATGGTCGTTACTATGTCATCGACTTTACCTTAAAAGAAATTCAAAGTTTAGAAATGACAGAAAACTTTGAAACCAAAGATGGCAAACAAGCGCAAGTTTATCCTAATCGTTTCCCTCTTTGGAAATCACATTTTAGAATTCATACCTTTGAAGATGAAATTGAATTTATCCAAGGCTTAGAAAAATCCACTGGCAAAAAAGTAGGGATTTATCCAGAAATCAAAGCACCTTGGTTCCACCATCAAAATGGTAAAGATATTGCTGCTGAAACGCTCAAAGTGTTAAAAAAATATGGCTATGATAAGAAAACCGATATGGTTTACTTACAAACTTTCGATTTTAATGAATTAAAACGTATCAAAACGGAATTACTTCCACAAATGGGAATGGATTTGAAATTAGTTCAATTAATTGCTTATACAGATTGGAAAGAAACACAAGAAAAAGACCCAAAGGGTTATTGGGTAAACTATAATTACGATTGGATGTTTAAACCTGGTGCAATGGCAGAAGTGGTTAAATATGCCGATGGTGTTGGCCCAGGTTGGTATATGTTAGTTAATAAAGAAGAATCCAAACCTGATAATATTGTGTACACTCCGTTGGTAAAAGAACTTGCACAATATAATGTGGAAGTGCATCCTTACACCGTGCGTAAAGATGCACTGCCCGAGTTTTTCACAGACGTAAATCAAATGTATGATGCCTTATTGAATAAATCAGGGGCAACAGGTGTATTTACTGATTTCCCAGATACTGGCGTGGAATTCTTAAAAGGGAAAAAATAATATCCCTCACAACCGTGGGTAAACATACCCACGGTTAAATAGGTTTCTATATTGTAGAAGCTAAAAATCTACTCTAACGAGTAACATCATAGTCAATCTAGGTGTTCTAACCTAGAATTCAAATAAGGAGGCTATTTCAAAACACTCCGTATTCTTTTCTAATAAATTCTTCTTTCCTTTTATTTAGGGAAAACACCCTTCATTTAAGTAATTCCTTACATCATTTAACAAATGCTTGGCGCATTCTTTGCTGCAGCATTAGTTTATGCCTTATACCGCAATGTTTTTATCGATTATGAAACAGCCCACAATATTGTTCGTGGTACACAAGAAAGTTTAAGCCTTGCGGGTACATTCTCCACTTACCCTCATCCAAGTTTAAGCATTGGTGGTGCCTTTGCTGTGGAATTTGTGATTACTGCAATTCTTATGGCATTAACTGACGATGGAAACGGAGTACCTCGTGGTCCACTTGCCCCATTATTACAGGCTTCTGGAAAGATTTAGACGAGCTTCGCGATAAAGCCCGCGTAGAACGCACTTTCAGTCCAGACAGCGACAATGACAAACGCGAACGTCGCTACAAAGGCTGGAAAAAAGCAGTTAAACGCTCATTAGAATGGGCAAAAGAAGATGAAGAATAATTTATAATTCTCATACAAAGAGCGGTCAAAACTTCTTTTATTTTGACCGCTCTTTTATTCTGTATCTGTATAAAAATTATTTTCTAGAGAGAGGTGGAACAAAGGTTAAACCTAAATCCCAAGGTTGCTCAATCCAAGTATTTTGTGGAATATCAATCACATAATCATCCACTAATTCCGCACCTGCAGGTTTTGCAAATACAGTCACAAATTTTGCATTAGGATACATTTGACGAATCGCACGCGCAGTATTACCCGTATCAACTAAATCATCTACCACGATAAATCCTTCGCCGCCATTTGGCACTTGGGCTGCATGAAGAACTTGTAATTCACCTTGATTGTTATGATCGTGATAACTTGCGATACAAACGGTTTCAATATGACGAAGACCCAATTCTCTAGCCAATACAGCCGCTGGAAACAAACCACCGCGACTCACCGCAATAATACCTTTCCATTGGGAAGCTGGAAGTAAACGTTCTGATAATTTTCGGGCATGCATTTGAAACATATCCCAAGTCACCACATATTTTTCGCTCATAATTGCACCTTAGTTTAAATTTATCGAGAAATAAAAAATTGCGTAAGGATAACCCGAAATGGCATTTTATGCTATTATTTCGTAAATATTTTCAGTAAAAAGGAGCAATTATGTCTGAAATTACAACACTTAAACCAGCATTACTGTGGAAATGGTTCGATCAAATCTGTGCAATCCCTCACCCTTCTCATTATGAAGATACGTTAGCTAACTTTATTGTAAATTGGGCGAAAGAAAAGCATTTTTTTGTTGAACGCGATGAAGTGGGGAATGTCCTCATTCGTAAACCCGCTACGAAAGGAATGGAAAATCACACACCTGTTGTTCTACAAGCGCACTTAGATATGGTGCCACAGGCTAATGAAGGCAACCCACATGATTTTACCAAAGATCCTATTCAACCTTATATTGACGGGGAATGGGTGAAAGCACAAGGCACAACACTAGGATCTGACAATGGTATCGGTTTAGCCTCTACGTTAGCGGTGCTAGAAAGCAATGATTTAGCTCATCCACCTCTTGAAGTGCTTTTAACAATGACAGAAGAAACGGGCATGGATGGCGCAAAAGGCTTACGTCATAACTGGTTACAATCTGAAATTTTAATCAATACAGATACCGAAGAAATTGGCGAAATTTACATTGGTTGTGCGGGCGGCATTAATGCAAACTTTGAAATCCCCGTTCAATATGAAACCAATACGTTTGAGCACAGCGCACAAATCACCCTTAAAGGTTTACGTGGCGGTCACTCTGGCGGCGATATTCATACAGGGCGTGCAAATGCAATCAAAGTGTTAGCGCGAGTATTAGCAAAACTCTCTCAAAATGAACCGCACTTTGCTCTCTCTGAAATTCGTGGTGGCTCAATTCGTAATGCAATTCCTCGAGAAGCGGTGGCTGTGTTAGCCTTTAATGGCGATGTAAAAGCCACAGAAAGTGCGGTAGAAAATCTAGCGATTGTTCTTAAAGAAGAATTAGCAATTGCAGAACCTAATTTCACACTTTTTGTAGAATCAGCAGAAAAATCTGCAACAGTATTCACTGCACAAAGTACTCAAACGGTTATTAACGCACTCAACGTATTGCCAAACGGCGTAATCCGCAATAGTGATGTAGTTAAAAATGTCGTAGAAAGTTCATTAAGCGTTGGCGTATTGAAAACAGAAGGTAATGTTGTAAAAAGCACCATTTTAGTTCGTTCATTAATTGAAAGCGGTAAATATTACGTAACTGAAATGCTTAGCTCACTTGCAATCTTAGCAAATGCAAAAGTTAAATTTTCTGCACCTTATCCGGGCTGGCAACCGGTAAATGACTCTACTATCTTAGACATTACTCGCAAACATTATGCTGAAGTGCTAGGCGAGCAACCTGTAGTGAAAGTCATTCACGCAGGATTAGAATGTGGTCTTTTAAAAGAACATTATCCACACATAGAAATGATTTCTATCGGGCCAACAATTCGAAATGCTCATTCACCAGATGAGAAAGTGGAAATTTCAACGGTGCAAACCTATTGGGATTTATTGACAAGAGTACTCGCAGACATTCCAGCAAAATAATTAGGCATTAGTCCTAAAGAGCGGTCAAAATTAAAAACAGTTTTGACCGCTTTTATTTTTATAGACAATAGAAATGATAAAAATGAAATATATAGAGTTGGCGGAGGGGAATGGGAGTCGAACCCACCCAAGAACGCTGGCGTCCTCAACAGGATTTGAAATCCTGCCACCTCACCGGAGATGACGCCCCTCCGTGGTTGAAATTACATTTACTTTAGCGTAAATTAATCGGCAATTCAACGTTATTTTAAACGGATTCAAAAATGACCGCACTTTTTCAACAACTTCCTTCCGTTGATAAAATTCTCAAAACACCTCAAGGCTTACAACTCATTACCAAATTTGGTCACACTGCCGTCGTGGTAACGTGTCGAGAATTATTAACGCAAGCTCGTCAATTTATTCAAAAAAATAATCAACTTCCTGAATATTTTTCTAATTTTGACCGCACTTTTGTAGAAATTCATTCTCGACTACAAAAACAAAACCAAGTACAAATCAAAGCGGTGCATAATCTGACTGGCACGGTGTTGCACACAAATCTTGGGCGGGCACTTTGGTCTGAAGCAGCACAACAGGCAGCGCTTTCTGCGATGCAAAAAAATGTTTCACTTGAATATGATTTAGATGAAGGTAAGCGTAGTCATCGCGATAATTACATCAGTGAATTATTATGCAAACTCACAGGTGCTGAAGCAGCCTGTATTGTGAATAACAACGCTGCTGCGGTATTGTTAATGTTAGCGACCTTTGCTCAAGGTAAAGAAGTAATTATTTCTCGTGGCGAATTAATTGAAATTGGTGGTGCATTTCGTATTCCAGATATTATGGAACAAGCTGGATGCCATTTAGTGGAAGTGGGCACAACTAATCGTACTCACCTGAAAGATTATCGTAATGCTATCACTGAAAATACGGCTTTTTTAATGAAAGTGCATAGCAGCAATTATCAAATTTGTGGTTTTACCTCTTCTGTTTCAGAAGAAGAGCTTGCGGAACTAGGCAGAGAAATGAATGTACCTGTAGTCACTGATTTAGGTAGCGGCGCATTGATAGATTTAAGCCAATATAGCTTGCCAAAAGAACCGACCGTGCAAGAAAAAGTAGCACAAGGTGTAGATTTGGTCTCTTTCTCTGGCGATAAATTACTTGGTGGCGTACAAGCAGGCATTATAGTAGGTAAAAAAGAATGGATCGAACAATTACAAGCACATCCTCTCAAGCGTGTATTACGTTGCGATAAAGTCATTTTATCAGGCTTAGAAGCCACATTACGTTTATATTTAAATCCTGAAAAATTAACTGAAAAATTACCCACTTTGCGCTTACTCACTCAGCCATTAGAACAACTCAAAATAAATGCTACGCGTCTCAAAGAGCGGTTAGAATCTCGCTTAAATTCACAATTTGAGATTCAAATTGAAGATAGCCAAGCACTAATCGGTAGTGGCTCACAACCAATGGAAAGAATCCCTTCCATTGCTGTTACTATTGCAGAAAAAACAAACGCAAAACTTTCCGCACTTTCAGCTCGTTTTAAACAACTTTCTCAACCTATTATTGGCCGAATGGAAAACGGAAAAATTTGGCTAGATTTACGTAGCCTTGCGGATATTGAAACACTATTAAATACATTGGATGAACTATGATTATTGTTACTTCAGGTCACGTTGATCACGGCAAAACAGCATTATTAAAAGCATTAACTGGCACAAGTACCGCGCATTTACCAGAAGAAAAAAAACGCGGAATGACCATTGATTTGGGGTATGCCTATCTGCCTTTAGAAAACAAAGTACTTGGCTTTATTGATGTGCCAGGACACGAAAAATTCTTATCAAATATGCTGGCAGGCTTAGGTGGTGTGCATTATGCAATGTTAATTGTCGCCGCCGATGAAGGCGTTGCAGCGCAAACAAAAGAACATTTAGCAATCTTACGCCAGCTTCAATTCCACGAAATTATTGTTGTCATCACAAAAGCAGATCGTACAAATTCAAAGCAAATTGAATCGTTAATCCAAGCAATTAAACAAAATTATAGTTTTTTACGCGATGCTAACTACTTCGTTACTTCAGCAGAAACGGGACAAGGCATCAGTGAATTACGTCATTACTTAGCTAATTTGGCAGAATTAGCTGATACTCAAAAACCTTTCCGCTATGCAATAGACCGAGTATTCAGCGTAAAAGGGGCGGGTACTGTAGTAACAGGCACAGCCTTTTCAGGAACAGTGAAAGTCAACGATGAAATTTACCTTTCCACAGGACAGAAAGTTCGCATAAAAGCGATTCACGCACAAAATACATCAAGCGAACAAGGTATTGCGGGGCAACGTTTAGCGTTAAATTTAAATGCTGATTTAGACCGCACACCAATGAAACGAGGCGATTGGTTATTGCAGAATGACCCACTTCCACCAACAGATCGCATAAGTGTACAAATTTTGGCTGAAGTACCATTAAATGAAAGCCAACCTGTGCATATTTATCACGGAGCGAGTCGCACTACGGGTAAACTCACCTTATTACAGGGAAAAAATGCCGCCAAAAATGACCGCACTTTAGCTGAAATCATATTAGATTCGCCATTATTCTTGGCTTTCGGAGACAAACTTATTTTACGCAGTGGCGATACAAAAACCTTAATTGCCGGCGCAAGAGTATTGGAAATTAACTCGCCAAAACGTCATAAACGAACTGAAGTGCGGTTAAATTTCTTAGCGAATTTAGCATTGGCAGAGAATGCTTCGCAACGTATTGCGCTTACCCTTCAACATAATTCGACAACAGCGCGCCAATTAATGTGGACGGAACAACTGACTTCCTTGCAATTAGATAAAGCACTCGCCGAACGTGGCGCGGTGCGTCATCAAGATTGGTGTTTTAATACTAATTACGTACAAGAAAAAACGCAGCAAATTTTAACTGCGCTTAATACCTATCACGAGCAACATAATGATCAACTTGGTGTAAGCAAAGCCAGATTATATCGAATGGCGACATTGAATCAGCCAGAAAATCTGATTCATCATTTTATCGATGAAATGCTTGATGATGGACGATTACAACAAACGCGTGGCTGGATTCATCTACCAGAGCACAAAATTCAGTTTAATACTGAAGAAAAATCACGTTGGACAGATGTATTAAACGAGTTTGAAAAAGCAAATGGCCAAGCGATTTGGGTGCGAGATATGGCAAATGCGCTCGCTATTGATGAATCAATTATGCGTAATTTTATGTATAAAGCAGGGAAACTGGGTTACCTCACGCCAATCGTAAAAGATAGATTTTTCTTAACTGAAACCATCTATGCTTATGCAAGTCTCATCAAACAAATCGCAGAAGAAAAAGGAAAAGTTTCAGTAAATGAAGTGCGTGATAAATTGAATTTCGGGCGCAAACTTACCGTTCAACTGATGGAATATTTCGACCGAATGGGATTTTTGCGTCGCAAAGGCAATGACCATATTCTACGCGATAAGAATGTTTTTGATTTATGATTTAAAAAGGAAAAGAGTATGAAAAAAACGCTCGTTGCTACATTAATTAGTTCTGTCATATTACTCACAGGCTGCCAAGATAAAGATACTGAAGCAAAAATAAAACAACTAAATCAAACAGTAGCACAACTCACTACTGAAAATACCAAATTAAAAGAGCAAATAGAAAAAACAGTCCCAGCAATTTTTGTGGAAAATGATGAAATATTTAATCAATCTGAAATTATTAAACATCCTAAATCGAAAGAAGATTACCAGCCTGAAGAAACCAAAATTGAGTATTCAATTTCAACAATAAAAACCAATATTGATTGGCTTAATGATTTGTTATGGAAAAAATTGACTGAAAACGAAGAAACGAAAAATATTTCTCGCGAACAATTTGTAGCACGTTATCAAACAGCTTTTGAGGAAGACAAAAAAGAAGTAAAAGAAACACCATCTCTTGGTATTTCTCATTCCATGTGGACAGATTTTATTGCACAAAAAGAAAAACTTGCAACCTTTGCTATTAGTTTTTATGACTATGAAGGTGGTGCTCATGGGATAGAAGGTAATCGCTATTTCACAATTGATCTAACTACACGCCATATTTTGACATTAAATGATTTATTTAATGAAAAAGATTTACCGAAAGTAAAAACACTTTTATGGGAGCAATATAATAATAGCAATAAGGAATATGAACCTGTTATTGGAGCTGATAATTTTAATTTATCGAACAATATTTACTTAGATTCAAGGGGTGTACATTTTATTTATGATGTCTATGAAATTGCCCCTTACGCAGCAGGAGAGCAGGATTTATTGCTCTATTTTGGGCAACTAGAAGAATTATTTAGACCTGAATTTAAGCAAAATAACTATGTAAAATTTCTTTAAGAAAACAAACAAAAAGTGCGGTGAAAATTCACCGCACTTTTTTATTACCGTCTTGTTTTCAAGAGTTTTTCTGTCAATTCATAAGCTCGAAGTTTTGCTAACTCTTTAGAAAGTTTCGCAACCAGTAAATCATGATCTACATCTGATGCATGAGATACAATGTTCTCTTCAGCTTTACGTTTTGCTTCGCGAATACGATCAGCATCTAATTCACTACCACGGATAGCAACATCTGCTAGTACCGTAACAATATTTGGTTGAACCTCTAAAAAACCACCGGAAACATAGATAACTTCTTCATTTCCATCTTGAAGGGTAAATTTAACAATCCCTGGCTTAATTGCCGTTAGCAATGGGGTGTGTCCAGGGAGAATGCCTAATTCCCCCTCAACACCTGTTGCTTGAATTTGTTTTACTTCACCTTCAAAGATTTTTCGCTCTGCGCTTACTATCGTTAAATTAAATGTCGCCATTTTTGTTCTCCTTCAAATGACTTGAAGTGATTACATATTTTTGGCTTTTTCTAGCGCTTCATCGATTGAACCTACCATATAGAACGCTTGTTCTGGGATATGGTCGTAATCACCGCTTAAAATACCTTTAAAGCCGCGAATGGTTTCTTTTAATGGAACATATTTACCCGGAGTACCGTTAAATACTTCAGCAACGAAGAACGGTTGTGATAAGAAACGTTCAATTTTACGTGCACGCGCTACTACTAATTTATCTTCTTCAGATAATTCGTCCATACCAAGAATTGCGATGATATCTTTCAATTCTTTATAACGTTGTAAAATACCTTGTACACCACGAGCAACATCATAATGTTCTTGACCAACAACAAGTGGATCTAATTGGCGTGAAGTTGAATCTAATGGATCAACCGCAGGGTAGATACCTAAAGATGCAATTTGACGACTTAATACAACGGTTGAGTCTAAGTGCGCAAAGGTTGTTGCTGGAGATGGGTCAGTTAAGTCATCCGCAGGTACATATACTGCTTGAACAGAGGTAATAGAACCTGTTTTGGTTGAAGTAATACGTTCTTGTAATACACCCATTTCTTCAGCTAAGGTTGGTTGATAACCTACCGCAGATGGCATACGACCTAATAACGCAGATACTTCAGTACCAGCAAGGGTATAACGATAGATATTATCCACGAAGAATAATACATCACGACCTTCATCACGGAATTTTTCAGCCATGGTTAAACCAGTTAACGCAACACGTAAACGGTTACCTGGTGGCTCATTCATCTGACCATAAACCAAAGATACTTTATCTAATACATTAGAATCTTTCATTTCATGATAGAAGTCGTTACCTTCACGAGTACGTTCACCTACACCCGCAAATACGGAGTAACCTGAGTGTTCGATCGCGATGTTACGGATTAATTCCATCATATTTACGGTTTTACCTACACCCGCACCACCGAATAAACCAACTTTACCACCTTTTGCAAATGGACAAATTAAGTCGATAACTTTGATACCGGTTTCTAATAATTCCGTACTGTTTGATTGTTCTTCATAGCTTGGTGCAGAACGGTGGATAGCCCAACGCTCTTCTTCACCGATTGGACCTTGTTCGTCAATTGGTTCACCCAATACATTCATAATACGACCAAGAGTTTTTGTGCCTACTGGTACTTGAATCGGATCATTCGTGTTTTCTACTTTTAAACCACGTTTTAAACCGTCAGAAGCACCTAATGCGATACAACGTACCACACCGCCACCTAATTGTTGTTGCACCTCAAGTGTTAAACCTGATTCAACTTTTAATGCATCGTAAACTTTTGGCACTGCATCTTGTGGAAATTCAACGTCAATCACCGCACCGATGATTTGTACAATTTTTCCTGCTGACATTACCGTTCCTCTTTTCTTAAATCGCTGCCGCACCGGCTACGATTTCATTCAATTCATTTGTGATACTTGCTTGACGAGCTTTGTTATACACCAACCGCAGATCATTAATTAAATTACCTGCATTATCAGTTGCTGCTTTCATTGCTACCATTCGAGCCGCTTGTTCTGAAGCTAAATTATCTACAACCGCTTGATAAATTTGGGATTCTAAATAACGAACTAAAAGGCTATCTAATAGTACTTTTGGTTCTGGCTCATAAAGATAATCCCAAGTCTGTTGTCTTTCATTTAAATGATCGTCTTTAGATTCTGGTAAAGGAACTAATTGTTGTACAACAGGTTTTTGCGACATCGTATTAACAAATTTATTGTATGCAATATAAACTGCATCAATTTCACCATTACGATAAGCATCAAACATTGTATTTGCGACACCAATTAATTCTTCTAGAGCAGGCGTATCGCCTAAACCAGAAAGTTGACCTTTGATATTAAATCCAAAGGAACGGAAAAAACTAATCCCTTTTGAACCTATTAAGCCCAAATCTGTAGAGATATTTTGTTCTTTCCAATTTTTGATTTGGTTAAGTGTGGTTTTGAATAAATTAACATTTAAACCACCACACATACCACGATCTGTTGAAATAACCAAGATACCGATTTTCTTTACTTCACGCTCAACTAAGAACGGATGTTTATAACCGACACTTGCTTTAGACACATGACTAATAACGTTACGGATAGTTTCAGAATACGGACGAGATGCAGCCATACGATCCTGCGTTTTACGCATTTTCGAGGTCGCCACCATTTCCATTGCCTTAGTAATTTTTTGTGTACTTTGTACACTGGCAATTTTGGTTTTTATCTCTTTTGCACCTGCCATCTTATCTCTCCGTTACTACCAAGCACTATTCGCTTTAAAACTATCTAAAATACCTTTTAATGTATCTTTGATTTCGTCATTATAGTTACCGGTTTTAGTAAGCTCTTGCATAAACTCAGCGTAATTACGGTTAGAATAATCTAAAAGTGCGGCCTCAAAACTTGCAATTTTTGATAATTCCACATCATCCAAATAACCAAATTCAACAGCAAACAATACAACCGCTTGTTCTGCAACAGATAATGGAGCAAATTGTTTTTGTTTTAATAATTCAGTTACTTTTTCACCGTGAGAAAGTTGCTTACGAGTCGCATCATCAAGATCTGATGCAAACTGTGCAAACGCTGCTAATTCACGATATTGAGCTAGCGCGGTACGAATACCACCCGCTAATTTCTTAATAACTTTAGTTTGCGCTGAACCACCAACACGAGATACCGAAATACCTGGGTTTACCGCAGGACGAATACCTGAGTTAAATAAGTTAGATTCTAAGAAGATCTGACCATCGGTAATAGAAATTACGTTGGTTGGAACAAACGCAGATACGTCACCAGCTTGGGTTTCAATAATAGGAAGTGCGGTTAAAGAACCTGTTTTTCCTTTCACTTCACCTTTAGTGAATTTTTCTACGTAATCTTCGTTTACACGAGAAGCACGTTCTAGTAAACGAGAATGTAAATAGAATACATCACCGGGATAAGCTTCACGACCTGGTGGACGGCGTAATAATAATGAAATTTGACGATAAGCTACGGCTTGTTTTGATAAATCATCATAAACAATTAATGCATCTTCGCCGCGATCACGGAAATATTCACCCATCGCACAACCAGCATAAGGTGCTAAATATTGTAACGCTGCTGATTCAGATGCTGATGCAGCTACCACGATAGTATTTGAAAGCGCACCATGTTCTTCTAATTTACGTACGACGTTTGCGATAGTAGAGGCTTTTTGACCAATCGCAACATAGATACATTTAATACCAGAATTACGTTGGTTAATAATAGCGTCAATTGCTAACGCAGTTTTACCCGTTTGACGGTCACCGATGATTAATTCACGTTGACCACGGCCGATTGGCACCATTGAGTCAACCGCTTTATAACCAGTTTGAACAGGTTGATCAACAGAACGACGATCGATAACACCTGGCGCAATCACTTCTACAGGTGAGAAACCATCATTTTCAATTTCGCCTTTACCATCGATTGGTTGACCAAGCGTATTAACTACACGACCTAATAAACCACGACCAACTGGTACTTCAAGAATACGACCTGTACATTGAACTTCCATACCTTCCGCTAAATCTGCGTAAGGTCCCATAACTACAGCACCAACAGAATCGCGTTCAAGGTTAAGTGCCATCGCATAACGATTACCTGGTAAGGCGATCATTTCACCTTGCATCACATCGCTTAAACCGTGGATACGAATAATACCATCGCTTACAGAAACAATTGTCCCTGTATTACGCGCTTTACTGACCACGTCGAATTGAGCGATGCGTTTTTTAATCAATTCACTAATTTCAGTTGAATTTAGTTGCATCTTGTATTCCTCTTATAATTGCAACTCGTTTGCGAGACGAGTAAGTTGCCCACGGCTACTTCCGTCAATCACAAAGTCTTCAGTACGAATAATCACACCAGCAATAAGTGCGCTATCCACGTTGCAATTTAATTTCACTTTGCGAGCTAATCTTTTTTCCATTGCGGCTGCAATTTTTTCGATTTGTGTTGCATTCAATGGTTGCGCAGACGTTACTTCAACTTCTGCAATAGCTTGGTGTTCCTCTACGTGATGTTTAAATTCTTCAAACACTGCAGGAATAGCACTCAAACGCTTATTTTCAGCCATTAACCGAATAAGATTTTGCCCATATTGATCCAATTGTTCGCCACAAATAGAAATTACTGTATCAGCTAATTTCTGTGCAGAAAGAGAACTACTTAAGTAAGCTTTTACCGTTTCATCTTCAGCTACGGCTGCAGCAAAACCTAACATATCAGTCCATTTTTCGACCGCACTTTGTTCAATGGCAAAGTCGAATGCAGCTTTTGCATAAGGGCGAGCTATTGTAGTTAATTCTGACATAAGCTAAGCCTCTTATAACTCTGCAACTAATTTATCAATAATGTCATTGTTTGCCGCTTCATCAATAGAGCGACCCACAATTTTCTCAGCACCAGCCACTGCCAATGAAGCCACTTTAAGACGCAATTCTTCTTGAACACGTTTACGTTCTGCTTCTACTTCTGCATAACCTTGAGCAATAATTTTTGCTTTTAGTTCTTCGGCTTCTGACTTCACTTCGTCTAATACTTCATTGCGACGTTTATTCGCAGCATCTAAAATATCTTGAGCTTGTACTTTTGCAGCTGAAAGTTCTTGTTCAACAAGATTTTTCGTATCTGCTTGCTCTTTTTTAGCTGCTTCAGCTGACGCTAAAGCGTTCGCAATTTGGCTTTGACGAGTTTCAATCGCATTAATAATTGGTGGCCAAACAAATTTCACACAAAACCATACAAAAATAATAAAGGCGATGGTTTGACCAATTAATGTTGCATTAATATTCACAACATACCTCCTTCGTTAATTAGGAAATTTGTTGTTTATTAACCTAATAATGCAGCAAATGGATTTGCAAATGCGAAATATAAACCGATACCTACCGCGATCATCGCAATCGCATCAAGAAGACCTGCAACAATAAACATCTTAGTAAGTAGTGAATTAGCTAATTCAGGCTGACGAGCGGCAGACTCAAGGTATTTACCGCCAAGAAGACCAAAGCCAATCGCAGTACCTAAAGCAGCAAAAGCAAGCATAATCGCAGAGGCAATGATTGTTGCACTAATTACAGTTTCCATAAATTTTCTCCGTTGTTGAGAGTTGAGTTGTTAAATAAAAAATAAAAATTAATGTTCCGCTTTATTATATGCAATACTCAGGTAAACCACAGTAAGCATCATAAAGACGAAGGCTTGTAATGCGATAACCAAAATATGGAAAATCGCCCACACCAACTGCAATGGCACACCCAGTGCAGCCACAAACGCATTGGCTGAATACATCACGGCAATCAAAATAAAGATCAGCTCACCAGCATACATATTTCCGAATAAACGAAGTGCTAATGAAACAGGCTTTGAGATCAACGTCACGGATTCAAGAAGAAGATTAACAGGGATAAATGCCCAATGATTGAACGGGTGTAAAGTGTATTCTTTTGCAAGACCTTTAATACCCTTAGATTTAATCGTATAAAAAAGGATCAATACAAATACTGAAATCGACATTGCAAATGTCATATTCATATCCGTAGTCGGCACAGCTCGTACAGGAATATGATGATCACCTGTAATAATAGCAAACAACTGGGGAATATAATCCACAGGTACCAAATCAATAGTATTCATAATCATCACCCATACGAAAATGGTTAAAGCCAATGGCGCTATCACATCTCGTTTACCGTGATAATTTTCTTTTACCACACCATCAATCCATTCTACAGCCATTTCAACAGCACATTGTAGTTTACTCGGCACACCTGCTGTTGCTTTTTTAGCCACTTTACGAAAAATAGCTAAGAAAAGGAAACCGCACAACACAGAGAAGAAAAACGTATCAAGATTAAACGTCCAAAAACCTTCACCTGCTGTAAGATAAGTTAAATGGTGTTGGATATATTCAATTGAAGTTTGTCCAGACATAATCGATCCTTTGTTCTGAAGAAGAATAACCCAAAGTTAAATTTTATTGAGAATAAGTGGAATAATATTATTCAGCACTAATGCCAATAAAAAACCAACAAAAAACGCAATAAAATTGACAACGAATAACCATTTAATGGCAATAATGATAAAAACCATCGTTAAAATAAACTTTATTGCTTCAGCACGATAAAGTGCGATCAGTTTTGTTGAAAAATTTTGTTTTCTGTAAAAAATGATAAATATAAATGTACAAAAAGGCAAAAAGGCACTTAAAAAACCGTAGCTAAAATCTACCGCACTTTGGCGTTGCCATCCATAAATAAGCAAATAAAAAACTACAAGCAAAAGACTCTCAATAACAATAGCTTTTCTGTAGTTTTTTTTAGCGTGAGATAAAATGCGCGACATCACTTTTACAAAATAATTTTAGCCTGCCGATTATACCTTTGCTGGCTTTAGATTCAACTTAAAAACACATAAAAAGTGTTATATAAATCACACTTTTAGAAATTTTTTTACAAGATTGTAACTATTTAACGTAAAACGATTAAATGTCGTTCACCTATAAGTTCTGGAACATGTAATTCAATCGCTTCTTGAATAGTATATTTTTCATTCAATTCATTAATTTCATCTTCCTGATAAATACCCTTTAATGCATAAAAATATCCATTTTCTTTTGGTAAATGATGACACCAATCTGTCATATCTTTTAACGAAGCAAAAGCACGACTTAATACACCATCAAATTTATCTTCAGGTTGGTATTCTTCTACTCGACTTAAAACAGGGATTACATTAGTTAGTCCAAGCTCACGTATAGCATTTCGAATAAAACTAATGCGCTTGCCTAAACTATCAAGGAGGACAAATTGTTTAGAAGGATTAATAATTGCCAAAGGTAAACCAGGCAAACCAGGCCCTGTACCGACATCAATAAAACGATCACCCTGTAAATAAGGACTTACAACAAGACTATCTAAAATATGTTTGACTAACATTTCTTGAGGATCACGTACAGAGGTTAAGTTATAAGCTTTATTCCACTTATGAAGTAATTGTACCAACTGAATCAGTTGATTTTTTTGTAGATCTGTTAATTGAATTTCTGCTTGAGCCAGTAAATTTTCGAGTTTTGCTTTCATTTTTCTATCTATCTTGTCTGTTTGTCGTCATTCTACGAAAGTGCGGTTAAAATCCTTAGTGTTTTTATTTCAGCAAAAATTTAGCCTACTAATTACATCTTTTTAATTTGTAATATAAAAAATACGGTGAAAATTCACCGCACTTTTACATTTAAATTAAGAAAACATTATTCCCCACGCTTCAGCATGCCTTGTTTTTTCAAATTAACCAGAATAATTGAAATAGCAGCAGGCGTTATACCTGAAATTCGGCTTGCTTGTCCAATGGAAACAGGACGATGCTGTTCCAATTTCGCACGTACTTCATTAGATAAACCAGACACTTTGCTGTAATCAAAGTTAGCTGGAATAGCTGTATTTTCGTGGCGTTTTTGTTTTTCAATTTCTTCTTGTTGATGCTCAATATAGCCTTGATACTTAATGGCAATTTCCACTTGTTCTACGGCTTCTCTATCTTCCATTGCTGGTTTGTATGGCGTTAAAGAAGTCAAAATATCATAGGTCATTTCTGGACGGCGCAATAAATCTTCACCGCTAGCTTCACGCACAAGTGGGCTGCCAAGTACTTTATTGGCTTCTTCTAAATATTCAGAACGCGGATGTAACCAAATGCTGCGTAAGCGTTGGCGTTCCTGTTCAATATTTTCCATTTTTTGATTAAAGCGCGCCCAGCGAGCATCATCAATTAAACCTAATTCATGAGCTATTGGCGTTAAACGAATGTCTGCATTGTCTTCACGTAGTAATAAACGGTATTCAGCACGAGAAGTGAATACGCGATACGGTTCTTTAGTACCAAGCGTACAAAGGTCATCAACCAATACGCCAGTATAAGATTGATCACGGCGTGGATACCATGCATCCTTCTCTTGAACATAAAGACCTGCGTTAATCCCAGCCAATAAACCTTGTGCCGCTGCTTCTTCATAACCCGTTGTACCGTTAATTTGACCTGCAAAGAATAAACCTGAAATAGCTTTTGTTTCTAACGTTGGTTTTAAATCACGTGGATCAAAATAATCATATTCAATGGCATAACCTGGTTTAATGATGCGAGCTTTTTCCAAACCTTTCATAGAATTCACAATACCCATTTGCACGTCAAACGGCAAACTGGTAGAGATCCCGTTTGGATACACTTCGTTACTGGTTAAGCCTTCTGGTTCCAAATAAATTTGATGTGAATTACGATCCGCAAAACGCATCACTTTATCTTCAATGGATGGACAATAACGTGGACCGATCCCTTCAATCACACCAGTATACATTGGACTGCGATCCAAATTATTACGGATCACTTCATGAGTTTGTTCATTGGTGTGGGTAATGTAACAAGGAATTTGTTGTGGGTGATCATCCACTGATCCCATAAAAGAGAATACAGGCAACACCGCATCACCATGCTGTTTAGCTAAAATATCAAAATTGATCGTACGCGCATCAATACGCGGTGGTGTACCTGTTTTAAGACGATCTACACGTAATCCGAGATCTCTTAATCGATGTGAAAGATTTACAGAAGCAGGATCCCCAGCTCGACCACCTTCATAGTTTTCCAAACCTATGTGGATCTTACCGGCTAAGAAAGTACCTGCAGTTAATACCACTGATTTAGCACGAAAAGTTAATCCCATTTTTGTGCTAACGCCTGTAACTCGATCTTGCTCAATTAGAATATCTGTCGCCTCTTGTTGGAAAATATCTAAATTAGGTTGATTTTCTAATGCTGTACGAACAGCTTGACGATATAGAACTCTATCAGCTTGAGCTCGAGTAGCACGCACTGCTGGGCCTTTACTGTTATTTAAAGTACGAAATTGGATCCCTGCTTTATCTGCAGCATGCGCCATTAAACCGCCCATTGCATCTACTTCTTTTACTAAATGACCTTTACCGATCCCTCCAATTGCAGGGTTACAAGACATTTGCCCTAAAGTATCTACATTATGCGTTAATAAAAGGGTTTTTAATCCCATTCGAGCTGGTGCAAGCGCAGCTTCTGTACCCGCATGACCACCACCGATCACAATCACATCATAAGTTTCAGTGTAAAACATATCTATCTCTATTATTTGTTCGGATCAAAAAATTGGCGCTATTTTACAGAAATTTAAAACACCTGACAAAAAAAGAATGGATCTATTGATCCTTTCAAAGATCACGTTTGTATTAGTAAATAAGATCTCTTTTTATATATAAAGATTTTATTATTGTTACTATTAAGATCCTTTGTGGTTGTGAGTAACCTTATTCGATCCTTATGGAAACAGGTGTTATATGATCCAAAGATCTTGTGAAAATGCGATCATTTTCTTTAAAAATCTTGTGTGTAAAATGGAAAGTTATTAACAATTTTATTTTTGCTCAAAGTTACCAAGTGAGTAAAAACAGTTTTATGACAGATTATTTATGAGTTATCCACAGATAAAAATGAATTTTTATTGAAATCCCTATAATTTAGTTTTTTTAAACAATTAATTTTATTAAATATATGTTTTATGGTTTGACTTTGTAGTTACTACAGGTTTTATGCTTCCTTCAAATCAAATAGTAAAGGAAGCAAAATGAAAAAAATTTCTACAGTACAAAATAATCTCCCTAAAGAATATCAGCAGCATGCATCTTGCCCTCATAGTCAAATCTCTAAAAATAAAATAGTATTAGGCATTAGTTTTGCAATTATTACCTTTTATATGGTTGTTGAATTTCTAGGGGGATATTGGTTTAACAGCCTTACTTTGATGGCTGATGCTGGGCATATGGCAAATGATAGTTTATCTATTTTTTTAGCATGGATTGGGTTATTTTTAGGTCTAAAATGGCAAAAATGGTTCGCTTTAATCAATGGAATTTCATTAGTTTGGGTCGCTATTTGGATTTTTATCGAGGCTGTAACACGTTGGCAGGCTCCAATAGAAATAGCCGCTTTGCCAATGTTAGGCGTAGCTTTACTAGGGTTTGGGATTAATTTGTTGGTAGCTTTTATTATGCTAAAAAGTAATCGCCATAATTTGAATATTCGTGCAGCGTATTTGCATGTTTTAGTAGATTTATTTGGTTCGGTTGTTGCTATTATTGCAGGAATCTGTGCTTGGTGGTTAAATTGGCAGTGGGTTGATGTAGTCGCTAGTGGTATTTTAAGTCTTTTTGTCTTATACAGCGGTATTTCCATAGTTTCTAGAGCTGTTAAATCCTTGTATGATAGTAATACACATTTTTTATTAGATGATCATTCTCATTAAAGTAAAAAATTGCTTGAGGAAATAATGAAAATTAGTGAATTAAGTAAATCTACGCATACTAATATTGAAACTATCCGCTACTATGAAAAGCAAGGAGTATTGCAGCCACCTAAGCGATTGGCTAATGGTTATCGACATTATGATGAAGAAAGTGTAGAACAATTAAAATTCATCAAAAAATGTCGAACGTTGGGTTTCTCTTTAGAGAATATTAAGGTACTCAATCGTATTAAATTTAGTATGAAAGATCATTATCAAGCAGATCAATTAGTACTTAATCAACTGATTCAAGTGGAAAATAAAATATCTCAATTATTAGAAATTAAAGCTTTTTTGCAGTCCATTGTTACCGAAAGTGAACATAATGAAGAGGAATGTAAAGCAATAGAAGGATTGAAAAGCGAATGCAATTTGTAAAAATACTCAAAAATTTGACCGCTCTTTAGGAAGAAAAAATGCCGCCTAAATTTTAATTTTTAGACGGCATTTTATTTTCCTAATTATTATTTAGATAAATCAATTTGATACACTGCAAAACCGATTTCGTCAGTACCCACTTGTTTCATCGGATATTGTGCTTTTTCAGCGATAAATTTCGCCGCTTGTTCGCTTGGCGATGTTTCAAAACGGACATCTAATTTATCGTTACCTGTGATAGGCACAAAACGCCAGTTTTTATCCGCATTTGGATTGACTGAACCCTCTTTCTCACTGGTTGCTTTAATATAATCAGCCAAAATTTGACGGCTTTCATCAGGCGAAGCGTAAACAATATGTTTATCACCAGTACCTGGGAATTTATTGCCGTAAGCACGATAGTTATTCGTTGCAATCAAAAATTCTGCTTTTGGATCAACTGGTTTACCTTGATAGGTTAAATTTACTACGCGATGTGATTCTGGATTGATCAATTTACATTCACCATCATAACGTGCAGGTTTGGTTAGATCGTATTCGTAATTGACCCCATCAATCACATCGAAGTTGTAAGTGCGGAAACCTTCCCAATCAATTAATGATTGAGGTTTGTCACTTGCAGGGTCAATTTGTTTAAACATACCAGCACTACATTCTAACCATTCTTTTAATTGTTCGCCTGTCGCTTTAACAACCACTAGCGTATTTGGATAAAGGTATAAATCTGCCGCATTACGGAAAGTTAATTCACCTTTGTTCACTTCGGTATAGCCCGTTGGATCATTTTTACGACCACCCGCTTTAAATGGTGCACCTGCACTTAAAATAGGTAAGCCAGCCATTTCTGCCACACTGGATGCCACTTTTTCAACGTATGCTTTTTGTGCTTGGTTTACAATTTGAATGGTTGGATCATCTTGCACTAATGCAAGGTAACTATACATATTGTCTGTAGCTTTGCCGATAGGTTGAGACACAAACTTACGTGTTGCCTCGTGAACTGGTGCTAAAAGAGCGGTTATTTCTGGGTCATTTTTTGCAAGTGCTTTTTTGGTTTCTACATCATAAATTGGACGAAGCACCGCTTTGCCTGAAGTCACAATCCATTTACCTTTGTGTTCTGTTAAACCTAAATCTACCACACTGATATTATTTGCCCAATAGCCAGCCATACTTTCTGGTACACCTTTTACTGTACCATTTACGATGTCTGCATTTGGTGATTTTGCAAATTCTTTATTTGGGAATAAACGGTGTGAGTGTCCAAAAATAACCGCATCAATATGTGGAACGTCTGCCAAATAGAATGCCGAGTTTTCAGCGCCTTCTTTGTATGGTTCATCAGACGGGCCAGTGTGAGCTAATGCAACGATAATATCAGCCCCTTTTTTCTTCATTTCAGGGACATATTTTTGTGCTGTTTTTACAATATCGCGGGTTTCCACTTTGCCTTGAAGGTTCGCTTTATCCCAAACTATAATTTGTGGCGGTACAAAACCGATATAACCGATTTTTAATTTATGTGTTTTGCCATTATTATCCACCACCGATTTTTCTTGAATGACATAAGGTGTGAAATAAGGTTCTTCTGTCCCTGCTTTTACTACGTTAGCATTTACAATCGGGAATTTAGCTTGTTTGATGGCATCTGCAAGATAATTGAGACCATAGTTAAATTCGTGGTTACCTAATGTACCCACTTCATAATTCATCGCATTTAAACAATCCACCGCAGGGTTAGATTTACCCTCTTTATAGCCTTGTGCAGCTTGATAGTCTGCAATTGGATTACCTTGAATTAGGTCACCGTTATCTACTAATACACTATTTTTTACTTCAGCACGTGCTTGACGAATAAGGCTTGCCGCACGAGTAAAACCGAATTTATCGGTTGGTGCATCTTTATAATAGTCAAAATCGGTCAAGAAACTATGAATATCTGTTGTTGCCACAATGCGTAGATCAACATCGCTCTTTCCTTTTGCTATCGCAAAACGGTTTGCACTTAATGCAAGAAGACTGGTCGCACCAATTTGAATAAAATGACGTCTATTAATCATTGAGTTTTCCTTATAAGGTGAGTAGATACTGCCTTTATTCTAAGAAAAATAGAGGATTCTTAAAAGAAAGGAATAAAAATATTTTTATTTAATTAAGCTAATAATCTTTGTACTAAAGAAGTATAAATATTAACCCCAGTAAGCAATTGATTTTCATCAAAATCAAATTCAGCTTCATGATGACCTGCTGTGCGATCTGCTCCAAGAATGAAGTAAATAGCTTTACCTCCGTGTTCTTGTACACGTCTACCTAAAATAGTCGCATCTTCACTTGCATTGAAAGCATAATCTGAATTTACGTTATTTATTTGTGGTTGTTCAAGGGATATTTCTTCGATCAGTTTTATAAGTTCAACATCATTATTCATATCCACGGCTTCACCTACAATTTCAGTTTCATATGCGACATCAAAACTTATGGAGATACCTTTGGCTATTTGCATGACTTGTTCAGTCATGTATTCATTAATTGCTTTATTTTCTCCCCGCACTTCTAATTGTAATTCAGCGGAGGATGGAATGACATTTCGTCCTTCACCCGCTTTTAGCACACCCACATTAATTCTTGTCATGCCTTCGCCATGGCGTGCAATACCATGAAGTTGAGTGACTGTATGCGCTGCAGCTAATAAAGCATTACGACCTAAATGGGGCGCAGCACCTGCGTGTGCAGGTTTACCTTTATAGCGAATATCAATTTTTGTGGTGGAAAGAAAATTTCTTGGATTAGCAATAACTGTGCCTGTATTCGCGCAAAAACTAATGTGTGAAGAAGCAAAATAATCTGCATCATCAATTATGCCACTTTGTGCAATGGCTGCTGCACCACGAACACCTTCTTCTGCTGGTTGGAATACAATTTTTACTTTTCCAGTGAGTTTATCTTTGTTCTGAGCGATCCATAATGCAACGCCTAAACCTATTGTAATATGTGAATCATGTCCACAAGCATGCATAAAACCATCGTTAATTGAGGCAAAACCTTCTTTATTTGGAATATGCTCGGGTGAGCAAGTTTCCGTTACATTCACACAGTCGATATCAAAACGTAACGCAATAGTTTTTCCTGGTTTACCTGAATCAAATAATGCTACACAACCAGTGTACCCTTCCATTTTTTCGAGCCATTTTTCATTGGCTCCATAGGCTTTTGCATTAGCTAAGCCTTTATCTACTACGGCTTGTTTTCGTCCACGAACAAAGTCCGGATTTATAATTTGTTTGCCAAGAAAAATTTTAAAACAACCTAAGTCTTCCAAGTAATCCGCAATGCGAGAAGTTGTCCAAAATTCACTCCAACCAATTTCTGGAAAATGATGAAATTCACGACGCCATTTAACAAGTTGATTTAAATCTAAGTTCATTTTTTTCTCCTTTAAAAGTCTATAAAAACAGACCGCACTTAAATAAAGTGCGGTCAATTTTTTACTATTTCTACAACATAAATAATGCTAAGAATAAAACAGCAAGTATCATGCCTGGTGCGGTACGTTTTACCATTTCTACTGGGCTTACCATCGCAAGGCCTGCACAAACAATGGTTACACCCGCAATTGGTGAAGCTGTACGACCGATTGCACCGGCAATAGCTGCTGCCATACCAAGATTTACGTGAGTGTAGCCGAGTTCTACAGCATGTGGCGTGACGGCTGTGTTAAAGGCAATCGCTGCTGCATCGCCAGAGCCTGTAATTAAACCCATTAAGAATGGTCCAATTGTTGCACCCCAACGTACAAATTCGTTGGATTCTTTTAAGAAAGAAATTGCAGCATCCACTGCGCCCGTAGATTTTAATCCTGCTACAAATACACTGGCTGCAATGATGATACCAAGTACGTTTGCATAAGAATTTCCCATACCATTGAAAAATTCTTCAGTGATTTTTACTGGGGAAATACGAGTGACGATAATGCCGTAAATTGCGCCAATAAGCATCGCTTGAGGCACACCCATTTTAGTCCATTCAAGACCCGGTACTTGTTGTAATGACGTTCCACCAATCACTAAAATAACTAATGGTATTAATGGTGCAAGGGCATAAAGTACATTGACGCCTTTAACAACTTTAATTTCACTTTCTTTTTGTTCTGCAAGATAAGCTTGGCGATGTTGTTCACCATAATCTTTAAAAACAAGCGCAAGAATTGTTAAAACAACCGCACCTATTGCTCCCGCAATCATGTTATATGGAGCATGTGAAAGGTTTACTTGAGTGATAGTTAAGCCTGACATTTCACTAATCATTGCTGAGTGAGAAGAACCCGGACTCATCATTGATCCAAAAGTACCTGCTAAAATAGCTGCACCAGCAGTAGCTGGTCGAACACCCGCACTTTTTAAAACGGGAATTAATGTTGCGCCAACCGCAGCAGCACAACCAGCAGCAGAAGGAATAGCAATATTGATGAAAAAGGTAATGACGGTTGCAATTGGAATTAAGAAGAATTTTAATCCGCTTAATGGTTTGGTAAGTAAATGCACTAGATGAGTATCACATTGAGTGTATTTCATTACATAAGCAAAACCCATACTGGAACAGATAGCCATAATTAATCCGCCAGATGTCATACTTTTGGCAAAAGCATCTAATGCACCCATTGGATTCAGCGTTAGAATGGACATTATTAAACCGACACCAATCAAAACAGTTCGGGTTTCGGCTTTTTTAATCAGAAAATAAATTGTGGCAATAATGCCAATCACTGCAACGATGGATTTAAATAATTCCATTATATGTTCCCTTTAAGTTAATAAGAAAAAGTTGTATTGATGTCAAATGTGCCACATTCCATATTTTCACTGAAGCACAAAATAGGATTTTCACCTAACACAGTTGCCATTTCATTTTGTATATGAAGCGCAGAACCTTCAGGTAAGGCATATACAAATGCAGTTGGATTAACGAGTAAAAATTCTTCCAAACGTTCTTCTCGACTTTCACCATTGTGGCCTTGCATTTTACCTGAAATAAAGTGCGGATTAATTTGATGAGGAAAAAGTTGTAATGCTTGAAATGAAGGAGGATAAGTAATTGGCATATCATTCGTTGTCATAATAGATGCGCCAGCTACATTGGCCCCAGCACTCCAACCAAAATAAGGTGTACCGTTATTTACTTTTTCACGAATGATATCAATCAAATTGTGTTCATAAAGCTGTTTTAACAAACAAAATGTATTCCCGCCGCCAATAGCGATGACATCTGCTTGTTCAATGATATCTCGATGTTGTTTACCATGATGAACGGAAACAATATTCATCCCTAAATCAGAAAGTGCATTTTGCACAGTTTTTTCATATTCATCAAAAGTGCGGCGTACCCCAGCATAAGGCACAAAAGCAATTGTTTTACCACGATAATCAGTCAGGAAATTTTGTAACCAAGGTATGGTGTGTTCTAGATAATCTGTGTTCTTGTATTTTGAGCTACTGAGCAGTAACATGTTTTTCATTTTTTACTCCTTTTTAGAGGCATTTAACAATACCGATATTACGCTTAGAAAAGGTTAATTTTCAACGAAAAATTATTATTGTTTGACGAATATCAAAAAATAAACCGTATCAGGAGAAAACTATGTCAATTAATCTTAATCGTGTTCAAAATTTAATTGAAAAACTGGCTTTTATTTCATCAGTACCAAACGAGCTGACTCGCTTAGCTTTTACAGAGGAGGATGAAAAGGCCCATAATATGATTATTGAGTTATGTAAAGAATATGATTTGTCTATTCGTCGAGATTCAATTGGAAATCTTTTTATTCGTAAGGCAGGTAAAGAAGATTTTTTACCTACAGTTGCATTCGGTTCTCATATTGATACTGTTGTGAATGCTGGTAAATTTGATGGTCCTTTGGGATCTGTTGCTGGGTTGGAAATTCTTTTGCAATTGTGTGAACAGAATATTAAGACTCGTTATCCTTTAGAATTGATAATTTTTACTTGTGAAGAATCGAGTAGATTTAATTTTGCTACATTGGGTAGTAAAGTTATGTGCGGCATAGTAAATCAAGAAAAATTAAGTTCATTACGTGATAAACAAGGAAAGGGTTTATCAGAAGCTATGGCTGAAGTAGGAATGAATTTTAATTTGGTTAATCAAGCAAAACGTGATGCAAAGGAATTTAAATGTTTTTTTGAACTTCATATAGAACAAGGTCCTCGTTTAGAGAATGAAGGAAAAACAATAGGTGTTGTGACAGGTATTGCTGCTCCGATTCGTGTAATTGTTAAAATTAAAGGACAAGCAGATCATTCAGGAGCAACAGCAATGCATTATCGTCATGATGCATTGTTAGGAGGAGCTGAATTATCACTTGCTATTGAGCAAGCGGCTATTCAAGCTGGACATTCTACAGTAGCCACAGTAGGTAATATTACAGCTAAACCAGGAGTAATGAATGTTGTGCCAGGATATTGCGAATTATTAGTAGATATTCGAGGTACACATGTACAAGCTAGAGATTCTGTATTTGAATTATTACAAGAGGAAATTAGTAAAGTTTCAGAAAAAAGAGGATTATTAATTGAGTTACAACTTATTTCAAAAGATAATCCAATAGTATTACCTGAAAATATGGTAAATCAAATAGCTGAAACCGCTCATTCCCTTGGTTATTCTTACGAAATAATGCCAAGTGGTGCAGGACATGATGCCATGCATATGGCAACACTTTGTCCAACAGGTATGATTTTTGTTCCATCTCATTTGGGAATTAGTCATAACCCTCTTGAATTTACTGATTGGAAAGATATAGAGGCAGGAATTAAAGTTTTACAAAAAGTTATATTAGAACAGGCTGAAGTTTGTTAATTGTTATAAAAACTCGTATCAATAATACGAGTTTTTTTATAAAGGCAACTCAGTTGTTGATTTGACCGTTTTTAGAGTAACTTCTGATTTTAAGGTTTTAATGCCAAGCCTAGAATTAAGATAGGTGGTTTTAATGTGGTTAAATTCTTCTAAATCTGATACACAAAGTTTCAGAAGAAAATCGAAAGTTCCTGCCATAAAATGACATTCGATGATCTGTGGGATTAATTTTACCTCAAAAATAAACCGCTCTTTTAATTCAGGATCTTCTTCAAAGAAAGAACCTAATGCATAAACGATGAGATTACAGTTTACTTTTTTAGGATTTAACAAGGCTACATAGTTATCAATTACGCCACTTTCTTCTAAGTGATTCACTCGACGTAAACAAGCTGAATTTGAAAGTCCTATTTCGTTAGCCAGTTCATTATTTTGTAATCGACCATTGCGTTGCAATGCTTTAAGAATACGGGTATCGATATTGTCGAAGCGTTTTTTAAGCATAGTAAATCCTTTTTATGCTAACAAAAAAGATAACTTATTATAAAAGAAACCGCCTAGAAAAACTGTGATCTAGGCGGCAATTTGACTAATTAGTTAAACACTATATAAAGATACTTGTACTACCAATAAAATGGAACCAATTAGCAATAAGCATCCAATCATTGGCATGACGAATTTAACCCATCTATCAAATGGAATATGCAACATTTGGAGTGTCACCAAAACTAATCCTGTCGGTGCCAAGAATAGCATTGCATATTGTCCCCAGTTGTAAGCGGAAACTACGATATCGCGTGGAATACCCACTGAGTCAGCAAGTGGCGCCATAATTGGCATTGAAAGTACGGCTAAACCAGAAGAAGATGGTACGATTAAACCTAGGAAAATAAATACGACTAATTGGCCTAAGATGAATACGCTACCTGGCATACCACTAACCACATTAGACATATAATCAAGGATAGTGTCAGAAATCATACCTTGTTCAAGCACTAAGTTCACTCCACGAGCAAGACCGATGATTAAGGACACGCCTACTAATTCTGATGCACCTTCAGTGAAGGATTCCACAATATCTTTTTCAGACAAGCCACTAATAAACATAATGATGATAGTAATGGCAAGGAAAGATGCAGCCATTTGAGGGAACCACCATCCGCCAACCATTACACCCCAAATCATAATAGGGAATGCGATGCAGAAAAGCGTTAAGATTAATTTGCGACGAGCTGAGAATGCAATAGTTGCATTTGGATCAAAGTTCTTCATATAACGTTGGCGAAATTCTTCGCGATCGTCATAAGTGAAAGAAAAACTTGGGTCAGCTTTGATTTTTTTACAGTACCAATAAAGATATGCGATTACGCAAGTTGCACCTAAAGCTAAACCTAGAGCACGGAAACCAATACCTTCAGTAAATTGAATACCAGCTGCATTTGATGCAATAACAACGGAGAATGGGTTAATTGTAGAGAATGCCGTTCCCATAGATGAAGCAAGGAATATTGCCCCTACGCAGACTATCGCATCATATCCCAGAGCCAAGAATACCGGCACCAGAATTGGATAGAATGCCACGGCCTCTTCTTCAATACCGCATGTTGTGCCGCCTAACACCATTAAGACGGATACGCTGAATACAATAAAAAACTCATTACCTTTGGTTTTTTTTGCGAGAGCCATCAAACCAGCATTAAAAGAACCGGTTCGGTTAATAACACCAATCATACCCCCCAATACGAAGATAAAGACCATAACATCAACGGCTTCAATGGTGCCTTCCACCATACTTTTAGTGATGTCTTCAATACCTTTGTGGTGTTGTTCTACACGTTGATAGGTGCCTGGAATAGCGATTGGTTTTTTGATCACGCCTTCGGTGAAGTTGGAGAGTTTAATTTTGATATTTAGATTATCAAGAGTGTCTGTTGTGGCGGGATAAGTTTTATCGTCAACGCCGTAAGCTTTGACTACAAAAACATTATCAGTGGAATTATATGTTAATTTTGAATATGAACCGGATGGAATTACCCAGGTCAATCCAACAGCGAGAATTAATATTGCAAATAAAATGGTAAACGCTGATGGGAAATTAAACGTTTTCTTCTTTTTGGACGCATCCATAGCGAGCTCCTTATGTTTAACGTTTAAAGTGCGGTTGGTAAAAACATCGGTTAAACTGACCGCACTTTTTACTTTGAGAATGATTTCTCAAAGTTCTTTTATTATTTAAGCATAATAGGATATGCCTTCAGCTTTTTTCGTAATACGAGTACCAGCTTTGCCTTTTACAATGTCCACAATATCAGATAAAGAGCCTATTACGGCATCTTTTCCTGTTTGTTTCGCAAAGTTGATCGCGGCTTGTACTTTCGGCCCCATGGAACCTGCAGCGAAACCAAGTTCTGAAATGGCTTCAGGTGATGCAACAGAAATTGCTTTTTGAGTTGGTTTACCCCAATCTACGAAAGTTGCAGAAACGTCAGTTGCGATGATAAATAAATCCGCATCAAGATTTTCCGCAAGTAAAGCTGAACATAAATCTTTGTCGATAACGGCTTCAACACCTTGTAAATTATGGTTTTCATCATAATAGGTCGGAATGCCTCCGCCCCCCGCACAAATTACGATACTGCCTTTTTCAAGCAACCATTTGACCGGACGAATTTCAAAAATACGTTTTGGCAATGGACTTGGCACAACGCGACGATATTTATCACCATCTTGTGCGATAGACCAATTTTTTTCTTTTGCCAAACGTTCAGCTTCTTCTTTCGTATAAACAGGGCCAATTGGTTTAGTTGGATTTTTAAAGGCTGGGTCGTTGATATCAACTTCTACTTGAGATAATAAAGTTGCAAATGGCACTTCAAATGGAACTAAATTACCGAGTTCTTGTTGAATCATATAACCAATCATTCCTACTGATTCTGCACCTAATACATCTAAAGGATAGGTTGGTACATCAGTATAGGCAGCGCCTTGTAAGGCGAGCAAACCCACTTGTGGGCCATTACCGTGTGCAATTACTAATTCATTATTTGGCCAAATTTTAGCAATTTGCTCACAAGCAATGCGAACATTTTGTCGTTGATTTTCGGCTGTCAGCGGCTCTCCGCGTCGTAATAACGCATTACCGCCTAATGCAATCACTATTCTCATACGTTCTCCTTATGCCAAACTTGCTACCATTACCGCTTTAATTGTGTGCATACGGTTTTCTGCTTGTTCAAATGCAATGTTCATTGGCGATTCAAATACATCTTCAGTCACTTCAATACCATTAGCTAATTCAGGATATTTTTCAGCAATTTGACGACCAACTTTGGTTTCACTGTTATGGAAGGCAGGTAAGCAGTGCATAAATTTCACTTTTGGATTACCAGTGCGTTTCATTAATTCAGGTGTGACTTGATAAGGAAGTAATAATTTAATGCGTTCGCCCCAAGTTTCTAATGGTTCACCCATTGAAACCCACACATCAGTATGGACAAAATCTACACCTTTCACCGCTTTGTCGATATCTTCAGTTACAGTAATACGAGCACCACTTTCTTTCGCAAATTTTTCGCACATTTCAACAAGGCTTACTTCTGGTAATAAAGCTTTAGGTCCGCAAATACGAACATCCATACCTAATTTAGCACCAATTAATAAAAGTGAATTACCCATGTTATTGCGTGCATCCCCAATATATACATAGCTAATTTCGCTTAATGGTTTGTCGCAATGTTCAATCATGGTAAGTACGTCGGCAAGCATTTGTGTTGGGTGGAATTCATCGGTTAAACCATTGAATACTGGCACACCAGCATAATCAGCCAATTCTTGAACGATACTTTGTTTAAAGCCACGATATTCAATGCCATCATACATTCTGCCTAATACGCGGGCGGTATCTTTCATACTTTCTTTGTGGCCAATTTGGGAGGAGTTAGGGTCGATGTAGGTGACTTGAGCGCCTTGGTCATGAGCGGCGACTTCGAATGCACAGCGTGTGCGGGTGGAGGTTTTTTCAAAGATGAGCGCGATATTTTTGCCTTTTAATTTTTGTTGTTCTGTGCCTGCATATTTGGCTCGTTTCAAATCTCGGGAGAGATCTAAGAGATATTTAATTTCACGTTCTGTGTGATGAACAAGACTAAGTAAATGTCTGTTTTTCATATTGAAAGCCATAATAATCTCCTTGTGTTTTGACTATCCATTGGGGAATAAACATACATCATTCGAGATACTGCTTGTTGTTCGAACAGTTGCATTATAAGAGAAATAAAATGAAATTTGTTATCGTTTTTCAACTGGTAATGCCAATATATGAAATTTTATTGCGTGGTTTTTAGTATTGTTAGAATTTGTGTTCTTTCAAATAAAAATAGATTAACTCGTTATTGGTGTTAGCTTAATCTAGATCAAGCAAATTCTAATTAATCAAATTTCCTTTTGTATCTGCAAGAAAAAAGGTTTTATCATTCTTTTATAAATCTGAATGATTTTATCGGGTTTATAACGAAACTTTCTATTCTAATCAAAAGGACTTAATTATGTACTGCGTACAATGCGAACAAACAATGCGCACACCCGTGGGTAACGGTTGTAGTTACTCTCAAGGAATGTGCGGTAAAACTGCGGAAACTTCTGATTTACAAGACCTCCTTGTTGCAACTCTGCAAAGCTTATCTGCTTGGGCTATTCAAGCGAGAGATTTAGCTATTATCGATAATGAAATTGATGCTTTTACGGCACAAGCATTTTTCTCTACCTTGACTAATGTAAACTTTGATTCTCAACGTATAGTTGAATATGCGCAACAAGCCATCGCTTATCGTGATAATTTAATGAAACGTTGCCGTACACTAAATCCAAGTATTGATATAAACCATCCATTGGCTCATTTACAGCTTGAATCCGCAACGATTTCTGATTTAACAAAACAAGCTGCGAATTTTGCCCTAAATTCTGACCGCACTTTGATTAGGGAAGAAGTACACGGCGTGCGTATGCTTTGTTTATACGGTTTAAAAGGTGCGGCTGCTTACATGGAACATGCCCATGTTTTAGGTAAATTTGATAATGAGGTATATCGTCAATTCCATGAGTTTATGGCGTGGCTAGGAACGAATCCAAGCGATCTAAATGAATTGTTAGAAAAGGCGCTTGGCATCGGTAATATGAATTTTCAAGTAATGAGTTTATTAGATGCGGGTGAAACAGAAGCATTTGGTCATCCTGTTCCAGCAACAGTAAATGTGAAGCCTGTAGCAGGAAAATGTATTTTAATTTCTGGTCATGATTTAAAAGATTTAAAAGCACTTTTAGAACAAACGGAAGGAACAGGGATAAATATTTATACTCATGGTGAAATGTTACCTGCGCATGGTTATCCAGAATTGAAAAAATACAACCATTTGGTTGGTAACTATGGAAGCGGCTGGCAAAATCAGCAGAAAGAATTTGCCAAATTCCCTGGCCCCGTAATTATGACGTCTAACTGTATTATTGATCCTAATGTTGGTAATTACGCAGATCGTATTTATACCCGTAGTATTGTGGGCTGGCCTGGTGTAACGCACATTGAAGATCGTGATTTCAGTCAAGTTATCGCGAAAGCGCAAGAAATGGCAGGATTCCCTTATGATGAATTAGAACACAAAATTACAGTTGGGTTTGGTCGTCAAACTTTATTAGATGCTTCAGATGCGGTGATTAATCTTGTTGCTGGTGGAAAATTACGTCATGTTTTCTTAGTGGGCGGTTGTGATGGCAGCAAAGGTGAACGTAGCTATTACACTGATTTCGCTCGTCAAGTACCGGAAGATTGTGCGATTTTAACTTTAGGTTGTGGTAAATATCGTTTTAATAAATTGGATTTTGGCGCTATTGATGGGTTACCTCGCTTGTTAGATGTTGGGCAATGTAATGATGCGTATTCTGCGATAATGCTTGCTGTAAATCTTTCACAAAAACTGGGTATTGGCGTTAACGAATTGCCATTAACACTTGTGCTTTCTTGGTTTGAACAAAAAGCTATTGTTATTTTGCTTACCTTATTGGCGTTAGGTGTAAAAAATATCTATACAGGGCCGACTGCTCCAGCATTTTTAAATGATAATATGATGGCATTATTAAATGAAAAATTCGGTTTGCGCGGTTTGACAACACCTGAACAAGATATGGCAGAAGCTTTAGCTAAATAACATTTCATAGAAAAGTGCGGTCGATTTTTTAATTTGTAGTATTAGCTTTATAAACATTTTAAAAATCCACCGCACTTTTTTCTATCTTCAAAGAGAAAATTCTATGTCAAATAATCAGAATCCGTTGTGTTATAACGAAATGCAGGTGCATTCTATTCATCAGGAAACTGATGATGTTTATACAATTGAATTAATAGCACAAGATTTTTACCCTTATGAGCCTGGTCAGTATGCTTTAGTAAGTATTCGTAATACACCAAATATTGTACGAGCTTATACGCTATCGTCTACGCCAGGAATGAGCCGTTTTGTTACTTTAACCGTTCGTCGTATTAAAAATGGAGTTGGTTCTAATTGGATTACATCCGAAATTAAAGAAGGTGATCAAATTTGGCTATCTGATCCAATGGGTAAATTTACCTGTACCCGCATTGTAAGTGATCGATATTTACTTGTGGCTGGTGGATGTGGCGTTACGCCAATCATGTCTATGACTCGCTGGTTATTAAAAAATAAACCGGGTGTAGATGTGGTTGTATTCTACAGTGTCCATTCGCCTAAAGATGTTATTTTTAAACGAGAATGGGCGTTACTGAAAGAACAATTTCCACAGTTAAAACTATTTATTAATGCTTCTGTTGATGCGGATGATGGCTTTATAGCTGGACGTTTAAATAGTCAAATGTTATCTGACCTTGTACCCAATATAGCTGATTATACAGTGCTTACTTGTGGCCCAGAGAGCTACATGAGTGATTTACGAGCGATGACAGAATCCCTTGGTATCCCATCTGAGCGTTTCTTTTTAGAGCAATTTCATTCTTCAGCAGAAAATTGTATGTTAGATAATAGTAAACAAGTGACGCTTTCTATTACTAATCCAGTACCTCAAACTTTTTCTGTACCTGTTGGAAAAACATTGTTAGCTGCTTTGGAAGAGCATAAAGCACCGATTATTGCCGCTTGTAGAGAAGGTATTTGTGGTTCTTGTAAAACTTTAGTGGTGAGTGGTGATTATGAAGTGAGTTCAAACGGACCGCTGACAGAAGATGAAATTAAACAAGGTTATGTTTTAGCTTGCTGCTGTCAAATGAAAGGAAATATATCAGTTGATTTAATGCCTTAATCCTTAATAAAGTGCGGTTATTTTTATTACGTTTTTTATACATTGATCTTAGACAAGGGCAATTTGTATATTTAGTGATATGATAACCGCAAATTATTTTTTGAGGTTTTTATGAATTTACCTTTTCGAGCAATGGTGTCTGATTTAGATGGCACACTTTTAACACCTGAACATTTAGTCGCAGATCTTACCATTGATACGCTGAGAGCATTAGAGCAAAATGGCGTGGATATCATTTTGGCAACGGGGCGTAACCATACTGATGTGTCATCCATTCTTGGAAAAATTGGTGCGGAACGAGCGGTTATGATTACATCAAACGGTGCTCGTGTATGGGATTTACAGGGTAATTTGCTTTATAGCAACAGCTTGCCTGAAGAATTAGTTCTCGAGTTTTACAAAACGCCATTTGATACTTCCAAAGTATGCATGAATAGCTATCAAGATGAAGGTTGGTTTACTAATAAAGATATTCCTGCAATGCGTCAGTTCCACAAAGAATCTGGATTTGATTATAACGTTGTCGATTTCTCTAAACATCATGGACGTGGGACAGAAAAAGTTTTTTTTATTGGTAAAACTCCTGAGGATTTAGTTGAAGTAGAAACTTATTTACGAGATAAGTTTGGTGACGTAACGACAATTGTTTATTCTGCATTAGCTTGTTTGGAAGTAATGAATAAGAATGTTTCAAAAGGGGATGCATTAAAACATTTACTTGAATCACGCGAGTATGAGTTAAAAGACTGTATTGCTTTTGGTGATGGAATGAATGATGTAGAAATGCTTTCTTGGTCTGGTAAAGGCTGTATCATGCAAGATGCAGATATTCGTTTAAAAAAAGCTTGTCCAGAGTTAGAAGTTATTGGCTCAAATAAAGAAGAATCAGTCGCTCGTTATTTGCGAACTGAATTTGGATTAGATTATTAATGCAGGCATTATTATTCATAAGTTGTGGTGCAATATTAGGCGCGTCATTGCGTTGGGCTATAGGATTGCTATTTAATCCTTTATTTTCCTCATTTGCTTTTGGGACTTTAATCGCTAATTTGCTTGGTTGTTTAATTATTGGTTTATTACTTGGGCTTTTTTGGCAATTTCCACAAATTAGTGCTGAATGGCGATTATTTTTAATTACTGGTTTTTTAGGATCGCTAACCACATTTTCTTCTTTTTCTTCCGAAGTTGTGGAATTATTTTTTAATGACAAGTGGTTAAATGGATTTTGTGTATTGACAATGCATTTATTCGGATGTTTAGCTATGACTGTGTTAGGCATTTGGATATATAAAATTTGTTCTCAACTTTTACATTAATCCCATTCACTTTGGTTTTGCCCAATTAAATCAGCAAATTCATCGCTACGAAATCCGTGTGATAGCATATATTGCCAAATTTTTTGTTTCATTTTAGGTGTTTGTTGTTCGTTGTAATTTGGGAATTTTTTACGTAACAAGTTCTCAGCTATTTCATACCAATCAATTTCTGATTCGATTAAAACTTCATTAATAATATCAGAAGACACACCTTTTAATTGGAGTAATTCTTGTCGAATTCGTCCTAAACCATAACCTTTTTGCACGCGTGAATTTAGATAATTTTCTGAAAAACGACGATCGCTTTGCCAATTTTTTGCCTGGCATAAAGATAATGCATCATCAATTTCTTCTTCCGAAAAGTTCTTTTCCTGCATTTTATTGCGGAGCTCGAATTCACTATATTCTCTGCGAGAAAGAAGATTAACTATGTAATTAAAAGCAAGGGATGACAAGGAATGATTCCTTTATTTTTATTGAGTTGATATAAAGTGCGGTTAAAAATGACCGCACTTTTGGCGTTGATGATTTGATTTATTCAAAATCACTTTCTGATTCTGAACTATTTTCAGATTGTTCAATGTCAGCCATTAAAGCTTGTTCTGGATTAGCCACTAATTCTGTGCGTAAACGAGCTTCTAATTCATCTGCTTTTTCTGGATTTTCATTGAGCCATTTCATTGAGTTAGTTTTACCTTGGCCAATTTTTTCTCCATTATAGGCATACCATGCACCTGATTTCTCTACAAGCTTGTGTTTTACACCAAGTTCTAATAATTCCCCTGCTTTTGAGATACCTTCGCCATAAAGAATTTGGAAATCTACTTGACGGAATGGTGCCGCTAGTTTGTTTTTTACTACTTTTACGCGGGTTTCATTTCCAATAATATTTTCGCCATCTTTTACAGAACCTGTACGACGAATATCCAAGCGAACTGAAGAATAGAATTTTAATGCATTACCGCCAGTGGTGGTTTCAGGGTTACCAAACATCACACCTATTTTCATTCGGATTTGGTTAATAAATACAACTAAACAGTTTGCATTTTTAATTTGGCCAGTAAGTTTACGTAAAGCTTGTGACATTAAACGAGCTTGTAGCCCCATATGGGAATCACCCATATCCCCTTCAATTTCAGCTTTTGGTGTCAGTGCGGCAACGGAGTCCACAATAATTACATCAATTGCGCCAGAGCGAACCAATGCATCGCAGATTTCAAGTGCTTGTTCACCATTATCTGGTTGAGAAACAAAAAGTTCTTTTACATCTACCCCAAGTTTTGCTGCATAAATAGGATCAAGGGCGTGTTCTGCATCAATAAATGCACAAGTTTTCCCCGCTTTTTGCGCTTGAGCAATGACGGAAAGAGTTAATGTGGTTTTACCTGATGATTCAGGCCCGAAAATTTCTACAATTCGACCCATAGGTAAACCACCAATTCCTAGTGCAACATCTAAGCCAAGTGATCCAGTAGAAATAGATTCTACATCCAACGTTTTGGTATCACCTAATTTCATAATTGAGCCTTTACCAAATTGTTTTTCGATTTGCCCTAGTGCAGCCGCTAGAGCTTTTTGTTTTTCTTCTTGAGTCGCCATAATTAAAATCCTGTTTGAATGTTCAATTTTTTGTGATTATATCTGTATTGATGTACAGGTCAAGAAAAATATTTATATTTGTGAAATGTATGAGATCTGTATTCCAAAGAAAGTAGATCAAAACCTTAAAATGAGGAGGTTATGATAAAAGCTTGTTAATTAAACTTTTTTGGTTAAATTACATACAAAATATAATGGTAAGAAAATTTTTAAATATAGTATATTTATATATAAACCAATTGTTTACATAAAAATAAATTTCAAATTTACGATCAGCTTCACAAATCTGAAATTTATTCTTAGTAAGATGAAAAACTTCATGATATAAACCAAATCAGAAGTACTTCTACTGACTCTTTTAAAATAATTATTCATTGGAGGTTTAATATGAATATAAAGGATGAGCATATAGATAGTGTTTGCTCTATATTAGATCAGTTGGTAGGAAATGTTACCTTTAAAAATCTTTTTACAGGTTACGGTTTGTTTCACAAGGAAGAGACAATGTTTGCCATTTGGCAGAATAAAAAACTTTATCTACGTGGTGAAGATGAACTTGCTATTCAATTAAGTAAATTAGGTTGTGAACCATTTACAACAAATGAGTTGAATAAGCGATTTGTACTTTCTCAATATTATGCACTTTCAGATCAGGTGATGCGTAATAATATGTTGTGTAGAAAGTTGATTATTCTTTCTATTCAGCAAATTCGCAATCAGAAGTTAGATCGTACTTTAAGAAAGCTAAATAGATTAAAGGATTTACCCAATTTAACTATCAAGCATGAAAGAGCGCTAATAAAAGTTGGCATTACTGATGTTGCTATGCTAAGAGAAATTGGTGCAGAAAATTCATTGGTAGAATTAAAGAAAAGCGGTAGCGGAGCAACTTTAGATTTTTATTGGAAGTTAGTATGTGCTTTGCAAAATAAAAATAGTCAATTTTTAAGTCAATCGGAAAAAGAGCGTTTATTAAAGAAATTAAACGAAATTTTGAGAAAGAATGGCTTGAAAGGCTATAGAAAATTAGATGACGAATAAAATTTGTTCATTCAAATAATTTTTTGCAAAAAGTACTTGCAAGGGATTTGAAAATCCCTATAATGCACCGCACACAACGACGCACTGTTGTGAAATATTTAAGTTTACAAGTGCGTCGTTGTTTTTTGCTCTTTAACAATGTATCAGACAATCTGTGTGGGCACTTGTTGATTGACTTGTTTTAAAATATTTTTTAATTTTGAAGTCTTAATAGGTGCTTAACTGAAAATTCATCATTACTTTTTTAACTAGTATTTTTATTTATAGCTAAGCAGTTTATTGAGCGATTGAACTTGAATTGAAGAGTTTGATCATGGCTCAGATTGAACGCTGGCGGCAGGCTTAACACATGCAAGTCGAACGGTAGCAGGAGAAAGCTTGCTTTCTTGCTGACGAGTGGCGGACGGGTGAGTAATGCTTGGGAATCTGGCTTATGGAGGGGGATAACGACGGGAAACTGTCGCTAATACCGCGTAATATCGAAAGATTAAAGTGTGGGACCTTCGGGCCACATGCCATGAGATGAGCCCAAGTGGGATTAGGTAGTTGGTGGGGTAAAGGCCTACCAAGCCTGCGATCTCTAGCTGGTCTGAGAGGATGGCCAGCCACACTGGAACTGAGACACGGTCCAGACTCCTACGGGAGGCAGCAGTGGGGAATATTGCGCAATGGGGGGAACCCTGACGCAGCCATGCCGCGTGAATGAAGAAGGCCTTCGGGTTGTAAAGTTCTTTCGGTATTGAGGAAGGTTGATGTGTTAATAGTACATCAAATTGACGTTAAATACAGAAGAAGCACCGGCTAACTCCGTGCCAGCAGCCGCGGTAATACGGAGGGTGCGAGCGTTAATCGGAATAACTGGGCGTAAAGGGCACGCAGGCGGTTATTTAAGTGAGGTGTGAAAGCCCCGGGCTTAACCTGGGAATAGCATTTCAGACTGGGTAACTAGAGTACTTTAGGGAGGGGTAGAATTCCACGTGTAGCGGTGAAATGCGTAGAGATGTGGAGGAATACCGAAGGCGAAGGCAGCCCCTTGGGAATGTACTGACGCTCATGTGCGAAAGCGTGGGGAGCAAACAGGATTAGATACCCTGGTAGTCCACGCTGTAAACGCTGTCGATTTGGGGATTGGGCTTAAAGCTTGGTGCCCGTAGCTAACGTGATAAATCGACCGCCTGGGGAGTACGGCCGCAAGGTTAAAACT
>NZ_AFQO01000014.1 GCF_000222025.1 Haemophilus haemolyticus M19501 | reverse complement strand
TCTTCGTCATCTACCATGTCGCATTTGTTTAAGAATACGATGATGTATGGAACACCTACTTGGCGACCTAATAAGATGTGCTCACGAGTTTGTGGCATAGGACCATCAGTTGCTGCTACTACTAAGATAGCACCATCCATTTGTGCCGCACCAGTAATCATGTTTTTAACATAGTCAGCGTGTCCCGGACAGTCAACGTGTGCGTAGTGACGAGTTGCTGTATCGTATTCAACGTGTGAAGTGTTGATGGTGATACCACGCGCTTTTTCTTCTGGCGCGTTATCGATTTGGTCAAATGCACGAGCTGCACCACCGTAGTGTTTAGATAATACGGTTGTGATTGCTGCTGTTAAAGTTGTTTTACCGTGGTCAACGTGGCCGATTGTACCCACGTTTACGTGCGGTTTTGTACGTTCAAATTTTTCTTTAGACATTGCTAATATTTCCTAAGAAGTGCGGTATAAAACAATCATGTTTTACACCGCTGGTTTACAAAAATTATTTTTTACGCGCTTCAATTACTGCAGCTGCAACACTTGTTGGAGCTTCAGCATATTTTAACGGTTCCATTGAGTATGATGCACGACCTTGAGTTTGTGAACGTAAGTCTGTTGCATAACCGAACATCTCAGAAAGTGGAACTTCTGCATCGATTTTAACAACGAATTCATTCGCTTCTTGACCGTTAACCATAGCACGACGACGGCTTAAGTCACCGATTACATCACCAACATACTCAGGTGGAGTTTCTACTTCAACTTTCATGATTGGCTCAAGTAGAACTGGGTTTGCTTTAGCGAATGCTGCTTTAAATGCTAAAGAAGCGGCTAACTTAAACGCTAATTCAGATGAGTCCACATCATGGTATGAACCGAAGTGTAAACGTACACCAAGATCTACTACTGGGTAACCAGCTAATGGACCAGATTTAAGTTGTTCTTGAATACCTTTATCAACAGCTGGAATATATTCACCAGGAATTACACCACCTTTGATTTCGTTCACGAACTCGTAACCCGGACCTTCTGGATCTAATGGATATAAGTCGATAACAACGTGACCATATTGACCGCGACCACCAGATTGTTTTGCGTGTTTACCTTCCACATCATTAACACGAGTGCGGATAGTTTCACGGTAAGATACTTGTGGTTTACCGATGTTAGCTTCCACTTTAAACTCACGTTTCATACGATCAACGATGATATCTAAGTGTAGTTCACCCATACCAGAAATAATGGTTTCACCAGATTCTTCATCAGTGTGAACACGGAATGAAGGGTCTTCTTGTGCTAAACGACCTAATGCTAAGCCCATTTTTTCTTGGTCAGCTTTAGTTTTTGGTTCTACCGCAACAGAGATTACTGGCTCTGGGAATTCCATACGCTCAAGGATAATTGGTGCTTCAATTGCACATAATGTATCACCAGTAGTTACATCTTTTAAGCCAATAGCAGCCGCGATGTCACCTGCACGAACTTCTTTAATTTCTTCACGTTTGTTAGCATGCATCTGTACGATACGACCAAAACGTTCACGTTTTTGACGTACAGAGTTTAATACTGTATCACCAGAATTAATAACACCAGAATATACACGGAAGAATGTTAAGTTACCTACGAACGGGTCAGTTGCAATTTTAAATGCTAATGAAGAGAATGGTTCTTCATCACTTGCATGACGTTCGCCTTCAGTTTCATCTGGATTGATACCTTTAATAGCTGGAATATCTGTTGGCGCTGGTAAATATTCAACAACGGCATCTAGCATAGCTTGAACACCTTTGTTTTTGAACGCAGAACCACAGGTTACTAAGATAATTTCATTTGCTAATACACGCTGACGTAATGCAGACTTAATTTCTTCTTCAGTTAAGTCTTCACCGCCTAAGTATTTCTCCATTAACTCCTCAGATGCTTCAGCTGCTGCTTCTACAAGGTTTTGACGCCATTCTTCACAGTCCGCTTGCATATTTGCAGGTACATCTTCATAAGTGAAAGTCATACCTTGGTCTGCTTCATTCCAGTTGATCGCTTTCATTTTGATCAAGTCAACTACACCGGTGAAGTTTTCTTCTGCACCAATTGGAAGTTGAAGAGGAACTGCGTTGGCACCTAAACGGGTTTTTAATTGTTCAACTACGCGTAAGAAGTTCGCACCGGTACGGTCCATTTTGTTAACGAACGCGATACGTGGCACTTGGTATTTATTAGCTTGACGCCATACAGTTTCGGATTGTGGTTGAACACCACCTACCGCACAGTACACCATTACCGCACCATCAAGAACACGCATAGAACGTTCTACTTCAACGGTAAAGTCTACGTGTCCCGGGGTGTCGATAACGTTGATACGGTGTTGTTGGAACTGTTGTGACATACCTGACCAAAATGCGGTAGTTGCCGCAGAGGTAATGGTGATACCACGTTCTTGTTCTTGTTCCATCCAGTCCATCGTTGCAGCACCATCGTGCACTTCACCGATTTTGTGGCTAACACCGGTATAGAATAAGATACGCTCAGTGGTAGTGGTTTTACCCGCGTCAATGTGCGCACTGATACCGATATTACGATATCTTTCAATAGGGGTTGTACGAGCCATTATTATAACCTTGTTTATTTAATATCAGTTTATATAAGGGTAAGGCTTCATCAACGATGAAGCCCTTTAAATTCAAAAACTTATTACCAACGGTAGTGAGCAAATGCTTTGTTAGCTTCAGCCATGCGGTGAACGTCTTCACGTTTTTTCACTGCTGCACCTTTATTATCTGAAGCATCAGATAATTCGTTTGCAAGGCGTAAAGCCATTGATTTATCACCACGCTTACGTGCTGCTTCAACGATCCAACGCATACCTAATGCGTTACGACGTACAGGGCGCACTTCAACTGGTACTTGGTAAGTAGAACCACCAACACGACGAGATTTAACCTCAACAGTTGGACGTACGTTTTCAAGTGCAACTTCAAACGCCTCTAAAGGCTCTTTACCTGTGCGTTGCGCTAAAGTTTCTAAAGCACCATAAACGATTGATTCAGCAACGGATTTTTTACCGTCTACCATGATTACATTAATAAATTTTGCAAGTAATTCTGAACCGAACTTCGGATCTGGAAGAATCTTGCGTGCTTCAACACTACGACGACGTGGCATTGCGAATTTCTCCGTATTTTAATCTTCAGGATATCCAAAACCCATCAGCAATATTTCTCTTTGAGAAAATTTGCAGCGCAAAGCGCTTTTTGACTGGAGTTTATGGTTTAAATTGTTTTGCTAATTTAGACGTTTGGCCTTACTTAACGGAGAACCATTAAGCTTTAGGACGTTTAACGCCGTATTTAGAACGACCTTGTTTACGATCTTTAACGCCTGCGCAGTCTAATGCACCGCGTACTGTGTGGTAACGCACACCTGGTAAGTCTTTAACACGACCACCACGGATTAATACAACACTGTGCTCTTGAAGGTTGTGACCTTCACCACCGATATAAGAAGTTACTTCAAAACCGTTAGTTAAGCGGATACGACATACTTTACGTAACGCTGAGTTTGGTTTTTTAGGAGTTGTAGTATATACACGAGTACATACACCACGTTTCTGCGGGCAAGCCTCTAATGCAGGAACGTTGCTTTTTACAACCTTTTTCACACGCGGTTTGCGTACTAGCTGGTTGATAGTTGCCATTAAAAAAGCTCCAGTTTAAATGTTATTCAATAATAGAATGTTGTTCAAAAAATCTACTTCCATACAGAAATAGACGGCGAATTTTAATCGTTCTGAGGTTTGTTGTCAATAATTAAACAGCACCAAAGATCCGTGAAAGGATCTTTCATTGCGTACAAAAACGCTTCCCAAATTCACCGCACTTTTTATTCAAAATGCCAAACCAATTGCCCCAGCGAAATGACAGTTTTATAATTTCTACTTAATTAGTATTAAATTACAATCATTATGTTACGCTCGCTCAAATTTCACTTACGCTATTTCTTCCATAAAAAGCTACGCCAAACACACAGAATTTCCCACAAAAGTTTAGAATTTATCTGCCTAATTATAGGTGCGATATTTGTCTCACTCTTTTCATTTGGCTTTGCTAAATTATCCGATCTTGGTCTAGAACTAAACGCTCACTGGTCATCTAAATATCCTATTGCAGTTTGGTTTATGTTACCCCTAGGCATGGCTTGCCTGACTTGGTTTACGAAAAAATATACTCCATATGTTGGAGGAAGCGGTATTCCGCAAGTCATTGCATCAATTAATCTTCCTCATAGTAGCTATAAAACCAAATTAGTTGAATTCAGCCAAACTATTTGGAAAATTCCTCTTACCTTTCTGGCTATGCTTATCGGTGCATCGGTTGGGCGTGAAGGTCCATCAGTGCAAGTTGGCGCAGCTGTCATGCTTGCGTGGGGAAATTATTGTAGAAAACATAATTTAGCGTTTAGAGGATTAAGCACCAATGAATTACTTGCCACAGGTGCGGCGGGTGGGCTTGCTGCTGCCTTTAATGCACCTTTGGCTGGCGTGATATTTGCGATTGAAGAACTTGGGCGTGGAGTAATGTTACGTTGGGAACGACGCGTATTGATGGGCGTATTAGCTGCTGGTTTTATTCTTGTCGCGATTCAAGGAAACAGCCCTTATTTTCCACGTTATCAAGGGGTAACATCTGTTTCTTATCTCTATCTTTGGCTTGCAATTTGTGGGGTGGTTTGTGGCATTCTAGGTGGCATATTCGGACGATTATTAGCAAAAGGTATAGCAGGATTATCACCTGAAAAATGGCGTGGCTGGGTTCGCCAACATCCTATTTATATTGCTTTATTATTGGGTTTAGTACTTGCCGCACTTGGCAGTTACACTCACGGACAAACCTATGGCACTGGCTATGAGGTTGTTGCACGCGCCTTAGAAGGGCAAGCCATAGATCCTGAAATTGGCATCCTTAAACTTTTAGCAACGGTGACCACTTATTGGAATGGTATTGCCGGTGGTATCTTTACCCCATCACTGACAACAGGCGCAGGCATTGGCGCAATGCTGTGGGATATCAGCGGAGGGATGGTCGATCAACGTTTTTTGGTGATTTTATGTATGACGGCGTTTTTAGCTGGCGGCACACAATCGCCAGTTACAGCCAGTGTTGTTGTAATGGAAATGACAGGCGCACAACCCGTTCTCATTTGGCTCTTGATTTCCAGCATTATTGCATCCATAATCTCGCGCCAATTTAGCCCAAAACCCTTTTACCACTTTGCTGCAGGCCGTTTTCGCCAGCAAATGCAAGCTCGCCAAGCCGAAGAATTACGCAGCAAAACCGAACAAGAGAAATAAAAATGCCTCAAAATCAACCGCACTTTTACCGCGGCCGTTTTTCTGTTGCGCCAATGTTAGATTGGACAACACGCCATTGTCGTTATTTTCATCGCCAATTTTCAAAGCATGCGTTACTTTACACTGAAATGGTCACCGCACCTGCGATTATTCATGCCAAATACGATCACTTGGATTTTGATTTACAAGAAAATCCCGTTGCGTTACAGCTGGGAGGAAGTGAGCCTGAACAACTCAAATATTGTGCAAAACTTGCTGAGGAACGAGGCTATCATGAAATTAATCTTAATGTAGGATGCCCTTCTGATCGCGTACAAAATGGGATGTTTGGCGCTTGCTTAATGGCGAAAGCAGATTTGGTGGCAGACTGTGTAGAACAAATGCAAAGTGCGGTCAAAATTCCTGTCACTGTGAAAACGCGTATTGGAATTGATGAATTAGATAGCTATGAATTTTTATGTGATTTTATTGAGAAGGTTCAAGGAAAAGGTTGCCAAGAGTTTATTATCCACGCACGAAAAGCTTGGCTTTCAGGATTAAGTCCTAAAGAAAATCGAGAAATTCCACCATTAGATTATGCTCGGGTGTATCAACTAAAACGTGATTTTCCACATCTAACTATCGCAATTAATGGTGGCATAAAAACCATTGAAGAAATGAAACAACATTTGCAATATGTAGACGGCGTGATGGTTGGGCGAGAAGCCTATCAAAATCCAAGTTTACTTGGGCAAATTGACCAAGCCTTATTTGATCCTAACGCACCAATTGTTACCGCTCATGAAGCGGTACAGTCAATGCTTCCTTATATTGAACAACAACTTAGCCAAGGCATACACCTTAATCACATCGTCCGCCATATGTTAGGTGCATTTCAAAATTGCAAAGGTGCTCGTCAATGGCGACGCTATTTAAGCGAAAATGCATTTAAACAAGGTGCGGGAGTTGAAGTAGTTGAAACCGCCTTGCATTTTATTGAGATATAATAATTTTTCAATCGAAAACAACAGAAAATTGTCTAAGTATAAAAATACACTGATATTTTATATCTTTTTTTACTTATCAGAATATCACTAAATTTTCAAAGAAGTATACTTCTTTTACTTCCTATTGACATAGGAAGTAAAGTGCCTTGCTGAAAAAGTAGAGAATAACTATGTTTGAATTACGAGATGAAGAGATAAATTTCCTAAATCAGTTAGATAACTTAATTACTAATTCTTCTGAAATTAAAGATAAATTAGAATTTTTATCTAAGAAGTTAGATTTTATGAAAATGCTACATCATCAAGAAATTCAATGGTTAAATATTCAAGTTGAACGTCAAAAAATCAATGACAAGTTTGAATTAGATTCTAGACAATTAGCAAGGGAAACTAACTTAATAAAGTAAGGAGTTTTATATGTCTGATTACGATAAAGATGAAAATGAAAGATTATATGATCTTTATGATGATGCAACTGAAGAAGAGCGTGAACAAATAGATCGTGGTTTTTCGACCGATAAAGACGATTAATCTTAACAAGGTTGTATCGGTTTAAAATCGGGTCTGCACTCTAAAAGTTGGGTTAAATAACCCGCTGATTAAGGTGCAGATTTTTTATATTCATAAAAAGGTAAGATTATTAATAATTGATTAAGCGGTTATTATTAATCAGAAATGGATGCTTATATAAAGTTTGGGATAGGGTCAAAATAAGCCGCAAAAGTGCGGCTTATTTTTCAGCTGTTTTTCTTACGCAATACGCATTTGAAAAATCACCAATTCAGCTTGGCAACAGAAAGTGAAATCTGCCTTTAATAAATAGCCATCATCCACTTTTGTAATTTCAGATTGAATTTCACAAGGTTCACTTTCTACATCACGCGCTTTCTGGATAAAAAATGCGAGCGCTTCTTGCGCTTGTTCCTCACTGTCATAAACATATTCAATAACCTGACTACAATCACGATTATCGAAAAGTGATTTCATATCAAATGTGTTACAACCTACACATTCAATCGGTTTTTCAGTTTGAATTGCCATAATATTATCCTTTTATTCAGATTATTTTGCAGCGATAAAACCCACTGCTTCATACACTTTCGCCAAGGTTTCTTGTGCTTTTGCACGAGCTTTTTCCGCACCTTGTCGTAAGATATTATCTAATAAAGTTTCATCATTACGATATTGATGGAAACGTTCTTGTAAACCAGCAAGTAGGGTTGAGACTTCATCCGCTACTGCAGTTTTTAAATGTCCGTACATTTTACCTTCAAATTCTTTTTCAAGATCAGCAATTGGCTTATCCGTAACCGCAGAAAGAATATCTAAAAGATTAGATACCCCCGCTTTATTTTGCACATCATAACGAACAACTGGCGGCTCATCTGAATCTGTTACGGCACGTTTAATTTTCTTCGCCACAGATTTTGGATCTTCCAAAAGTGTCACCACGTTGTTGCGGTTATCATCTGATTTTGACATTTTCTTTTCAGGATCTTGCAATGACATAATACGCGCACCTGCTTTTCCAATGAAAATTTCAGGAATAGTGAAAATATTGCCATAAAGTGCATTAAAGCGGTTTGCAATATCACGCGTAATTTCTAAGTGTTGTTTTTGGTCATCACCAACAGGCACGCTTTTTGCTTGATAAAGTAAAATATCCGCCGCCATTAACACAGGGTAATCAAACAAACCCACGTTAATATTTTCTGCATAACGCGCTGATTTATCTTTGAATTGCGTCATTCGGCTCATTTCACCGAAATAGGTGTAACAGTTTAACACCCAGCTTAATTGCGTGTGTTCTGGAACGTGAGATTGAACAAAAATAGTACTTTTATTTGGATCAATTCCGCACGCTAAATAAAGTGCAAGCACATCAAGGGTTGCTTTGCGAAGGGCAACAGGATCTTGACGAACAGTGATCGCATGTAAATCAACTACGCAGAAAATACATTCATAATCTTCTTGCATTTTTACCCAGTTGCGCAACGCGCCCAAATAATTTCCAATAGTTAATTCACCAGAAGGCTGCACGCCACTAAAAACAATTGGTTTTGCCATAATCAATCCTTAATACCTTAAAACTGTTCAAACATCATATCAGAAACTCTAGGCTTTTTTAATGTTCGAGTTCAAAAGCTAGGTTAAAAATGCTATATTTAACGAAAACGTTTTCCTAATATTTTCGAATGAAAAACTACCACGATATTGTTCTTGCCCTTGCTGGCGTGTGCCAATCAGCAAAATTGGTTCATCAACTTGCAACAGAAAGTCGAGCAAATTCAGATACATTTTTAACCACACTTAATAGCCTTTTCATTACCCAACCACAACGAATCGAAGATGTTTTTGGTGGCGAAGTTCGTCATTTAAAATTAGGTCTAGAAACCTTAATTCATCAGCTCAACGCGCAAGGCGATCAAAATTTAACTCGCTATTGGCTAAGCCTTTTAGCATTAGAAGGAAAATTATCGAAAAATCCCGATGCCAAACAAACATTGGGCAATCGAATTTCTCGCCTAAAAGAACAAGAAATTCATTACGCTCGCGATAGTGAAACAATGTTATCTATTATGGCAAACATTTACAGCGACGTTATTAGCCCATTGGGCAAAAAAATTCACATACTAGGCTCGCCTGATTATTTGCGACAAGAACTCGTGCAAAATAAAATTCGTGCAGTTTTACTTACAGGCATTCGCTCTGCCGTGCTGTGGAAACAAATGGGTGGAACAAAATGGCAAATTTTATTTTTCCGCAGAAAATTACTTGCCACCGCAAAACAGATTTATTCTTCTATTTATTAATACAATTCTGGAGCAAACATTTATGCAACTCTCTACACTGACCGCACTTTCCCCTCTTGATGGTCGTTATCAAGATAAAGTAACTCCATTACGCGCTATTTTTAGCGAATTCGGGTTAATGAAATTCCGTGTAGCTGTGGAAGTTCGTTGGTTACAAAAATTAGCTTCAACGGCAGACATTACCGAAGTACCGCCATTTTCTACGCAAGCAAATGCTTTTTTAGATGGAATTGTGGCTAATTTTAATGAGACAGATGCTGCGCGTATTAAAGAAATTGAACGCACAACCAATCACGATGTGAAAGCCGTTGAGTATTTTCTGAAAGAGAAAATTCAAAATGAAGTGGAACTAGTGAGGGTTTCCGAATTTATTCACTTCGCTTGCACCTCAGAAGACATTAACAATCTCTCTCATGCATTAATGTTAAGCACCGCACGTGATGAAGTGATTTTACCAGAATGGCAAAAACTGATTGATGAAATCACTCGTCTTGCAGAAGAATATAAAACGATTCCATTACTTTCTCGCACACATGGCCAGCCAGCTTCACCAAGCACCGTGGGCAAAGAAATGGCGAATGTTGTTTATCGCCTAAAACGTCAATTTAAACAACTCCAAAACGCGGAAATCTTAGGTAAAATTAATGGTGCGGTAGGTAACTACAATGCACATTTATCGGCATATCCTAATATTGATTGGCATAAATTCAGCGAAGAATTTGTCACTTCATTAGGTATTCAATGGAATCCTTATACCACTCAAATTGAGCCGCACGATTACATCGCTGAATTTTTTGATGCTGTAGTACGCTTTAATACCATTATCATTGATTTTGATCGGGATTTATGGGGATACATTGCATTAAATCACTTTAAACAACGAACGATTGCAGGCGAAATTGGTTCCTCTACCATGCCACATAAAGTCAATCCAATTGATTTTGAAAACTCAGAGGGCAATCTAGGCTTAGCCAATGCAGTAATGACCCACTTAGGTCAAAAGTTACCAATTTCTCGCTGGCAGCGTGACTTAACGGATTCAACCGTATTACGTAATTTAGGCGTAGGATTAGGTTATTGTTTGATTGCTTATGCTTCAACACGCAAAGGCATTAGTAAACTTGAAGTAAATCAACCGCACTTATTAGAAGAACTCAATCAAAACTGGGAAGTTTTGGCGGAACCAATTCAAACCGTAATGCGCCGCTATGGAATAGAAAAACCTTACGAAAAATTAAAAGAATTAACGCGAGGTAAACGAGTGACAGAACAGGCTATGCGTGAATTTATTGATAAGTTGGCTATTCCACAAGAAGAAAAATTACGTTTACAAAAATTAACACCCGCTACTTATATTGGGGCTGCAGTGGAATTAGTAGAGAAGCTATCATAGGAATTTGGCTCTTTTTCCAACAATATTCTTTACAAGAACATAGCTTTTCTCTATAATCCTACGCCTGTGTTAGTCAGTCTAACAAATTTCTGGTTGGTGCTTGACCTATTCAAGCCCCATCCAAGACCGTAGGGGAGTAATCTTAATTATCCTACGTAGATGGTGAACAGAATAAGAATTTTTCTTGCTTCTGGGCGCCGAAGTCATCCTAGTCTTAGGATTAGGTAAATTAATTCCGAGTAATCGGAGTGTATTCAGGAGCTAAAAGCCAATGGCATTAAATCTTCAAGACAAACAAGCAATTGTTGCTGAAGTAAATGAAGCAGCCAAAGGTGCACTTTCAGCAGTAATAGCGGACTCTCGCGGTGTAACTGTTGATAAAATGACTGAATTACGTAAAGCAGCTCGTGAAGCTGGTGTAACAATGCGTGTTGTTCGTAATACTTTATTACGTCGTGCGGTTGAAGGCACTGATTTCGAATGCTTAAAAGATACGTTTGTAGGTCCAACACTTATCGCGTTCTCTAACGAACACCCGGGCGCAGCTGCTCGTTTGTTCAAAGAGTTTGCTAAAGCAAACGATAAGTTTGAAATTAAAGGTGCAGCCTTTGAAGGTAAAATCCAAGATGTTGAATTCTTGGCAACATTACCAACTTACGAAGAAGCGATTGCACGTTTAATGGGCACAATGAAAGAAGCTGCAGCAGGCAAACTTGCTCGCACCTTCGCGGCATTACGCGACAAATTACAAGAAGCAGCTTAATCATTAAGCGTTTCTTACTTCATCTAACTTTATTTATTTTAGGAATTGATTGTTATGTCATTAACTAACGAACAAATCATTGAAGCGATTGCTTCAAAAACTGTAACTGAAATCGTTGAATTAATCGCAGCGATGGAAGAAAAATTCGGTGTTTCAGCAGCGGCAGCTGTAGCAGCAGCTCCAGCAGCAGGCGGCGCAGCGGCAGCAGAAGAAAAAACTGAATTCGACGTAATTCTTGCAGCAGCTGGTGCTAACAAAGTAGCAGTAATCAAAGCAGTGCGTGGTGCAACTGGTTTAGGCTTAAAAGAAGCTAAAGATTTAGTTGAATCTGCTCCAGCAGCATTAAAAGAAGGTGTTTCTAAAGAAGAAGCTGAAGCACTTAAGAAAGAATTAGAAGAAGCTGGTGCACAAGTAGAAGTTAAATAATTTCTATTTTAACCACTTTGAAATTCAGAAAACCGATGGGAAACCATCGGTTTTTTCCTATCTAAAAAGCCATAACTTCGTTAATTTAAAAACTTATCATCTTCTCCTTTCTACGATAAAATATCTCCCATTATTATTGATAAATAAAGAGAAAATCTATGACTACAAAAGCATTAAGTGCGGTAATTTTAGCAGCCGGAAAAGGAACGCGCATGTATTCCGATTTACCTAAAGTTCTACATACAATAGCTGGTAAACCAATGGTAAAACATGTAATTGATACGGCTCATCAATTAGGCGCAGAAAATATTCATTTAATCTATGGTCACGGTGGGGACTTAATGCGTACCCATCTTGCGAATGAACAAGTAAACTGGGTATTACAAACAGAACAACTTGGCACAGCACATGCAGTTCAACAAGCGGCACCTTTCTTTAAAGATAACGAAAATATTGTTGTACTTTACGGCGATGCACCATTAATAACTAAAGAAACATTAGAAAAATTAATTAAAGAGAAACCAGAAAATGGCATTGCATTGCTTACCGTAAATTTAGATAACCCAACAGGCTATGGACGAATTATTCGTGAAAATGGGAACGTTGTAGCAATTGTAGAACAAAAAGATGCAAATGCAGATCAACTAAATATTAAAGAAGTAAATACTGGCGTGATGGTATCTGATGGTGCAAGTTTCAAAAAATGGTTAGCTCGTGTAGGCAATAATAATGCTCAAGGCGAATATTACTTAACGGATCTTATTGCTCTCGCAAACCAAGATAATTGCCAAGTTGTTGCTGTACAAGCAACAGATGTCATGGAAGTTGAAGGTGCAAATAATCGCTTACAATTAGCCGCACTTGAACGTTATCTCCAAAATAAACAAGCCTCCAAATTATTACTTGAAGGCGTAATGATCTACGATCCAGCTCGTTTTGACCTACGTGGAACATTAGAGCATGGAAAAGATGTGGAAATCGACGTTAATGTTATTATCGAAGGTAGTGTTAAACTCGGTGATCGCGTAAAAATTAGCGCAGGTTGCGTATTGAAAAATGTTGTTATTGGCAATGATGTAGAAATAAAACCCTATTCAGTGCTAGAGGATGCTGTAGTGGGAAAAAAAGCCGCAATTGGTCCATTTTCTCGTTTACGCCCAGGTGCAGAACTTGCAGCTGAAACGCATGTCGGTAACTTTGTAGAAATTAAAAAATCTACCGTTGGTAAAGGTTCTAAAGTAAATCACCTGACCTATGTGGGCGATTCAGAAATCGGCTCAAATTGTAATATTGGTGCGGGTGTCATCACCTGTAACTACGATGGCGCAAATAAATTTAAAACGATCATCGGTGATGATGTATTTGTGGGATCTGATACACAATTAGTCGCGCCAGTAAAAGTCGCAAATGGCGCAACTATTGGTGCTGGTACAACAATTACACGCGATGTCGGTGAAAATGAATTAGTGATTACACGAGTTCCTCAACGCCATATTCAAGATTGGCAACGACCAACAAAGAAAAAATAAAATAGCATAAAAAATCTACATATATATATATATATATATATATATATATATATATA
>NZ_AFQO01000015.1 GCF_000222025.1 Haemophilus haemolyticus M19501 | reverse complement strand
GCTCAAGGTGGAAATACCAATACTGCCGACCGCGGTAAAGTAACTGTTAAGGCTTCAAATGGCGGACAAGCAACCGCAGATGACAAGAAAAAAGTGGCGACTGTTGGCGATGTTGCAGATGCTGTCAATAGTGCTTCAACTTTCGTGAAAGTGGGAAGTACAACTGATGATATTGAAAATGATGCAGCAGGCGAAAATGAAACTGAAGACCAAGCTCTCAAAGCAGGCGACACCTTAACCTTAAAAGCGGGTAAAAACTTAAAAGTTAAACGTGATGGGGCTAATGTAACCTTTGCTTTGGCGAAAGATATTACTACGGAGAATGCGACTTTTAGTAACAAGTTATCTATTGGTGGTGCTACTACCGCTGGAACTACAACACCAAAAGTAGATATTACTAGCACGGCTGACGGCTTGAAGTTCGCTAAAGAGCCTGCGGGTGTGAATGGCGACACTAAAGTTCACTTGACTAATATCGCTTCAACTTTAGATGACCATCGTGTAGGTGGAAATACAACGCATCTAGATAAAGAGGTTAATGAGGCACATCGTAATCGTGCAGCAACTGTTGGCGATGTGTTAAATAGTGGTTGGAATATTCGCGGTGTTAAACCGATGTCTACAAGCAATCAAGTAGAAAGTGTTGATTTTGTTGCAACCTACGATACGGTAGATTTTGTTAGTGATGGAGAAACAACAACTGTAACGGTAGCTCAAAAAGATAATAAGAAAGGTGCTGAAGTTAAAATCGGTGCGAAGACTTCTGTTATCAAGGAAAAAGACGGTAAGTTGTTTACTGGAAAAGAAAATAAAGATACAAACAATGTTGCGAGTACTACGGCGAGTGATGATACAGACGCAGGTAATGGCTTAGTGACTGCAAAAGAAGTGATTGGTGCTGTAAACAAAGCTGGTTGGAGAGTTAAAACAACAGGAACTCCTGCTGCAGGTAAAGATGGCTTTGAAACTGTCACATCAGGCACAAATGTAACCTTTGCTGATGGTAATGCAACAAAAGCGACTGTAAGTAAAGATGATAAAGGTAATATCACTGTTAAGTATGATGTAAATGTTGGCGAAGTCTTAAAAGACAATGAATTCCTCACACAAGATGGCAAAAAACTTGTGAAGATTAATGATGAATACTTCAGCGAGGAAGATATTGATCCTGCAACAGGTAAGCCAAAAGAAACTAATGGTAAGAAAGTTGCTGCTAAATATAAAACAGTGGGTAATCAAATCTTAACCGTCGGTGCTGATGGTAATACTTCGGGAAGTGCCGTTACTTTAACTAACCAAAATCAAGGTGTGGTTACAGGTAGACAGGTGGCAGAAGCCATTGCGAAGTCTGGTTGGAATTTAGGCTTGGCGAATGATAAACAAGCTGTTTCTGCCTTTGCTACTACTGGTGGTGGCAAAGCCTTATCAGATGTTACGCTTGAGCGTGTTAATGCAAACGACAATGTGCGTTTTGCAAATGGTAAAAATACCGTAGTGAAAGCGGCTGTTGTGACAGATGTGGATAAAGAGGGTAATCAAGTTACGAATACTTATGTCCGCACAGATGTAACTGGCTTGCCTGTTCAATACACGACAGCAGATGGCAAAGCAGTAAGTAAAGTGGGGGATAAATACTACACTTTAGATGACAAAGGCGAGCCAGCTACTGAAGTAACAGAAGTTGATAAATTAAGTGTGAATTTGGTAAGTCCAACTGCAGATAGCAATAAGCCAACGGCTTTAGGCAATCTTGCAAATGGTGCGAAAACCTTTGATGCTCCAAAAGCTGAAGATGGCAAAGAATTGGCATTGGCAAATGATGGCAAGTATTATCCGAAAGAGAAATTAGGGGCTAATAATGCGGCACCGACGGATGGTACAGCTTCTGTGAAAGTGGCTAACCCAGGCAAGGCAGGATTGGCAGACTTGGCAAATTCAACATCAAGCAATGCTGCAACTGTGGGCGATTTGAAAAACTTGGGCTGGCAGATTTCTGCAGGCGATAGCTACAATGATCAAGTGAGAAATGCCGATAAAGTTAATTTCAAAGGTAGTAACGGTATTAGTGTTTCTGGTAAAACACTAGATGACGGTACGCGCGAAATTACCTTTGAATTGGCGAAAGGCGAAGTGGTTAAATCGAATGAATTTACCGTTAAGAATGCCGATGGTTCTGAAACTAACTTGGTTAAAGTTGGCGATAAGTATTACAGCAAAGAGGATATTGACTTAACAACTGGTCAGCCGAAAGTGACAGCTGGCAATACAGTTGCTGCGAAATATCAAGCTCAAGGCGATAAAATTGTTTCTACTGACGGAAACAATACCGAAGTTACTCTAACCAACAAAGGTTCTGGCTATGTAACAGGTAACCAAGTGGCTGATGCGATTGCGAAATCAGGCTTTGAGCTTGGTTTGGCAAGTGAAGCTGATGCGAAAGCGGCGTTTGATGATAAGACAAAAGCCTTGTCTGATACTAAAGCGGAAACTGTAAATGCCCACGATAAAGTCCGTTTTGCTAATGGTTTAAATACCAAAGTGAGCGCGGCAACGGTGGAAAGCACTGATGCAAACGGCGATAAAGTAACCACAACCTTTGTGAAAACCGATGTGGAATTGCCTTTAACGCAAATCTACAACACCGATGCAAACGGTAAGAAAATCGTTAAAAAAGCTGATGGAAAATGGTATGAACTGAATGCTGATGGTACGGTAAGTAACAAAGAAGTGACACTTGGTAACGTGGATGCAAACGGTAAGAAAGTTGTTAAAGTAACCGAAAATGGTGCGGATAAGTGGTATCACACCAATGCTGACGGTACTGCGGATAAAGATAAAGGGGAAGTGGAGAGTAATAAAGTTTCTACCGATGAAAAACACGTTGTCCGCCTTGATCCGAACAATCAATCGAACGGTAAAGGCGTGGTCATTGACAATGTGGCTAATGGCGATATTTCGCCAACCAGTAAACAAGCAGTAAACGGCAGCCAGATTTTCGCATTGACCGGCAATAAAGCTCCGAATATCACTAATGTGACGGTAGAAAATAAAGTTGATGGTAAGACTACGACTAAAGTCTATAACAATGTTGTAGTGGGAGACGACGGTAAACCATTATTGACCACTTATAATGTGGAGGGCAGAAAAGAAGTCATCACTAATTCAGTGGTTGAAGCCATCTACAATATGAATGAACAAGGGATTAAGTTCTTCCACTCCAACGACGGCACTGCCAAACGCAGAGAGGAACGAAGCAATGAAATCGATTCCAGCGCAAGTGGCATATTCGCGACAGCGATTGGCGCGAAAGCCGACGCGGCAGGCAATAATGCCATTGCCTTAGGCTATGGCTCAAAAGCCTTACGCGATAACACGGTGGCGATTGGTACGGGCAACGTTGTGAATGCGGATAAATCTGGTGCATTCGGCGATCCGAACTACATCGAAGATAAAGCCAGCGGCAGCTACGCTTTCGGTAACGATAACCGTATTACTTCTAAAAACACTTTTGTGTTGGGTAATAGTGTGAATGCGAAACGTGATGCAAATGGCAATGTACTGACCGAAGAAAAAGAAGTGGTTGGAAAAGACGGTACGAAGACGAAAGTAACCGTGCCGCAAGCCTTAGGCGAAACCGTAGAAAATTCTGTTTATCTCGGTAATGCTTCAACTGCGACAAAAGATAAGGGTAAAAACCTGAAATCCGACGGTACGGCGGGTAACACTACAACTGCTGGCGCAACGGGTACGGTAAAAGGCTTTGCTGGCGCAACGGCGCACGGTGCGGTTTCTGTCGGCGCAAGCGGCGAAGAAAGACGTATCCAAAACGTCGCGGCAGGCGAAATCTCTGCTACTTCAACCGATGCGATTAACGGAAGTCAATTGTATGCCGTGGCAAAAGGGGTAACAAACCTTGCTGGACAAGTGAATAAAGTGGGCAAACGTGCAGATGCAGGTACGGCAAGTGCATTAGCCGCTTCACAGTTACCACAAGCCTCTATGCCAGGTAAATCAATGGTTTCTATTGCGGGAAGTAGTTATCAAGGTCAAAATGGTTTAGCTATCGGGGTATCAAGAATTTCCGATAATGGCAAAGTGATTATTCGCTTGTCAGGCACAACCAATAGTCAAGGTAAAACAGGTGTTGCAGCTGGTGTTGGTTACCAGTGGTAAAGTTGGATTATCTCTCTTAAAAAGCGGCATTTGCCGCTTTTTTTTATGGGAAGTATTATTGTTTCAAGTAAATGAATTTGTGTTAAATTTCCTTTTGATGGTTAAAGTGCAATGTTTTTAAATTGAATTAAAGAGATGAAAATAAAGACTTGACAAAACCTATAAATATCCTTTAAAAGAGAGCTGTAACAAAAAAATAACAAATCACATAACATCATATAAAGGGTATCTTATGAATATCGTTCCGATCAGTGAGTCGGCGGTGGTTTGCTCTTTGCCACCTCCAGCTTCCATTCAACAACAACGCCAATTATGGGCGTTTGCTCGTCAATTGCAATTAGAACAAGATATTGTAGAAGTTGTCTTGGGAATGAATAATCTTACGGTTTTTACCGATTTTTTCGTGGATTTTAAGCCACTTGTGCAACGTTTAGAACAACTTTGGGCTGAATTGAAAGTATCGGATTTTCAAGGGCGTCATATTGAAATTCCTGTTATTTATGGGGGAGAGCGAGGTCAGGATTTATCTGACGTTGCGAAATTTCATCAGACGACACCAGAGCGGATTATTCAGATGCACAGTGAGCCCATTTATACTGTGTATATGATTGGCTTCCAAGCGGGCTTTCCTTATTTGGGTGGTTTACCTGAAAACTTACACACGCCACGCCGCGCTACGCCAAGAACGGTTGTGCCTGCCGGTTCTGTTGGTATTGGGGGCGCGCAAACGGGGATTTATCCTTTTTCTTCGCCAGGTGGGTGGCAGTTAATCGGTTATACTAAACAAGCACTTTTTGATAAAAATCAAGCACAACCAACCTTATTACAAGCTGGCGATACTGTGAAATTTATTGTGGAGGGGATTGAACTATGATTGATATTCTTGATGTGAAATCCCACGCGACCATTCAAGATTTAGGGCGTTTTGGTTTACGCCGATTTGGCATTAGCCATTGTGGGGCAATGGATAAATTAGCATTACGTGCGGGCAATATTTTATTGGGCAATGCAGAGAATGTTCCTGCCATTGAAGTGCCTTTAGGCGGTATTACATTGCAATTTCAGCAAGATATGAATTTTTGTGTGACGGGTGCTTTTTATGAAATGATGTTAGATGATAAGCCCGTTTTTGCTTATTGGCGTTATCAAGCGCGAGCAGGTCAAATATTAAAAATGGCACGTGCAAAAATTGGAATGTATGGTTATTTATGTGTTCAAGGTGGTTTTGTTTTGCCTCAAGCATTGAATTCTTGCAGCACGGATTTGAGAACGCAAATAGGGGGCATTGAGGGGCGTTGTTTGCATGTGGGCGATCAACTACAAACGGCAAATGATCATATTTTGCGTAGCGAAATTGGTATTGCGCCGATTCCGCTTCGAGATGTTATTCGTGCTTTGCCATCTTCTGAATATCAGGCGTTTAAACGAAAATCCCAATATTATTGGTGGCGAAATGAATGGACGTTACAAACTAACAGTGATCGTATGGGTTATCGTTTTCAAGGTCAGACATTAGAATTAAAGCAGCCGTTGGAAATGCTATCTCACGCCATTCAGTTTGGTAGCGTGCAAGTTCCACCAAGTGGTCAGCCTATTATTTTGATGGCTGATGCGCAAACCACAGGCGGTTATCCTAAAATCGCTAATGTGATTGATGCTGATCTTGGGGCTTTGGCACAGGTGCGTTTAGGTTCAACGATTAAATTTGAAGCGGTTAGCTTACAAGAGGCTGCTAAATTACGCCGTAAAAATGAAATATACCTTGATCAAATTAGGAGAATTGTTGATGAAAAAAATTGATTTAAATGCAGATATTGCAGAGGGTTTTCCTTTTGATGAAAGTTTATTGAAGTTGCTTTCTTCTGCAAATATTGCCTGTGGCTTACACGCTGGGGGCGCAAAGGAAATGCAAAGTGCGGTCAAATTTGCGAAAGAAAATAAGGTGCGTATTGGCGCGCACCCTAGTTTTCCTGATCGCGAAAATTTTGGTCGTACGGCAATGGCGTTGTCTTCACAGGAATTAATCGTATATTTGCGTTATCAATTGGGGGCATTAAAAGCGATTTGTGATGGCGAGGGGGCGGTAATTAGTTATGTTAAACCTCACGGTGCGTTATATAACCAAGCAGCAAAAGATGAAAAAATAGCGCGTGTAATCGCAAAAACTGTTTATCAATTTGATCCGAATTTGAAATTAATGGGGTTAGCGGGCAGTTTAATGTTGCGCATCGCAGAGGAAGAAGGGTTGCAAACCATTTCTGAAGTGTTTGCCGATCGACATTATATGCCTGATGGGAGCTTAGTGCCTCGTTCTCAACCAAATGCAATGGTAAAATCTGATAAGGAAGCCATTCAACAAGTTTTACAAATGGTAATAAAGGGGCAAGTCAATGCCATTGATGGAAGCTTTGTGCCTGTAAAAGCAGAAAGTATTTGCTTACACGGCGATAATCAACATTCTTTACATTTTGCTAAACGCATTGTGGAAGAATTAGAAAAAAATCATATAAAAATAACGGCATAAGCAGCCGAATAAACACATAACATCAACTTAACAATGGAGGTGCTTTATGGCATCAATTACTCACAGACGAAATGCGGTTTTAGGGGCGGCTTTTTTAATGGCGACATCCGCTATTGGGCCTGGGTTTTTAACTCAAACCGCAACCTTTACCAATACTTTATTAGCGAGTTTTGGCTTTGTTATTTTATTATCAATTTTGTTAGATATTGGTGCTCAACTTAATATTTGGCGAATTGTTATTGTGTCTGGAAAACGTGCGCAAGATATTTCTAATGCGGTTTTTCCGAAAGCAGGGTATTTTCTTGCTACGCTGATTGTGATGGGCGGGCTGGCTTTTAACATTGGTAATGTTGGCGGCGCGGGGCTTGGTTTAAATTCTATTTTTGGTATAGTACCAGAAATGGGCGCAGTGATTAGTGGCATTATTGCTATTTTGATTTTTTTGCGTAAAGAAGCGGGCTTATTAATGGATCGTTTTGCGCAATTAATGGGCTTTATTATGGTTGCGCTCACGTTTTATGTCATGTTTAAAACTGAACCACCTGTGGCTGAAGCAGCCTATCATTCCTTTATTCCAGAACAAATTGATCCTATTGCTATTGTTACATTAGTGGGGGGAACCGTAGGCGGTTATATTACTTTTGCAGGTGCGCATCGTTTATTAGATGCGGGCATTCAAGGCGAAAAAGCAATGGCTGAAGTGAGCCGTAGTTCTGTTTCAGCCATTTTAATTGCTTCAACAATGCGTGTTGTATTATTTCTTGCGGTGCTTGGCGTGGTGTCAAAAGGTGTGTCTCTTAATCCTAAAAATCCAGCTGAAACGCCTTTTGAATATGTAGCAGGCAATTTTGGTCAAGTATTATTTGGAGTGGTTATTTGGGCTGCGTCTATCACATCGGTTATTGGTGCGGCTTATACTTCAGTTTCTTTCTTAACGACCCTTTGCCCAACCATTGAACGCAATCGTAATCGTTGGATTATTGCTTTTATTGTGATTTCTACTGTTGTTTTAGTCACAGTGGGAAAACCTGCTGCGGTATTAGTCTTTGTGGGAACATTAAATGGCTTAATATTGCCAATTGCATTGGCATTAATTTTGTTAGCCGCTTATCGAAGTGATATTGTTGGCACTTATAAACACCCTGTTTTTTTAGCTTTTTCAGGCTGGTTTGTTGTGATTATTATGGCAATATTAAGTGGAAAAACGATTATTTCTTATATTTCTAGTTTTTTTAGCTAACTAATATTTTGTGAAAGGATCTGCATTTCATGATGTTAAATATCAGTCATTGAAATGCAGATTTTATTATTTATTTTTTGCCTAATTGTGGCAATACGGAATCTTTAATTGCGCTTAATAAACCTGTTTGAGCATAGATACCAAGTTTACCTCGGGTGTCTGATACATCTAAATTACGCATAGTTAATTGACCGATACGATCAATTGGATCAAATGGCGCATCTTCCACTTTTTCCATACTTAAACGCTCTGCTTCGTAGGTTAAGTTTGGTGATTCGGTATTTAAGATAGTGAAGTCGTTACCACGACGAAGTTCAAGCGTTACCGTACCCGTAATTGCTTTTGCCACCCAACGTTGTGCTGTTTCACGCAGCATTAATGCTTGCGGATCAAACCAACGACCTTGATATAACAAACGGCCTAAACGGATGCCATTAATACGATATTGTTCGATGGTATCTTCATTGTGAATACCGGTTACTAAACGTTCGTAAGCGATATGCAATAATGCCATCCCTGGTGCTTCATAAATACCACGAGATTTGGCTTCAATAATACGGTTTTCGATTTGGTCAGACATCCCTAAGCCATGACGACCACCGATACGATTGGCTTCTAGAATAATATCAACTGCATTATCAAAACGTTTACCATTTAATGCGACAGGGACGCCTTCTTCAAAAGTAACGGTGACTGTTTCTGGTTTAATTTCTACATTGTCATCCCAAAATGCGACACCCATAATTGGTTTAACAATTTTCATGCCTGTGCTTAATTGCTCTAAGTCTTTTGCTTCATGGGTTGCACCCAGCATATTGGAATCGGTCGAGTAGGCTTTTTCAACAGACATTTTGTAGTCAAAACCATTTTCGATAAGGAATTGAGACATTTCTAAACGACCGCCAAGTTCTTCAATGAATTGCGCATCTAACCAAGGTTTGTAGATTTTTAAATTAGGGTTTGTTAATAAGCCATAACGATAGAAGCGTTCGATATCGTTACCTTTGAATGTAGAACCATCCCCCCAAATATTCACATCATCTTCTTTCATTGCTGCAACAAGCATTGTGCCTGTTACTGCGCGACCAAGAGGCGTTGTATTGAAGTAAGGAATGCCGCCTGTCGAAATATGGAATGCGCCACATTGAATCGCTGCAATACCTTCGTGAGCAAGTTGAGCACGACAATCAATTAAGCGAGCATTTTCTGCACCATACGCCATCGCTTTTTTAGGGATTGCGCTGTAATCATCTTCATCGGGTTGCCCTAAATTGGCGGTGTATGCATAAGGCACCGCGCCTTTTTGACGCATCCAAAGTAATGCCGCGCTGGTGTCTAAGCCGCCAGAGAACGCGATACCGACTTTTTGCCCTTCAGGTAAATGTTGTAGAATTGTATTTGACATATCTTTTCCTTGTTTATAATTTAGATTGAATAATTAATCACTTTATTTGAATAAAAAGTCATTTAAATATAACCGCACTTTTTATGTTTGTCTAGCCTTTTATGTATTAAGACTAAAAATCTTTAGTTGTCATCATGCATAAAAATCCCCGCTGTAAATAGCAGGGATTTTGATCTCTATTTTGTTAATAAATCCAGCGCTTCCTGATATTTATCAACTGTTTTCTGAATAATATTTTCTGGCACTTTCGGTGCAGGAGCTTGTTTATTCCAGCCGCTATTTTCTAACCAATCGCGTACAAATTGTTTATCGAATGATGGAGGATTAATCCCTTCTTGGTAAGTATCGATAGACCAAAAACGGCTAGAATCTGGTGTTAATACTTCATCCATTAAGGTGAGCGTGCCATTTTCATCTAAACCAAATTCAAATTTTGTGTCGCAAATAATAATACCTTTAGTCAGTGCATATTCTGCAGCAGCAGTATAAAGTGCGATAGCTTTTTCTTTTACTTGTGCGGCTAAATCAGCCCCGATGAGTTTTTCACATTCTGCATAGCTGATATTTATATCGTGATTGCCGACGGCTTCTTTACTTGATGGGGTGAAAATAGGTTCTGGTAATTTACTGGCTTCAACTAAGCCTTCAGGTAATTTTAATCCGCAGATGGTTCCAGTTTGTTTGTAATCTTTTAAACCACTGCCAGTTAAATAGCCACGTACGATAGATTCAATTTTAATGGGATTCAAACGTTTACACACTACAGCGCGATCTTTGATTAAATCAGCTTCTTCTTTTGGTAACACATCATAAACACTCTCGCCAGTGAAATGATTCGGCATAATGTGAGCAAGTTTGTTAAACCAAAAATTGGAAATTTGTGTCAGGATTTCGCCTTTTCGTGGAATGGGATCATCTAAAATAACATCAAACGCGGATAAGCGGTCAGAAGCAACCATTAGCATGCGTTTATCATCGATTTCATAGAGATCACGTACTTTACCTGAATAGATTTTTTTTAGACTTAAAGTGGGGAGTTGTTGTGTCATCGTTTTGCACCTGTATGAAAGTAAAAACTGGCGCGTATTGTACCGCACTTTTAAATCAAATAAAGCAAACGTTTGACTATTTTTAAAAAGAAATAAAAATCCCTGAAATTTCAGGGGAAGTATAGGGGGCAAAATGTTTATTATTGGAAATTTAGTAAATCCTATTAATTATTGAGCGGGTGGATTGGGATTATCCAATACGTCCCACAGACTTTCTTGTGGTGGTGTAGTTGTTTCTGTTTCTGTTTCTGTTTCTGTTTCAGTTTCTGTTTCAGTTGGCGTAAAAGACGGAGAGGCTATTTCGCCACAGAAATTCTGACCATTATTTAGCCAAACAGGAATTGTTCGATAACTCTCGCAATCCCAGCCACCGTATTGATTTATCCCCACCCATTTCACTGTTGCAGGAGGCTTAATTGCTAATTTTTCAATATTCGTACGGCTTAAATAATCTTTATAAATTTGCAATGCACCAGAAGCACCAGTGAGTTTGGTTTCGCCATTATCATCGCGACCAAGCCAAACTGTGCTGATATTTTTTCCGTCAATTCCCACAAACCACGTATCGCGAGCTTCATTGGTTGTGCCTGTTTTGCCTGCTAAATGTAAATCAGCGTAATCTTTTTGCAAACTACGTGCAGTGCCTCGTTCAACAGTTTGTTGCATTGCAAATAATGTTTGGAATGCCGCTTCTTGTGGCACCACTTGTTTTACGCTTTTATCGTGTTGAAAAATTAGGTTACCTTGACGATCAGTAATGCTATCTACGGTTGTGAGCGAAATTCGCCCCCCTTGATTGGCAATAGTTTGATAAAGTTTTGTGACATCATAAGGCGAGATGGTATAAGAACCGAGCAACATCGCAGGCACTTTAGGAATTTCCACATTATCCCAGCCCATCGCTTTTTGTGTGTTAATAATTTTACTCAAGCCGACTTTCATTCCAATATTCACTGTCGGAATATTTAAAGAACGGGCTAAGGCATCCATTAACATTACCGAACCGCTATATTTTTTGTCATAGTTGCGTGGCTGCCACGGCGGGCTACCTTTGACATTAATCGTAATTGGCTGGTTATTAATTGGGGTATTTAAACGGAACTGTTCTGGATTAGAAAGTGCGGTCAAATAAATCGATGGTTTTACTAAAGAACCAATCTGACGTTTTGCCATTAATGCACGATTAAAGCCTGCATATTGCGTTTGCAAACCGCCAACCACGGCACGAATTTCACCTACGCGGTAATCCGCAACAATCATGGCGCCTTCTAAATATGGATTTTTAGTTTTCAGTTGTAGTTGTGAAACTGTGTTCACCACTGCATTTTCTGCTTGAGATTGTTGTTTTAAATCCATTGTAGTGAAAATCCGTGCACCAAGTAAACTAGATATTTTATGTTCGCCCAGTTCACGGCGTAAATCTGCTTGTAAAGTTTGAATAAACGCAGGATATTTACGCGAGATTTGCCCTTTTTTTTGTACGCCTAAAGGCCGCTGACTTAATAATTGATAAAGTTCATCGCCGATCATTTTATGCTCAAGCATGAGCTTTAAAACAATGTTGCGACGTTCGAGCGCGTTTTGTGGATTTCGCCACGGATTATAAAGTGAAGGCCCTTTGACCATACCAACTAAAAGGGCAATTTGATCTAAGCTAATTTCACGAATCGAACGACCAAAATAAAATTGGCTAGCTAATTCAAAACCGTGAATTTGCGTATCGCCATTTTGCCCGAGATAAATTTCATTGAGATAGGTTTCGAGAATACGGTTTTTATCGTAACGCCAATCTAATACCAATGACATCAAGGCTTCGTTGGCTTTGCGTGTAATGGTGCGTTCGCGCGATAAAAATAAATTTTTTACTAACTGTTGAGTGAGCGTACTGCCGCCTTGTACAGTTTGACCTGCTCGAATATTGGCAATTAATGCGCGGAAAATCCCCACTGGATTAATGCCATTATGTTCATAAAAGCGGCGATCTTCCGTTAAAATTAATGTATCAATTAATAAACGGGGGTAATTTTGCAAAGGAATGGCTAAACGATCTTCGTTGTCTGATTGCAACATCGCAATCAACTTTGGCGCAAGACGAAATTCATCAACAGTTTTGACTGTGACTAAATCTTCAATGCGAGATAACTTATTATTGTTAAAACGCAAGCGCAAAACTCGCTGTGGTTCTGCTTTATCGGGGAAAGGAAAAGCGCGGCGAAGAACTACAATGGTATCATCTTCCAATTTGAAATCACCCGGTGCGGCTACCATGGTCGTTTGGCGATATTCGTTATCTAATAAAATTTGAATCACTTCATCGAAAGCGAGATTATCTGAAATTTTCACACTTTCAATGCGACTATACACTTCAGCAGGCAGACGCCAAATTTGCCCGTCCATTTTCGAACGGATTTGCCAATCTAAATATCCGCCATAAAATACGGTTAATACCGCACCAGTAAACGCGACTTTTAATAGAAAGTTTCTGAAAGAACAGCGTTTTTTCGGTGTTTTTTCTTCGGGATTTTTTGGAACGTTTTCGGTGGTCATAGTCGGTTAAGAGATAAAATCAACATAAGCTTCAAGGAAATGGATAAAATCTTGTGTGCCACAAAAAGCAATGCTTTCTTCATCATAATAATGAAAATCGTCTTCCAGAATTTCATCTGTTTCAATGGCGAGATTATTCGCTCGTACCATTACTTCATCAGTATCTAAAAACAATGTATATTCTGCGCCGATTAAGATCTCTTCTTGATTTTCAGAGAGTGATTGCGCAGTAGAAAGTGCGGTCAAAATCGCTTTTGGATTTGACCGCACTTCTGTATTGAACCAGTTAGCAAGGGCAATGTGTTCCATCGAACATTTTACGGATACATTGCCTTGATAATGTGTAAATTGAAAATCCATCTTAGATACTAAAGGATGAACCACAGCCACAAGTGCTGGTAGCATTTGGATTATTTACAGTAAAGCGTGAACCTTCTAAACCTTCTGTGTAATCAACGGTACCACCGATTAAATACTGTAAACTCATCGGGTCAATCACAAGTTGAACCCCTGATTTTTCAATCGTTAAATCGCCTTCATTCACTTTTTCATCAAAAGTAAAACCATATTGGAAACCGCTACAGCCACCACCCGTGATATACACGCGTAATTTCAAATTAGTATTTTCTTCTTCGCTGATTAAACTTTTTACTTTATTCGCTGCTGCATCAGTAAATGTCAATGGTACTGCAATGTTATCTGTCATAATTATTTCCCGCTTCCCGAAAATTTGAATTTCGTTATTATCTAATAACCATTTACTCCATTCAAGTGTAATCCAGTTTTTTCCTAGAAATCGTGCTATAATCTGGCAAAATTTTTTTCAAAAAAGGTGAAATAAAATGGCTATTCCAATTAGAACAGAAAAAGAAATTGTAAAACTACGTGAGGCCTGCAAATTGGCTTCGGATGTGCTGGTGATGATTGAACCTTACGTAAAAGCAGGGGTAACTACGGGTGAACTTGATCGAATTTGCCATGAATATATGGTGAATGAACAAAAAGTTATTCCCGCTTGTTTGAATTATCACGGTTTCCCAAAGGCTACCTGTATTTCCATTAACGAAGTCGTCTGTCACGGTATTCCAAGTGACGATAAAGTGCTTAAAAATGGCGATATTGTGAATATTGATGTCACGGTGATTAAAGACGGTTATTTTGGTGATAACTCAAAAATGTATATCGTGGGCGGAGAAACGAATATTCGTAGTAAAAAATTAGTGGAAGCGGCACAAGAAGCCCTATACGTGGGATTGCGCACAGTAAAACCGGGTATTCGTTTAAATGAAGTAGGTAAAGCTGTGCAAAAATATACAGAAAGTCAAACTTTCAGTGTTGTGCGTGAATATTGCGGACATGGTGTCGGTACAGAGTTTCACTGCGAACCTCAAGTATTGCATTATTACGCAGATGATGGCGGTGTGATTTTAAAACCAGGTATGGTGTTTACCATTGAGCCAATGATTAACGCGGGCAAAAAAGAAGTGCGCGTGATGGGAGATGGTTGGACAGTAAAAACCAAAGATCGCAGCCATTCAGCACAATACGAACATCAACTTGTTGTCACCGAAACTGGTTGTGAAGTAATGACTATTCGTGATGAAGAAATTGCAGAGGGTCGAATTTCACGGATTATGGTGAATGTGTAATTGACATTAAATTATAAGATAAGGGCGTAGATATACGCCCTTTTTGTTTTTCTTTATAATAAAACGACTTCAATTTAACAAAAGGCAATTAATATGCTGTTTTCTCCGACACTATCTTCTCCTTTAACGCCAAGTGCGGTCAAAATTGAGCGAGAAAATCTCAAGCAATTTGAGCTAGAGAATTTTTCTCGTTATTCCATTTTTGAGCTTATTGAAAATCGCTGTGATTTTTATGATGCCTTATTGATTCAACTTTGGCAGGAAATGGGATTAAGTGAACAGCAAGGCATTTCTTTAATTGCTGTGGGCGGTTATGGACGGCGTGAGATGTTTCCTTTGTCGGATTTAGATTTTTTGATTTTAGTCGAGCAAACCCCAAGCCCTGAGATTGAAGAAAAAATTACTCAACTTATCCAGTTTTTATGGGATTGCGGTTTTGAGGTGGGAAATAGTGTTCGAACCTTAGCACAATGCGAATCGGAAGGAAAACAAGATATTACGATTGCCACCAATTTATTAGAAGCCAGATTTCTTGCTGGAAATCGACCGCACTTTGATGCGCTAAATGAATTGGTAAAACGTGCTGATTTTTGGTCGAAAGAAGATTTTTTAAATGCCAAAGTGCAAGAGCAAATAGAACGTTATCAGCGTTATCACAATACGGCTTATAACCTTGAGCCAGATATTAAGTACAGTCCTGGTGGTTTGCGTGATTTGCATTTGTTGTATTGGGTGGCGTTGCGCCATTCGGGGGCTTTGACCCTTGAAGCCATTTTACAAAGTGGTTTTATTTATCCTCAAGAATATCAGCAACTACAAGAAAGTCGTGCATTTTTATTTAAAGTGCGGTTCGCTTTGCATTTGATTTTGAAACGTTACGATAATCGTCTGTTGTTTGATCGCCAAATTAAAGTTAGTGAATTGTTGGGCTTTCTAGGGGAAGGCAATCAAGCTGTGGAAAAAATGATGAAATGTTTTTTTCAGGCATTGCACCGAATTTCGCTTATTAGTAATTTGTTGATTCAGCATTATCGAGAAAATGTGCTTTCATCAAATCAGGCTACTGTGATTGACCAATTAGACGATGATTTTCAACTGATTAATCAATGTTTATGTTTGCGTAATAGTCGTGTTTTTCAAGAAAAACCAGAGCGAATGTTAGATCTATTCTTTTATTTAACGCAGTACGAACAGGCCAATATTCATTCTGATACCTTGCGTCAATTACAAATTTCCTTAGAGCAATTACCACAAAAATTATGCGAAATTCCTGCAGCTCGAGAAAAATTTCTACGTTTGTTTAATCAACCTAATGCAATTAAGCGTGCGTTTATGCCGATGCACCAATATGGCGTATTAACTGCGTATCTTCCTCAATGGCAAGCCATTGAGGGCTTAATGCAATTTGATTTGTTCCATATTTATACGGTGGATGAGCATACATTACGCGTGATGTTGAAATTGGAAAGTTTTCTGTCACAGGAAAGTGCGCAAGAACATCCCATTGCCCATCGAATTTTTAGTCAACTTTCTGACCGCACTTTGCTTTATATTGCGGCGTTATTCCACGATATTGCAAAAGGGCGGGGCGGCGATCACGCAGAGCTTGGCGCAGAAGATATGGCAGACTTTGCGCAATTACATGGTTTAGATCGTCGAGAAATTGATACCCTTGCTTGGCTCGTAAAATCCCATTTGCTGATGTCAATTACGGCGCAACGTCGTGATATTCATGATCCTGAAGTCGTCATGAATTTTGCGGAAGCCGTGCAAAATCAAGTTCGATTAGATTATCTCACCTGTTTAACGGTGGCGGATATTTGTGCTACCAACAGCAATTTATGGAATAGCTGGAAACGTTCGCTTTTTGCCTCTTTATATGAATTTACCGAACAGCAATTTGCACAAGGCATGAAAGAATTGCTTGATTACTCAGAAAAATCGGCAGAAAACCGAAAACTTGCACAACAAATTTTAACGCAGGATTATTCCGATATTACGCCAATCTCAATTGAGCAATTATGGGCTCGTTGTCCTGAAGATTATTTTGTGCGTAATACGCCAAAACAAATCGCGTGGCATACTAGTTTGCTAGTGGATTTCGCTGAATCATTATTAGTGAAAATTAGTAATCGCTTTTCACTTGGCGGCACGGAAGTGTTTATTTATTGCCAAGATCAACCGCACTTATTTAATAAAGTGGTGAGTACCATTGGGGTAAAAAAATTCAGTATCCACGATGCGCAGATTATTACGACACAAGATGGTTATGTTTTTGATAGCTTTATCATCACAGAACTTAACGGAGAATTGGTTGAATTTGATCGTCGCCGAGAATTAGAGCAAGCTCTAACAGTAGCCCTTCAAAGCGAAAAATTGCCCGCACTTTCTATTACGCCGAATCGTCAGCTTCAACATTTCACTGTAAAAACCGATGTGCGTTTTTTACATGAAAACAAAAAAGAGCATACTGAAATGGAACTGGTTGCGTTGGATAAACCGGGTTTATTAGCCCAAGTGAGCCAGATTTTCAGTGAGTTAAATCTCAATTTATTGAATGCAAAAATTACCACTGTGGGCGAGAAAGCGGAGGATTTTTTTATTTTGACGAACCGATTTGGTAAAGCACTTGCGAGAGAGGAAAGGGAAAGATTGAACCGTGTTATTATTCAGCAAATTAGGTAAATATCTCTATTTTATCAATGATATAAAATAACAAAGCAAAGGTTTCTTTTAATGAATAGAAATAAAAAGTGAATTAAAACACATTTTTTATTCAGTTTTATGTTAGAATTCGCAACCTTATTTTTACTTGACACAGGAAAATTTATTATGAAAATCGAAGCAAGCAAGCAAGCAAGCAAGCAAGCAAGCAAGCAAGCAAGCAAGCAAGCAAGCAAGCAAGCAAGCAAGCAAATAGTAATCGACTTTTAACTCGTCCACATCAATTATTTTCATTTATTGCAGGTATTTATGCTCTAAGCCTGCCCCATCTCGCCCTTGCTGACACCACAAGTGATTTAACAAAATATGTAAAAATTACCAATGATACTGATGTAACAGCTAGCGGAACAGCTCAAAATAATGACGCTAAAATTGAGAATTCTCGGTTAAGTATTGCTATTGGTCCTAATGCGTTAGTTAAAGATTCAGATACGAAATATACACACCCAAAGGATATGACAACTAATAATCCTGCTGCATCAATAGCTGTGGGGGCAAATGCTAATGTAACAGTATCTCCATACTCAATAGCCTTAGGTAAGAATGCCAAGGTTCTTAATTCTGAGTATAGTTTAGCCGCAGGAACTAATGCAAAAGTAGAAAAATCTGGAAAAATAGTGGCTTTAGGCTTAGATGTTAATGTAACAGATTCTCAAAATTCCGTTGCAATAGGCTGGAAAGCAACTTCTAATAAATCTTCTAATGCCTTTATTGGTGGTTATAACGCAACATCTGTTAATTCTGATAACACTGTAGTAGTGGGGGTTGGAGCTAATATAACAGGCTCTCACAGAGCAATTGCAACTGGTTCAAATGTAACCATTAGTTCATCAAAAAATGCGATTGCCACAGGTGTAAATGCAACCGTTAGTTCATCAGAAAGTGCTTTAGTATTAGGAGATACAGCCAAAGCAAAAAATTCAGAAAAAGCGATTGTAAGTGGCTTTAAGGCAAATGCAGATCAATCAAAGCGTGCAATTGTGCAAGGGGATCGAGCTAATGCAACAAGTTCAAATTATTCGATTGTTAATGGCGTATTAGCAAAAGCAACAAAATCTGATGATGCGATTGTATCGGGTAGTAGTGCAAAAGCAGATCAATCAAAAAGTGCGGTGGTTTTAGGGAATGAATCTAACGCAACAAAATCTGATAGTGCTTTTGTTGGTGGCGATCACGCTTCAGCGACAACTTCTGCAGGGGCTGTAGTATTAGGAAATAGTGCTAAAGCGGAAAATGCAGCAGGTTCTGTTGCTTTAGGCGAAGGAGCCAAGAGTTCGATTTCAAATGGGGTGGCATTGGGGAGTACTTCGACTGCACAGGTGGATAAGTTACAAACAGGTAATGGATTAACTGATAATGAAATTCAAACTAAAATTGATACTTTTAAAGCTGTTGAAGCACAGTTACTAACCGAATTACAAGCCGCTAAACAAGATTACGAAACCAAAGAAAAAACTTATAAAGATGCAAAACAAGCTGAATTATTTAAATCATTAGGTTTGCTGAATATAGGGCTTAGCACCGCACCTACAGTAGATAGTGCAACAGCAGAAGCACAAGCTAATGAAGCGAAACGTAGCTATGAAGCGAAACAAGCCGAATTGAAAGCCAAACGTAAAGAAGTTAGCACTTGGCTTTCTACTGCTGCGGCAGTTTCTCTCGGCGATGAAGAAGAAGGAATTACTCGCCAATTAAATAACCTTGCTGCAGGGACAAAAGACACCGATGCAGTGAACGTGGCTCAATTAAAATCATTAAAAAACGCAGGTCTACAATTTGCAGGGAATGATTATGATAAAACTAAAGATAGCACCCAAAATAAACTAATTAAAACAGAAATTGGTAATATTTTGCAGATTCAGGGCAAAAGTGGTTTGGTTTATAACGATGATAATAAAGCAAAGTACACTTCTGATAATTTAGTGACATTTAACGATAGTGGCGTATTGCGTATTGGAATGTTGAAATCCCCAAGTTTTACTGGTGTTACATTGGGAGATGGCGATAAAACCGTTTCACTTACCGCTGATGATGGTGTGTTAAAGGCTAGCGGTAAAACCATTTTTACAGAAGATAACTTTAAAACGTTTTTTACAAAACTTTATACTTTTGAAGGCGGTTTGAAAGCAGAAGAAAAAGATGGAAAAACCGTTGTTTCATTAGATAAAGAAGCCATTAAGCAAATGCCTGAATTAAAAGGCGAACAAGGCGAACAAGGCGAACAAGGAGAGCGAGGGCTTCAAGGAGAACGAGGAGAAAGAGGTCTTCAAGGAGAACGAGGTCTTAAAGGCGAGAAAGGCGATCAAGGAGAACAAGGTCTTCAAGGCGAGAAAGGAAAATCTGCTTATGAAAGTTGGAAAGAACTGCCTGCTAACCATGGGAAATCCGAAACTGAATTTGCTGAGATGTTAAGTAGCGGAGCGAGTAAAGCAGAGTTACAACAGCTTCGTACTGAACACGATAGTTTGAAAGCGCAAATCCGTAAAGATCAGCAATCTATTCAACAACTCGATCGCAATATGCAAAAAATGAACAAAGATTTGCGGGCAGGGATTGCGGGTGCGACAGCGATTGCTTTCTTGCAAGGGGGAAATTTTGCTGGAGAGTCTGCGGTTTCTGTGGCAGTAGGCACTTATAAAGGCGAACACGCATTAGCGGTCGGTTATGGCAGACGTTTAACCAATAACAAAATTGAGGTTAAATTGGGAGCGAGTGTCAATAGCCGAAGTGATGTGAATGCGGGGGGAAGTGTAGGATTCCACTGGTAAAATAAAGGATAAGAGTAAAAGTGCGGTCAATTTTGACCGCATTTTTTTATAAAAATACGGGTGTTGAAGTGAAAAATAGTGGTTCTTGAAAAATATATTTTTAGGTAAATTTGCCTTATGTTATCCTTTGCAAAAATTTTTTAGGATCACATTATGTTGAGTATTTTTGTTACTTTTTTTGGCGCGTTTTTAACATTGATTGTGATGCGACCCGTTGCCAATTGGATTGGATTAGTTGATAAGCCAAACTATCGTAAACGTCATCAAGGTGCAATTCCGTTAATTGGTGGCGTGTCGCTTTTTGTTGGTAATCTTTGCTATTACCTGATGGTATGGGATCAACTTCGATTACCGTATCTCTATTTGTTCAGTATTTTTGTTTTATTGGCGATTGGGATTTTAGATGATCGCTTTGATATTAGCCCTTTTTTAAGAGCAGGCATTCAAGCAATATTGGCGATTTTAATGATCGATCTTGGGAATGTGTATCTTGATCATCTTGGTCAAATTTTAGGGCCTTTTCAATTAACGCTGGGGTCTATTGGGCTGATTATCACTGTATTTGCTACTATTGCGATTATTAATGCCTTTAATATGATTGATGGTATTGATGGATTGCTCGGTGGGCTTTCTTGTGTTTCTTTTGTGGCGATTGGTATTTTAATGTATCGAGATGGACAAATGGATATGGCGCACTGGAGTTTTGCTTTAATCGTATCGATTTTACCTTATTTGATGCTAAATCTAGGGATTCCATTTGGGGCTAAATATAAGGTGTTTATGGGCGATGCGGGGAGTACATTAATTGGCTTTACCATTATTTGGATTTTGTTATTGAGTACGCAAGGAAAAGGGCATCCGATGAATCCAGTAACCGCACTTTGGATTATTGCGATTCCTTTGATTGATATGGTTGCAATTATTTATCGCCGTGTACGTAAAGGTAAAAGCCCATTTCGTCCAGATCGTTTACACGTTCATCATTTAATGGTGAGAGCTGGTTTAACATCAAGACAAGCCTTTTTATTGATTACGTTTGTTTCGGCAGTTTGTGCAACTATCGGTATTTTAGGGGAAATTTATTATGTGAATGAGTGGGCGATGTTTGTCGGCTTTTTCATTTTATTTTTCCTTTATGTCTATTCAATTACGCGTGCATGGCGAATAACTCGTTGGGTAAGAAGAATGAAACGTCGCGCAAAACGATTGAAGAAAGCATAAAAAATAAAGGCTTGTGTTATTAAATCACAAGCCTTTATTTTTGAGAAAATTCACCGCACTTTTTAACATTTTGACGATCTATTCTTACAGATAGAAAAAATCCCCAGCCTTTTGGCTAGGGATTGAAATTTGGAGCGGGAAACGAGGCTCGAACTCGCGACCCCGACCTTGGCAAGGTCGTGCTCTACCAACTGAGCTATTCCCGCAATAATGCTTCTATAATGTGAAATTGGAGCGGGAAACGAGGCTCGAACTCGCGACCCCAACCTTGGCAAGGTTGTGCTCTACCAACTGAGCTATTCCCGCAGTTCACATCAGTGAATGAGGTCGCATTATACAAATATTTTTAGGGCTTGCAAGGGCAATTTCATAAAAAGAAATTTTTTGTTGAAGTTTTCGTCAATCTAGTTTCATAAAATGTTCGCGATAATAAGCCAGCTCTTTAATCGATTCTCGAATGTCATCTAGCGCCAAATGCGTATTATCTTTTTTAAATCCTTCTAAAATTTCAGGTTTCCAACGTGCAGCAAGTTCTTTTAACGTACTTACGTCTAAATGACGATAATGAAAATAATCGGCTAAATCAGGCATATATTTCACTAAGAAGCGTTTATCTTGGGCAATGCTGTTACCGCAAATTGGCGATGCACCTTTGGGAACCCATTTTTTTAAAAAGTCTAAGGTTTGTAATTCTGCTGCACGTTCGGTAAGTTTGCTGCCTTTTACGCGTTCAATTAAGCCGTTTTCACTATGTGTTTTTTGGCACCAATCATTCATTTTATTGAGTAATTCATCTGACTGATGAACGGCTAATACTGGGCCCTCTGCCAAAATATTTAAATTTTTATCTGTTACGATAGTGGCAATTTCAATAATACGTTCTTTTTCCGGATCTAAACCGGTCATTTCTAAATCAATCCAAATAAGATTTTGTTTATCGAATGGCATAATATCAGGTATCCTATGCAAAAATTTTTTTCATTTTACCAAAAACAAGGGAAAAAACGACCGCACTTTTATGGCTAAACGTAAATTAACTCAGAACCAAACCAGAAGAATTCAATCGAATAATGCGAAAACATTACATCGCCATAAGAAGAAAGAGATTGAATGGTCAGATGAAATGCTTGGCGAATCACAAGAAGGGGTTGTGGTCACGCGTTATTCGATTCATGCTGATGTCGAAAATGAACAAGGCGAAATTTATCGTTGTAATTTGCGTCGTACCTTGTCGAGTTTGGTGGTGGGAGATAAAGTCGTTTGGCGTAAAGGCAATGAACAATTACAAGGTGTGAGTGGCGTGATTGAAGCGATTCACCCTCGAGAAAATGAAATTTCCCGCCCTGACTATTATGATGGTTTGAAACCCATTGTGGCGAATATTGATCGTATTATTATTGTATCAGCGGTGTTGCCAACGCTTTCCTTAAATATTATCGATCGTTATCTTGTTGTGTGTGAAATCGCGGGAATTACGCCTCTCATTGTTTTGAATAAAGTGGATTTATTGACGCAGGAACAGCGTCAAGAAATTGAAGAACAACTTAAAATTTACCAAGATATTGGCTATGAAATTTTAATGATTTCAGCAAAGAGCGGTGAAAATATGGAAAAATTGACCGCACTTTTGGCACAAGGCACGGCGATTTTTGTTGGGCAATCTGGTGTTGGTAAATCGAGTTTAATTAATCATATTTTGCCTACCGTAAACGCTCAAGTAGGGGATGTGAGCGAAACATCAGGGCTAGGGCAGCATACGACGACATCATCGCGTCTTTACCATTTGCCACAAGGCGGTAATTTAATTGATTCACCAGGAATTAGAGAATTTGGGCTTTGGCATTTAGATGCCGAGCAAATCACAAAAGGGTATCGAGAGTTTCAATATGTTTTGGGCACCTGTAAATTCCGTGATTGTAAACATTTGAGCGATCCTGGGTGTGCATTGCGTGAAGCAGTCGAGCAAGGGAAAATTTCGCCAGTGCGTTATGATAATTATCACCGATTAATTGAAAGTTTAAGTGAAACAAAATCACAGCGTCATTTTTCAGCAGTTTAACGATTGCGCAAGCTGGATGATAAATAAACAAATCCTGCGTTTTTTTATGATCTAATTCAATTTTTTTAGTGTTTATTCTTGATTATTTGCTTTTGAACAAGGATACTGAGGCGAATTTTATCTTTGTATTTTTTTAACTATTATTTAGTAGAGAGGTAGCATTATGTACTCAAAAGATGTTGAAATCACCGCGCCAAACGGTTTACACACTCGTCCTGCAGCACAATTTGTGAAAGAAGCCAAAGCATTTTCTTCCGATATCACAGTAACATCTGCTGGTAAGAGCGCAAGTGCAAAAAGTTTGTTTAAGCTACAAACGCTAGGTTTAACACAGGGTACGGTAATCACCATTTCTGCTGAAGGCGAAGATGAGCAACAGGCTGTTGAGCATTTAGTCGCTTTGATTCCAACTTTAGAATAATTCTTACTTAGCCATAAAATTGAGAAATTTTATGGCTATTGTTTATCTATCTCTTTTTTAATTATTTCGGAAGGTATCTATGATTTCTGGCATTCTCGCATCCCCAGGTATTGCCTTTGGTAAGGCACTTGTTCTTAAAGAAGAAAAGATTGTTCTTGATACACAAAAAATTACTGATGATCAAATTGACGCAGAAGTCGCTCGATTTTATGAAGGTCGTGCATTGGCGGTGGAACAACTTAATTCAATCAGAGAGCGCGCATTAATTTCTTTAGGCGAGGAAAAAGCCGCGATCTTTGAAGGCCACTTGATGATTCTTGAGGATGAAGAATTAGAAGAAGAAATTCTTGATTATCTTCGTTCAAATAAAGTGAATGCAGGCGTTGCGGCGAGTAAAATTTTAGATCAACAAGTGACAATGTTATCTGAAATTGATGATGAATATTTGAAAGAACGTGCAGGCGATATTCGGGATATTGCTAACCGTTTAGTTAAAAATATTTTGGGCATGTACATAGTAGATCTTGGCGATATTCAAGAAGAATCAATTCTTGTTGCTTATGATTTGACTCCATCAGAAACTGCTCAACTTAATCTTGAAAAAGTATTAGGGGTTGTCACTGATATTGGTGGTAGAACGTCTCATACTTCTATTATGGCGCGTTCTTTAGAATTACCAGCGATTGTAGGCTCAAATAATGTGACCGAATTAGTCAATACAGGTGATTACTTAATTTTAGATGCGATAAATAATCAAGTTTATATCAATCCAACACAATCTCAGATTGATGAATTAAAAACACTTGAAGCTAAAATTTCTGAGGAAAAAGCAGAGTTAGCTAAATTAAAAGATCTCCCCGCAATCACCTTGGATGGACATAAAGTTGATGTGGTCGCGAATATCGGGACAATCCGTGATTGTGAAGGGGCTGATCGCAATGGTGCGGAAGGTATTGGTTTGTACCGAACTGAATTCTTATTTATGGATCGTGAACAGCTTCCGACAGAAGAAGAACAATTCATTGCCTATAAAGAAGTGGTAGAAGCAATGAACGGGCGTTTAACCGTGCTTCGTACTATGGATATTGGTGGCGATAAAGAGCTTCCATATTTAGATTTACCAAAAGAAATGAATCCATTCTTGGGATGGCGTGCGATTCGCATTGCGTTAGATCGCCGTGAAATTTTAAATGCACAATTACGCGCGGTGTTGCGTGCTTCAGCGTTTGGTAAATTGGCGGTGATGTTCCCGATGATTATTTCTGTAGAAGAAATTCGAGAATTAAAAGCGGTTATTGAAACATTAAAAGCGGAATTACGTGCAGAAGGCAAAGCTTTCGATGAGCATATCCAAGTGGGTGTCATGGTTGAAACGCCGTCTGCTGCCGTAAATGCAAAATTCTTAGCAAAAGAAGTGGATTTCTTCAGTATCGGTACTAACGATTTAACCCAATATACTTTGGCGGTGGATCGAGGTAATGAGTTAATTTCGCATCTCTACAATCCTATGCAGCCATCTGTGCTTGGTTTAATAAAACAAGTAATTGATGCTTCTCACGCAGAGGGTAAATGGACGGGAATGTGCGGTGAATTAGCCGGTGATGAACGTGCAACCTTATTGTTACTTGGTATGGGATTAGATGAATTTAGTATGAGTGCTATTTCTGTACCTCGAATTAAAAAATTAATCCGTAATGTGAATTTCCAAGATGCAAAAGCACTTGCTAATGCCGCATTACAAAAACCGACCGCTTCGGAAATTGAGCAGTTAATCGAAGAATTTTTGGCGGAAAATGCATTAAATTAAACAAAAGTATTTGATTTTACGTTAAAATAACAGCCATCTATGAATTGATAGGAGATTAAAATGGGCTTATTTGACAAGTTATTCGGTTCAAAAGAAAACAAATCTGTGGAAGTTGAAATTTATGCACCTATCTCTGGTGAGATTGTTAATATTGAAGATGTTCCAGATGTGGTTTTTTCTGAAAAAATCGTGGGTGATGGTGTTGCTATTCGTCCTACCGGTAACAAAATCGTTGCGCCAGTGGATGGTGTGATTGGTAAAATTTTTGAAACCAACCATGCTTTCTCAATGGAATCAAAAGAAGGTGTAGAATTATTTGTACACTTTGGTATTGATACCGTTGAGCTGAAAGGTGAAGGCTTTACTCGTATTGCGCAAGAAGGCCAATCTGTTAAGCGTGGTGATACCGTGATTGAATTTGATCTTCCTTTATTAGAATCAAAAGCAAAATCTGTATTAACACCAATCGTGATTTCAAATATGGATGAAATTTCTTGCATAGTGAAAAAATCAGGTGAAGTGGTTGCTGGAGAGTCAGTGGTATTAGCCTTAAAAAAATAATTTGTTTACGATAAAAAAGTCCGCCTTTGTGCGGATTTTTTATTTATTATAGTTACCTAGGGTAAGTATACCCTAGGCTAATTTAAGTGCTACCCCGTTGGGGTAGTGTAAGGTTCCTCAAAGAGGAACAACTATAACTAACCGTGGGTATACTTACCCACGGTAAAAAATAAATTTCAGCAGAAGAAAATCTTAGGGTAAGTATACCCTAGGCTAATTTAAGTGCTACCCCGTTGGGGTAGTGTAAGGTTCCTCAAAGAGGAACAACTATAATTAACCGTGGGTATACCTACCCACGGTTACACAGTAAAAAATTACGTTAGTTAAAATGGAAATAAACAATGATCTATAAACTTACTGGCTCACTCCAAAATTACGTATGGGGAGGGCATCAATATATTCCTCAATTACTGAATATTCCTGCAGAAGAAAATCAATATTATGCTGAATGGTGGTTGGGCGCCCATAATTCTGCGTCTTCAACCATTGAAGTCGATGGTAAAAATGTATTACTTACTGAATTTTTACAGAAAAATCCTACCGCACTTGGCGCACAAAGCCGAGCAAGTTTTGGTGATGAATTACCGTATTTATTAAAAATTCTTGATGTTGCCCAACCCCTTTCTATTCAACTTCATCCAACAAAAACGCAAGCTGAAATAGGTTTTGCGGAAGAAAATGCGAAAGGCATTGATTTAAAAGCATCAACACGGACTTATAAAGATAACAATCATAAACCTGAAATGATGATTGCTTTATCTGATTTCTGGTTGTTGCATGGTTTTAAAAATAAATCGGATATTATCGAAACTTTAGAGGTACGCTCATCTTTAGTCCGGCTTGTAAAAAAATTGCATGAACAAGATTTACATGCTTTTTATGCCGATATTATGCAAGCAGAACAAGCTCAGCTACATCAATGGCTTTACCCAATTCTGTTAGAGAATCAAGCAGCTTATGAGGCTAATAGTCTTGATTTAGCTAATCCAGATTATTGGGTGCTTTACACCATTGATGCAATGAATATTTCTTTAGATAAATTAGATGCTGGTTTAATCTGCTTCTATTTGTTTAATATTGTTCATCTCAAAAAAGGTGAGGGAATTTACCAAGATGCTGGCATTCCGCACGCTTATTTACGTGGGCAAAATATCGAACTGATGGCTTGTTCAGATAATGTGATTCGCGGTGGTTTAACGCCTAAATATGTGGATATTCCAGAATTGCTTAAAATTGTAGATTGTCGTGAAGTAGAGCCTAAAATTATCCCGTCAGCACCTCAAGACGCGCGTATATTTACTTATGCTACGCCTGCGCAAGATTTCGCTTTGCAAAATATTCAATATGAATGTGGCGAAACTCATCATTTAAAAGCACAAAGTGCGAGTATTTTATTGGTGATGAAGGGCCGGTTAAATTTACGCTCAGAAACGACCGCACTTTCTTTGAAACAAGGTGAGGCAGCTTTTATTACTGCAGGTGCGGCTTATGAAGTGGAAGGCTTAATTGAAGGCTATGCAGTGGTAGCAAAATTGCCTTAATTTTATATAAAATAGGCTATAAAAGTGCGGGTGGATTTGATAGACTTTTTATTCAATCTATCCAATAAAGGAGAAAAATATGCTTGATGGATTCGCGATTTCTACATTAATTTTTGTGATATTAGTCGCATTAATTTTGTTTTCTACAGTGAAAACCGTACCACAAGGTTATAACTGGACAATCGAACGTTTCGGTCGTTACACAAGAACATTAATGCCTGGGCTAAATTTAGTGGTGCCTTTTGTTGATCGTATTGGCCGTAAAATTAATATGATGGAACAAGTTTTAGACATTCCTTCACAAGAAGTGATTTCTAAAGATAACGCCAATGTTTCTATTGATGCGGTTTGTTTTGTGCAAGTGATTGATGCTCGAAGTGCGGCTTATGAAGTAAACCATTTGGAACAAGCTATCATCAATTTAACCATGACAAATATTCGAACCGTGCTTGGCTCGATGGAGCTTGATGAAATGCTTTCCCAACGTGATTCTATTAATAGTCGATTATTGGCTATTGTGGATGAAGCGACAAATCCATGGGGGATTAAAGTAACGCGTATTGAAATTCGTGATGTTCGTCCGCCTCGTGAACTGATTGATTCAATGAATGCTCAAATGAAAGCGGAACGAAATAAACGTGCTGAAGTATTAGAGGCAGAAGGGATTCGCCAAGCTCAGATTCTCCGTGCTGAAGGTGAAAAACAAGCTAGAATTTTAAAAGCGGAAGGGGAGCGACAAGAAGCCTTTTTACAAGCTGAAGCTCGAGAACGTGCCGCGGAAGCTGAAGCAAAAGCAACGCAGATGGTATCAGAAGCAATTACCAGCGGTGATACCAAAGCAATTAACTACTTTATCGCTCAAAAATACACGGAAGCATTGAAAGAAATCGGTAGTTCAGGAAACAGTAAAGTCGTGCTTATGCCATTAGAAGCGGGCAATTTAATTGGTTCTGTTGCTGGTATTGCAGAATTATTAAAGGGCGATAAAAAATCTTAATTTAGATAAAGTGCGGTGATTTTTTTAATCGTTTATCACCGCACTTTTGTAATAAAAAGCCCTTACAACAAATAGGAGAGTCTATGGCGGATTGGTTAATAAATTGGACGCTTTGGCATTGGCTGATTTTAGGCTTTATTTTGCTTATTGGTGAAGTGCTTACACCAGGGATATTTTTGCTATGGTGGGGATTAGCGGCTTTAGTGACGGCATTTGTACAATTTCTTTTTCCAAGCCTTTCTCTTGCCTCACTTGCTATTTTTTACGCGCTATTAGCTTGCATACTTTCTGTGATTTGGTGGAAATATCAACATGGTAAAGATCGCCATGATCAATCTCATTCAACATTAAATCAACGTGATCATGCCTTACTTGGTAAACAAGGCATTGTTCAAGATCTTGGCGCAAATGGAATTGGTCGAGGTGCTTTTGGTGATACAACTTGGCGTATTCAAGGAGATAATCTCACGGTTGGCGCATTGATTGAAGTTGAACGTGTGGATGGCATTACGCTGATTGTAAAAAATCTTTCTAATTAGTTTTGGGTTTTATTCAATAAGAAAAAACAGGCATTAAGCCTGTTTTTTTATAGGATAAATCTTCCTTCAGAATTTACCGCACTTTGGGATTAGCCCAGCGTCGCTAAAATAATTTGCTCTTGATCAATATGAATCCAAACTTGTTGTCCGATTTGCCATTGATGCGGCTGGTGGACTGTGGCACAAAATTCAATGTCGCTTTCAGCAAATTGAAGGATGGCTTCTTCTTCATTGAGTGATTTGATATTTACAGGGAACTGATTAGATTGATTCTCCAGTGGTTTTTCACTAATTTTCACCCAAGGTGCTTTGAACATCAGCATCACTTCTTTTTCTGTAATCAGTTTCAAATGAGCCGAGCTTTTTGTGGTAATAGAAACTTGCAACGGCGTTGGTAATCCTTGCACATTCACATCCACAACACAACGGGCGTCAATAATTCTCTGTTGTGCCACTCGTCCAAAAAATTGATTGCGTGCGCTACTTTGTAAAGAAAAACGTGCAGTTGCCGTGAGTAAACTATCTAACGGTACGGATTCATCTTGTAGAATATGAAAAGCGTGTTCTTGCGTACGTTCTAATAAATCATAAAGTTGTAGCAAGCGCTCGGCATAAGTGGTAAGCGCCGTGCCTCCGCCATTTTTTCCACCTGTATTTCGTTCAAGCAATGGGCGAGGGCTGATTTTATTCATCGCTTCTAAATGATCCCACGCACTTTTATAGCTCACTTTTGCATTTTTCGCTGCTTGATTAATCGAACCGCATTGTTGAATTTCTTTTAGTAAACGCACGCGTTTTGGATCGATAAAAAGTGCTTGTTGAAGTTTAATGGTGAGTAAAATTTCGGTGTTTTTCATTTTGCTGTCCCTAAGTAATCCTAAGTGGTAAGCCTAAGCGTTATATATTTTACTAAATAATTTTTCTTTTGCTATATGATTGTTATTTATTTCAATATATAATTAAGTAGATAACGTTCAATCATAGGAGATGATTTATGAAAAAATTAACTAAAATTTCAACCGCACTTTTAATAGCAGGATTAGGATTTTCCTTTGCGGCATCCGCTAAAGTGACTGTATTTGCAGCTGCTTCAATGACAGATGCTTTACAACAAGTAGCAAAAGATTACGCAAAACAAAATCCGAAAAATGAAGTAGTGTTTTCTTTCGCGTCTTCTTCAACTTTAGCAAAACAAATTGAAGAAGGCGCGCCAGCAGATATTTTTGTCTCTGCAAGCAATAAATGGATGAAATATCTTTCTGAAAAAGATTTAACGGTGAAAGAAACCGAAAAAGTTTTAGTGGGCAATGATTTAGTCTTAATCGCACCAGCAAAAAGTGCGGTAAATTCTGTGGATATTGCAAAAGGCGAATGGATTAATGCATTAAAAGATAGCTATTTATCTGTTGGCGATCCTGCGCACGTACCAGCAGGTCAATATGCAGAAGAAGCATTAACCAAATTAAATTTATGGGATAAAGTGCAAGATCGTTTAGCGCGTGCTAAAGATGTGCGTGGCGCATTAGCTTTAGTTGAACGTGCAGAAGCACCTTACGGTATTGTGTACAGCACTGATGCAAAAGTTAGCCAACAAGTTAAAACGGTTGCGGTTTTCCCAGCGGATAGTCATAAACCAGTTGTTTATCCTGTTTCTATTGTGAAAGGTCATGATAATGCGGATTCTCGCGATTTCTTGAAATATTTAGAATCAGATGCAGCGAAGAAAGTGCTTGTAGGGTATGGTTTCTCTGCAAAATAAGGTGGCATTTTAACATTTATTAAGGGCAGATATTTCTGCCCTTTGTTATTAGCGTTATTATATCTCTCGTAAATGTGGGATTTTTCCCATCAATCAGACATTTAAACAGAGGCTATTCATTTTGCTTACCCAAATTTTTTCATTTTTCAATTTGACGCCAATGGAAATCTCAGCGATTAATTTAAGTTTGAGTGTCGCTATTAGTTCCATGCTTTGGAGTTTGCCGTTAGCCATTTTTGTCGCGTGGCTCTTAGCGCGCAAAAACTTCTATGGCAAATCCCTGATTACTGGCGTAATTCATTTGCCTTTAGTGTTGCCTCCTGTGGTTATCGGTTATCTATTGCTTGTGGCAATGGGGCGCAATGGTTTCATTGGCAAGTATTTATATCAGTGGTTTGGCTTATCTTTTGGTTTTAGTTGGAAAGGTGCGGTGCTTTCCTCCGCAGTGGTTGCCTTTCCATTGGTTGTTCGTGCGATTCGACTTTCTTTAGAAAATATTGATATTAAATTGGAGCAAGCAGCACAAACATTGGGCGCTTCTGCTTGGCGTGTATTTTTTACAATAACCTTGCCACTTTCTTTACCTGGGGTTTTAGCTGGGCTTGTTCTTGGTTTCGCGCGATCATTAGGAGAATTTGGTGCGACTATAACCTTTGTATCGAACATTGCAGGCGAAACTCAAACCATTCCCCTTGCGATGTATTCTTTTATTCAAACACCTAGCGCAGAAGAACAAACTGCTCGCTTATGTTTATTTGCTATCATTCTTTCATTGATTTCTTTGCTATTGTCAGAGTGGTTGAGCAAGCGAATGCAGAAAAAATTAGGACAAGGAAATGTTGCAGATTAATGTGAAAAAACAGCTCGGGCAACTTGCCTTGCAAGCGAATATACAAGTGCCAGATCAAGGTGTGACAGCTATTTTCGGTTTGTCTGGCTCAGGCAAAACATCGTTGATTAATCTCGTCAGTGGTTTGATACAACCAGACGAAGGATTCATCCGTTTAAATGACCGCACTTTAGTGGATATGGAAAGCCAAGAATCATTGCCGACTCACTTGCGTAAAATTGGCTATGTATTCCAAGATGCGCGTTTATTTCCTCACTACACCGTGAAAGGTAATTTGCGCTATGGCATGAAAAATGTCTCGCAAGATGATTTTAATTATATTGTCGATCTTCTCGGCATTACTCACTTATTAAAGCGTTATCCGCTCACGCTTTCTGGTGGTGAAAAGCAGCGTGTAGCAATTGGTCGAGCATTATTGGCTGAGCCCGACATTTTACTGATGGACGAACCACTTTCTGCCCTTGATGTTCCCCGCAAACGCGAGCTAATGCAATATTTGGAACGTCTTTCTAAAGAAATTAATATCCCGATTTTATATGTTACACATAGCTTGGACGAATTGTTGCGTTTAGCTGATCGCGTTGTGCTGATGGAAAACGGCATTGTGAAAGCCTATGACAGCGTAGAAAAAATTTGGAATAGTTCTATTTTTGCCCCTTGGAAAGGGGAAAGTGAACAGAGTAGTGTACTTGCTTTGCCCGTTCATTTGCATAATCCACCTTATAAAATGACCGCACTTTCGCTAGGCGAACAAGCACTTTGGATTCATCAAGTACTCGCTAATGTAGGCGAGCGAGTGCGAGTTTGTATTTATAGTTCAGATGTTTCTATTACACTGCAAAAGCCAGAACAAACAAGCATTCGTAATATTTTACGTGGCAAAATTACACAAATTGAGATACAAGATTCTCGAGTGGATCTTGCTGTATTAGTGGAAGGGCATAAGATTTGGGCAAGTATCAGTAAATGGGCGCAAAATGAACTGCGTTTTGTTGTTGGGCAAGATATTTATGTTCAAATTAAAGCGGTGTCGGTGATGTAGTAAACGCTTTACTGAATAAAACACTAATATGACATAATATAAAAAACGCTTGTAGTGTATATTACAAGCGTTTTTTTTTGTCTTAATATCTAGAAAAATAAAGAAATTCATCAAATCACCCTGATATTTATACAGCTTGCATTTTTTTTTTTTTTAGAATGGGTTAGTTTTTACTCTAAAAAATCGGGTTTAAACGTGGTCATCCGATCTAGGATGAAATTTATTCTAAAGTTTTTATATAGGATGTTTAAAATGAAAAAAACAATCTTAGCTTTATTAGCATTAGGGGTATTTGGTGCTAATAGTGCGTTTGCAGCGGCGGTACAAACACAAAACCAATCCGCAACTCATGCAAAAATTACCGTTAATGGTGAAGTTGTGACTCAAACTTGTGAAATTTCTATGAATGATAGAGATAAACATGTTAAGTTGGATACAGTAGGTACAAATAGTTTAAAACAAAAAGGTGACGTGGCAGCTCAACAATTAGTTACTATTCATTTAGTAAACTGTCTCACTACAAATGGCGTTCATGATCCACATACAGGTACAGAGAATCAAACTACTAAAAATAAAGTCTCTGTTACCTTTAACCATACTGAAAATGTAGATACTGCTAATCAGTTTACATTAAAAAATATCGAGAAGAATGATCCAGCTTCATTTGTTAATATTCAATTTGCTGATACTAACGGCAATGGATTAAAACTTGGACAAAATGATGTAGATGCTAAATTACGCGTAACTAATCTTTCTACAACGCCAGAGATAAACTTCCTTGCCCGTTACTACGCAACAGGTCAATCTACAGCAGGTAAAGTAAAAGCCGAAGCTGAATTAGACTTAGCATACGAGTAATCAAAATATTACGTTTATTCCCTTGCCCACCTTTTGGTGGGCTTTTCGGTATCATTATTTATGCTAAGAGAGTGATGTATGTTGTCCTGTTCTAAAAAGTCTATTTTTATTTCTGCGATTTTATCCTGTTTATTTGCCACTTTTTCCGCTCACGCTAGTGTGATTATTCTTGGTACGCGTTTAATTTACCCAGGGAATCAAAGCAGTCTCAATGTGCAATTGAATAATCAAGATAGTTCCCCCGCTTTGGTGCAAAGCTGGATTGAAGACAAACAAGGCAGCCAAGCACAGGTGCCATTTATTATTACGCCACCCGTCACGCGTGTGGAGGGGAATCAAGGGCAAACCTTGCGTATCACCTTTACTGGCACACAAGCTTTACCACAAGATCGTGAATCGCTTTATTATTTTAACTTATTGGATATTCCACCTAAACCAAGTAAAGCCTATTTAAAAGACAACCCGAATTATTTGCAGTTTTCGGTGCGTAGCCGTTTAAAACTCTTTTACCGTCCAAGCAATTTGCCTTATCCACCAGCAGAAGCCTACAAAAAAGTCAAATGGCTTGCCAAAGGCGGCAAACTTTGGGCAGACAACCCAACACCTTATTATTTAACCTTTACCCAAGCCACAGTTGGTGGTAAATCCGCCCCTGAAGCTGTGATGGTTGCCCCTTTTAGCCAAGGCGAATTTGACGTAAAAGGTGTAAATAACGGACAAAAAGTAAAATGGTCGTTAATTAACGATTATGGCGGCGATGTAGCTGGCGAATCAACCATCAATTAACCGTACGCTGAGCTAACGTAGGGTGGGCTTAAGCCCACGCGTTTAACTCAAATGGTTATGATTGGTCATATTCACTTTACCGTGGGCTTACGCCCACCCTACGAGGTTTTGGGGTGATGCGATGAATATATTCATTTGACCGTGGGCGTAAGCCCACGCGTTTAATTCAAATTGTTATCGTTGGTTATATTCATTTTATCGTGAGCGTAATCCAATAATTATTAACGAGATATTATGAGAGAATTTTCTTTTAATCCGCGTTTAAGTCTAATTGGTTTTTTAATTGGATTGGCTTGTTTTCCCTTGTATGCAAAGGCGGAAAACGTGCCAAATACACCAAAAGAAAGCTTGAATGTAGAAGATGAAGATGTGGAATTTAGTGCTGGCTTTTTGAATATGGGCGGTAATGGTTCTAACATTGATGTTGCACGTTTTCAACAAAAAAACAGCGTATTACCTGGAGAATACCCAGCTGCTGTTTGGGTAAACGGCAAAGAAAAAGGCGAAATGACATTGCGTTTTCGTGATAATGAAAATGCAGATATGCCTTTTGCACAGCTTTGTTTTACCCCTGAATTAGAAGCTTTGTTGGATCTAGAATCAGCTGCTATTAAACGCTCCCCAAGTGAGAAAGAGTGTGTGTTTATTCAAGACGCAATTCCTGATGGGAAAGCGGTATTTAACACAGGGCAACAGCGTTTAGAATTTACGATTGCACAAGCCTTAACCATCAATCGCCCTCGCGATTACATTTCGCCAAGCCGTTGGCAAACAGGCGATGTGGCAGCGTTTGCTGATTACAATATTAACCACAGTCGTTATGCAAACCAAGGTTCGCAATCTTCGCAAATGTTTTTAAATTTGCGAACAGGGGTTAATTTAGGTAATTGGGCATTTCGTCATTCTGGTTCAAAAAGTTGGAGCCAAAGTGAAGGGCAAAGCTACAATACGCCGTACCAAACTTACGAAACCTATGTACAGAGAGATTTTGCACCGATTCGTGGGCTGGTTACTTTAGGCGATTTTTATACATCTGGACAAGTGGTCGAAGGGTTTGCATTACGTGGTATTGATATTTCCTCTGATGATCGAATGCTCTCGCCATCACAACTTGGCTTTGCGCCTCGTGTGCAGGGTATTGCAAATAGTAATGCCGTAGTGAGCATTTATCAAAATGGCAATATCATTTATCAAACTAATGTTACGCCTGGGCCTTTTGTGATCGATGATCTTTATTCTAGTGGCTATAACGGCGATCTCACGGTGGAAATCAAAGAGGCAGACGGCAAAGTGCGGTCATTTATCGTGCCGTTTTCTAATGTTGCCCCTCTAATTAGAATGGGACAATTCCGCTATCAAGTCGCTGCTGGGCGTTATCGCAGCGGGGAAGAAATCTATCCTGATAATGTCGCGCAAAGTATGTTGCAATATGGTTTGTATAATAATATTACTATTAATACAGGTGTGACTTATAGTAAAAATTATTTGTCAGGTGCGTTAGGGTTAGGATTGAATACCCCGATTGGTGCGTTTTCTGTAGATAGTACTTGGACTCGTAGTACCTTTTTGCCGCACAGTCTTGTGGATGAAAATGGTGCAATGAACACACAGCCAAGCGTGCGAAAAGGTTATAGTTTACATGGTAATTACAGTATTAATTTTAACCGCACTCGCACCAATATTACGCTAGCAGCCTATCGTTATTCTTCTCGTGATTTTTATAGTTTAAGTGACGTGATTAATGCGAATCATTTCATTGGTAAAAGCTTTTTTTCTGTGTTATCGCCTCGCCCTAAAAATCAGTATCAACTATCCATTATTCAAGATTTTGATAAATGGGGAAGTTTATATTTAGTTGGCGCAACACGTAATTATTGGAATAAATCAGGCAGTTATCATCAATATCAACTCTCTTATGCGAATCGTTTTAAATGGCTAAGTTATCAAATCGGCTTTTCACAAACGATTGATCGACAAAGTGGGCAGCGCGATAACCAAATTTATTTGAGTATGAGTGTGCCGTTAGGTCATAACCATTCACTTTCGTCTAATTATGCACGTAATTCGGCAGGTAATAGCAGTAGCCAAATTGGTATCAATGGAAGTTTTGGTAAAAATAGTCAATGGAGTTATGGCGTATATGGCAACTCAGGACAAGAGGGATATCGCAATATGTCAGCAAATATGAGTTATCGTAATTCTTATTTCGACTTTGATGCTTCTGCTTCTAGAGATAATCGTGGATCTCGTCAAATGAGTTCTAATTTATCTGGTGTCGTGGTTGCACATCGCCACGGAATAACTTTTGGCGAATCTGTTGGCGACAGTTTTGCGGTGGTGCATGCAGATGGTGCAGCTGGTGCAGAAGTGAATAGTGGACAAGGGCAAACGTTGGATTGGTTCGGTAATGCCATTGTGCCTTACACCCAGCCTTATCGCATTAATGAAATTGGTATCGATCCGCAAAATTTACCGCTAAATATTGAATTTGATGGTACGGAGAAAAAAATTATTCCGCGAGCAAATAGTATTCACGTGATTGATTTTGAAACTAAACGTAATCGCCTCGTACTGTTTAACTTAACCCGTACGAACGGCGAATTATTGCCAATGGCATCAGAAGCTTATGACGAACAAGGGCAATTTGTCGGTTATGTGGTGCAAAATGGTGTGCTGTTTGCTGGTGGTTTACAACAGCCAAAAGGCACAATCAAAGTCAGCTGGGGAAATGGCGAGCAAAACCAATGCCATTTTGATTACAGCGTGAATTTAGACAATGCCACCCAAATGCAACAATATGAAAAAGTCTGTCAATAAATGGAGGATAAACCAATGAAAAAAGTGAAAAAGCAGCGTTTATTCCGCCAAATGATAGGCTTATTCAGCTTGTTATTTGTGACACCTTTTAGCTCTGCATCTGATGGTAGGGTAACATTTACTGTAACGATTAAAAATGGCGGTACTTGCCAAGTGCGTAGTGGCTATGAAAATAAACAAGTTGATCTCGGCACAGTGTATGCCAATGAACTTAGCACAGCCACCCAAACCGCAGGCGAAACAGCTTTCGATCTTTGGGTGGAAGAATGCGGCGATTTAATCAATGAAACCAATAAACTGAAATTTGTGTTAATGAATACCGCAAACAAGCCTAGTTTATTAGACAAAGGTGTGTTACCAAATCTTGAAACGGGGGCAAATAAAGATAGCGTTGGGGTGCAATTATTAACCAAAACAGGCAATCCTATTGAAATTAAATACAATGCATTACCACTTCCTACTGAAGCACTTGTTTCAAGCCCGAATGGGGATACTCTCGGGGCAGAGGCTGTAACAGGGCAAAAGCACGCTTTTAAATTGCCTTTAAAAGCACGCTTTTATGCCATTACAAATGGCAAAAATGATAAAGCAGGCGATGTGCGGGCAGAAGTGATTTTTGCTGCCTTTTATGAATAAGCAAGGAGTTAAAATGAAAAAAACGAGCTTATGGGCAGGCGTGCTATTTTTGCTATTCGGCTTGCCACAAGGCTATGCTGCAAATCACGGTAAAGTGACTTTTTCAGGCAAGGTGCTTGCAGCTAGATTATGTAATATTACCACCGAAACCGCGGGAAAAACCGTCAATTTAGGTCGGGTAAGAAGCCATCAGTTTACAGGCGAAGGAACAACTGTTGGTGGAACCGACTTTACTCTTTCTGTAAGAAATTGTGGCGAAACGCCGAATACGAACCACGCAAATCGCTTGAAATACTATTTTGTTTCGCCTGATGCAACCGTTCAGATAGTTAATGGAAATTTTGCGAATATACAATACTATTTAAAAAATACGCTAGATTCAGGCAATAAAAATAGTGTTGGCATCCAAATTTTTGCTAAAGAAGGCAGTGAGGCAGGAAAAGTGATTAAGATAATACAATCATCAACCTTACCGACAGATACTTCCACTGGTAATGTATACACTGGCACTCAACTTGGGGCAAAAGCAAATGGAGACACTTTTGAGATTACCCTGACAGCCAAATTCTATGCTCTAACCGCTGGATCTGCAGACAAAGCTGGCAAAGTCGCCAGCGAAATGACCTTTGAGGTATTCTATGAATAAATTTGTAAAAACATTTCAAAAATTGACCGCACTTTTTATTATTCTCAATGCTATACCTAAAGAGGTGCAGGCGGATAAGCAAGGAGAGTGGCATAATGAGTGCAATACAGGAGGAAATCACGGGTGTATTCGTTTTCCCGGTGGGCAGTCTGTAACACATTATCCTAAACAACCAATAACAACAGAACGTTATCTTTTTCCACGAGATAATCCTGTTTCGGCTTCAAAACCTATTGATATGACTAAACTGATCCAAGCTTTAGGTAAACACGAAATTGCAATGGAAACTTATCGGATCCCAGGAAAATCAAGCTCAAGAAATAATTCCTGTTTTTTATCTGAATTACATTTAGATCGTTCTATTTGGAATACGATTCCTAATACATCTCCGACTATTTTTCAGCTAAAAGAATTCCCTTATTTAGGCTTTACTTTTAGAGTTAGATCTAGCTTATCAGGTCAGCCTGCAAGGGTTGGGGAAAACAATTTTCTTCAAGGTTGGCATAATATAAATGATTATGAGAATGAATTTAGAAGTGGTTGTGGATTTACAACAGAGTTACGCATAACACCGATAATGGAAATTACACCGAAAGATCTTAGTCATTTAGTACATGATTTTCAATTTCCAAGCGGAGATATTGATCTCAAATTACAAAACGCGTTCTTCGGGGCATTTTCTTTAGATGGATACAGCCGTGCAGGACCGAAACCAGTAGTTACCGAAGATGCGGGGACAACAATTAACGGCAATAACGTAAACATCCGCCTTTCTGCGGTAACCTGTCTGATTAATGGGCAAGCTAATCACGAACGGGATTTTGGCACGAAAAAGAGTTCAGACATTACCGCACCTATTACAACAAAACCTGTAGATATTCGTGTAGACTGCGGTGCAGCTACCTATATTGAGCCGTGGATTGTATTTACCGATAATAATGATACTGGTAACGTTAGCAGCACACTCAAAATGGTTTATACCGATGACAGAGCAAAAATTGCCAATGTTGGCATAAAACTGAAACAAAAAAATGGTAATTACATCGAATTCGGGCCTGATAGCCCTAAAAAAGGCACTCAAAACCAAATTAAATTAACCAAAGAGTTTCCACAACGAAATGAGTACATTATTAGTTTTACTCCCGAGTTAATTAAATTGAATGCTTCCCAAAGAATCGAAGGCGGAAGATTAGAAGGCCTCGCGACTTATACCTTGTCATATCAATAACCAAGCCCGTAGGGTGGGCGTAAGCCCACGAAAAAATAAATATGCCTAAGGATAATTATTTGGGTTAAAAGCGTGGGCTTACGCCCACCCTACACTGGATTATATGTTGTCATATCAATAACCCAGTTAAAACAAGTCTGTAAGGTAGGCGTAAGCCCACGAAAAAATAAATATGCCTAAGGATAATTATTTGGGTTAAATACGTGGGCTTAAGCCCACCCTACATTGGACTATATGTTGTTATATCAATAACCCAGTTAAAACAAGTATAAAATGCGGTGAATTTTCACCGCATTTTTATCGCCTTAATCTTCACTAATTTGAAATAATAACTGTATTTTGCTATTATATATTGGCTTTTAGGAAACAAACCTTCAATTCCTACTGAACGTTTCCTTCAAAATCGCACTTCTATGTGCTGTCATTTGTAGTGGTTCCATTACACATTTTTGCCTCTAGGCAATGTTTATTAAATCTATTTTTAATCTATTCACTTAATCGTTAAGGGGAAAAGTTTGTCTTTATTTCAATTTATGACAAAGCGAACGTCATTTAATCCTTTGGTAATTGGCGTTACATTATTTTTTATATTGTTACTGATGGCGATGATTTTAATTGCGCCAGTACAAACTCAATTATTATTAAATCAAGCTAAAACCAGCATTTTTGCCAATTTTAGTTGGTTTTATGTACTCACTTTTTCAGTGTTTTTAGGATTTTTATTAATTTTATCAGTAAGTAGTCTTGGCAATATAAAATTAGGGCAGGATGAAGAAGAACCTGAATTTAGTTTCTTATCTTGGCTTGCGATGTTATTCGCCGCAGGAATGGGGGTTGGTCTGATGTTTTTTGGCGTAGCAGAACCATTAACCCATTATCTTTCTGACATTACAACAGGTTCAGCTGAACATAAACAACAAGAGGCTTTACTTCATACCCTGTTCCACTGGGGCATTCACGCGTGGGCAGTATATGGCACCATTGCTTTAGCATTAGCTTATTTTGGGTTTCGTTATAAATTACCTTTAGCATTGCGCTCTTGTTTTTATCCTTTATTAAAAGATCGTATTAATGGCAAAATCGGCGATGCGATTGATGTTATGGCGTTACTTGCCACATTATTTGGGATTATTACCACATTAGGTTTCGGTTCATCACAGCTTGGTGCTGGGCTTGAACAAATAGGTTGGATAAGTCAGAACAGCTTTGGTTTACAAGTTGGCGTTATTGTTGTGGTGATGTGTTTAGCGGTGTTTTCTGCCATTTCTGGTGTTGGAAAAGGCGTGAAAATATTAAGTGAAATTAACTTAACTTTAGCATTTTGTTTACTTCTTTTTGTTTTAATTGCAGGACCTACGTTATACCTTTTATCTGCATTTAGCGACAACATTGGTAATTATTTCAGCAATTTAGTGCAACTCAGTTTTAAAACCTATGCTTATGAACAAGAACATACTAGCTGGTTTAGTGGATGGACTGTGCTTTATTGGGCTTGGTGGTGTTCTTGGGCTCCGTTTGTGGGTTTATTTATTGCCCGTATTTCTAAAGGGCGAACTATCCGTGAATTTATTTTTGGTGTATTAGTTATTCCAAGTTTATTTGGTATTTTATGGTTTACTGTTTTTGGTAATACAGCGGTATGGCTAAATGATGGCATTGCTGCAGGTGGGCTTGGCGAATTTATTTCTTCCCCAGAAATTTTATTATTTAAATTTTTAAATTATCTGCCTTTACCAACAATAACTGGTTTTGTGAGTTTATTAGTGATTTCATTGTTTTTTATCACTTCAGCGGATTCAGGCATTTATGTGTTAAACAACATTGCATCTCGTGATAAAAGTTTAGCTTCGCCTGCGTGGCAAGCCATAATGTGGGGAACTTTAATGTCTGTTGTTGCAATTGTGCTTATGCAGTCTGGTGGACTTGCTAATTTGCAAACAATGACATTAATTGTTGCTTTGCCTTTTGCTTTATTGATGTTGGTAATGTGTTTTAGTTTATGGAAAGGCTTAATTGCGGATAAAAAATATTTTTCTACTAAAGTCAATCCAACTAGCATTTTCTGGAGCGGCGATAAATGGAAATCACATTTAGAGCAAATGATGAACCAAACGCAAGAGAAAGATATTTTACGTTTTCTTAAAAATACGGCGTTACCCGCTATGCGAGAATTACGTCAAGAATTAACAGGAAAATATAATTTAAGTGTAGAAATCAACACATTATTTGAACAAGAAGAGCCAGCTTTAGAATTGGTAATTCATAAAGAATCAATGCGAGATTTTATGTATGGTATTAAATCTGTTGGGCGAGAAGTGTCAGAGCAATTAATTAACGATGAAAATCTACCGCACATTCAGCATAGTGTTACTTACGAGCCTTACACTTATTTCTTTGATGGACGAGTCGGTTACGATGTTCAATATATGGATCAAGATGAATTGATTGCTGATATGTTGAAACAATATGAACGTTATTTAAGTTTGCTTGATGATGTGGGTCAGGAACTAATGGCACACGAGCAAACCGAATTAGCAGAGTAATCGATTTAAAGGTGCAACGTGTGCCTCGTTTTTTGGTTATTTAACTTGATTAATCAAAAATTGGGTTAATAGCGAAACTGGGCGACCAGTTGCACCTTTATTTGCGCCTTGTAACCAAGCCGTACCTGCAATGTCTAAATGTGCCCAGCGATATTTTTTCGTGAAGTTAGACAAAAATGCACCAGCTGTAATTGCGCCACCCCAGCGACCGCCAATGTTGGCAAGATCAGCGAAAGGCGATTTCAGTTGCTCTTGATATTCTTCGCTTAATGGTAAACGCCACGCTTTGTCTGTGGTTTCTGTTGCGGCTTGGAGTAGTGCATTGGCAAGATCGTTATCTGTAGAAACTAAGCCACTGTTGTGTTGACCAAGGGCAACTACACAAGCCCCCGTCAAGGTTGCAACATCAATAACAAGCTCAGGTTCAAAACGTTCAACATAAGTAAGGGCATCACAAAGGACTAAGCGACCTTCCGCATCGGTGTTGAGCACTTCTACGGTTAAACCGTTCATGGTGGTCAGAATATCGCCTGGGCGATAAGCATTGCCATCAGGCAGATTTTCACAACCTGCTAAAACACCAATAACATTTAATGGCAAGTTCAACTCTGCAATGGCTTTCATTGTGCCGAAGACTGAAGCTGCCCCACACATGTCATATTTCATTTCATCCATGTCAGCGGCAGGTTTAAGTGAAATACCGCCTGCATCAAAGGTTAATCCTTTGCCGACAAGTACAATGGGTTTGGCGTTTTTATCTGGCGCATTATTGAATGTTAAAACAGACATATAAGCTCTGTTTTCAGAGCCTTTTGAGACGGCAAGATAAGCATTCATTCCAAGTTTTGCCATTTCTTCTTCATCCACAACTTTTAATGAAAGTGCGGTAGAATTTTCTGTTAAATTTTTTGCTTGCTCAGCAAGATAAGCTGGATTGCAGATATTGGGTGGCATATTTGCGATATCGCGTGCTGCTTTTATGCCAGAGCTAATCGCATTGGCGTGAGCAATGGCTTGTTGTGCTTGATCACAATCTGTATTGAAGATGAAGGATTCTAAAACAGAGGCTTCCGTTTTTTGAGATTTGAAATGATCAAATTGATAATTAGTGTGTTCAATCGTTTCAATGGCAAAGCGAATATTCCAATAAAGATCGCGATCTTTTAATTCAATTTCAGTTAAATAAGAAATGACTTCACGAGTGTTGGTTTCTTTTAGTGTTTTTAATACAGCTTGGATGATTTGTTTATATTGACGCTCGGTGAGTTCTCCTTTTTTGCCACAGCCAACGATTAAGACGCGTTTAGCGGATAAACCTTGAAGATCACGAAGTAAAACAGTTTGCGCTAATTTGCCTGTTAGCTCACCTGATTTCACTAAATCGTTTAAATAGCCTTGGGTTAATTGATCGATTTCATTAAAACTTTTTGAAAATTCATTATTTTCATAGACGCCTAAAACAATGCAATCAGTGGTTTGAGAAAGTGCGGTATTTTTTGCTTGATATTTCATTTGTTGTCCTTAAATTTCTGTTTAATTCAGCGAAAATAAGGTATCATACGCGACCGCTTTTATCCAGTTTTCCCCGTTTTAGATTTAGAAAAACAAACGAAATAAGATGATTTTAATTCGATATTTAACGAAAGAAGTATTTAAGAGCCAAGTCGCCATTTTGTTCATTTTATTGCTGATATTTTTCTCTCAGCAGTTAGTGCGCGTACTTGGATCTGCGGCTAATGGTAAAGTGCCAGCTGATTTGGTATTTTCCTTGCTTGGGCTTGGAATGCCTGCTATGGCGCAATTAATGTTGCCATTATGTTTGTTTATTGCGATTTTACTCACTTTTGGTCGTCTTTACGCTGAAAGTGAAATAACGGTGATGCGTGCTTGTGGTGTCGGACAACGTGTTTTAGTGCGTGTGGCGTTAATGCTTTCATTGATTACTGCGGGACTTGCTGCTTATAACGTCTTGTGGCTTTCGCCTTGGTCAATTCAAAAACAAGCGGCAATTGTGGAAGATGCCAAAGCGAATCCAACAATGGGTGCGCTTGCTTCTGGTCAGTTTATAGCAACGAATAACAACAATTTTGTTTTATTTATTGATAGTATCAAGGGAAACCAAATTAATGACGTGTATTTGTTCCAAACGGCACCAAAAGGACAAACGAAACCGTCAGTTGTGACTGCTGAAAAAGGCGAACTAAAATCACTGCCAAATGGCGATCAAATTCTGAATTTACAAAATACGCAACGAGTTGAAGGTACGTCTGTTTTGCCTGATTTCCGCATTACGCATTTTGATGAATATCAAGCCTATTTAGGTCATCAGGAAACAGAAAATACGAATGATGAAGTCGCAGAATTAACATTGTCTCAACTTATCGGTTTAGATTCTCCTTCTGCGAAATCTGAATTGCATTGGCGTATTACATTAATCCTAGCTGTTCCACTCATGGCGTTAATTGCTGTGCCATTAAGTCGTGTTAATCCTCGACAAGGTCGATTTGCCAAAATTTTACCCGCACTTTTACTCTATTTAATTTATTTTTTATTACAAAGTTCCTTTAAATCTGCGGGGGCAGCAGGAAAATTAGAGGCTGCTATTTTTATGCCTCTTGTTAATATTGGCTTTTTGTTGCTTGGTATCGTGTTAAACGGTTGGGATAGCACGGCAATGTATAAATTCCGCCATTTATTCAGTAGAAAAGGATAAGCAAAATGATGAATACCCTAGATCGTTATATTGGAAAAAGTATTCTTGGCTCGATTTTTGCTACTTTGCTTACATTGGTTGGACTTTCTGCCATTATCAAATTTGTGGAACAATTTCGTAGCGTAGGTAAAGGTACTTATGATATTTGGCAAGCGGTGGCTTTTACTGGGTTAACCATTCCAAAAGATATTGAAACTTTCTTTCCTATGGCAGCATTGCTTGGCGCACTAATGGCTTTGGGTAACCTTGCAAGTCGAAGCGAACTCATTGTTATGCAAGCTGCTGGATTTTCTCGTTTTAAAATTGGTATGGCAGTGATGAAAACCGCATTACCACTAGTGTTGTTAACCATGGTGATTGGTGAGTGGGGGATTCCGCAAACAGAACAGTTCGCTCGTGATATGCGTGCTCGAGCGCTTTCTGGTGGTTCAATGCTTTCCATGAAAAATGGGGTTTGGGCAAAAGATGGTAATAATTTTGTGTTTGTTCGACGTGTGACGGATGACGCAAAATTAAACGATATTTATATTTATACTTTTGATCAGCATCGTAATTTGACGGAGTTGAAACATGCTAACCAAGCAAGTTATTCGGAAGATGAAAGTAAATGGACTTTACGTCAAGTGAATCATTCTATGATTAGCAAAGATGAAATCACGACAAGTAATCGCTTATCGGAAAAATGGGAAACAAATTTAACGCCAGATAAATTAGGCGCTGTTTCTTTACGTCCTACATCACTGTCTATTTCAGGTTTGTATAATTACATTTCATTTTTACGTGAAACAGGTCAGGATGTGAGTCGCTTTGAACTCACATTCTGGCGGAAAATTTTCCAACCTGTATCTGTTGGTGTGATGATGTTATTGGCGTTATCGTTTATTTTTGGATCACTACGCAGTGTGACGGCGGGGGCAAGAATTGTAACGGGCATCTGTTTTGGCTTTTTGTTTTATGTCGTAAATGAAATTTTCGGGCAAATGAGCATTGTTTATAACATGCCTGCTGTTTTCGGTGCGCTCATGCCAAGTTTACTATTTATCGTGATGATTTGGTGGTTGCTGAGTCGGAAACGGGATTAATCCAGATTGTTCAAATAATTGCGTGTTCAGAAATGGCACGCAATATTTTTATGTGTTGTTTTTAAATGAAAGAAGTTAAAAAATCAATGAAAATTGGCTTAGTATTAGAAGGTGGGGCGATGCGAGGTATGTACACCGCGGGAGTACTAGATACCTTCTTAGATAAAGATTTTTGGGTGGATGGTATCATTTCTGTTTCTGCAGGTGCATTGTTTGGTGTTAATTATCCTTCTCGGCAAAAAGGGCGTGCAATTCGTTATAACAAGAAATTTATATCAGATAAGCGTTATATCAGTTTTAAAAGTTGGGTGAACACTGGAAATATCGTGAATAAAGACTTTGCTTTTTATGAAGTACCTTTCAAATATGATGTGTTTGATAATAAAACGTTTAAAGAATCAGATATCGATTTTTATGTAGCTGTGACTAATTTACAAACCGCTCAAGCGGAATATGTCAAATTAATAGATCCTTTGGCGCAAATGGAAGTGTTGCGTGCTACTTCCGCTATGCCTTATGTTTCTCGGCCAGTTGAGATAGACGGGATTCCTTATTTGGATGGTGCCATTGCGGATTCTATTCCTGTCGAACAAATGCAGAAGCTAGGATACGATAAAATCATTGTTATTCTTACCCGCACTTTAGATTATAGAAAATCTAAGCCAATGGCTTGGATTGCCAAATGGTTTTATCGACGTTATCCATATTTTGCAGATGCCGTAAATCAGCGTTATGCCATGTATAATCGACAAGTTGAAAATGTGATTAAGCTAGCAGAAAAAGGCGATATTTTTGTTATTCGACCTTCAGTTGATTTGAAGATTAAGCGTATTGAAAAAGATCCGAATAAATTGCAGGCAATGTATGAGTTGGGTATAAAAGATATGCAATTACAGTGGAAAAATTTATTGGGTTATTTAAATCGATAATAAAAAATGGATTTAAACCTTTTACCGTTTAATCCATTTTTTATTTATTGTGGTAATGCGCCGCTTCCCCAGGTTTGTACTTCTTCAGGGCGTTTTATTTGAAGTAAGAAACGTTTGTTTGGCTGCGCCTGTGGTTGAATTTCTTTTTCTGCTGGTGTGGAGAAAGAAATACCACCTTTTAGCAACTGTTGAACACTTCCTGTATTAAATGCCGCGCCTTTCCAGCCTAAGGTAAAGTCATAGCCCGATGCAATCCAAAACTCTGTATTTTGTCGAATAAGATGACTATATTTCGGCATAATGGCAATATGCACTAAGACGCGATCACCAAGACTGTTAAGCTCAAATTTTTTCACGGTACCCACTTCTACGCCTCGATAAAGAATCGGTGAACCTTCACTTAAATTCATTGCATCGCGTGTTTCTAAAATAAATGGCGTACCATTACTAAATTTATTACGTTGTGGAGCTGTTTGCACTAAATTGAATTGCGTTTTTGCTTTACCATTCCCAATTTCAATATCGATATAAGGCTGTAATAGGCTATCAAGGTTATCTATTCCACCGGCTGAAATTTGTGGTGAGATAATCGTAAAGTTAGAACCTTCTTTTGCAATCATATTCATATAATTAGGGTTGATTAACGCTTTTGCAGTGATGCGTTTAGATTTGGCATCAAGCTGAATACTGTCAATTTGCCCCACGTCTAAACCCAAATAGCGCAGACTCATCCCTTTACTCAGATTGGTTGCATCATCTGCCGTTAAGGTGATGGCGAGTCCGATGGATTTTGCATAACTTTCATTTTCGTAAAGTGTTCGATTATTACCCGAACCAATATTATCAAAGCTAATCGCACCTTTTAACGAACGTGCAAGTGGCGTCGCTTGAATGCTAATTCCTTTTGGTGTGATATCAATTTTCGCCGCACTTTCTACCCAAAAGAGGCTTTTATCCGTTAATAAATGTTGATAGGCAGGGTAAATATAAACTTCTACATCAAAGCTATTAGTTTTAGGTTTAATATTTAAAATTTTTCCCACTTCAAATTGGCGATATAGTACGAGGGAACCTTTATCAATGCTTGGTAACGTTTGGGTTTGTAAGGTTATCGTTGGCGTAAGAATATTTCCTGTGATGCCATGTTCAGCATTGCTGATATTTTGATAAAGCGGATAGCTATCTTTAGCTTTTCCCTGACCTTGTTTCGTTAGTATTCGTACGCCACCTTGTAACCATTTTTCTGGTGTCGCGGATTCAAAACGCAATCCGTCTAATCCAACGCTGATATCAAAATTTGTTGCGGCGACAAATTGTGTATTTTCGTGAATTAAATTGCGATATTCAGATGCAATTGCTGCCTTAAATTGCACACCATTTACGTCGATTTTTTGTGAAACAATTTGTCCGATTGGCATGTTGTTATAAAACACATTTTGCCCTTCACTTACACCATAATTTTCTGGTGCGGTGAGTGTTAAAACTAATGTATTAGGTGCATTGAGTAATAACTCATTTTCTTTAATGACATCAAATTGATGCTTAGTTTCACCATCTCCAGCAATGACATCAAAATATTCGCCACGAAAGAATTTTTTGGGATCTGCTAAATTACCAAGATCCGTTTTTTTATTGCGAAGTACGATTTTGCTATTCGCTTTAAATAAAGAGGCTTGGTTTGGATCTATCAATAAACTGCCTTCTAAAATTTCATCGTTATTTTCAACCGCACTTATTTTAGAAAGAATCCCGATAGGATTATCTTGAGAATAAACTTCGGTCTGTCCTGCAACGAGACCAGCAGATGCAGGGATATTTACGCTGACTTCAATCCCACGTTTTGCGGCTTTTAAATTGGTATAGAGTGTGAAATGACTATTTTCATCTGCTTTTGGACTGTCAGCTGGAGAGTCAAAAGAAACAGCACCTTGTACAACCGCATTTAAACTTTCTACATTTAGATTTAAGCCTGACGGGCTAATGTTGGCGTTAATGCCGCTGATGTTCCAAAAACGTGAATCTTTTTTCACAAACTGTGCATAGGCTTTATCAATCACCACATCTATTTGCACTTTATTGTCTTTATTAATGCGGTAATCGTAAATTTTTCCTACAGGTAGTTTTTTAAAATAGACGGATGCACCGATAGAAATTGAGCCTAAGTCATCAGAAATTAAGTGAATCAATAAATCTCCAGGCGAAACTTGGGCAATGGGGCCTTGTTCTTCCGCAATAAATTCATCTTCGCGATCACCATCACCTGGTTGAAGAGTGATGTAATTGCCTGATACGAGAGAATCTAAACCTGAAATTCCTGCAAGTGAAACATTTGGTTGAACCAGCCAGAATTTTGTATTTTCACGCAAAATACTTGACGCTTCAGAATTGATATTGGCAACAACTTCCACTTTTTGCATGTTATCTGTGAAATTTACTTTTTTCACCACACCAATTTGCAAACCTTGATAGCGAACTTGTGTTTTATCCGCAACGATGCCAGAGCCATTGGTAAAAGTAATCGTGATGCTTGTGCCACGTTCCTTAACAATTTGGAAGAATAAAATTGCCCCAATACATAATGCAATAAAGGGAAGTAACCAAAATGGAGAAATACGACGAGTTTTTCGAACTGCCGCTGTCATTTCTGTATGTTGATCTTTCATTGAAGAACTATTTTTCTCTGTCATAAATTTTCCAAATTAATCGACTATCAAATTGTGAGGTTGAAATCATGCTGCAAAATACGGCAGCGCCGAAGTAAAATGCGCCGGGACCAACGGTAAAATTAATAATTTCACCGCGTGTTACTAGTGACATCATTAAGGCTAATACAAATAAATCGAGCATCGACCAGCGCCCAACGAAATGCACAATATGCAATAAACGTATTTGCCATTTTATAGAGTGTCGCCATTTAAAATGAACACAACTTAGCAAATAAAGTAAAATTGCAGCTTTACTGATTGGGACAAAAATACTCGCAAAGAATACCACGAAAGCAACAAAATAACTGCCCATGTTAACAAAAGAAATTACACCAGATATTAATGTATCTTCAGAGAGCGAACCTGTTAAATAAATGCCTGATATGGGTAATAAATTTGCTGGGAAAAGCATAATAATCCCTGCAATTAAACTTGCCCAAGTGCGTTGTAACTTAATATTATCTGAAATATGAACAGGCGATAAACAGCGCGGACATCGTGGGTTGTTCTTTTTATCGTAATGAATACCATTTTTTGAAAATGTATAGTTGCAAGCATCACATAATTCAATATTGTTTGCATCATAAGCTGGCTCATTTTCGGGATAAAACTCTTTCCATAATGCTTTAAGGTTTAATTTGATAAAAAGTAAGGTTGTCAAAAGTGCGGTGAAAATAAAGGGGATTAAATAAACATTAATTTCCAGTGTTGCATATTCACGCACTTTGAACATCGTCACGCCTAGTGCGACTAAATAAACATCAAACATAACCCAAGGTTTTATATAACCTAAAAAAAGCAAAATACTACGTGGTTTAATATGCAAAATTTTTGCAATCCAGAGCATGATGACTAAAATTGCAAAGGTAATAGGCATCACAACGGCACAGATAAACACCATAAAGGCTGTGTATTCATAGCCTGCCACTGCCATTTTCCAAATACCATCCCAAATAGAAGCATCAATTTTTACACCTAATAAATGAAGACTTAATAGGGGATAATCCAAGGCAAATGGCATCAAAATAAGGATCGATAAAGCAACCATTGCACAACGATGAACAGACCAACGCCCACCTGTCGCTAAATAGTGATGACAACGTGGACATTCAGCTTGTTCATCTTTATTTAATATTAAAGGTGTCGTTACACTAGCATCACATTCTTCGCATTTTATAATTTGAAATGATTTTTGTGTGAGGTTTGATTCTTGCACGAAAGATTATCTTTTATTCAATTGTTAAAAACGGCGCATTTTAGCCTTGTTTAAGTATATATGGGAAGTGATCTTGACTATTTTTGTGCGAAATTTATTCACAATGTTTTGATTCATTGTAAATTTTGTAAAAAGTGCGATAAACTAAGTCGGTTTATATTTACCCTAGGATAACTAACATGACTGATTCTCAATCTAGCGTTCAGACCACTGATGCACAAGTAAATTCACAAAAATTAACCAATACAAAAGATATTATTGCGTATTTGGCTGAAAAATTCCCACTTTGCTTTATTTTAGAAGGCGAAGCAAAACCATTAAAAATTGGTCTGTTCCAAGATTTAGCGGATGCATTACAAGATGATGAGCGTGTAAGCAAAACTCAGTTGCGTCAGGCTCTTCGTCAATACACATCAAATTGGCGTTATTTACATGGTTGTCGCGAAGGCGCGGTACGCGTAGATTTACAAGGTAATACAGCTGGAGTATTAGAAGCGGAACATGTAGCCCACGCAGCTCAACAGCTTGCTGATGCTAAAGCGCGTGTTGCTGAAAAGCGTAAAGCCGAAGCTGCAGCGAAAAAAGCTCAACAAAAACAACGCCCACGTAAACCTGCAAATAAAAATGCTAAACATTTCAATAAGCCGTCATTAAGTGCGGTTGATTTTTCACAAATTTCTGTGGGTTCTGTGGTGAAAGTGAAAGCAGGTGATCATGCGAAAAAAGCAACTGTGGTGGAAGTTCTAAAAGATTCAGCACGTGTTCAACTTGAAAACGGTTTGGTTATGAGTGTAGCTGCAGATCGTTTATTTGCATAATGATTTAATTTTTACTCGGGAAAGGTTATGAGATCTAATATTTCAAAAAATGTGATTACTCGCGCATTGTTATCGGCATTGTTAATTGGCTCTATGCCTGCTTTTGCTGTGCAGCCTAAATTAAAATTGAGCGATATTACTATTCCAACAGCAAGCGAAGCGAATCAGTTGGCGACCAAGCGTGCAACGACTCGATTAACCCAATCGCATTATCGAAAAATCTCATTGGATGATGCTTTTTCTGAGAAGATTTTTGATCGTTATATTAAAAATATTGATTTTAGCCATAACACCTTTTTGCAATCTGATGTAGATGAACTTCGTCAAAAATATGGCGCGAAGTTGGATGACCAGTTAAATCAAGGTGATCTTTCTGCTGCTTTTGATATTTATGATGTAATGATGAAACGTCGTTATGAACGTTATGCTTATGCGTTGTCTTTATTAGATAAAGAGCCTAATTTGAATGGACAGGATCAAATTGAAATTGATCGTGAAAAAGCGGCATTTCCGAAAAACGAAGAGGAAGCCAACAAACTTTGGGAAGAACGAGTAAAAAATGACATTATTAATCTTAAATTAAAAGATAAAAAATGGTCAGAAATTAAAACAAAACTTACCAAACGTTATAATTTGGCAATTCGCCGTTTAACTCAAACGAAGGCAGATGACATTTTGCAAACTTATTTAAATGCATTTGCTCGCGAAATTGATCCGCATACCAGCTATCTTGCACCAAGAACCGCGAAAAGTTTTAATGAAAGCATGAATCTTTCTCTTGAGGGGATTGGGGCTACTTTACAATCAGAAGATGATGAAACAAGCATTAAGTCGCTTGTTCCTGGCGCACCAGCGGAGAAAAGTAAAAAATTACATCCTGGAGATAAAATTATTGGTGTGGGCCAAGCAACAGGTGAAATTGAAGATATCGTTGGCTGGCGTTTAGAAGATATTGTTGAGAAAATCAAAGGTAAAAAAGGCACAAAAGTGCGGTTAGAAATTGAGCCGTCTAAAGGTGGAAAATCCCGTATTATTACTTTAGTGCGCGATAAAGTGCGTATTGAAGATCAAGCTGCAAAATTAACCATGGATAAAGCAGATGGTAAAAATATTGCGGTAATCAAAGTGCCAAGTTTCTATATTGGTTTAACTGATGATGTTAAAAAATTATTGGTTAAAGCAGAGAAACAAAAAGCCGATGCGTTAATTATTGATTTACGTGAGAACGGTGGTGGTGCATTAACAGAAGCGGTTGCTTTAAGTGGTTTGTTTATTACGAATGGTCCCGTTGTCCAAGTACGTGATGCTTACCAACGAATTCGTGTACACGAAGATGATGATGCTGAGCAACAATATAAAGGTCCTTTATTTGTGATGATTAACCGTTACAGCGCTTCTGCATCAGAAATTTTTGCAGCGGCAATGCAGGATTACAATCGTGGTATTGTTATTGGACAAAATACTTACGGTAAAGGTACCGTTCAGCAAAGTCGTCCTTTGAATTTTGTGTATGATTTGGATCAGACGCCGTTAGGTTTATTGCAATATACTATCCAAAAATTCTATCGAATTAATGGCGGTTCAACACAATTAAAAGGTGTTGCGGCAGATATTAATTTCCCTGAAATTATCGATGCGAAAGAGTATGGCGAAGATAAAGAAGATAATGCATTGCCGTGGGATAAAATTCCATCCGCAACTTATAAAGAAGTTGGTAATGCGCGTAAAGATGTTGATGTATTAAATAAAAAACATCTTGAGCGTATTGCCAAAGATCCTGAATTTGTTGCATTGAATGAAGATTTAAAAATCCGTAATGAACGCCGTGATCGTAAATTCTTATCGTTGAATTATCAAACTCGTAAAGCTGAAAACGATAAAGATGATGCAAGACGTTTAAAAGATATTAATGAACGTTTTAAACGTGAAGGCAAAAAAACGTTAAAGGATATTGATGATTTACCAAAAGATTATGAAGCACCAGATTTCTTCTTAAAAGAAGCTGAAAAAATGGCTGCAGATTTTGTTACGTTGAATTTGAGCGAACAGGATATTGGTAAAGAAATTCAGAAACCAACAGAAACAGTAGAAGAGAAAAAATAAAATTATTTTAGCCGCACTTTGTTTTAGCATTTAAATAAAGTGCGGTTGTTTTTAGGAAATGTTTAAGGAATGGCTATGTTTAAAAGCACTGCAAAGCTCTCAGTATTTGTATTGTCATTATCAATGATGATGTCAGGATGCGCTTTAGCAGATTTTGCAAAAAATGGGCAATCGGCGCAACTTCATGGCGTTGATGTTTCGCGTTTATCCATGGAAGAAAGGCAAAAGCTTGAAGAAGAAATTAAATTTGATCAATCTCGTCTAGCGCAAGAAAAGCAAGCGATTCTAGAGATGTCGCTAACCCATGAAATAGGCGAGCATACTTTACAGTTTAAGCCTTTGTTGGCTCGTTTATATGCAGAACGTAAATATGCACCATTATGGAAAGATAATGCTGCGACTCGCCAATTATTACAGGATTATGCTGCGATGGTGGCTAGCGGTATTTCTAAACGTTCAGCAAAATCCTTAGAATCCTTTGAATTGATCGAGCAACAAGGCGGGTTAGCTTATGATGTTTTATTGAGCGATATATTGCTAGATTATTTGTATTATACTCAAAATGTAGGTGTGCAAGCTCAACGTTGGCTTTATTCATCTAGCGCTTATCAAGTTCAACAACCTGCAGATGAGCATATTCAACGTTGGTTAAGTGCGGTAGAAAATGGCCAACTTTTAGGTTTTGTACAAAGTTTATCGGGCGATAATCACTTATATCATCAAACTGTTAAAGCGTTATCATCAATGGTATCTGCATCAGGCTTGTCAGAAGTTGGGCAGAAACTTGCAATTAATGCACAGCGTTTGCGAGTAATTCCTGATTTTCATAATGGTATATTTGTAAATATTCCAAGCTATAAATTACAGTATTATCGGGATGGTGAGCTGATTTTAGAATCTCGGGTGATTGTTGGAAAAAATTCGCGCAGAACACCAGTAATGTATAGTAAATTAAGCAATGTAGTAGTTAATCCCCCTTGGAATGCGCCAACTCGTTTAATCAATGAAGATTTATTGCCAAAAATGAAAGCGGATCCAAATTATATTGCGGAGCATAATTATTCAATTTTAGATAGTCAGGGAAATGTCGTTGATCCAGCTTCTATTGATTGGGAATCTATTAGTAATAAATTCCCTTATCGTGTTCGACAAGCCGCTGGCGATAGTGCATTAGGTAATTATAAATTTAATATGCCAAGTTCTGATGCAATTTATTTACACGATACGCCAAATCACGGCTTGTTTAATCGTAAGAATCGAGCATTAAGTTCTGGCTGTGTACGTATTGAAAAATCAGATCAATTGGCAAGTATTTTATTAAAAGAAGCAGGTTGGACAGAAACTCGAAAAAATACAGTATTAGCAAGTAAAAAAACCACTTCTGCGCCGATACGCTCGGATAATCCTGTCTTTTTATATTATGTTACTGCGTGGATTGAAAACGGAAATATTGTAAATTTACCTGATATTTATGGTTATGATCGCCAGATTAATCTTGCTGAGATTAATTGGGATCTCGTAAAAAAATATCTTCAATAAAATAAGGGAGCTATAATGAATTATGTGGATCAAAATAAACGAAAATGGTTATCGCTGGGCGGTATTGCGTTAGGAATATCTATTTTACCCAATTCTGTATTAGCAATGGTTTCAACGCCTAAACCTCGTATTTTAACTTTCCGCAATATTAATACGGGCGAAAGATTAAGTGGCGAGTTTTCTTTAGCAAAAGGTTTTTCGCCAGCGATGTTAAAAAAATTGGATTATTTAATGCGTGATAAAAGGACAAATCAAGTGCATAAAATGGATCCAAATTTATTCCATAAATTTTATAATATTCAAACTAATTTAGGTTTACGCAATGCTGAAATTGAAGTCATTTGTGGTTATCGTTCAGCTGCCACTAATGCAATGCGTCGTCGCCAAAGTCGCGGTGTAGCGAAAAATAGTTATCACATTAAAGGAAAAGCCATTGATTTTCGTATTGCGGGAGTGCCTTTGATTAAAGTGAAATCTTCTGCGGAAAGTCTTAGAAATGGTGGCGTGGGTTATTATCCAACCAGCAATTTTATTCACGTAGATACAGGCCCTGTGAGAACTTGGAAAGGCGTGTAAAACAAATGTAAAATTAACCGCACTTTTGTGCGGTTTTTCATTGGAAAAGATATGTTATTTGACAGCCATCTTCATTTAGACCAACTCTCTGACGAGAATATTCAGCAAACACTTGGTCATTCAAAGATTATAGCTATGCTTGCGGTGAGCACTAATCTCAAAAGTGCTAAAAAACTGCTGAATTTAAAACAGACTTACCCAAAGAAACTTTATATTGCAGCTGGTTTTCATCCTGAACAGCAATTACCTAGTTTAGAAGAACAAAAAGAATTATTTCAGTGGATTGACGAACATCATTCCTTAATTTCTGCCATTGGCGAGGTGGGCTTGCCACATTATTCTAAACGAGAAAATCCGAATTTAGATTACGCACCTTACATTGAATTACTAGAACGATTTATTCTGATCGCGAAAAAATGGGATTTACCGTTAAATTTGCATATTGTACATAACGATGTAGAGATTGCCCTTGAATTATTGCAGAAACATAATATCCAATGTGCTCATTTTCATTGGTTTAAGACAGATGAAAAATCTTTTCAGAAATTTTTATCTACACCCTATTTTGCAAGCCTAACGCCTGATATTTTATGGAACCCTAAAACCCAATATGTCGCACAACATTTACCCCTAAATCGCTTGATGATTGAAACGGATAGTCCTTGGCCACATGAAGGATTTGAAAGTGCGGTCATTTCTGAGCAATTATTCGCAGTAGTGAAGAAAGTAGCTGAATTAAAATCTTTGCCATTACATTATGTTCAAGAGAAAATGTTTTTGAATACTCAACAGTTTTATCGATTATAAGGATCAAACATGAATATTGAAATTATCCCAGTCACCGCATTTCAACAAAATTGTTCTTTGATTTGGGATGACGACAAAAATTCAGCAATCATTGATCCGGGCGGCGAAGCTGAACGCCTAATTCAGCGTATTGAAGAACTAGATTTAAATCTTAAAGTGATTTTGCTTACCCACGGTCATTTAGATCATGTTGGCGCAGCGATGCAATTAAAACAACATTTTGGCGTCGAAATTTGGGGCTCTCATGAAGAAGATAAATTTTTATTTGAGAGTTTGCCAGAACAAGCACAACGTTTTGGTTTACCAAATATTGAGTCCTTTTTACCTGATCGTTGGTTTAATCAGGAAGGTGAAATTTTAAAATTAGATGGCTTTAATTTCGAGATTTTACATTTACCGGGGCATACGCCAGGGCATATTGGTTTTATTGAACATGAGAAAAAAGTGGCATTTACAGGCGATGTATTATTTCAAGGCGGAATTGGTCGTACCGATTTCCCTCGCGGGGATTATGAAACATTGATTTCTTCAATTCGAACAAAACTATTACCGTTGAATGATGATCTGATTATTATTGCTGGGCATGGGCCTTATACAACCATTGGCCGAGAAAAACAGACAAACCCATTTTTAAATCGTTAAAAGTGCGGTGAATTTTATTCTTATTTTCTAAAAGAGTTGATTTTTTATCGGCTCTTTTTATTTGAAAAAGGAAAGAGTTTGAGTCAGATCACAAATCTGTAACAATTTCTGATAATAGGCTTATTTCCTTTTCAATCCTATGTATAATGCATAAAAAATGGAGCGAAAACTATTGTTCCAAATAATCATAATAAAGAGGTAATTATGCAGCAAAACAAGGCATTTGATGATTGGTTAGCCAGCACAGCATTAGGCGGTGCAAATCAATCTTATATAGAAGAGCTTTATGAAAGCTATTTGAGTGATCCGCAGTCGGTGGAGGAAAGCTGGCGAGCCACTTTTGATTCTTTACCAAAAACGACCGCACTTGAACAGCCTCATACACCAGTACGAGATTATTTCCGTCGCTTAGCGAGAGAAAATCATAATGAAGCGGTGACAGTGATAGATCCTGCTGCTGGCGCAAAATTGGTGAAAGTTCTACAATTTATCAATGCCTATCGTTTTCGTGGCCATTTAGAGGCTAATCTCGATCCCCTCAATTATTATCGTTGGAAAGTATCTTCCGTCCCTGAATTAGATTATCGTCATCACGGTTTTACTGAACAAGATCTCAACGAAACCTTCAATATTAATCATTACGTTTACAAACGCGATACCATTAAGCTTGGTGAGTTAGCTCAAATGTTGAAAGAGACATATTGTGGCTCAATTGGTTTGGAGTTTATGCATGTGCAAGATATGGCACAGAAAACTTGGCTTCAGAGCAAGATGGAAAGTGTGTTAGATAAACCGCTTTTTACATCTGAGGAACGTGTTAATTTTCTTCGTGAACTGACCGCCGCAGACGGTTTAGAACGTTATCTGGGTGCAAAATTCCCGGGAGCGAAACGTTTTTCTTTAGAAGGAAGTGATGCGTTTATTCCATTGATGAAAGAAATTATCCGTCATGCTAGTCGCCAAGGCGTAAATAATGTGGTAATGGGAATGGCACACCGTGGGCGTTTGAATATGCTCGTGAATGTATTAGGTAAAAAGCCTGAAAATTTATTCGATGAATTTGCGGGTAAACATTCGAGCGAACGTACGGGAGATGTGAAATACCATCAAGGTTTTTCTTCTGATTTCGCCGTAGATGATAAGCGAGTTCACTTAACTTTGGCATTTAATCCGTCTCATTTGGAAATTGTAAGCCCTGTTGTGATTGGTTCTGTTCGATCTCGACAAACTCGTATGAATGATACAGAACATAGCAAAGTGCTTGCTATTACTGTTCACGGAGATTCAGCCGTGGCAGGGCAGGGGGTTGTTCAAGAAACATTGAATATGTCAAATTCCCGTGGTTATAGTGTGGGTGGTACTATTCGCATCGTGATTAATAACCAAATTGGTTTTACGACATCTAACCCGAATGACACTCGTTCCACAGAGTATTGCACCGATATTGCGAAAATGATTCAAGCACCGATTATTCACGTTAATGGTGATGATCCTGAAGCGGTGGCTTTTGCTGCGCGTATGGCGGTGGAATATCGTAATTTATTCAAACGAGATATTTTTATTGATTTGATTTCTTATCGTCGTCATGGTCATAACGAAGCCGATGAGCCATTAGCTACTCAGCCAATGATGTATAGCATCATCAAAAAACACCCTACACCGCGTAAAGTTTATGCAGATCGCTTAGTTTCAGAAGGCGTGATGACTGAAGAACAAGTTACCGAAATGGTGAATGATTATCGCGATGCGCTAGATAATGGTGATCGAGTCGTATCTGAATGGCGAGAAATGGATACGGCAAAAATGGATTGGTTGCAATATCTCAACTATGATTGGACTGCGCCGTATGAAAGCAAATTTTCACAGGAACGTTTTTTAACACTGGCTAAACGTGTATGTGAATATCCAGAAAGTTTACGTGCGCATCCTCGTGTAGAAAAAATCTATAATGATCGTAAAGCAATGTATCAAGGCGAAAAATTGCTCGATTGGGGGATGGCTGAAACCATGGCTTATGCAACCTTGCTTGATGAAGGTGTTAATGTTCGTTTATCAGGCGAAGATGCGGGGCGGGGAACCTTTTTCCATCGTCATGCCGTTGTGCATAATCAAAATGATGGTACGGGGTATGTACCATTAACACATTTGCATGCTAACCAAGGTCGTTTTGAAGTATGGGATTCTGTACTTTCAGAAGAGTCTGTACTTGCTTTTGAATATGGTTATGCAACAACAGATCCAAAAACGTTAACCATTTGGGAGGCGCAATTTGGTGATTTTGCTAATGGTGCACAAATTGTTATCGACCAATTTATTAGCTCTGGCGAACAAAAATGGGGCAGAATGTGTGGTTTAGTTATGCTATTGCCTCATGGCTATGAGGGACAGGGCCCAGAACATTCTTCTGCTCGCCTTGAACGTTATTTGCAACTTTGTGCTGAACAAAATATGCAGGTCTGTGTGCCATCAACGCCAGCACAGGTGTATCACATGTTGCGTCGTCAGTCATTGCGTAAAATGCGCCGTCCATTGATTGCGATTTCTCCAAAATCTTTGCTACGTCACCCATTAGCCGTATCTAGTTTAGATGAGTTGATTAATGGGGCTTTCCAAACGGTAATTGGAGAAATTGACGAGCTTGATCCTAAAGATGTAAAACGTGTGGTAATGTGTTCAGGCAAAGTTTATTACGATTTACTTGAACAACGTCGTGCAAATAATCAGAAAGATGTGGCGATTATTCGTATTGAGCAGCTTTATCCATTCCCGCATGAGGATGTGAAGAAAGCGCTTGAGTCTTATGCACATGTCTCGGATTATGTATGGTGCCAAGAAGAACCACTTAACCAAGGGGCTTGGTATTGCAGCAAACATAATTTTGAATCAGCAATTCCAGAATCCGTTAAACTTAAATATGCAGGGCGTCCAGCTTCAGCTTCGCCTGCAGTGGGTTATATGTCGCTTCACACTAAACAGCAAAAACAGTTAGTGGAAGATGCGCTAAGCCTATAAAGTGCGGTTAAAAATTAAGATATTTTTATAAATTTACAGGTGTACTTGTTGCATCTCGGATAAAAAGTAAAAGAGTAATTCAGTGCAATAAGTTGCACTTTAAGTTAAGAGATAAGGAAAAATAAAATGACCATTGAAATTCTTGTTCCAGACCTACCTGAATCAGTTGCGGATGCAACAGTGGCTACTTGGCATAAAAAAGTAGGTGATACTGTTAAACGTGATGAAGTTATTGTAGAAATTGAAACGGATAAAGTTGTGCTAGAAGTGCCCGCACTTTCTGATGGCGTACTGGCAGAAGTTGTTCAAGCTGAGGGTGAAACTGTGGTGAGTAAACAGCTGCTAGGCAAAATTTCTACGGCTCAAGAAGGGGATGTGAGTTCTGCGACATTAAAAGCAGTGAATGAACCCACTCCATCTGATCGTCAAAATGCAGCGATTGAAAACAGTCATAATCATAATGCGGATCAAGGCCCTGCGATTCGTCGTTTATTAGCAGAACATGATTTACAAGCAGATCAAATTCAAGGTTCTGGCGTGGGTGGCCGTTTAACGCGTGAAGATATTGAACGTGAAATCGTAAAACGACAAGCACTGCAAGCAAAACAAGAAGCTGCCACTGAGCAAAATACAATTAGTACGGTAGCTTATAGTGCACGTTCTGAAAAACGTGTGCCAATGACCCGTTTGCGTAAACGTATTGCTGAACGTTTACTGGAAGCCAAAAACAGTACGGCGATGCTAACAACTTTCAATGAAGTGGATATGCAGCCGATAATGACTCTGCGTAAAACCTACGGCGAAAAATTTGAAAAACAGCATGGGGTGCGTTTAGGATTTATGTCTTTTTATATCAAAGCGGTTGTGGAAGCATTAAAACGTTATCCTGAAGTGAATGCTTCTATCGATGGGGATGATGTTGTTTACCATAATTATTTTGATATTAGTATTGCGGTTTCGACTCCTCGTGGATTAGTCACTCCAGTGCTTCGTGATTGTGATAAGCTCAGTATGGCAGAGATTGAAAAACAAATTAAAGCATTAGCTGAGAAGGGGCGTGATGGAAAATTGACTGTAGAAGATCTCACTGGCGGTAATTTTACCATTACAAATGGAGGAGTGTTCGGTTCTCTTATGTCCACTCCAATTATCAATCCACCACAAAGTGCGATTTTAGGAATGCACGCTATTAAAGAACGCCCGATTGCGCTTAATGGTCAAGTTGTGATTCGTCCTATGATGTACCTTGCTTTATCTTACGATCATCGTTTAATTGACGGCCGTGAATCTGTTGGTTTCTTGGTAACGATTAAAGAATTATTGGAAGATCCAACAAGATTGTTATTGGAAATCTAAGAAATAAAAGGCTTTCTGTGTTAGAAAGCCTTTTAAAATGAACAAAAAATTAACCGCACTTTAAATATTTAAAAAGAATATTCCAAAGTGCGGTTATTTTCTTATGTGTTTTTAATTAGAGATCGAAATCTCCAAAATCATTCGTATCAACTTTTGAGTCAATTTGGCCTACAAGGTAAGAACTCACTTCCACTTCTTGTGGTGCCACTTGTACGTTGTCAGAAACAAGCCATGCGTTAATCCATGGAATTGGGTTAGAACGCGCACCAAATGGCAATGGAAGACCAACGGCTTGCATACGGATATTGGTGATGTATTCCACGTATTGCACCAAAATGTCTTTGTTCAAACCGATCATAGAACCGTCTTTGAATAAGTAATCAGCCCAGTCTTTTTCTTGTTCCGCAGCAGCTAAGAATAGATCATAGGCTTCTTGTTTACATTCTTCCGCAATTTCTGCCATTTCAGGATCGTCTTGACCCGCAGCCATAATGTTTAAAATGTGCTGCGTACCAGTTAAGTGTAGGGCTTCATCACGAGCGATAAATTTAATAATTTTCGCATTACCTTCCATTAATTGACGTTCTGCAAAGGCAAAGGAGCAAGCAAACGATACATAGAAACGAATCGCTTCAAGCGCGTTTACACTCATTAAGCAAAGATAAAGTTGTTTTTTCAAATTACGTAATGTGACGATACATTCTTTGCCATCCACGGTGTAAGTGCCTTCGCCGTATAGGCTATAAAGTTGGCTGTCGCGGATTAAATCATCGTAATAAGAAGAAATGTCACGTGCACGTTTTATGATTTCTTCGTTGGTCACGATGTCATCAAACACGATAGATGGATCGTTCACAATATTACGAATAATGTGGGTGTAAGAGCGAGAGTGGATGGTTTCAGAGAATGTCCAAGTTTCAATCCAAGTTTCCAATTCAGGAATGGATACCAACGGCAACAACGCCACGTTTGGACTACGACCCTGAATAGAATCTAATAAGGTTTGATATTTTAAGTTACTGATGAAAATGTGTTTTTCATGCTCAGGTAACGCGGCATAGTCGATACGGTCTTGAGACACATCCACTTCTTCCGGACGCCAGAAGAAAGAAAGTTGTTTTTCAATGAGCTTTTCAAAGGTCTCATATTTTTGTTGATCGTAACGCGCAACGTTAACGTTTTGACCAAAGAACATTGGTTCTTTTAATTGGTCGTTTTTGTTTTGTGAGAAAGTGGTGTATGCCATTTTTGTTTGTCCTTTAATCTTAAGAGTAAAGTGGGGTCATTTTTTAAAACGTTTTTTCATGTTGGCGCAAGCGTACGCTATGGTTGTTTCCTATTTTTTATTTGAGGACTTACTGGTGGTTTTGTTGGTCTAGGTCTTGAAGGTTGAGGATTAACTCTTAAATTAAAGCCTTCCATTCCAAGTTGGCTATTAAGGGGAACAACACCAGATCTTAAATTTACACCCTCATTTAGACTTACACTTCCTGGAACAAAATTTGTTTTTGTTTTACTGTCGCTCATATGTTACCTCATCATTTGGAGCTGTTAATATTATTAAATTATCATATTTCTCAGATATACTAATATAATTTACTCGGTATAAAGAATTAGTTGATTCATCATCAAAATTAAAAACCTCAGCATCATATATACATAGTTCACAAAGTCCATTTGATTCATGTATAGAAACGGGAATTCCTCGAATGATTATTTTTTTATCCCAAATTGTAATATCCATCCAATCATTTTCGTTCACTCTGAGTATCTGCTGATAAACACTATAATCTCCATATTTTCTTGTTATTTTTAATGTCATAAGAAGTTTAGCTAAATATTCTTTGTTATCTATATAAGTCATAAATAAACCAAGAAAAAATGAGATCATGCTTGCAGCAATTACTTCACTATAAGGTAGAGCAAAATTTGAATTAACTTCCCATACTTGGAGATATTCTGCATTATTTAATTTGAAATTTTCATATCCAACTTTAGCGCATTGATTTAGTAATGATAGAATTTGCAATATTAAATAAGACAATATTCCATAAGAAATAACAAATAATGAATATTTATAATTATTCCATATTTTATGTTCAGTAAACTTGTCTATAAGCATAGTAACTATAATGCCGGGAAGTAAAAGCATTACGATTTTAATTGTTAGTTCATTCATATTAATTAACTCATTAAATTAATCAGACCTATCCAAATGAGAGAAAAATTAGGAACTAAATCTTACACGCTCCACCGGCACAGCCGTCATCAAGATCTTCTTGAGCATCTTCAGCGCCATCGCGAGTGTTTTGATAGTAAAGGGTTTTTAAGCCATATTTATAAGCGGTTAAAAGATCTTTTAACAACACTTTCATAGGTACTTTTCCATCTTCAAAACGTTTCGGATCGTAGTTGGTGTTGGCGGAGATCGCTTGGTCTACGAATTTTTGCATAATACCGACTAGGTGTAAGTAGCCGTCATTGCTTGGGATATCCCAAAGTAATTCGTAGTTGTCGCTTAAGTTTTCGTATTCCGGTACAACTTGTTTTAGGATGCCATCTTTTGACGCTTTAATACTTACATGACCACGCGGTGGCTCGATACCATTAGTCGCATTTGAAATTTGCGATGAGGTTTCAGATGGCATTAAGGCGGTTAATGTTGAGTTACGTAAACCAAATTCTTGAATATCTTTACGCAAACTTTCCCAATCATAATGTAATGGCTCTTGTGTTAAGGCATCTAAATCTTTCTTATAGGTATCAATAGGTAAAATGCCTTTTGCATAAGTGGTTTCATTGAAGTATTCGCAAGCACCTTGCTCTTTTGCTAAGTTCATAGAGGCTTTCAATAAATAGTATTGAATGGCTTCAAAAGTGCGGTGAGTTAAGTCATTGGCTGAGCCATCGGAATAACGAACACCATTTTTCGCAAGATAATAAGCATAGTTAATGACACCGATACCTAATGCACGACGAGCAAGTGAACTACGTTTTGCCGCCACAACAGGGTAATCTTGATAATCTAATAATGCATCAAGTGAACGCACAGCAAGATCGGCAAGTTCTTCTAATTCATCTAAGTTTTCAATTTTACCTAAGTTAAATGCGGAAAGGGTACAAAGTGCGATTTCTCCATTTTCATCATTAATGTGCTCAAGCGGCTTCGTAGGTAACGCGATTTCTAAACATAAGTTAGATTGGCGGACGGGTGCCACTTGTGGATCAAACGGAGAGTGAGTATTACAGTGGTCTACATTTTGAATGTAGATACGACCTGTTGATGCACGCTCTTGCATTAATAAAGAGAAAATCTCAACTGCTTTGACAGTACGTTTTCGGATAGTTGGATCTTGTTCGTATTTTACGTACAGTTCTTCAAATTTGTCTTGATCCGCAAAGAATGCTTCATAAAGTCCTGGTACATCAGATGGACTAAATAAAGTAATTTCTCCGCCTTTAATTAAGCGTTGATACATTAATTTGTTTAACTGGACGCCATAATCCATATGACGAACACGGTTGTCTTCTACACCACGGTTATTTTTTAACACAAGCAAGCTTTCCGCTTCTAAGTGCCAAATAGGGTAATAAAGTGTCGCAGCACCGCCACGAACGCCACCCTGTGAGCAAGATTTCACTGCAGTTTGGAAATATTTATAGAATGGAATACAACCCGTATGGAATGCTTCACCACCACGAATCTCACTACCTAATGCACGAATTGCACCTGCATTAATACCAATCCCCGCACGTTGTGAAACATATTTTACAATAGCTGATGCCGTTGCATTGATTGAATCTAAACTGTCATCACATTCAATTAATACGCAAGAGCTGAATTGACGAGTTGGAGTACGCACACCCGCCATAATTGGCGTTGGTAAGGAAATTTTGAAAGTCGATGTTGCATCGTAGAAACGTTTTACATAATCCAAACGTGTTTCTTTTGGATATTTAGAGAATAGACTTGCGGAAACGAGCAAATATAAGAATTGTGCAGACTCGTAGATTTCTCCTGTCACACGATTTTGTACTAAATATTTACCCTCCAATTGCTTCACGGCTGCATAAGAAAACGTCATATCACGCCAATGATCGATGAAGCCGTCCATTGTGTCCCATTCTTCACGGGTATAATCATCCAATAAGGCATGATCGTATTTTCCCATGCGTACTAATTTTTTAACGTGATCGTATAAACGAGGGGGATCGAAATGACCATAGGCTTTTTTACGTAAATGGAAAATCGCTAAACGAGCAGCTAAATATTGATAATCTGGCGAATCTTTGCTGATTAAATCTGCGGCTGCTTTAATGATGGTTTCGTGGATGTCTGAAGTGCGAATGCCTTCATAAAATTGAATATGTGAACGAAGTTCTACTTGGGAAACAGAAACATTGTCTAGTCCTTCAGCAGCCCACGTAATCACACGATGGATTTTATCAAGATTGATTTGTTCTTGCGTACCGTCACGCTTTGTAACCATTAAACTTTTATTCATTGTATTAGCCTTCTTGTTGTTATTTAAAACAGGATTTAAAACACAAGATATAGTGTTTTTATGAAAACGATGCACAAGATAATGTGTTTGAGAAAAGATCGCAAGTAATAAATTTTTTGTTTTAATTCTTGACAATAGATAACTTATTTAAAAATAAACGGTTTTTGTAAGAATAAAAATTAAAATCTTTTATTTATAAAAATAAGAAAAAGTGCGGTAAAAATTTGTTGAATTTTTCACCGCACTTTGAAAGATTAGTCTAGGTATTTGAATACTTTAATTACTTTTTTTACCCCGCTGATTTTGCTGGCAATGTCGGCTGCCGCATTGGCTTGGGATTGTGTGACGTTACCCAGTAAAAATACTTCTCCATTTTCACTAATCACTTTGACATCGGTGGCTTTAACTCGACCATCAACGAACATCTTAGATTTGACTTGTGTTGTGATCCAACTATCTTTACTTATTTGTGCAAAGGAAATTTTAGGGCCTATAGTGAGTTGGTTATAAGTATCATTAACGCCTTCAACGCCACGTGTTAAGTCCGTTGCTGTTTCCTTGACGTTATCATTTGGTACTTGACCGATTAAAAGTACTCGGCCATTGTAAGATACTGCATTTACACGGCCTTCAGATTTAATTTGGGCATCTTTTTCAATAGCATTTTCTACTTTAAATTCTAGGGTTTCGTCATCAATTTGGGAGCCAGTGGTTCGAGGATCTGTTCCTACTTTAGCTGCGACAGCTCCTCCTCCAATAACTGCAGCGACACAGCCTTGTAAAAAAATGGTAGTCCCAAACACTATAGCGAGTTTTTTTAATAGGGATAATGTCATAATTAACTCCTTTTTAGATTAAATTACTATTAGTTTGAAAGTGATTTATTTTCCTGTCAAGCACTTGGGAATAAAGTCTGATCAACTAATTCACAAAGTGCATTAATCACAAAAAGATGGTTTTCTAAAATGCGGCTTTCTTTGCTGGCTGGGATTGATATTTCTAAATCCTTGTCTGCTAAAATTCCTTGAATGGCATCGTTGTTAGAGCCAGTTAGCGCAATAACATTAATTTCTTTGCTGACAGCGTGGGAAATCGTATTTAGCACGATTTTTTCTGTCCCTAAAGGTGCAAAAGCAATAAGTAAGTCGCCCGATTTTGCAACAGCATTAAATTGATGACAATACAATTCTTTAGGCGATTGTTCAAAAATAAGCGAAGAACCCACCGCACTTTCTAAGCTTAATAACACAGATGGGAAGCTCGGTCTAACTAAATCATATCGATTCAGCAAGTTAGATACGAGAAACTGTGCATTGGCATAAGAACGCGAGACGCCACAAGCGATCACTTTATTACCGCCTAATAAACATTGCATTACCATTTGTGTGGCGTTGGTAATATTTTCAGAAAGCATACTTGATGCTGCAATTTGAATTTGAATACTTTCGCTATAAATATCTTTTACTTTTTGTAACATTATAAAAAGCCGTTAATCGAGAAAATTAGGAATCCATTGAATATCTTGAGGTGTTTTGCCAAAAGCGATTAAATCAAAGCGGCAATTAGCATCTTCTAAGCTCATATTTTGTTTTGCAAGCCATAAATTTGCGGCATCTAACCATTTTTGTTGTTTTCGCCAATCTACGCTTTCTATTGCAGAACCAAAGGCGGAATGACTTCGTTGGCGAACTTCAATAAAGACGATAGTTTCTTTGTCATTCATTATTAGATCAAGTTCACCACATTTGAAATTTTGATTAGCCGCAATAAATGTTAAGCCTTTTGCTTCTAAAAAAAGGCGAGCTTGATGCTCAAAGCTCGCCCCTTGCTGACGTTTTAAAGAAAACATTAGTTTGCAACTGGTACAATTGCACCATCTTGATATTGATACCAAGTCATATCGCGTTCAACATTACAGTTGGTATCAGCACTTAAAATACCCGTTAAGCCACTCAAGCGATAGCCTGGCACTTGGCGTAATTCATTGAATTGATTAATTAGCAACCACGCATCCGCACCCATTGCATATAAACGCATCAATTGATATTCGCCTCCCGTGGATTTTGCTAACTTCTGATATTGTGGAGAATTGGTATCTTTAAAAAATGGAATATCACTAAACTGTACGCCATTCATCTGTGTAATGAAGTCAGCATTAGTGTTTGTTGCACTTGCGCTTGCTCGAGAGCTGGCATAAATCGGTAAATTAGGTACGATATTTGTTAAATAACCTTTCATTTCTGCCAGTTCAGTTGGACTTGCTACGACATAAAGTGCGGTTGTATTTGAGTTATTTTCTTGAACGAAATAAGTCACATCCGCAGGCAAATTGTAGTAACGGATATTCGCATCAGTACCTGCTAATTGCTGCCAACGTACATTAAAGGCATTGCCTACGCGTTGTCCTAAATCATTTTGCGGCATTGCGACAAGTGGATTACGCACGCCATCGTTCCACATTTTATTGGCAGCAGATTCAGCTTCATCTTCTGGAGAAAGTCCGTAATAACAAAGTTGAGGAATCGCACGAGAATTTGGTGTGGCATTTAATGCAAGCACATCTATACCTTGAATTTGAGCAGGATCCGCTAAAATCACATCAAGATTTTGTTTTAGTAATGGACCCACTAAGGTTTTAATCCCCGCTTGTTTTGCTTGCGCAATGATATCTTGTACAGAATTCATTGAGGTATCAAACACTTGCACTGGAATGGTTGAGTTACCTTTCGCGTCGTTGAAACCCGATTGAATGGTTGTACCAAGAATTTGTCCGTCACCACTTAATGGCAAGAGTAAACCAATTTGTGACACATTCGTTTGTTGGAAATTAAGCAATGTAAGCAATTCTTTTGGGAATAACGTTGCGGCTGCATGATTTGGGTAAGCATTTTTCCAACTTTGCAATGCTTGGCTTAATTGAACTGGTTGACGAATATAATCATTGTAGGTTTTGATTAAGTTTAACCAACCGCCTAAAGCCGCGTTGCCTTCATCTGAAGCATTATTGATTACGCCAGTATTTGCTGAACGTAACAATGCCCAAGTTTTATCAACGTTATCTTGGCGACGTTGTACATCTGTTAAATTCTCATCAATTTTTACCCGCGCTTTTACGGCTTCAATGATGTCTTTACGGTTTTCAGCAACAATAGCTAAGGTTTCGTAATAACGAGATTTTTGTGACGGGCTTAATTTATTTAAATCCAATGCACGTAATTGATTTTGAGCGATTTCATTAGCATTTTTTGCAGCAGAAATTCTCGCTTCAATTAATGTACGATCTAATTTTTGCGCATCATTTAATTCACCTAATTCACTTAATAACGCTTCTGATTGTTCAACTTTATTTTCACTGATTAACACGCGAGCCGCGAGCAATTTATAGGTTTGTTGATCTTCGAGTTCTTGTGCTTGTCCTAATTTATTCATATAAAATTCAGAACTTGCATTCGCATCTTGTTGTAAAGTTTGCGTAAAACTGCTGCCAAGTAGATTTGAACAGCCAGCTAAGGCCATTGACAATAAAATTGGTATTAAACGTTTTTTAAAACGTCCGCCTTGTAATAGAATAGACATTCTTGCTCCATCATTAACAGACAATAGTTGTGGCAGATCTTACTTATCTCATAACTTAAAAGCAAACAAAAATGACTGATTTAACCGGAATTTTATACATTGTTGCCACGCCGATTGGCAATTTACAGGATATTACCCAGCGTGCTTTAGATACTTTTGCTCAAGTGGATTTAATTGCAGCAGAAGATACCCGTCATAGTGGCCTTTTATTAAGTCATTACGGTATCAAAAAGCCCTTTTTTGCTTTGCATGATCACAATGAACAAGAAAAAGCCCATATTTTGGTGGAAAAACTTAAACAAGGTAGCAATATTGCTTTGATTTCTGATGCGGGGACGCCATTAATTAGTGATCCTGGTTTTCATTTAGTACGCCAATGCCGTGAAGCTGGTATTCGCGTTGTTCCTTTACCCGGAGCATGTGCGGCAATTACCGCTCTTTGTGCATCGGGGATTGCTTCTGATAGATTTTGTTTTGAAGGCTTTTTACCTGCGAAAAGTAAAGCGCGCAAAGATAAATTAGAAAATATCGCAGAAGAAGACCGCACTTTGATTTTTTATGAATCCACTCACCGTATTTTAGATACGCTAGAAGATATGCAATTGGTGTTAGGGGAAGAACGATATATTGTGTTAGCCCGCGAAATTACTAAAACTTGGGAAACGATTACGGGTAATACGATTAAAAATTTACGAGAATGGCTTTCAGAAGATCCAAATCGTACAAAAGGCGAGATGGTTTTGATTGTTGAAGGCAAACCAAAGTCTGACAATAACGATGAAATCTCCCCACAAGCGGTGAAGGCGCTTGAATTAATTGCAGAGGAATTACCGCTAAAAAAAGCGGCGGCTATTGTTGCTGAGTTGTATGGTTATAAGAAGAATGCTTTGTATCAATTTGGATTAGCGCATTTGGAAAAATAACCTCAAAATTAACCGCACTTTATTAATCCGATTTTAATCTGTTTGGTTGCTCCAAACTGATACAAGCTCTTACAAGATATTTACTTTTAGACTGGAAAAAATATGTTAAACCAAGTTTCAAATACATTACTGACACCAAGTAATCTTTCAACTAAAGCATTGCTCAATATTTTTGACATGATGTCGCATCGTAATATTGACTATGCTGATTTGTATTTTCAACTTAGCCAAGATGAAAGTTGGGTATTGGAAGATGGCATTATAAAAGAAGGCGGTTTTCATATTGATCGTGGTGTTGGCATGCGGGCAGTTTCTGGTGAGAAAACAGGCTTTGCTTATTCTGATCAAATTAATCTTGCTTCTTTGCAGCAATGTGCGGAGGCGGTAAAGGGGATTGCGCAAGTAAAACAGGGAAATTTGATTTCGCCATCTGCTTTTAATGTTGTAAATCCTATTGCTCGTTATGCAGCGATTAATCCTTTGGAAAGTTTGACTAAAGAGAAAAAAATTGAGTTATTACATTTGGTTGATCGTACAGCACGCGCAGAAGATCATCGCGTAACTCGCGTATCAGCAAGCCTTAGTTCCGTTTATGAAGAAGTATTAGTCATGGCGACGGATGGTACGCTAGCTGCAGATATTCGTCCTTTAGTTCGCTTATCTATTTCTGTGCTAGTAGAGGAAAATGGCAAACGTGAACGAGGCAGTTGTGGTTCTGGTGGGCGTTTCGGTTTAGATTGGTTCTTTGAAGTGATTGATGGCGATATTAGAGCAGTACGATTTGCTAAAGAAGCGGTTCGTCAAGCTTTAGTAAATCTTAGCGCAGTTGCAGCCCCAGCTGGATTAATGCCTGTTGTATTAGGTGCTGGTTGGCCAGGCGTATTGTTACACGAGGCGGTAGGGCACGGTTTAGAAGGGGATTTTAACCGTAAAGAAAGTTCACTTTTCACAGGCAAGATTGGTGAACAAGTGACTTCAGCGTTATGTACGATTGTGGATGATGGCACGATTGAAAATCGTCGAGGTTCATTAACTATTGATGATGAAGGTGTGCCAAGTCAATGTAATGTATTAATCAAAGAGGGTATTTTGCAAGGTTATATGCAAGATAAAATGAATGCCCGTTTGATGGGTGTCGCGCCAACAGGAAATGGTCGTCGCGAGTCTTATGCCCATTTGCCAATGCCTCGAATGACTAACACCTATATGCTTGCGGGACAAAGTCAGTTTGATGATTTGATTGCTTCTGTAGAACAGGGTATTTATGCACCGCACTTTGGTGGCGGTCAAGTGGATATTACCTCTGGTAAATTTGTATTTTCTACTTCAGAAGCTTATTTAATTGAAAAAGGAAAAATCACGAAACCTGTGAAGGGCGCAACTTTAATCGGTAGCGGCATTGAAGTTATGCAAAAAATTTCTATGGTTGCAGATAAATCAGAGCTTGATTTAGGTATTGGGGTTTGTGGTAAAGAAGGGCAAAGTGTGCCTGTCGGTGTTGGACAGCCAGCACTAAAAATTGATGAAATTACTGTTGGTGGTACAAATTAAATTAAAATTGCGCAAAAGATCACAAAAATCCCATTAAAATTGGATTTTTACTAGCAATCTTATTCAAATTTTGATAGTCTCAGGCAGAATTTTATTTTATATCTTTTAATTATTTTAAATTATGTTGAAAAGAATTTTAGTTATTATCGGTTTAGCGACGCTCGCAACTGCTTGTTCTAATGGTCCACGAACGGCAAATCATCAGATTATTTCAGAAAATGATGATGTTCAATTAACGGGTTTAATTAATAATTTAGAAAAAGATAATCGAACAGGTATTTTTCACAAAGTGAGAACAAACCGCTCCTCGGCTTTGATGGGCGATAAGGCTCTCGCTAGTGTTTATAATGAATGGGTTGGCACTCGCTATCGTATGGGCGGTACGACTAAACGTGGTATTGATTGTTCAGCATTTATGCAAACAACTTTTTCTGAAGTTTTTGGTATTGAATTGCCTCGCTCTACGGCTGAACAGCGTCATTTAGGTAGAAAAATTAATAAATCCGAACTTAAAAAAGGCGATTTAGTTTTCTTCCGTAAAAATAATCACGTTGGTGTTTATATTGGTAATAACCAATTTATGCACGCAAGTACAGGGCAAGGTGTGACGATAAGTTCCCTTGATGAAGAATATTGGGCTAGAACTTACACTCAATCGCGCCGTATCATGTAATGAAAAAGAAAACCGAACATTAAGTTCGGTTTTTTTGATCAGTTTATTGATAAAAACCCCCTCTTTAGTCGAGGGGATTTTTATTATTCTTTAAATTCTTCCATCATTTCTTGCGCTTTTTTCACCATGTCTTGTGAACCAACAAATAGTGGAACACGCTCATGAAGTGCGGTCGGTTCTATATCTAAAATTCGACGATAACCATCTGTTGCCACACCACCAGCTTGCTCCGCTAAAAATGCAATTGGATTGCCTTCATATAATAAACGGAGTTTTCCATTTGGATAGTTGGTTGCACTTGGGTAAATATAAATGCCGCCTTTTAATAAATTGCGGTGGAAGTCTGCTACAAGTGAACCAATATAGCGAGAGGCGTAAGGACGATGAGTCGCTTTATCTTCTTCTTGGCAATATTTAATATATTTTTTCACACCTTGTGGGAATTTGAGGTATTGCCCTTCATTGATGGAATAAATGCGACCCGTTTTTGGCATTTGCATATTTTCGTGTGATAGACAGAATGTACCGATTGATGGATCATAAGTAAAACCATTAACCCCATTACCAGTGGTATATACCAACATAGTTGATGAACCGTAAACAATATAACCCGCGGCAACTTGTTTATTCCCTGGTTGTAAGAAATCTTCTAAGGTGACAGGTGTGCCAATTGGAGATACGCGACGGTAAATAGAGAAAATTGTACCGACGGATACATTTACATCAATATTTGAAGAACCATCAAGGGGATCGGTTAAAATAATGTATTTTGCATTGCGTCCACGTTCCGTATCAAATGCGATAAAACTTTCTTCTTCTTCAGATGCAAAACCAGCCACTTCTTCGCGTGCCATTAATGCCGCTTTCATCGTGTTATGGGCGAATAAATCAAGTTTCATCTGACTTTCGCCTTGTACATTTTCAACACCAGATTGACCGAGAATATTTGTTAAGCCTGCTTTGTTAATATCTCGATGAATAATTTTCGCTAAAAGACGAATTGACGACAAAATACCACTCAATTCCCCCTTTGCGTTTGGGTATTCAGCTTGGCGTTCAACGATAAATTCACTCAATGTTTTCATAATTTTCCTTTTAGTTTTTCATAATGCGTAAGTCAATTATAGGGAGTTTGGAGTGTAAACTCTAATGGCAGATTATCAGAATGGGATCTTTATCACAAAAATTTCACATTTATTGCTGTAATTTTTAGAAACTATCATTTATTTGTTAATAAATCTTGGAGTAATTTTATGAATTTGCGCTCCAAATAAACTTGAGCTACCATAACCGCACTTTATTAAGCCAAAAGGTAAAAAATGAAAATTGCATTAGGCATTGAGTATAACGGGAAAAATTATTATGGTTGGCAGAGACAAGAAAAAGTCCGTAGTATACAAGAAGAATTAGAAAAGGCACTTTCTTGTATTGCAAATGAAAAAATTGAAATATTTTGTGCTGGCAGAACGGATTCTGGTGTGAGTGGAACGGGGCAGGTTGTTCATTTTGAAACCAATGTGATTCGTCCTGAGAAAGCTTGGGCTTTTGGCACTAATGCTCATTTACCTGATGACATTGCAGTGAGTTGGGCAAAACAAGTTGATAATGAATTTCACGCCAGATTTTCCGCAACAGCACGCCGTTATCGCTATATTCTTTATTGTAATAAATTACGCTCTGCGATTTTAGCGGGTGGAATGACCCATTGCCATTTAGATTTAGATGCTGAAAAAATGCATCAGGCAGGGCAATGTTTATTAGGGGAACATGATTTTTCCTCTTTCCGTGCTGCACAATGCCAGTCTCATACGCCTTGGCGTAATGTGCATCATTTGAATGTGTCTCGTATCGGAAAATATATTATTGTTGATATTCAAGCGAATGCTTTTGTGCATCATATGGTGCGCAATATTGTGGGAAGTTTGATTGTGGTCGGTGCTGGAAATCAGCCGATTGAATGGATGCAATGGCTACTTGAGCAGAAAAATCGTCAGCTTGCCGCACCTACAGCAAAACCCGATGGATTGTATTTGGTGGATGTGATTTATCCACAAAAGTTTGATATTCCTAAACGCCCAATTGGTCCTTTATTTTTAGAGGATGGTTTATTAAATCGCATTTTGAAATAAAGCGTAATTTCATATTTTAAATCACCATATCTGAAAATATTCTTCATAAAAAAAGACCGCACTTTAAAAGTGCGGTCAATCTTAAGTGAATTTTATATTAATTTTGATATTCCATAATTCACTAAAAATCCACCAATCACTAGCCATAAATAAATTAGTGTTCCTAAAACAAGCGGTTTTAATCCAGCCTTTTTGATTGCGCTTGCTTGCGTAGTTAAGCCAAGGGCAGCCATCGCTGAAATTAATAAGAAAGAATCGATTTCAACTAATAATTTCACGAGTTCTTTTGGTAATAAATCAAAAGAATTAAAAATCGCAACGCCAATAAAAAGTACAGCAAACCAAGGAATTGTAATTTTGTGTGAGGTATTTTCTGATACTCCATTACTACGTGTTAATAACCAAGAAAGCATTAATAAAAATGGTGCGAGCATCATTACTCGGATCATTTTGGTAATGACGGCGGTATTTGCTACGATAGGATCAATATTTCCCCCAATCGCATAAACTTGAGCCACTTCATGTACACTAGAACCAACATAAATACCGAATTGATGAGCATTAATTAAATCTTGTGACCAAGTGTAGAAAAATGGATAAGTAAAAATAGAAAGCGTCCCGAAAATGACCACTACGGCAATCGCCACTGAAACTTTATGAGATTCTGCTTTGGTAACAGGCTCTGCCGCCATAACCGCTGCCGCACCACAAATACTACATCCAGCCCCAGTGAGATAAACCAATTGTTTATCCATTTTTAGATAACGAATGCCCAAAAGTGCGGTAAGAAAAAAGGTTGAAATTAGCATAATGGCATCAGTGACAACAGCATTTAAGCCAACATCGGCAATATCGCCAAAAGTGAGACGAAAACCATACAGCACAATGCCAGTGCGAAGAAGCGTGCCTTTGGCAAATAATACGCCTTTTTCCACTAGTGTTGAAAATTGCGGGTAAATGGTATTGCCGATTGCCATTCCCAGTAAGATGGCAATAATTAAGGCACTGATATGATAATGATGGGAAAAGTCGGTGCTTCCTAAATAGTTAGCAAGTATAGCGATAATCGCGATAAATATAAGTCCGAAATAAAAGGGACGAGTGTTCATTTTTTCTTTCCTTAGTGAGTGTTTTTGTCTTTTACCCAAGCGGTTTCATCTAAAATTTTGCCAAAATAGCTTTCGACTAAGCGACGAGTAACATCAGTTTGTGGAGCGGTAAAAAGATTTTGAGGGCTGCCATATTCAATCATTTTTCCTTCATCCATTACGATAATCGTATCTGCAATATGTTTAATTACACCGAGATCTTGCCCTACATAAATATAAGAAATACCTAAACGTTGCTGCAGATCAAGGGTTAAATTTAGTAGCTGAATGCGTACTGAAGCATCTAGATTGCCAAGTGCATCATCTATAATAATTATTTCAGGTTCTAAAATCAGCGCGCGTGCCAAAGCGACACGCTGTTTTTGGCTGATAGAAAGATTTTTGATTTTTAGATTTGTGTAATCGGGGTAAAGCCCTACAAGTAATAGTGTTTCAAAGATTTTTTGATTGCGACGTTCTTCATCCCAATCTATTGCTAAACGTAGCGGCGCATCTAATGCCTCACCGATGTTTAAGCGAGGATTAAACGCTGAATTCGCATCTTGGAACACCATTCGAATATGTTGCGCGCGGTATTGAAAATCCTCAAATTGCAATTCATGATCGTTAAATAAAATTCTGCCAGAAGTGGGCTGAGTAATGCCCGCAATCATTTTTACTAACGTTGATTTCCCAGAACCATTTTTGCCGATAATTGCTAAGGTTTGTTGGCGCTCAAGAGAAAAACTTACATTTTCTACCGCATTAAAGTCACTCATACCAAATAAACGCTTGCGGCCTTTAAAGGTTTTCGTCAAATCTTCTACTTGTAATAACGGCATTATTCATTTCCTTTGCTTGCAAGTGTTAATGGTGTACTCATTGCTTTTTCTTTGAAGGTTTTCTCGCGTAAATTAATTGGATAATGGCAAGAAAATTCATGTTGTTTTATTTTGAATCGAGTTGGTTTTTCAATACATTTTTTCTGTGCAAAAGGGCAACGAGGACCAAGACGGCAACCAATAGGCATTTGTTCTAAAATTGGCACGGTACCTTCTAAGGTGCTTAGTTTTGTTTTAAATCCCAAAGGCTGCGTAAAATCAGGTACGGCATTAATCAACGCTTGTGTGTAAGGATGATGAGGACTTTCAAGCAACATTTGCGTTGGGCCTGATTCCGTATTTTGCCCGCAATAGAGTACAGAAATCTGATCGCACCATTCACTAATACTTCTGATGTCATTGCTAGCCAATAAAACAGTTGTACCTTGGTTTTGGTTCATACTAGAAAGTAATCGAAATACCTGTAATGCTGTTGTTGCTTCTAATGCATTAGTCGGTTCATCGGCAATAAGCAAGCGGGGCTGATTTGCTACTGCGATAGCAATCATGACTTTTTGTCCTTCGCCTTCCGTTAATTCATTAGGATAGCTTGTCATGATGTCTTTGTGTTCTTTTATCCCTACACGATGCAATAATTCAACGGTACGGCGTTTTTTCCAACCAAACCATTGCCACCATTTTCCTTTAAAGGTCCAATTCGGGATATTTTGGATTAATTGTTTACCAATTTTCCGACTTGGATCAAGACAAGAAAGGGGATCTTGGAAAATCATGGATATTTCTTTGCCGACCAGTTTTCGACGTTTATTGGGACTGAGTTTTAGTAACTCTACATCATGAAAGCGAAAGCGATCAGCGGTAATAATCCAGTTTTCTTTGATGGCATTACAAATTACTTTGGCGATTAAACTTTTACCAGAGCCTGATTCGCCAACAAGCCCACAAATTTCCCCTTCATTGATCGATAAGTTTACGCCGTCCACAATCTTAACGAGGCCGTTTGAGGTTTGTATTTCGATATTTAGGTTACGGATGTCTAGTAGTGCCATAAATTATTCGTAATATTGGTTGATAGCTTTAGTTAAGCCATTGCTAAAAATAATGCTTAATAAAATAGTAAAAATAATTGCAAAGCCTGGAAGTAATACCGTCCAAGGTGCAAGATAGAGGAGTTCTAAAGAATCTCGAATCATTGCGCCCCATTCTGGGGTTGGTCGCTGTGCGCCAAGAGAAATAAAACTCAAGGCGCTAATATCCAATATAGCGACAACAAATGCTCGTGCAATTTCTTGAACATAGATTACGGTGATATTTGGCAAAATCGTACTTTTTAATAATTCCCAGTTAGAAATGCCTTCAAGTTTTAACATGAGGACGTAATCTTTTTTCAATTCTTGTTGAATGGCGCGATAAATTGCATGGATGAAATACGGTAATATCGCTAAAAGTGTTGCGAACATTGCATTCAATAAACTCGGTTCCATCAGAGTGGAAATTACGATGGCAATGAGCAAAATAGGGAGCGATAAAAAGGCATCAAAAATATGGCCGACAAAACGCGCTTTTAAGCCCTTCAACATACCAGCAACAATGCCTAAGGTTCCACCAATTAAGGCAACTGCAAGTACGACTAGCAACGATGATCCAATAGTGTAACTTGTGCCCATAATTAGTCGGCTTAGTACATCACGGCCTAAATCATCAGTACCAAAGAAAAAAGCAATTTGCCCTTTTTCTACCCAAGATGGCGGCATTAATTCTTGCCCAACAAACTGCATATTATGAGCATAAGGTGCGATCCAACCGCTGAAAAGTGCGGTTAGAATTAACAACGTTAATAAATAAAAGCTGAACAACGCAATGGTATTTTTGCGAAATAGTAGCCAAATTTGGAATATTGAGGTATTTTCTCTAAATTCTTCAGGTTCTTTATCTTGCATACCAACCTTTCTTTTTAAATGGATCGAGCACGAAAGTAAGCGCTTTAATGAATGTGTCGATCAAAATAATGCAAACGCCAATTACAACTACACCCGCAGAAATACTATTGTAATCTTGTTGCGTTACGGCATCGATCAGCCATCGACCAATTCCAGGCCAACCCAAAGCGGTTTCTACCAACATACATTGAGTTAATACTAGGGTGAACACGCGCGGTACTTGTGGAACAAGCAGAGGAAACGTATTACGGAATACATATTGGTGGAGAATTTTCCATTTTGACCAACCCCGTGTTGTGGCAACTTTGGCAAAATTTTGGTTCAAAACATATTCTGCGCGTTGTCGAATAATTCGGATAATTTCCATTGTTGGCAAAATGCAAAGCACCAGTGTTGGTAAGGCTAAATGTTGCAAAACATTTTGTACAATTTTGGTGCGATAAGGCACATCCATAAACCAAACATCAATGACTGGGAAACCAGTAATCGGTTTTATTTCATAGAGTAAATTGTATTGCCCAATAGATGCGATTTCCCAATGATTTACCGCTGCGACATAAAGCAAAATCGGTGCGAGCCAAAATATCGGGATCGACAAACCAACATAAGATAAACTTTTTAAGCTCTTTGCAAAAATATGCTGAGAATTTACAGCACTTATAATGCCAAGCGGTACACCAAGAATGAATGCCAATAAAAGTGCGGTAAAACAAAGCTCTAATGTGGGTGGAAGTACCGTTAGAATTAGATCTATCAGCGATTTTCCACCGTTATAAGTAATCCCAAAATCACCATGTAATAAGGTGCTTAAATAATTAAGATAACTGGTGTAAATATTGTGAGTGACAAGATCTGAATTAAGCGGATCTCGCAATAAAATGACGAAACTTAGCAAAGATAACACAAGCAAGAGCAAGGTTACCCAAAGGGTATGGCGAATAACAGACCACAACATTAGGGTTTCTCCTTGTGTAAGCGTAAGTCAGAAAAGTTAAGGCTACCAAAAGGTGTTATTTCCACGCCTTTTACTTGGCTATTTGCCACCAAAATACGTTTTACATTTGCGATAGGGATAATTGGCAATTCATGTAGAATCAGTTCTTGAGCGTCATTATAAGCACGCGCCCGTTCAGATAAATTAGATGTGGCAATCGCGCGATCCATTAAATTATTAAATTCTTCGTTACACCAGTTAGATAAATTAGTGATTTCATTTTGCGTATTACAGCTCAAAATAGGGCGCATAAAACCGTCAGGATCAAGATTTCCTGCTAACCATCCCGCTAAAATTAAATCGTAATTTTCTGATTTATTGCGAAGTTGCTCACTCAAAAATGTGCGTGTTACTGTCCGCACTTTTACTTTTACGCCGACTTGATCCAAATCGGATTTAATCATTTCCGCCATTTTAAAAGGCGCAGGGTTATACATTTGTTCTTCATTAATCACCCATAAATTGAGCGAAAGATGTTTATTTTCTAATTTTTTCTTCGCGACTTTTGGACTGTAATCAAAGTCAAATTCTGGCGTGTTTACGCTAGAAGCCCAAGATATTTCAGGAATAATATTATTCGCCACTGTCGCAGTATTGTGATAGATGTTGTGAATAATACGTGCGCGATTCAAACTTTGTGAGATAGCTTCTCGAATGGTGCGATCCTGCATCAATGGTTTTTCAAAATTGAAAGCAAGATATGCCAAATTCATTCCGTCAGTGGATTGCATATAGTAGTGCTTATCGTTGCTTTTTAATAAGCCAATTTGGCTCACTTCAGGATAAGAGGCTATTTGACATTCATTATTGAAAAATTTGACGATTCGCCCGTTTCTATCAGTAGATAAATCCACGATAATATTTTGAATTTTTGCTTCTTTTTTCCAATAGTTTTCGTTACGCACTAAGCGAACATATTGGTTATACACATAATCCTTTACTTGATAAGGCCCTGTGCCCACAGGGTGAGTATCTAATTGAGTAAGATTATCGTCAGCGCTTAATTGATAGGCATATTCTTGTGAAAAAATAATGGCATATTGGCTGGCAAGATGCGACAAGATCGATGAATCAGGCTCAAACAATTCAATTTTCACTTGATAAGGTGAAAGTGCGGTCACTGATTTAATTTTTTCATTAAGCTTAATACTATCAAAATAAGGAAAGCGAACTTTTCTTGCTTGCTCGTGAAACACTTTATATTGCGGATTTTTATAGGTAATTGCTGTTTCTGCTAAGGTTGGCAAGTAAGTATCATGACCCAACACACGATTGATTGAAAACACCACATCTTCCGCATTAAAATCACGCGTTGGGGTAAACCAAGGCGTATGATGAAATTTCACCCCACGGCGTAAATTAATCAAAATTTCTTTGTTATCTGGTGAAATTGAATAGGATTGCGCGAGTACGGGGGTAACGTTCGCACTATGGTTTTTTATTTCAAAAAGTTTGTTATAAATTTGCTCTGTTACGACATTCATACTCGTGCCTGCATCCGCAGTTTGCGGATTAAAAGAAAATCCAGAGGCATTAGTACAATAAGTTAGTCCGTTTTCTGTTAGGTGTTCTGGTACGCGGGGAGCAGCTTGAAGTTCGGAGTTCAAGCCAATACCAAATAGAAAACAGAAAAACGTAAGATTTTTGCGTAACATAACAAATGCATTGTGATAAATTATGTGCCAAATTGTAAGGCATATTAGTAAAAATGGCTAGGATATTGAATGTTTAATAGGGTTCAAAACGAAATCAATCAAATCATTAATCGTGGTTTTGACCGCACTTTGCGCTTGGCGGTAACAGGGTTAAGTCGGAGTGGAAAAACGGCGTTTATTACAAGTTTAATCAATCAACTTCTCTCCATTAATCAAAATTCATCACAGCATTTGCCCTTGTTTGAAGCGGCTAGAAATGCTGCAATCTTGGCGGTGAAACGAGTATCGCAACAAGATCTCAGTGTGCCACGTTTTGATTATGAAAGTAATTTAAATGATTTGTCACAAAATCCGCCTCAGTGGTTTCAATCTACTCGTGGCGTGAGTGAAACACGTTTAGCAATTCGTTTTCAACGCCAATCTGGCTTGCTACGCCATTTGAAAGAACGAGGCACGCTTTATCTGGATATTTTTGATTATCCCGGTGAATGGCTGCTCGATTTGCCGTTGTTAAATCTAGATTTTCAACAATGGTCGCAAGAGCAAATTAAGGTCACCACTGGCATTCGAGAAGAATTGGCGCAGAATTGGCTTTCCATGTTGCAGGATTTAGATTTAAGTGCGGTCGCAAATGAAGATATTTTAGCCAAGATAGCGAAAAGTTATACGGATTATTTACACCAATGTAAGTCGCAAGGCATGCAATTTATTCAGCCTGGGCGATTTGTATTACCGAGTGATTTAGAGGGCGCGCCCGCATTACAATTTTTTCCATTAATTCATCTTTCAGAAGAACAGTGGAAAACCTTGAAAAAAACAGCCAAATCGAATAGCTATTTTGCCGTACTGACAAAACGTTATGATTATTATCGCAATAAAATTGTGAAAGGTTTTTACGAAAATTATTTTTCTACCTTTGATCGTCAAGTTATTTTGGCAGATTGTTTAACGCCTTTAAATCACAGTCAGCAAGCCTTTTTAGATATGCAAATGGGTTTAAACCAGTTATTTAATAATTTCCATTATGGCAGCAGAAATTTTATTTATCGTTTGTTTTCTCCACGAATTGATCGATTAATGTTTGTTGCGACGAAGGCGGATCATATTACTCGGGATCAAATTCCTAATTTAGTGAGTTTAATGCGCCAAATTGTGCAAGAGGGTGGTCGCCATGTGGAATTTGAAGGAATCGATACGGAATATACCGCTATTGCAGCTGTTCGTACCACAAAGCAAGTGATTGTAAATCAGCAAGGAAAAGAAATTAAAGCAATTCAAGGGATTCGTTCTATTGATAAACAACCGATTACGCTTTATCCAGGAACGGTGCCAAGTAAATTACCAAGATCAGAATTCTGGCAAAAACAACCGCACTTTGATTTTGATAGTTTTGAACCTCAGCCTTTGGAACAAGGCGAAACGATTCCTCATTTGAGAATGGATGCAGTTTTACAATTTTTATTAAGTGATCGATTTGAATAAAAAAGTGCGGAAAATTTTCCGCACTTTTTTCATCTTTCTAGCCTGTATTACGCATCCCAGCCGCGATACCTGTAATGGTAATCATCAATGCTTGTTCCACATCGGGATTTACTTGCTCTGGATTTTCACGGAAACGGTGAAGCAATTCCACTTGCAGTAGATTGAGTGGATCCGTGTAGATATTACGCAATGCGATTGAATCTGCAATCCAAGGTAAATCAGACATCAATTCACTTTGGTGAGAAAGTGAAAGCACAGTTTGAATATCATCTTTAAGTTGCTTACGTAAATTTTCGCCTAAATACCAAAGTTCTTTTTTCACTAATCGTTGATCATATTGTTGGGAAAGCCAAGCATCTGATTTACTAAATACCATTTCCAACATACCGATTCGAGTTGAAAAGAATGGCCAGTTTTCGCACATTTCATGAATGACATCGCCTTTGCCTTGTTCAATAATCTTACGGATAGATGCTCCAGCGCCTAACCAAGCGGGTAGCATTAAGCGATTTTGCATCCAGGCAAAAATCCAAGGAATGGCGCGTAAACTTTCCACGCCGCCATTTGGATTACGTTTTGCAGGGCGAGAGCCAAGCGGCAGTTTGGAGAGTTCCTGTTCTGGTGTCGCACTACGGAAATAAGGAACAAAATCTTTATCACCACGAACCACGCCACGATAAATATCGCAAGAAATCGTGGAAAGCTCGTCCATTATAGTGCGCCATTCTGGTTTCGGTTCCGGTGGTGGTAAAAGATTTGCTTCTAAAATGGCGCTGGCGTAGAGATCAAAGGTTTCTACCGCTACAGCGGGCAAACCCAGTTTGAAGCGAATCATTTCGCCTTGTTCTGTCACACGTAAACCATTTTTTAGTGAACGAGGCGGTTGAGAAAGTAATGCCGCATGTGCTGGCGCACCGCCACGACCAATCGTGCCACCACGTCCGTGGAATAAGGTGAGTTCAATGCCAAGTTTTTCCGTTAAATTTACTAAGGCTTCTTGTGCACGGTATTGCGCCCAAGAGGCAGCCATCATTCCCGCATCTTTTGCCGAATCCGAATAGCCAATCATCACCATTTGACGATTATTGATCACGCCACGATACCAACCCACATTGAAAAGTTGAGTCATCACTTTTTCGGCAGCATCTAAATCGTCTAAGGTTTCAAATAATGGCATGACAGGAATATGGTATGGCACACCCGCTTCTTTTAAGAGTAAATGAACGGCTAAAACGTCAGAGGCACTGCGTGCCATCGAAATAACATAACAAGCTATTACACCTTGTTTTTGTTGAGCAATCACTTTGCAAGTATCTAAAATTTCTTTGGTTTCAGGCGATGGCGTCCAGTTTTGCGGAATTAATGGACGGCGTGAGCTTAATTCCCGAATTAAGAAAGCCTGTTTATCGTCTTCTGTCCATTGAGAGTAATCGCCTAAACCAATATAGCGTGTAATTTCAGCAATGGCATCGGTGTGACGAGTGCTTTCTTGGCGAATATCCATTTGAGAAAGTGTCACGCCAAAACAACTAATACGGTGCAAAATATTTAACAATGAACCATTTGCAATAATGCGCATGCCACATTGAATTAAAGATTGATAACAATCGTAAAGCGGCTCCCAAAGTTGATTATCTTCCAAAATAATTTCGCTTTCGGATACGCGCGGTGTGCGATCTGATAGATGATCATCAAAATAAGCTAATGTTGCCGTAAGCTGATTGCGTAAATTTTTCACCACAAAGCGATAGGGTTCTAAATGCTCACCGTATTTAGCACGAAATTCATCGCTACATTTCACCATTGAAAGTTCATCGGCTAATTTGCTGATGTCTTGTAAGAATAAATCCGCCGCTTTCCAACGGGCAAAATAAAGTACTTTTTTGGTGATTTGTGCGGTGACAAATGGATTTCCATCACGGTCGCCGCCCATCCAAGAGGAAATGCGCACGGGTTTTAATCCCACTGGTAAATCGTAACCTAAAAATTCACGAGCGGTTTCGTTGAGTTGGCGTAAAAATTCTGGCACAGCTTGCCATAAGCTGTTTTCCAACATCGCAAATCCCCATTTGGCTTCATCGAATGGTGTTGGACGAACAGTACGAATTTCGTTGGTATGCCATGCTTCAGCGATTAAACGAAGTAATAGACGCTCAATAATATTGCGTTCTTTTTCCGTTAAATCATGATGTTCTAGCTTGCTTAAACATTTATTGATTTCAATATGCTTATGAATGAGTGAACGACGTGTTGTTTCTGTTGGGTGTGCGGTCAGAACAAGCTCAATTAATAATTTTTCGACGGTTTTATGCACCTCTTCCACTGAGGCATTTTGTTCTTTTAAGCGTTTGAAAAGTTCGCTTAAGGATTGAGAAGAACTTTGTGCAAGAGAATGTTCACGCGAAATTGTTTGATATTGTTCAGCTATGTTAGTGAGGTTTAAAAATTGGCTGAAAGCACGCGCAACAGGAATAATATTTTCATTAGAAATACTACCGAGCGTATCGAGCAATTCTTGTCTTGCTTTATCATCACCCGCCCGAGAATTACGAGAAAGTTTACGAATATTTTCGATTAATTCGAGAATATCGGCACCTTGGGCATCATTGATGGTTTCTCCGAGAAAACGCCCTAACATACTAATGTTATTGCGTAGAGTGCGGTACTCTTGTGTCATAGGAACTCCTAAAAGTAAAAAATAAACTTCGTAAGTTGGTGATAGATATAGCTAAAAACGGAAGATAGGGCAAATGCTATTCAAGGAAACCTTGAAGATAATCAAGAAAAGCTAAAAAATAGATAAAAAAGGACCGCACTTTTTATAGATTATTTAAAAAGTGCGGTTTATTTTTAATAAGTTTTATAAAATTGATTTAACAGATTTTCGAATAATAAGCTCAGGGCCAATGTCAATACGGCCATATTGCTGAACGCCCTGATCTTTTTGACTAATACGCTCTAACAAGATATTCACCGCCTGTCTGCCTAATCGTAGCTTAGATTGGTGAATGGTGGTTAATGGTGGCGCATAGAAACGTGAAGCATGAATATCATCATAGCCGATAATGGACATATCATCGGGCACGCGTAAGCCTTTTTCTGTCAGTGCAGAAATTGCACCTAACGCCATCACATCGTTACAACAGAATAGGGCAGTTGGTAATTCCTCTTGAGCCAATAAGCGATTCATACATTCATAGCCATCTTCAGGCTCAAATGCCCCTTCAAAAACCCAAGATTCACGCACCTCAAGATTCGCATCTGCCATCGCTTTTAAAAAGCCTTCATAACGCGTTTTTGCCGTAGTTTTATTGAGTTCACCGCAGATAATCCCGATTTTTTTATGACCGCACTCAATGAGATGTTTGGTTGCTAAATAACCGCCATCAAAACTATGATCATCAATTACATCGGTATTCGCATTTGGGCCCCAATCCATTACAACCATTGGAATAGTGGAAAATGACGAAAGTAAATCCAATGAATCTTGCGTATATTCAGAACACATTACGAGCAAACCATCTACCCGTTTTTTCGCCAACATTTCTAAATGATTTTTGACTTTTTCAGGATCGTTTTGTGTGTTACACAAAAATAAAGAATAACCTTGTCGATAGCAATGTTCTTCAACAGAATGGATTATTTCGGCAAAATACGGCGCTTCACTGGTCGTCACAATCATTCCAATGGATTTGGTGGTATTGACTTTTAAACTGCGTGCCACAGCACTAGGGGAATAATTAAGTTGTTTAATTGCGGATAACACCGCTTCTTCCGTATCTTTTGCAACGAAACGGGTTTTATTAATTACGTGAGATACGGTTGTGGTGGACACACCAGCCATTTTTGCCACATCTTTAATTGTTGCCATATATTTAAATCCCTAAAAAATTTTTCCTATTATAAAGGTTTGTTGAGAATTTAGTCATCTTTATTGCAAATTTTTTATAAAAAGAAGTGATTTTTTCGTATTATTCTTGCTAGAATGTCTGCGTTATTTTTTTATGAGGAGAACAAAATGAGCGATTTTGGTTATGCAATGATTATGGTTGTTTTTAGTATGTCTGTTGTCGTGGGGCTTGCACTTTCAATCTTTTAATCAAATCAACTTTTTATTATCACCGCAGTTTTGTTTCTACAAAGTGCGGTGATTTTTTTCGGTGTTTTGCTTGCCCGTTTAAAATATGGTAAAACTAACACCGTTTTATTCACAACATATAGGAAGTTCTATGTCAAATTTACAAGCAATTATTGAAGCTGCATTTGAAAAACGTGCAGAAATTACACCAAAAACCGTTGATGCAGAAACGCGCGCGGCAATTGAAGAAGTGATCGAAGGATTAGATTCTGGAAAATATCGTGTAGCCGAAAAAATTGCTGGCGAATGGGTAACACATCAATGGTTAAAAAAAGCGGTTTTACTTTCATTCCGTATTAATGACAATCAAATCATTGATGGCGCAGAAACAAAATATTACGACAAAGTGGCATTAAAATTTGCGGATTACACTGAAGAACGTTTTACTGAAGAAGGTTTCCGTGTTGTGCCTTCGGCAACGGTGCGTAAAGGTGCATACATTTCTAAAAACTGCGTATTAATGCCATCTTATGTAAACATTGGTGCTTACGTTGGCGAAGGCACCATGGTCGATACTTGGGCAACGGTAGGTTCATGCGCACAAATTGGTAAAAACGTTCACTTATCTGGTGGTGTAGGCATCGGCGGCGTATTAGAACCATTACAAGCTAACCCAACCATTATCGGTGATAACTGCTTTATCGGCGCACGTTCAGAAGTGGTGGAAGGCGTGATTGTAGAAGATGGCTGTGTTATTTCAATGGGTGTATTCATCGGTCAATCAACCAAAATTTATGATCGTGAAACAGGCGAAATTCATTACGGCCGTGTACCAGCAGGTTCTGTGGTGGTATCTGGTAGCCTTCCATCAAAATGTGGAAAATACAGCTTATACTGCGCCGTGATCGTGAAAAAAGTGGATGCAAAAACTTTAGGTAAAGTTGGCATTAACGAATTATTACGTTCTATCGAAGAATAATTAAAAAACTTATAAAAAATACCGCACTTTAATCATCTGCCCTGAAAAGTGAGTTTGACTCTCACTGATTAAGGGCAGATTTTTATTGGCAAGTCGCTGAAACTTTACCCCAAAAAAACATCCCCAAAATTAACCGCACTTTTTAACTTTTTCTCTCTGAAAGACTGTAAATATATTTGTGTAAATAATATACAAATCCTGTTTAAAAAAAAAGCAGTCGTTCGCGCTTTTATTGAGTTTTATCTGCATAGTCATATAATCTTTGCGGTTTTTATTTCTCACTTCTTTATAAATAGAAAAAAGTGGGGAATTTGTTTTTTATATGGTTAGTGAGGCATTTATGAATAAAATTTTCCGTATTGTATGGAACCAAGCAACCCAATCTTGGGTGGCGGTATCCGAATTAACCAAAGCACACAAAAAACAAAGCTCATCAAATGCACAAAAAAGTGCGGTCAAATTTTCAGGCAATTTTATTAAATCTTCAGCCATCGCCTTGACGTTATTAAGCGGTCATTCGGCTTATGCGGCTGAGACCGCAGCAAGTGGGTTGATTCAGATTAATTCAACTGGGGGGTCGGCTACTGCAAATGGTAGCGATGCCATTGCTATTGGTAAAGATTCTCAGGCAACTGGAAATGATGGTATTGCTGTTGGTAGGGAAGCTGAAACAACTTCAAATGACGCTATGGCATTAGGTCATAAAGCGAAAGCAAAAAATACAAATGCTGTAGCTATTGGTAAAGATTCTAAAGCAACTGGTGCTACATCTGTAGCATTGGGTGCCGGATCGAATGCGACAGGTAACGATAGTTATGCCATTGGATGGGGAAGCAATGCAAGCAAGGAAAAATCTATTTCTATAGGTAATAGCTCCGCTGCAAGCGGTGATTATAGTGTTGCTTTAGGTGCTCAGGCAACAGCAACTGGTAGGGAATCTATGGCATTGGGAAAAGGCTCGAATGCGACAAAGGACTATAGTTATGCCATTGGATCGGGAAGTAATGCAAGTGCGCCTAAATCTATTTCTATAGGGTATAACTCTGCTGCAAGCCATAATAACAGTCTTGCTTTAGGTTGGAACTCTAAAGCACTTGGTCCTTCATCTGTAGCATTGGGAGCTGGATCGAACGCGCTAGGTGACGATAGTTATGCCATAGGATATGGCAGTAAAACAAATACCGGTGCTAATTTTGCAATGGCTTTTGGTAACTCCAGTAAAGCAAATAAAGCTAATGATATTGCTTTCGGTAAAGAAGCTGAAACTCGAGATCAAGGTCAAGGTCATAGTATTGCCATTGGTTATGGTGCTATGTCGGGAACTAACAATGCTGGGAAAAATCTTAATGGTGGAGATGCTGGCGGTGTAGCTATTGGTACTGGTGCTTATACAGGGGTAAATCAAACTGATGGACGCTCTGTAAACTCTTCTGTTGCAGTAGGGGCCGGTGCCGGTGCTGGATTTAGAAAGTTAGATAATAATGGTATGCCTGCGCAGAATGCTACAGATGTTGATAGTAATGATGAAGTGCTGAAAAAAGCGTTTGGTGTTAAAAATGTTGCAGATTATCAAAAAATAGCAGGTGGTACTAACGGATACACAAATGTAAATATTAATGAAGGCACAGCCTTAGGTCGTAATGCACGTGCTATAGGAGACCAATCTGTGGCAATAGGGGCTCAAACTATTGCTGGTATGGGTGCTATTGCATTAGGTGGAAATGATATTACTCAATTTGCAGATAAAAAATATTATAAATCAACAAAAGAAAATTTTGCTGCTACAGAAACAGAAGATCATAATCAAGATGCAGAGATATCTAAGGACACGATTAGTGGTGCATATAATAGACTTGTTGGTACCAGGTTAGATAAGAAATATAAAGCAACTTATGCACAAGATGGTTCAGTAGTATTAGGGGTTCAAGCTCACTCAAGCACACCATTGGGAACGGCACTTGGTACGAATGCTTTAATACGTAAAGGTGCATTTGGTGCAACAGCCATTGGCGCGGGCTCACAAGTTCAAGCTAATGCAGAAGCAGCGGTAGCAATTGGTATGGGATCTTTTGCTGATGGTAAGTATGCAGTAGCGGCAGGTACGGCGGCGAATGCAAAAGAATCTGCGGTGGCCGCAGGTTATAAGGCAAAAGCTGACAAATCTGCGGTAGCTGTCGGTGATAGCTCTGAGGCTACAACCTCTTCTGTTGCAGTCGGTCAATTGGCTAAAGCCGAAAAAGTAGCAGATATTGCGGTCGGTCAAGGCGCGGTTGCTTCCGGTGAGCAAGGCGCGATTGCTATGGGTTTAGGCACCATTGCAAAAGGACATTCCTCCATTATGATTGGCGGCTCAGATATTTCGAAAGCAGCAAGCGAAACCGTCAATTATGTCGAAGAAGACCATAATAATATAACAGACGTTACCGTGGAGGAAACCATCAACGGCGAAAAGGTAAAACGTCATTACAAGGTTGTCGGTACGACCAGCAAAAGCGACACGCTCGCCAAAGCTTATGAGGCACTGACCGGAAAACCAATGGACACGACTAGTTTGGATTACTCCAAGGTAACAAATGGTCATTCCTCCATTTCCCTCGGTATCCACGCCCTGTCTCAAGGGGATTTGGGCACGGCAATCGGTACGGGCGCACGCGCCGACAGCCTAGGTTCAATCGCGCTCGGCGCGGGGGCGAAGGCAGACCGTCAAAATGCCGTGGCAATCGGCACCGGTTCGACAACCGAGTTGCAAGGCACGCGCCAAACCGACGTATCCTACAATGCCGCCGGCTCAATTGTCTCTTTTGATTCGCCTGATGTTGCCTACACCTTCAAATGGGCGGGCGGTATCAATACTTCCTCCGGAGACGTGGTATCCTTCGGCAGCGCAGGCGCGGAACGCCAGTTGAAAAATGTGGCGGCGGGTCGCGTGGCTGAAGATTCAACAGATGCCATCAACGGCTCACAGTTAAACTCCGTGGCGCGCAAAGTGGCATCCGGCTGGCAGGTTGCCGGCAATGGGAAAACCAAGGTTGCCGGCATAGGTTCGGACGATCAGGTCAACTTCACCAACGGCAACGGCACGACGGTAAGCGTGACGGTGCAGAACGAGGTAAAAGAAACCGTTACCGAAAACGGCAAACAGGTTGAAAAAATCAAAACCCCGAAAGGCGCGAACGTCAAATTTGATGTAAAGGCAGCAGATACATCTTTGGAAGTCGGTGCAGACGGCGTGAAGGTCAAGGTTTCAGACGGCATCGAGACCACGACAGACGGCATTAAGGTCAACACGGGCAAAGGTCTGAAAATCGATACGGCAGACGACAAAAAAGTTGCTGTCGATGCCGATGATAAAACAATCACTGTCGGCACAGACGGAAAAGTGAAGGCGGTTACAGGTTCGATAGAAACGGTTACGGATGATAATAAAACCGGAACGGAAAAAGCCGGACAGGTGCGTGTTGCAGATGCGGAAAAAGGCAAACTGGCGACAGTCGATGCGGTGGCAAGTGCCGTCAACAATGCCGCGTGGAGCATTACGTCCGGCACCGACGGCGGCAGCTTCGCAACGTCCGGCCATACCAAAACCACCGAAAAAATCAGCGCGGGCGGCAGCGTAACCTTTAAAGCGGGCGACAACCTGATAATCAAACAGGCAGGTACGGACTTTACCTACTCGCTCAATCCAATTTTAAGCGGGCTGACATCGGCAGAGTTTAAAGGCACAGGCAAAAATGCGCCGACCACCAAACTCACCAATGCAGGCATAACCATTACTTCGGCAACTACAGGCAAGAATCCGGTTTCATTGACCGAAAAGGGCTTAAATAACGGTGGCAATGCGATTACCAATGTAGCCGGCAACCTTGACGGCGCGAAAGCAAATACTCAAGCACCAACGACCAATGCGGCAGCACCAAATACAACGGATAAAGATGGTGATAAATACATTAATCCAAACAACGCCGCAACCGTGGGCGATGTATTGAATGCAGGCTGGAACTTGCAAGGAAATAACGCGGCAAAAGATTTTGTTACCGCTTATGACACCGTTAATTTTGTTGACGGCGACGGCACAACTGTATCTGTTGAAAATACAGACAATAAAACCAGTAAAATCAAATACAGCGTAAATCTTGGCGATGGTTTAGAAAAAGATGCTACGACCAACAAAATCAAAGCCAAAACAGGCAAAGGTGTAAGTGTTGATTCAGACGGCATTAAGGTTGATACGGGTAAAGGTCTGAAAATCGATACGGCAGACGGCAAAAAAGTTGCTGTCGATGCCGATGATAAAACAATCACTGTCGGCACAGACGGAAAAGTGAAGGCGGTTACAGGTTCGATCGAAGCGGTTACAGATACTAAAGGTACTGGTGAAAAAGCGGGTCAAGTACGTCCTGTTGCTGCAGATGCTGCAGATAAAGGTAAACTGGCAACAGTTGATGCGGTGGCAAATGCCGTTAACTCTGCGAAATGGATGGCTAAAGCGACCAACACAGATGCAGAGATTGCAGACAATGAAAAAACAAACGATGGCACAAAAGCAGGTGAAGGCATTGCCGCAGGCGATGAAGTAACCTTTACGGCAGGCAAAAACCTACGTGTCAAACGTGATGGTAAAAACTTTACCTTTGCAACGGATAAAGACGTATCGTTTGATTCTGTGAAAGTGGGAGCAGAGGACACGGCTGCGAACGGTAAAAAACCGGTTAACTTAACAACCGGAGCGGCAACATCTGCCGATAATAATCAGACAGGGAAAGCCCCGACGACCGCGTTGAATATCAGCAGCGGCACGGGTAAGGATGCGAAACCGACGCAGATTACAGGCGTAGGTTCGGTATTGAATACAACAACGGTTACAAGCGCACCGGATGGCATCGCACCCGCAACCCAACCGAAATTGGTCAATCTTGGTACGGCACATAATCAGACGGCATTGGCAGACAATGTTTTAAACTCTGCCGCCACTGTGCGGGATTTGGCTAATATGGGCTGGAAAATCTCATCAGATAAAGCGACTGGTGCAGACGGCAAAGCCTACAGTGATGTTGTGAGAAATGCGGACGAAGTGAAATTCGTCGGCAAAAACGCAGCCAAAGTATCGGGTAAAACAGATCCTACGACAGGTATTCGCACCATTACCGTTGATGTGGAAGTGCCTGATGTTAAAACTGCCGAGCTTGTTTCAAGCAAAGACGGTTCTGTGATTGCGCCATCAACTAATTCTAAACTCCAAGAAGAATTAAAAGCTGCAAAAGACGAGTTGGCTGCATTGCCTAAAGATGCGACAGATGAACAAAAGAAAGAGGCTGAGAAAAAAGTCAAAGATGCCGAGACCGCATTAAATGACAATGTAGATAAAAAAGGCGTTGCTACGGCTAAAAATGTTGCGGATATGATTAACACATCCGGCTTTACACTGAAGACTTCTGCCACTGCCGACGGTAAGAAAGATGCTGCATCAACCGGTGACGAAGTTATCAACCCGGGCAAAACCGTTGAAATGGTGGCAGGTAAAAACTTAACCGTGAAACAGGAAGCGAACGGTAAAGTAACTTATAGCTTGAATCCGGAATTAAGTAACTTAACCAGTGCGGAGTTTAAAGGTACAGGCACAAATGCGCCGACCACCAAACTTACCAATGAAGGTGTAACCATTACTCCGGCTACAGGCAAGAATCCGGTTTCATTGACCGAAAACGGTTTAAATAACGGCAGCAATACGATTACCAATGTAGCCGGTAACCTTGACGGTGCAAAAACCGGTACAAATGCGCCGACAACTTCAGCAACAAAACCGACCGCACTTACCGAAACCAATGCGGCAACCGTGGGCGATGTATTGAATGCAGGCTGGAACTTGCAAGGAAATAACACGGCAAAAGATTTTGTTACCGCCTATGACACCGTTAATTTTGTTGACGGCGACGGCACAACTGTATCTGTTAAAAATACAGACAAGATAACCAGCACAATCAAATACAGCGTAAACCTTGGTGATGGTTTGGAAAAAGATGCTACGACCAACAAAATCAAGGTAAAAGCAGCAGATAAGTCTTTAGAAGTAACAAATGGCGGCGTTAAAGTTAATACCGGCAACATTACTGCCTCATCTGTACCAACCGTAGCCGATGCCGATAAAGACAAAATCGCCACCGTAGGCAACGTGGCAGATGCCATTAAAGCGGCTGCTTGGAAGGCAACTTCTGCTGCCACAACAAACGGCGAAAATAGTGGTAAGAAAGAGCAAGAAGTCAAAGCTGGCGATACAGTAACCTTCGAAGCCGATAAAAACATCAAGATTACTCAGGCACAAGGCAAATTTACCTTTGCAACCAAAGACGATGTCAAGTTCAACAGCATACAGCTCGGTGGGAATGACGGTCCTAAATTAACTAAAGACGGTAACAATTTGAAAGTATCTGGCAGCAACGGAACTGATCCGGTCAAAATTACCAACGTCGCAGACGGAAACATTAGCGCAGATTCTAAAGATGCGATTAACGGCAGCCAATTTAACGCCGTTGCCAATAACAATATCAAATTGGGCGGCGACAATAAGAGCGAAACAAACGGTCAAAGCTTGAATAAGGCTGGGGGGATGAAGTTTAATATCAATGGTGCAAACGGCATTGAGACGGAGGCATCAGGAGATAGCGTAACAGTTAAAATTAACGCTGAGACCAAAGCGAAAATCGATTCTGTTGATGACAAAGCCGATAAAAATCTAAGTAACATTACTGCAGATGGTGAAACCAAGATTAAAAATTTGGTTACATGGAAAGCGAAGGCAAGCAACTCAGGTAGCGAGCTGGTTGAAGGCGATAAGACTGCGGATAGTGATACGGATGCCCAACAAGTGGGTGCAGATGGCGTATTGACTTTAGACGCAGGTAAAAACTTGCTATTAAAACGCTCGGAAAAAACCTTTACCTATGCGTTATCTAAAACCCTCAGCGACTTAACTTCTGCCGAGTTTAAAAAAGGTGATGTAACCACCAAAATAAATGGCGACGGATTGACCATTCAGGCTCCGACCCCGGCAGGCGGCACAGCACCTAAAGCCATAACCGTCAATAAAGACGGCATTAGTGCAGGTGATAAGGCGATTACGGATGTAAACAGCGGACTGACCAATTATGGCGGTACTGATGCCAAAAAAGATTTAATAAATTTAGGCAACTCAAGTACAGGTTCAAAAGTATCGGACAATAACGCCGCTACCGTAGGTGATTTACGTAACATGGGCTGGGTTGTATCTTCTAATAAAAAGACAGATGATTTAATTAAGGAATACTCCGATACAGTGAAAAATGCAAACGAAGTAAGATTCGTTGGCGAAGGCACAGCCATTGTAACAGGTAAAACAGAAGGCAATGTGCGTACAATTACTGTGAAAGTGGATGACCAAACGTCTACGAATAAATCTGTTACACCTGTGAGCTATACGAAAAAAGATGGCACGAAAGTATATCCTAAAGAAGTAGATAATGGGGATGGCACTAAATCCGTTAAATTCTATCCGAACCCAGATGGATCAGGTACAGAAATTCCGCCTAGTGAGGTAATCACTTCCGTAAATGGGCCAAAAGGCACAAAAACACCAACTACATTGTCTAATGTAGAAGGTAACTTGGATGGTGCTAAAACAAATACAACAGCACCAACGACAAGCCATGCAGGTGTAGATACAAAAAATCCAACAGCGAATAATTATGTAAACACACATAATGCAGCAACAGTAGGCGATGTATTACAAGCAGGCTGGAACTTACAAAATAATGGCACTGCGAAAGATTTCGTAAAACCATATGATACTGTAAACTTTGTGAATGGTATCAATACAACAGCGGTAGTGACTACATCAGATGATGGCACTACAAGCAATGTAACGTACAATGTAACAGGGTTACCTGTGACATACACAACAGCAGATGGCACACCAGTATCTAAAATTGGAGATAAATACTACAAAGTCAACGATAAAGGTCAACCAGTGGATGCGAATGGTAAACCAAGCACTAAGGTCAATGCCAATGGTCAACCTCTTGATGAAAATGGTGTGGTAATTCAACCGATTGATACTACTACAAATCCATTAACATCTAAATTGGTGAATCCAAATGTAACTAATACAACTACAGAGCCGAATAAGAAAACGACAGATCCTACACAACTAGGAAATGTAACATCTGGATTACAAAAATATGGTGATACAGTAGATGGAAAAGAAGTTCCAGGATCTACAAAAGCGAATAATGGCTTAATCGATTTATCGACTCCAACAGATGGTTCCAAACCAAAAGTAAGCGACAACACTGCCGCTACTGTAGGTGATCTACGTAACATGGGTTGGATTGTATCTTCGGATAAAACAACAGGTGAAACAGACAAGGCGTATACAGATACAGTGAAAAATGCAAACGAAGTGAAATTTGTAGGTGCAGGCACTGCGATTGTATCTGGTAAAACAGTCGACGGTGTACGTACTATCACTGTGAAAGTAGATGACCAAACGTCTACGAATAACTCTGTTACACCAGTGAACTATACAAAAGCAGATGGAACAAAAGTATATCCTAAGATGGTTACAAATCCAGATACTGGAAAAGAAGAGCTTAAATTCTTTGAAAAGCTTGATGGATCTGGTGCAGAAGTTCCAAAAGGTGATGTGATTACATCCATCAATGGACCAGAAGGCACAACAAGCCCAACGACATTGAAAAATGTAAAAAATAACATTCCAAATGTAAATGATGGTTCTAAAACGATTACGACTCCAGATGGTAAAGAAAAAGCAGGCGATGTAGAAAAGATCAACAAAGCGCCATTAAAAGCGGAAGAAGCTGCGGCATTATCAAATCCAAAAACAAAAGATGGACAAGCTAATCCGAAGTACATTGGTAACAATGCAGCCACAGTTTCTGACGTATTGAACGCAGGTTGGAACTTACAAAACAATGGTGCAGCGAAAGACTTCGTAAAACCATTTGACACTGTAAACTTCCGTGATGGTGGTAACACTGTCGCTGTAGTAACCACATCGGATGATGGCACTACAAGTAATGTGACTTTCAACGTAGTAGGCCTACCTGTGGCAACAACTGTGAATACAGAGGATGGTCCGGTACACTTAACAAAAGTAGGTGACAATTATTATCCTGTAAATGGTGATGGTACACCGAACATTCAAACAAATGCAGATGGTAATCCAACAAATGGCTATGTGAAAGCGGATGATGGTAATTACTATCCAGCTGGAAATGTGACTTTCACTAAGGATCCTGTTACAGGTGCTACAACGATTACACCAGTAACGGGTGCTAAGCCAGTAACATTAGGTAATACACTGACAAATCCAAATGTATCGAATACAAATGCGGAACCAAATAAATCTGTTTCTACACCGACATCCTTAACTAATGTGAAACACAACTTAGATCAAGTGGATGATGGAAATGAAGTTATTACAAAACCAGATGGTACAGTAGTGCCTAAGAAGGCTGACAAAGCAAATGTAACGCATGGCCCAATTAGCGCTGCTGAAGCTGCAAAACTTGCCAATCCTAAATTAGAAAATGGAACAACAAATCCAGACTATATTGGTAATAATGCGGCTACGATTGGTGATGTATTAAACGCTGGCTGGAACTTACAAGGCAACGGTAAAGCTGTAGACTTCGTGAAACCATATGACACTGTAAACTTCCGTGATGGTGGTAACACAACCGTATCTGTTACAACAGATGATAACTTAACATCTCATGTACAAGTGAATGTAACAGGCTTGCCTGTCACAAACACGATTACAGATGCTAATGGTAAAAAAATTCCAGTGGTAAAAGTAGGCGATGCGTTCTATCGTACAAATCCAGATGGCACACCAAATATCGAAAGAGATACAGCTGGTAATCCAACGAATGGATATGTACGTGCGAACGATGGCAAATTGTATTCACGTGAAGATGTGACTGTGACTCCGGCAGCGGATCCAACACAACCGCCAACAATTACACCGAAAGCTGGTAAAACACCAACGACAGTGAATACTAACTTGGTAAATCCAAATGTGGACAATACAAAAGATAACCCAGGTAACAATGTAAACACGCCAAACCAATTGGGCAATGTTGCGAACGGTGCGAAAACATTTACTCCAGTAGCAGCTGATGGTACAGAAGCAACAGATGCTAAACCAGCAGTGAAATTGGCTAACGATGGCAAATGGTATCCAGCAGATCAAGTGGAACCAAATGGTAAACCAAAAGAAAATGCAATACCAGTAGCTAACCCATTGGCACCTAAAAATGCAGATGGCGATGTTCTTGAAAAAGGCAACGACGGTAAATGGTATAAAGCAGCTGACTTAACAAATGGTAAACCAAATAATGGAGCGACTGTACAACAACTAGTAGCTAAACCAGCTAACTCTGAAAAGTCTGGTTTAATCGATTTCACAAACTCTAACCCTAATAACGCTGCTACTATCGGCGACTTACAAAACATGGGTTGGGTAGTGTCAGCAGAAGGCAACAGCTACTCAGATCAAGTACGTAACGCTAACGAAGTAAAATTCGTTGGCAAAAATGGAATACAAGTAAGTGGAAAAACTGATGATAAAGGTGTAAGAACATTAACATTTGAAATGGAAGCTGGAGAAGTCACTTCAACTGAAATAACAAAAGCTGATGGAACTAAACTTGTTAAAGTTGGAGATAAAGTTTATAAACCTGAAGATATAGGAACAGATGGACAACCTAAACAAGGAAAAGATCCAGTTGGAACTATAGCAAATGATGGAAAAGTTTATAACAATGGAGATGTGACAAACGGAGCTCCAAATAATGGGGCAAATCCTATAGATGGCATAACTGTAACTCGAAATAATGGATCTAAGTTTGTAACAGGAAATCAAGTTGCAGATGCTATTGAAAAATCAGGATTTATTGTAGGTAAAAATAATAAAGCATTACCAGTATCAGATTTCAAAAATGAAGATGAGAAAGTAAATCCTAATGATGAATTAAGATTTGCAGATGGTGATAATACCAATGTGAAACTTGCAACGAAGGAAGTGTTAGATGCTTCTGGAAAAGTTAAAACAGTAACAACTGTAAAAGTTGATGTTGTAGACTTACCTGTAAAATATACAGATGCAGATGGAAACATTGTTAAAAAAGGTGAAGATGGAAAATATTACAATCCTAAAGATTTAGAAGGAAAAGTGTATGATCCAACAACTAAGGAATTTAAAAATTCTGATGGAACAGCTTTAGATAAACAACCAGAAGCCAAAAATAATATAGTATCTAGTTTGGTTAATCCAAATGATGCGAAAGATGGTAAAGTAGGAACACCAAGTACATTAACAAATGTAGCGAGTGGAACTAAAACAATCCAACCAGCAGCAGGAGAAACCGTTAAAGATAAAGATAATAAAGAATTAGCACTTGCAAATAATGGAAAATGGTATGAAAAAGAAAAAGTTGGAACAGATGGAAAACCAGTAGATGGAGCAACTCCATTAACACCAGTAAATCCAGATAAAGCAGGATTAGCAGATTTAGATAATTCAAAATCAACTAATGCGTTATCTGTTGAAGATGCTAAAAAACTTGGATGGGTAGTAGGAACGCCAGATAATAACTATAATGACCAAGTACGTAATGCTAACAAAGTAGACTTTAAAGGTGAAAATGGTATTGAAGTCACTGGAAAAACTACTGCTGATGGAATTCGTGAAATTACAGTAGGTATCAAAGAAGGAACTGTAACAAATAATGTAAAAGTTACAAAAGAAGATGGAACAGTTATAGAAGCAATAAGAGATAAAGATGGAAAACTTTATGAAAAAGATGTAAATGGTAAAGTTGATAAAACTAAACCAGTTGAAACTACAAATAAAGATAAAGTTGAAAATAACGGTTCAGGATTTGTAACAGGAAATACAGTAGCAACTGCTATTCAAGAATCAGGTTGGAATGTTGGTTTGGCTGATTCATCTAAAGCTAATGAAGCATTTAATGATGATAGTAAAGCGTTATCAGCAGATAAACTTGAGAAAGTAAATCCAGATGACAATGTTCGTTTTGCCGATGGTAAAAATACCAAAGTTCAAGCTGTAACTATGGATGAGGTGAATAAAGATGGTAAAAAAATCACAAATACTTATGTGAGATTTAATGTTGATTTGCCAATTAGTCAAATTACCTCTAAAGATAAGGATGGTAATAAGGTTGCTAAAGCTGCTGATGGTAAATGGCACCTAGTTAAAGCAGATGGTACACTTGATACAACCAAAGAAGTAGAACCAAGTAACGTTCGTACATCAGCTTCAATGGATCCTGATGGCTTAGGAGATAAATACACCTCAACAAGTCGTAAAGAAGATTTAACTACAATTCAGCTTGCTGAATTGACGGGTAAACAAGAAGCTGCCGCAAAAGCTGCAGAAGAGAAGATTAAGGATTTATTGAAAGGTCAATCTAAGGATGTTATTGAGGCCGCTTCTAAAGCCGCAGTGGATGCAGCGAAGAAAGAAGCTAAAGTACAATATCTAAAAGATAAAGGCTTAGATAAAGGTACTGGCGGTACCGTCATCTCTAATGTTGCATGGGGTACGAAACCAAGTGATGCGGTGAATGTTGATCAATTACAAAATAGTGGCATCAATGTTCATTCTAGAACGGTAGAAGGTTCAACAGGTAAAGTCATTTCAGGTAATACTTCTCCAACTAAAGTTAAAATGGATGAGACGGTTAATGTTGATGCAGGTAACAATATTGAGATTACACGTAATGGTCGTGATATTGCGATTGCAACTTCAATGACCCCTCAATTTGATAGTGTCCAATTTGGTAAAGAAGGTCCTAAGATTACAGGTAAAGCAGCCCAACCTGCAAAACCAGCAACAGCGACTAGCCCAGCTACACCAGCTCAGCCTGCTGAACTTAGTGTGAATGGTGCGAAAATTACTGGTGTTGCACCTGGTCAAATTTCAGCAACTTCTAAAGATGCTATAAATGGTAGCCAGTTACATGCGATGGGTAATAAGTTACAAGGCCAAATTAATAAATTAGGCAACCGTATGAATGCGGGCATGGCGACTTCTGCTGCGATGGCTAACTTATTACAACCGCATAAACCAGGTCAATCTGTCGCAACAGCGGGTATTGGTCAGCATAAAGACCAAGCTGCAGTGGCTGTGGGTTACTCTCGTGTTTCTGATAATGGTAAATATGGTATTCGTTTCTCAATGGGGGCTAACACGCAAGGTGAAGTGACGAGTGGTGCAGCAGTAGGATACTTCTGGTAATCTAACCGCACTTTATAGCGAGTAAATTAAAGGGCTAAGTTCTGTAAATAGGACTTAGCCCTTTTAGTTTTTTGTAAAAACAAGGTAAAAAAAGACCGCTCTTTTAAAGTGCGGTCTGAAAATCAAAAAAATTAAGCTGCGAACGGATCACGTAAAATCATGGTTTCTACACGATCAGGACCTGTTGAAAGAATATCAATTGGTACGCCAGTTACTTCTTCAATACGTTTAATATAGTTAATGCAGTTTTGTGGTAATTTATTTACATCTGTAATACGGAAGGTATTTTCTTTCCAACCCGGTAATGTTTCATAAATTGGTTCTACGCCTTCCCAATCTTTCGCTGCTAATGGCGCATATTCAACGATTTCACCATTTGGCATTTTGTATGCAACACAGATTTTAACTTCATCAAAACCATCCAATACGTCCAGTTTGGTCATGCAGAAGCCAGAAATAGAGTTAAGTTGGATTGCACGACGAATGGCTACAGCATCGAACCAACCACAACGACGTGGACGACCTGTTACAGCACCAAATTCGTTACCTTTACGAGCAATTTCAGCACCCACATCATCAAATAATTCAGTTGTGAATGGGCCTCCACCTACACGAGTACAGTAAGCTTTGATGATACCAAGTACATAATCAAGATTGCGCGGGCCAAAACCAGAACCAGTTGCAACACCACCAGCCGTTGTGTTTGAGCTGGTTACATACGGATAAGTACCGTGGTCGATATCCAACATTGTCCCTTGTGCGCCTTCAAATAAAATATGTTCGCCATTTTTGCGTGCTGTATCAAGAATTGTAGTGATGTCTGCCACCATACCTGTGATTACATCGGCAATTGCTATTACATCATCTAAGGTTTTTTGATAATCGACAGGTTCAACTTTGTAGTAGTTCACCAATTGGAAATTATAGTATTCAAGGATATTTTTGAGTTTTTCGGCAAAAGCTTCTTTATCAAATAAATCGCCTACGCGTAAACCACGACGAGCCACTTTATCTTCATAAGCAGGGCCAATACCACGACCAGTTGTGCCGATAGCTTTTTTGCCGAGTGCTGCTTCACGGGCGTGATCCATCGCCACATGATAAGGCAAGATTAAAGGGCACGCTTCAGAAATTAACAAACGTTCACGAACTTTAATACCACGGCTTTCAAGTTCGCCCATTTCTTTCATTAATGCTTCAGGTGAAACCACAACGCCATTACCAATTAAGCAAGTTACGTTTGGATGTAACATACCAGATGGAATTAAACGTAATACGGTTTTCTCTCCATTGATGATAAGTGTGTGACCTGCGTTGTGACCGCCTTGGTAACGAACTACGTATTTTACGCGATCCGTTAGAAGATCGACGATTTTCCCTTTACCTTCATCGCCCCATTGAGCGCCTAAGATAACAACACTTTTTCCCATAATTTCCGCCTTTTATTCGGTTAAATTAGTCAAATGAACAGCCGTTTACTTTACTCTTTTTTAGCTTTAATCTCAATGATATAAAAGAAAAAGTGCGGTGATTTTTCACCGCACTTTAGGCTTTTTACTCTATTCAAATAAAGATTTGTGTAATGAACGAACGACTTCGTCAGCATGTTCACTTTGCACGAGCATACAAATATTGTTGGTACTCGCGCCATAACTAATCATGCGCACGTTATAAGATTGAAGCGTATCAAAAATACGTTTTGCTACACCGGAAGCAATATGTAAGTCGTTGCCGATTAATGCAACTAATGACAATCCAGTATCGACTTTTACTGCACAATATTGACGAAGCTCATCTAATAATTCGGTTGAAAGTAATTCCGCTCCTGAAGATGCTGAGCCAGTTTTATCTAATGTTAATGCAACGCTCACTTCTGATGTGGTGATAGTATCCACTGAAATTTTGTGTTTAGCCAAAATGTTAAATACATTCGCTAAGAAACCTTGCGCATGCAGCATACTTAAGCTTGAAAGAGTGAGTAAAGTTTGATCTCGGCGTAATGCAATTGCACGGAAAGTTGGACGAGGTTGAGGATCGCGAGTGACCCAAGTTCCGCCTGCTTCTGGTGCTTTACTTGACCCCACATAAACGGGGATATTGCTGCGTACAGCAGGGAGTAATGTGGCTGGGTGTAGCACTTTTGCGCCAAAGGTTGCCATTTCAGCTGCTTCAGCAAAGCTCATTGTGTCGATGCGTTGTGCAGCAGGAACAATGCGTGGATCGGTTGTGTAAATACCCGCAACATCAGTCCAAATTAAAACATCTTTTGCATTTAATACTTCGGCTAACAAAGCAGCAGAGTAGTCGCTACCGCCACGGCCTAATGTAGTTGTTTTACCGCTTGGCTCACGTCCGATAAAACCTTGGGTGATGACTAATTCACCGTGGTCAATTAATGGTTTTAAAATGCTATCGCTGTTTGATTGAGTTTGTTCATCATTTGGTGCGGCTTTACCAAAATGGTTATTGGTTGCAACAATTGTACGTACATCAACCCAAGTACCCGATGCGTTTTGTTCACGTAAAATCTCAATAAAGATTTGAGTTGACATCATTTCACCGTGGCTGATGAGTTCATCGGTTAATGCTGGTGAAGTCGCAAGACTAGCCGCTTCAGAAAGTGCGGTAATATTTTCAAGATATTTTTCAATAATCGGACGAACATGGCTGTCGTCTTTTAATTCATTTAAAATATTCTCTTGAATTTGACGGATTTCACCAATTAATTTTTCACGTTCTGTCGCTTCTACACCATTTGCTAACGCAACTAATAAATTCGTCACACCAGCTGATGCAGAAAGCACGACTACGCGTGTATTTGGATCAGCGATGACAATTTTTGCACAAGCCGTCATAGCTGCATGATTGGCTACAGATGTTCCGCCAAATTTGGCGACTGAGAGATGGGACATAAGATACTCCATTGATGTTGTGTGTTTTTTTATATAATTAGCTATACAAATAACGAGTTAGCTTTTTATTGTCAAATAGATTTTTGTTTAAAATTTATAGAGTGTTTGTTTTTTAAACACAACTATATTTAGACATGATCTTTGTCATAAATCTGATTATGACAAGAGAGAAAAATTAAAGCGTAAAACGAATAATCTCGTTGGGAATTCAGACTATAAATGCGTAAAAAATAATTGATGTGTTTTATTAATAATCAAATGAAAGGGAAAATCCAAATATTTTAAAAAAAGTATTTGACGAGTATCGCCAAAATCAGCATAATACGCCCCGCAAAGCCGATATGGTTAGGCAAATTAAGGTAATGGCTACATAGCTCAGTTGGTTAGAGCACAACACTCATAATGTTGGGGTCGCAAGTTCGAATCTCGCTGTAGCCACCAAATTTGCGGGACTGGCGAAATTGGTAGACGCACCAGATTTAGGTTCTGGCGCCGAGAGGTGTGTGGGTTCAAGTCCCTCGTCCCGCACCATTTATCGCTTTGTAAGTCAAATAGTAGTTGGGGTATCGCCAAGCGGTAAGGCACCGGGTTTTGATCTCGGCATCCCTAGGTTCGAATCCTAGTACCCCAGCCATACTATCAAATAAATCTTCTTTATATCTAATTAAAGATTTCTCTGTTGGGGTATCGCCAAGCGGTAAGGCACCGGGTTTTGATCTCGGCATCCCTAGGTTCGAATCCTAGTACCCCAGCCATATTTTTTAAATTCTCATAGTTCTAATAAAAGCTAGTTTTTGCCTTATTTAAGGTTGTTTTTACGATCCAGATCTCAAACACGTTTATTTGTAATATGAAGTAATATTCTATTAATGCTATCTTGTTTTCCTGTTCATTTAGGAGAGCAATATGGAATTTTCTTTACAATACATCATTATTTTCATTTTTGTTATTTTATTTCTAATTGGCTTATTTTCATCTAAATCGAGATCAACTCGTCGTAATGCAAAGAAGAGTCGTTTTTATCTTTCGACAGAAAACAAAATTAATATTGTGAATAAAAATGATCATCTTGATGTCGTCATATTGAGTAAGTATAAAAGAAAAGCCTTGATGAATAAGAGTGAATATCAACTTTTTCTTCGTTTAGAAAAGTTGTTATCTAAAGGTTATCAAGAGTTCCGTTTATTTACTCAGGTTTCAATGGGAGAGTTTTTAGAATCAATAGATAAAGAGGCCCATTTTGCGATAAATAGTAAACGAGTAGATTTTTTGATTGTAGATAAGAACGGCTATGCCGTAATAGTAATTGAATATCAAGGGCAGGGACATTATCAGGATAATGCGGCGAAGCGTGATGCAGTGAAACGGGAGGCTTGTCGAAAGGCTGGGGTGATTTTTTTATAATTTCAGGCAAACTATGGAAAAGCAGAATTAGAATTTGTTGTTGAAAATTTAAAACGTTATTTGATAAAAAATTAAAGTTTAGGTATTTATTGAGAAATAATTAAAATACTCAGAACAAAAAAGCTAAGACTGATATCTTAGCTTTTTTTACTTTGTTCAAACTTGTGAATTACGCGCGTTTGAAGTCAATGTGAACCAATTTTGGTTTGAATGGGTGACGTTGCATTGCTTGTACTTTAACTGCAACTTCTTTACCACCGATCACTAAAGTGATTACTTCAGAATAGAAAGATTCATGTGCTTGCGCGTTGTTTAATTCATCATGGTTTAAGATGATTGAAACTGGCTCTTCGCTGCCACCGTAAACGATTGCAGGAATTTGACCACTATGACGCAGGCGGCGGCTCGCACCCTTACCTTGCGCTGTACGAACTTCAGCGTTAAATTTAAATGCCATTTTAATGTTCTCTTTAAATTAATGTTAAAAGAAAGAAAATTGCAGGCGACCCAGCAATTTTCCAAATATTGGTCTCAAAGACAAGCACTGAGCCACGCTTTGAGACGGTGAATTATAGAATATCCCTCTTTTCAAAGCAAACTTTTTCTAGGTTTTTTACCCTGAAAAGATTAGAATGCTTAGCAGTTTTTTACGATATTCATTAAAAAATAAAGTAGGAAGATTATGGAATTTCTAATTGGATTTTTTACTGATTACGGCTATTGGGCTGTTCTTTTTGTTTTAATTATTTGCGGATTTGGTGTGCCGATTCCTGAGGACATTACGTTAGTTTCTGGCGGTGTCATTGCTGGGCTTTATCCAGAAAGCGTTAATTCACATTTGATGTTGCTAGTCAGTATGATTGGTGTACTTGCGGGCGATTCTAGCATGTATTGGCTTGGTCGTATTTATGGCACAAAAATTTTACGTTTCCGCCCAATGCGTAAAATCGTGACATTACAACGTTTAAGAATGGTGCGTGAAAAATTCAGCCAATATGGCAACCGAGTGTTATTTGTCGCACGTTTTTTACCTGGTTTGCGTGCTCCAATTTATATGGTCTCTGGCATTACTCGCCGTGTAAGTTACACACGTTTTGTCTTAATTGATTTCTGTGCTGCCATTATTTCTGTGCCAATTTGGGTATATTTAGGCGAACTGGGCGCAAAAAATTTAGACTGGTTACATGCTCAAATTCAAAAAGGCCAAATAGTGATTTATGTGCTTATCGCTTTACTTGCCCTATTTCTTTTCTGGAAATGGAAAAAATCGAAAAAATAAGCAAAGTAATCAAACAAAAGAGCGGTTAAAAAATTCTGTGTTTTTTTAACCGCTCTTTTATTTCAATAGACTATAAATTTCTCGCTTTTAAATAATTTTCCACCGTATTTACTATGGCTTGTGTTTGCGGATCGATTTCAATATTCACAATATCGCCCACTTTACGTTGCCCCATTAAGGTTCGTTGCAAAGTTTCAGGAATTAAATTCACGCAGAATTGCGTGCCTTTTACTTCACCAATAGTGAGGCTAATACCATCTACGGCAACAAATCCTTTCGTTAAAATATATTTCATTACATCTGCGCTTGGCAGTTCAAACCAAATTTGTCGGTTGTTTTCACTGGCAATAATGTCTGAAATGGTTGCGGTGCAATATACATGACCAGATAACAAATGCCCGCCGATTTCGGTTCCCATTTGCATGGCTCGTTCGATATTCACATGATCGCCTACTTTCAACAAGCCTAGATTCGTAATTCTTAAGGTTTCTTGCATGAGGTCAAAGCTAACGAGATCGCCGTTAATTTCAGTCACGGTTAAACATACACCATTATTTGCCACCGATGCGCCAATTTCTAAGTCTTTACGCATTTCAGGTGGTAATTTTACCACTTGTGTTCTAAAATTAGCCTTTTCTGTAATTGAATGAATAGGCGCTGTGCCTTGTACAATTCCGGTAAACATATTTTCTCCTTTTCTAAAAATTTTTCTTAGTATATCAAATTTATGAATTTTGGTCTTTTATCCCAATATCACGCTGATATTAAAAAATTAATTAAAATCTCTTTACCCATTTTGTTAGCGCAAATCGCCCAAAACTCAATGGGATTAGCGGATACCATTATGGCTGGCCGAGTGAGTTCTACTGATATGGCAGCGATTTCTGTCGGCGCATCTATTTGGATGCCATTGGTGCTTTTCGGTCAAGGTTTATTATTGGCGCTGCCACCGACTATTTCTTACCTAAACGGTTCTGGCCAACGCCATCGCATTGCCCATCAAGTTCGCCAAGGTATTTGGATTGTGTTAGGCGTGAGTATTCCTTTAGGTTTGCTGATTTATTTCTGTGAAATCCCGCTGCAATATATGCAAATGGAAAGCAAAATGTCAGATTTAGCACGCGATTATTTACACGCCATGTTGTGGGGATTACCTGCTTATTTAATGCTGATTAATTTTCGTTGTTTAAATGATGGGATTGCCAAAACCAAGCCTGCAATGGTCATTACCTTTTTAGGTTTACTGCTGAATATTCCGCTTAATTACATTTTTATTTATGGAAAATTTGGCATGCCTGCTTTTGGTGCAGTGGGCTGTGGTATTGCGACAGCGATTGTGAACTGGGCAATGTGCTTAATGATGATGTTCTATTCCTACACGAATACCCAAGAACGTTCGCTAAAAGTATTTAGCCAATTAATTGAAATGCCGAATCCCAAAACCCTTAAAAAACTACTGCGTTTAGGCTTGCCCATTGCTATTGCACTTTGTTGTGAAGTGGCGTTATTTGCCCTCACTTCGTTAATGCTTTCTCCGCTAGGCTCAGCTATTGTGGCGAGCCATCAAATTACATTGAATACCAGCTCTTTCATTTTTATGTTCCCCCTGTCAATTGGTATGGCAACAACGATTTTAGTCGGACAAGCATTGGGAGCTGGTTCACCACAAAATGCGAAAAAAATGGGCTATGCCGCATTATTATTAGGGCTAACGGTGACAATCATTACCGCATTAATTACGATTTTCTTCCGTTATGAAATTGCCTCTATTTTCGTAACCGATGAAATTGTCATCGTCATAGCGGCAAATTTATTATTATTTGCCGCACTTTATCAATTTTCAGATACCGTTCAAATGGTAGTTGGTGGCATTTTACGGGGCTATAAAGATACTAAAGTCATTTTATACATTACCCTTTTCTCTTATTGGGTAATTGGTGTGCCACTTGGTTATACGCTCGGTCGTACAGATTGGCTTGTGCCACACATTGATGCGAAAGGTTTCTGGATTGCCTTTGTGGTCTCACTCACTTTCGCCGCAATCTTGCTTTCTTTGAGAATGAAAAAAATGCAAGCTATGAGCGATAACGCTATTTTACAACGTTTAGAAAAACTTAAATAAGGAACTTTATGCAACTTCCAGCTTTACAATCGGCAAAATTAATTCGTCGTTACAAACGCTTTCTTGCGGATATTGAATTGCCAACAGGTGATGTGATGACAATTCATTGCGCCAATACAGGTGCGATGACTGGCTGCGGTGAAAAAGGCGATACCATTTGGTATTCACATTCCGATAGTCAAACTCGAAAATATCCCCATTCTTGGGAACTCACTCAACTCGCAAATGGACAACTTTGCTGTATCAATACCCATCGTTCTAATCAGCTTGTCTTTGAAGCATTGCAAAATAAGCAAATCAAAGAATTGGCAATGTATGATGAAATTTACCCTGAAGTGAAATACGGTGAGGAAAATAGCCGCATTGATTTCTTACTAAAAGGCGAGGGTTTGCCTGATTGTTATGTAGAAGTGAAATCAATCACTTTAGTGAAAGGAAATTTAGGTATGTTTCCCGATGCGGTTACTACGCGTGGACAAAAACACGTTCGAGAATTATTGGCAATGAAAAAACAAGGTCATCGAGCAGTAGTGCTGTTTGCTGGGTTACATAATGGTTTTGATCGCTTCAAAATCGCGGAATATATTGATCCTGAATATGATCGCTTATTAAAAGAAGCAATGGAACAAGGTGTTGAAGCCTATGCTTATGCGGGACAATTTGAAATTTCTAATGAAATTCCTACCGCACTTTCTTTGACAGAATCGGTGCCTTATATAAAATAATATTTTTTTGATAATTATTTTCATTTAGTTATTGACAAGGTTATTGATAACAATTATCATCTAATCATTCCAACAACAATATTAGATAATCACTCCAACATTCCCGCCTATTTCCCCACAAATAGGCGTTTTTTTTATTCACAAATTGCTAAGAATCCCTATAATAAAACCTTTAAAACATAATTTAGGAAATAATAATGACTGACATTAATACCGTTCTCGCGGAACTAAAGCGTGGTACTGATGAAATCCTTTCAGAAGCGGATTTAATCGAAAAACTGAAAGAAAATCGCCCATTAAAAGTAAAATTAGGCGCAGATCCAACCGCACCAGATATTCATTTAGGACATACTGTTGTATTAAACAAATTACGTCAATTTCAACAACTCGGTCATGAAGTCTATTTCTTAATTGGCGATTTTACTGGAATGGTGGGCGATCCATCGGGCAAAAATGCCACACGTCCTCCACTTAGCCGTGAAGATGTATTGCGTAATGCTGAAACCTATAAAGAGCAAATTTATAAAATTCTCGATCCACAAAAAACCAAAATCGTCTTCAACTCTGAATGGTTAAGCAAACTTGGTACGGAAGGTATGATTCGCCTTGCAAGCAACTACACGGTTGCGCGTATGCTTGAACGTGATGACTTCAAAAAACGCTTTGGTAATAACCAACCTATTGCCATCCATGAATTTATTTACCCATTACTACAAGGCTACGATTCCGTTGCATTAGATGCAGATGTGGAATTAGGTGGTACAGACCAAAAATTCAACTTACTTGTTGGTCGTGAACTACAAAAATCAGCAGGCAAAAAACCACAGGTTGCGATTACACTTCCATTGCTCGTTGGCTTAGATGGCGAGAAAAAAATGTCCAAATCACTTGGTAACTATATCGGCGTAACAGAAGCACCAAGCGATATGTTCGGTAAAGTGATGTCCATTTCCGATGAACTGATGTGGGATTGGTATAATCTTCTTTCATTCCGCCCATTAAGCGAAATTGCACAATTAAAATCGGAAGTAGAAAACGGAAAAAATCCACGTGATGTAAAAATCTTATTAGCAAAAGAATTAATTGCACGTTTCCACAACGAAGCAGCAGCAAATGCAGCAGAACAAGAATTTATTAATCGTTTCCAAAAAGGCGCAATGCCTGATGAAATGCCTGAATTTACGTTTTCTGGCGAAATAGGTTTAGCTACTTTATTAAAAGAAGCGGGACTTGTGCCTTCCACTTCAGAAGCAATTCGCTCTGCTCAACAAGGCGGCGTGAAAATCAACGGCGAAAAAGTCGATAACGTGAAAGACAATGCACCAAAAGGCACAAATGTTTACCAAGTGGGTAAACGAAAATTTGCGCGTGTAACGGTTGAATAAAGTAGATACAGTTAAATAAAGTAAATAAAAAAATACCGCACTTTGGCAATAAAAGTGCGGTATTTTTTATTGAAATTTTAATTTAGTTAAACATCGCAGAAATAGATTCTTCGTTGCTAATGCGACGAATGGCTTCAGCTAGCATAGAAGAAAGTGTTAATACACGAACTTTACCGATCGCTTGCATTTCTTCTGATAGAGGAATAGTATCGGTAACAACAACTTCATCAATGGCATCGCTGGCTAAGTTTTTGGCTGCTGCACCAGAGAAAACAGCGTGAGTTGCATAAGCAAAAACGCGTTTTGCACCACGTTCTTTTAATGCTTCAGCGGCTTTACAAAGCGTACCGCCAGTATCAATCATATCATCTACCAAAATACAATCACGATCTGCAACATCACCGATAATATGCATTACTTGTGCTACGTTTGCACGAGGGCGACGTTTGTCAATAATAGCCATATCCGTATCGTTTAATAATTTAGCCACAGCGCGAGCACGTACAACACCGCCAATATCTGGAGAAACAACGATAGGGTTTTCAAGATCAGATTTTTTCAAAATATCGTGAATTAAAACTGGAGAACCAAATACATTATCCACTGGAACATCAAAGAAACCTTGGATTTGTTCTGCGTGTAGGTCGCAGGTTAATACACGGTCAATACCAACAGTTGAAAGTAAATCAGCTACAACTTTAGCGGTAATTGGTACACGAGCAGAACGAACACGACGATCTTGGCGAGCATAGCCGAAATAAGGAATCACGGCAGTAATACGACCAGCAGATGCTCGACGTAATGCATCTACCATCACAATCAATTCCATCAAGTTATCATTGGTTGGCGCACAAGTTGATTGGATGATAAATACATCCGCACCACGCACATTTTCATTGATTTGAACTTGAATTTCACCATCGCTGAAACGTGCGACCGTTGCATCGCCTAGTGAAATATATAAACGTTCAGAAATACGTTTTGCAAGTTCAGGTGTTGCATTACCCGCGAAGAGTTTAATGTCAGGCATTTTATAAAACCTCAGGTTTAGATTGTCGATGAGTATAAGTTGATGATAGCTGCTTCAACATTGAGTGCAAGGGAGAAACATTGAGTCCTTTAGCGACGAAGCCAAAAAATTCTTCTGGTTTTTGTCTAAATACCGCTTGCGCTTCTGCTTCATTATCAAATTCAGCAAAAACACATGCTCCCGTTCCTGTTAATCTTGCCGGCGCATATTGTAGCAACCAGTTTAGCGCTTTTTCAACGTTTGAATAATGATTTATCACAACTTTTTCGCAATCGTTTACATAAGGTTCACTCAAAAGTTGTTCTAGAGATTTTTTCGGTGTATTACGTGGTAAATTTGGATCTTGAAATATCACAGCCGTCGATATTGAATCATCGGGTTTTAATACAACAAACCATTTTTCGGTAGGTTCACAATAAGTGATTTTTTCCCCAACACCTTCAGCAAAAGCAGCGTGTCCATGTACAAATATTGGCACATCAGCGCCTAGTGTTAATCCTAATTTTGCCAGTTTATCAATGGATAAATTGGCTTGCCATAAATAATTTAACGCGACCAATGCGGTTGCTGCATTGGATGAACCACCACCAACACCGCCTCCCATTGGAAGAATTTTGTCTAAATGAATATTTGCACCCAATTGAATATTGGCTTTTTCTTGTAAAAGTTTTGCTGCTCGATAAATTAGATTATCTTCCGTTTTTAGATTTGGAATTTCTGGGGTTAAAGTAATTTGATTATCTTCTTCTCGAATACTCATTTCTAACCAATCGCCGAAATCTAAAAATTGGAAAAGTGTTTGTAATTCATGATAGCCGTTTGGCAATTTTCCGTTGATATAAAGAAATAAATTCAGTTTGGCTGGGCTAGGGAAGCGCAATGGCTTCCCATTTGATTGTGTTGTATTTTGACAAAGTGCGGTAGAAAATTGATGTGATTTCATTAATGTATTCATTAGTAAATCCACTCATCCACGCGAATTTTTAGAGTTTGTTTCGTGCTGTCATTTTTTAGCAAAATATTTTCAGGCATCGAATTATTTGAGTGATAAGTGAGATAATCTGCTGTCCATTGAGAACCATCCACATGATAAGTAAATGCGCCAAGTAAATGGTTGGTGCCAACTTGATAATCCGCGTTTATTGCCGGTTGGCCTTTCAGCCAATAAGCTAAATGTTCTAATGGCACATCCATGCCAATGATCTCTTGTAATAGCAGTTTGGCATTGGCTGCAGATTGTTGATTGCCGTTGTTATCGGAAATTGTCATCCCGCTTTGATGCATTTGAATCCAAAGGGTAGATTTACTGATTAAAGAATAGAGTTTAAGCGTATAAGATTTTGGATTTTGGTATTGCCATTCAAAGCGGCTAGAAAAGCGTTCTGTAGGACTGATATAACCAATTTGTCCTTTAGCTTGATAGGATTGAATTTTTTGAATCTTTTGTAGATGCTGTTGCCATGTGGCATCCGTTTTATCGATATATTGCACGTTAACTGGACGTTCAGCATCCATTGTACAGGCAGTTAGTATGCTGGTTACAAAAAGTGCGGTGAGAAATTTAAACGTTTTCATATTATTCATCAAGTTAATAAGCTTGCGTATTTTAAGGATTTAGTTTAATTGAGTAAAGTTACTTTTATTTGTTAATTTTTTGGTAATTCGCTTTTGTTTGTTTAACCGCTAAGATTCTTCGTTTCGTCAATTCATTTCTGATTTCTTGTTTCTCAAATCCATCTGCAATAACTTGCTGTACATCTACTTCATTTGCCGCTTGTAATAATTGATTGATGTAATCTATTTGTGGATAGTCTTTATTTTCAAAACCTGTTCTACCTCGAGTATCAGCTAGACATACTTGTAGAAATTCTTGAAAGCGTTGTGGTTTTCTCCACACATCAAAACGATTAAACAACGTTATGACGGTTTCAGCTCGAAGCTCAAAGGCTTGGTGAATATGCGTGTGAAATTCACAAGTCAGTTCTGCAAGTTCTTGAAAATAACTTGGAACTTTCAAGCGTTTGCACAATGATCTCGTTGGTTTTATGCCAGCTTGTTCATGCCCATAATGATGAGGAATAATATTTTGAGGTGTAAGAGCCTTGCCAAGATCATGACAAATTGCGGCAAAACGGACCGCACTTTTATTTAGGATAGGGTTATTTTCAGTCAAATTAACCGCTTGTTTTAATACCAACATGGTATGAATAAAACTATCCACTTCTGGATGATGTTTTACTGGATTTGGCACACCATAAAGGGCATCGATTTCAGGAAATAAAACGCTTAATGCGCCTGTTTTATGTAAGGTTTCAAAATAAATTTCAGGATTTTTTTCGTTTAAGGCTTTTTCTGTTTCTAGCCAAACGCGTTCCGCCGTGAGATATTGTAATTCTCCCGATTGGGCAAGTTCTGCCATTAGGGATAGAGTTTCCGATGCGATTTTAAAACCGAGGGAATGATAACGGGCTGCAAAGCGTGCTACGCGTAATACTCGTAAAGGGTCTTCTGAAAAAGCGGGAGAAATATGGCGCAAAATTCGATTTTCTAAATCTTGTTTTCCACCATAAGGATCGATAATTTCACCGTCTTCTCTTTGAGCCATCGCGTTAATGGTGAGATCTCGTCGAATTAAATCTTGTTCTAATGTGATTGTTGGGGAGAAATCACAAATAAAGCCAGTGTAACCTGAGCTAGATTTACGTTCCGTTCGGGCAAGCGCATATTCTTCTTTCGTTTTAGGATTGAGAAAAACCGGAAAATCCTTGCCTACTTGTTGATAACCGAGAGAGAGTAGCGTAGCGGGGTCTGCGCCAACTACAATCCAATCACGATCTTTTACGGGTAAACCCAATAATTGATCGCGAACAGCTCCACCAACCAAATAAACTTTCATTCGTGATTATACCCAACCATCACGACGGCGACGTTTTGGTAATACATAAGGAATAAGCAAGCCGAAGAGTAAGCCTACGCCCAATACTGAACCGCCATAAATAAACCATTGGATCGCAATTTCTCGTTTACCTGCATCAAGCATCGCTTCTAAATCACGATTTTTATTTTTGGTCATTTCAAGTTCACGTTTCAATTGTGAATTTTGTTCTAAAAGATCCGCACTTTGTTGCTCAGCTTGTTTGGTTCGACGTTGCATTTCGACGGTACGCTGTTGCCAATCGCCATCTAAACGACTAAGTTTTAAGGTTAATTCTTGAACTTGAGCTTTTAATTTTGGATTTTCTTCTTTACTACTTGGCGTGCTACTTAAGTCTGAATTTAAAATCCAAGCTTCACGATTTTTATTGTCGCGAATGAGTGTGTATTTGCCTTGGCGATCTAATACGTTCACCGCTTCGCCCGCTTGAATTGAACCTGCAATCTTAAATTGTTCACCGGCACCTCGGCGTAAGAAAGTACTTAAATTTTCAGTAACATATTGGGTTTCTGCATAAGCAATGCTTATTGAAGTGCTTAAAAGTAAAGATGAGATTAAGGCTTTATAGATCTTTTTCATTTTTTCCCTTAAACATCACAACAAAAGTGCGGTTAAAATTAACCGCACTTTTTATTGAGATCAATTAATTAAAGATAGTTCTTAGCACATAGAAAATAATAATGGCGAAAAATGCGCCAGCTGGTAATGTGACAATCCAAGAACTAATGATGTTTCGGATAACCGTTAAATTCAGTGCAGCGATACCGCGTGCAAAACCGATACCTAAAATTGCCCCAACAAGAGTTTGTGTTGTTGAGATCGGCAAGCCTGTACCGGATGCAACTACAACGGTCATCGCGGTGGCAAATTGAGCGGCAAAGCCACGGCTTGGCGTTAAATCGGTGATCCCAGATCCAACAGTCGCCATTACTTTTTGTCCCATAGTAATTAAGCCCACAGCAATACCTAATGCACCTAGTGGTAAAATCCACCAAGTTAAGGTTCCGCCTGAAACAATTTTGCCACCTTGTTCTACGATTGATACAACCGCTGAAAGAGGGCCAATTGCATTGGCTACATCATTTGAACCATGAGCAAAAGCCATCGCACAGGCGGTTAATAACATTAAAATACTGAAGACTTTTTCTACTGCACCAAAAGTGCCTTTGTTTGCTGATTGAGTGAAGGTTTTGCTTTTAAAATAGAAGTGGAAAAATAGCATGCCAATAAGGCTGATAACAAGTGAAATAAGTAGCGTTTCTTTACCTGAAAGATTTAAACCAACGTGTTTTAAACCTTTTGTCATGGTTACGATACAAAGCACAAATACAGTAATCGCCATATAATAAGGACCATATTTTTGTGCATTTTTTAGTGGTTGTTCGGTATCGAAAATAAGTTTTTGCGTACTTGCAAAGATTGCATAAGCCAAAATACCCGCGATGACAGGCGTGATGAACCAGCTACCAACAATGCTGCCAATATTTGACCAATCTACTGCGCCAGGACCAATCGTAATACAGGCAAATCCAATAATTGCACCGATGATAGTGTGAGTACCTGAAACTGGCCATCCCATTTTGGTTGCAATAAATAACCAAGCACCCGATGCAAATAAGGTTGAAAGCATACCTAGAGCTAAAATATCTGGCGTATCGACAAATTGCATTGGATCGATTACACCACTTTTAATGGTTTCTGTTACTTCACCACCAGCTAGATAGGCACCAGCTGATTCAAAAATTAACGCAATAATAATTGCTTGTTTGGCTGTTACGGTACCAGATCCTACGGATGTTCCCATTGAGTTTGATACATCATTCGCTCCAATTCCGAATGCCATAAAAAAGCCAAAGGCTGCTGTGATCCACACCAACCAAGAACCATATTGACTAATAATTTCCATAGTTTATTTCCTATGTTTTGTTGATTATGAACGTGCGAGCATTAATTCTATACGCGAGCCAACACGTTGTGCTTGGTCAGCCAAAACGCCAACCCATTCAATAATTTTATATAAGAACATCACATCAATTGGGTTATAACGGCTCTCAATAGTGTAAAGCATTTTACGCAATTTGATTTGCATTTGGTCAGTATCATCTTCAATTGAATCAAGTTCTTGAATCATATCATTAACTAATTTGAGTTCACGACCTTTAAAACCAGTTTCCAAAAGTTGATCCATTTCTTCAATTACTCGATGTGCTTGGTGAATGGCATCTAAACTACGTTTTACGTAATGTAAGAATTCTTCCTGCATTTCTTCAGGAATACCAAATTGACGACCAATCATACGGCCTGCAATATCTTTGGCATAATTGGCAAGTTTATCTTGTTGCGTGACTAATTCTAATAAATCAGTACGATCGATAGGTAAGAATAAACCACGTGGCAATTTCAAACGAATCTCACGTTTCAAGCTATCCGCTTCACGTTCACGCTGAGAGATTTCTAAGCGTTTTTCTTCCGCTTTTTCCCAATTCTTTGAGAAGGTTGTTTCAAAAAAAGGAATTAAAAGATCGCTACATTCAGTGACTTTTTCCGAATGTTTTTGCAATGGTTTTAAAGGCGAATGGGCAAATAATCCGAGAATATTATTCATTGCCATAAGTGATTTACTCCAAATTAAGGGGTTAAAAATTCGTGCGCATATTACCCGATTTTTGTTGATAGTTAAAATTTTTCAAAAAAATTTGTAAGAAAAAAGGTTTATCTTCGACTAACTAAATAACTGGGTAATATTTCCTAGTGTGGTAAGATGAGTAACTCAATACACTTTTCGCTTTAAAAGCGAGAAAATTTAAAAGGTAAAAAAATGAAGGATTGTAAGATGCAAGGTATCGGCAGTGGCGTAAGTTTATTGATTTTACGCCTTTTTCTCGCGTGGGAGTTTTTTGAAGCAGGATTAGAAAAATGGAATGGACAAAATTGGTTCGCTGAAATACAAGATCGTTTTCCTTTTCCATTTAATCTTATTCCAGCCGATATTAATTGGCACGTTGCAATGGGATCAGAATTAATTTTCCCATTCTTGCTGATATTTGGGGTGTTAACACGTTTTAGTGCATTAAGTTTAACGATTTTAATCTCTGTCGCGTGGTATAGCATTCACGCCGATTCAGGTTATAACGTATGTGATAATGGTTATAAATTACCATTAATTTATGTGGTGACTTTATTAATCTTAATTACGCAGGGAGCAGGGAAACTCTCTTTAGACACGCTTATTAAGAAGGTTTATCCAACTAAAAGCTGGTTGAAATTTCTCTAATTATTTATTCAAAATTCAAACTCTAGGAGATTATTCAAATGAAAAAATTAGCAACATTAACAGCATTAGCAAGTGCATTAACGATGGCAGTAGCGACAGCAGCACATGCTGAGTCAAAATCAAGCAGTACAGATAAAGCTGCAACACCTTGTGTGGGTGATAAATGTGTGAAAACAAAAGCTGCAGAAGGTAAATGCGGAGAAGGCAAATGTGGTGCAAACGAAACGAAAGCCGCAGAAGGTAAATGTGGTGAAGGTAAATGCGGTGCGAGCAAACCAAAAGCTGCAGAAGGTAAATGTGGTGAAGGTAAATGCGGTTCTAAATAATCGTATTTAAATCTAGATGCCATACATAACACTGGTGTAAATTTACGCCAGTGTTGTATTAAAAGGAGTAAATAATTATGTTACAAGGTGCAGGATTAGGGTATCGTCGAGATTTAGCAAATGATTTTTTGAATTTATCATCAAATAATGCGATTCAGTTTATGGAAGTTGCTCCAGAAAATTGGGTAAAAATGGGAGGATCTGCTCGTTATAAATTTGATCAGGCAGCGGAAAGATATCCACTTGCGGTACACGGACTATCACTTTCATTAGGTGGGCAAGCTCCACTTGATCGCGAGTTATTAAAAAATACTAAAGCATTAATGACTCAATATAATTCGACATTTTTTTCTGAACATTTGAGTTATTGTGAATGTGAAGGGCATTTATATGATTTATTACCTATGCCATTTACAGAAGAAGCTGTAAAACACGTAGCACAGAGAATCCGCTATGTGCAAGATTTCTTAGGATTACAAATTTCATTAGAAAATACTTCTTATTATTTGCATTCTCCTACTAGCACAATGAATGAAGTGGAATTTTTAAATGCTATCGCACAAGAGGCTGATTGTGGCATTCATTTAGATGTAAATAATATTTATGTTAATGGTGTTAATCACGGATTGCTTGATCCTTATGTCTTTTTAGATCAAGTGGATGTTAAACGTGTTAATTACATTCATATTGCAGGGCACGATGAAGAACATTCTGCGGCACAAGTTGTGGAGGATTTAGAAGGAGAATCATTTAATAAAATAAAAGGGGCATATCGCTATTTACCAGAGTTATTAATTGATACGCACGGTGAGGCAGTAAAAGGTACTGTGTGGGATTTATTAGAATATGCCTATCAACGACTACCCGTCATTCCGCCAACATTATTAGAGCGTGATTTCAATTTCCCTCCATTTGCAGAACTTTATGCTGAAGTTGAACATATTGCACAATTACAGCAAAAATATGCTCAAAAAGAGGTAATTTCCTATGCAGCCTAAACCTTCGCTTATTGAAACACAAAAAGCACTTGCCACAGCCGTTCGATTGGCTCATGCTCAACCTCTAAATGGTTATGCTCCGAATCGCCTCGCGGTTTATGCTCGCTTAGTTCGAAATAACATCTTTGGTTTTATTGACCGCTGTTTTGTTGAAGCACCTAAACACGTTTCTGCTGAGAGTTGGTCTCAGGCAAAAGAAACGTTTGTATTAACAGGAAAATCACATTCGCCTTATTTTCAAGATATTGCAGGAGAATTTCTTTTATTTTGTCAAGAAAAAGAGAGTTTTGACGCCAATATACTGGCATTGATGGATTTTGAAAATACACAATTACTCGCAGAAGTTTCTTTAGCCAAAGTGCCTGAAAAATTTGAGTGGAATAGACATAGCGTAATGCAATTATCTGGTGTAGCTTATTTAAAAAGTTATGACGTGGATTTTTTATCAAGTGACTTTAAACAATTTGATGACACGCCAATTCAAGCTATTATATGGCGTGATAGTGATTTTAGTATTCAGCAACAAATCCTTTCAGAGTTAGATTACTGGTTGTTAAGTTATCTACAAGAACAACCAAATTCATTAGAAAATGTTTTGTCTGCTCTTAATACAATGGTTGAAGACAGTACCTCAATAATCCCATTATTAGAGCAAGTATGGATGAAATGGGTTACATCTGAAGTAATTTACCCCGAACAAAGATAAAATTTTTGAAAATGCTGAGTAAGATGAAAATATTCATATTTTCATCTTACTTGTTTTAATTGACATTTCACAATTATTGCTAATTTAGATTAGTAAATATTCACATTTTAATCTGGCTTTGTTATTTAAAATTATCAATATTATCCGATGAAATTTGTTTATGTTTTTCGGATTATTTTTTTATTTAAAAGCCGCAATATTTTAATCACAATAAATAAAAATTCATTTATAGCTATTTAATATGTAAAGTAAAACACCACAAAAATCTTGATTTATTTCTATTGTATTGTATATTTAACCAGTTAATTTAAGTGGAGAATATTATGTTACAAGAAATTGAATTAAAATTGGCGATTTCGCCACAAATAGGTATTGAATTGCCACAATATCTTGCAAAATTTACGATTTTAGATTATCAAGATTTATTTTTGGGTAATACTTATTATGATTATCCCGATCATTTTCTTGCTAAACAAAAAATAGGATTACGTATTCGTCAAGAAGATCAGGAACTTACATTAACGCTTAAAACTAACGGCGAAGTTGTTGGTGGATTGCATAGTCGTCCAGAATATAATTTACCATTAACCGAAAAAGAAATGCCAACCAATGACCAATTAAGAGAACTTTATCCTTTTGAACAATTACCTAGCTCTACACTACAACCTATTTTCTCCACAGATTTTAACCGCACTTTTTGGTTAGTTGAATTTCAACAATCCAAAATTGAAGTGGCGTTCGATCAAGGTAAAATTATTGCAGGCGAATTTGAGCAACCTATTTGTGAAATAGAGTTTGAATTGAAATCTGGTAATGTGCAGGATCTTTTTGATTTTGTGGAAATTTTGCCTTTCGAAAGAGATATTTATTTTAGTAGCGCAAGTAAAGCGAAGCGGGGTTATTTGCTGGGCTCAAAACAATTTTTGACGGATTGGCTAAATAAATGGCGTGATTTCTTAAAAGAAGAACGAGAAGAAAGTGCGGTAAATTTTTGTGCAAAATTTAATTCCGTGTTGAAAATGGAACAGAAACTTTTGGAAGAAACTTTATCCTTTTCTCCCGCACTTTTTAGCCAAGATTTTATGAAAACAGTAGAGCGAGTCGGGGCATTTTTTAATCTTTATCATTATTATGATGAAAATGGAAAAATCCTAGAAGCGGTGGCAACAGAAAAACAAAAAGAAACGCTCTTACCAGTTTTGTTAGAAAGCAATCAGAAAATTTTTGCTGAAATTCGTGATTTGATTCGTTTTCATAGTGAAACGAAAGACAATGAAAAAACTATTGAAAAATTGACCGCACTTTTGAAAAGTCGAGTTTATTTTGAGCGAATGATCAAATTAATGGAATTATCTTATGACCTAGGGTAGGTATACCCTAGGCTAATCTCAGTGTTACTCCGTTGGGGTAGTTTGATGTTCCCCAAAGGGGAACCATTATAAGCATAATTAACTGAGGGGATTTAATGTAACCTAGGGTAGGTATACCCTAGGCTAATCTCAGTGCTACTCCGTTGGAGTAGTTTGATGTTCCCCAAAGGGGGAACCATTATAAGCATAATTAACTGAGGGGATGTAAAGTGACCTAGGGTAGGTATACCCTAGGCTAATCTCAGTGTTACCCCGTTGGGGTAGTTTGATGTTCCCCAAAGGGGAACCACTATAACTATAATTAACCGTGGGTATACTTACCCACGGCAAATACGGAGAATAAAATGGCTAAAGCCCCGAAAACAGCTTATGTATGTAACGATTGTGGTGCGGAGTTTTCTCGTTGGCAAGGGCAATGCTCGGCTTGTAAAGCGTGGAATACAATCACGGAAGTGCGGTTAATTTCCACAGCGAAATCAAAAAACGATCGTTTTAGTGGTTACGCAGGTGAAACTCAGGCAAAAATTCAAACGCTCTCTGAAATTAGTTTGCAAGAAACACCACGTTTTTCCAGTGGCTTTAATGAATTGGATCGCGTACTGGGTGGCGGGATTGTACCGGGCAGTGCGATTTTAATTGGTGGGCATCCTGGTGCAGGGAAAAGTACCTTGTTATTACAAGTCATGTGTGGTTTAGCGAAAAATATGACCGCACTTTATGTGACGGGAGAGGAATCGTTACAACAGGTTGCGATGCGTGCAAGTCGATTGGGATTGCCAAACGATCAATTAAAAATGTTGTCAGAAACCTCTGTGGAACAGATTTGTAATTTAGCGGATCAATTAAAACCGCAAATTATAGTGGTGGATTCCATTCAAGTGATGCATTTAGCCGATATTCAATCATCGCCAGGGAGTGTAGCTCAAGTGCGTGAATGCGCTTCTTTCCTCACTCGTTATGCGAAAACCCGACAAGTCGCCATTATTATGGTGGGGCATGTAACGAAAGACGGTACCCTTGCTGGGCCGAAAGTGTTAGAGCATGCGATTGACTGTTCATTACTATTAGAAGGCGAAGCCGATTCTCGCTATCGTACTTTGCGTAGCCATAAAAACCGTTTTGGTGCGGTGAATGAATTGGGCGTATTTGGTATGACCGAGCAAGGTTTGCGAGAAGTAAAAAATCCATCGGCGATCTTTTTAAGTCGAGGTGATGAGATTACATCAGGTAGCTCCGTTATGGTACTTTGGGAGGGCACGCGTCCTCTTTTAGTTGAAATTCAAGCCTTAGTGGATCATTCAATGCTAGCGAATCCTCGCCGTGTTGCGGTGGGATTAGAGCAAAATCGCTTAGCACTATTATTGGCGGTGTTACATCGACATGGTGGCTTGCAAATGGCCGATCAAGATGTCTTTGTCAATGTCGTGGGTGGTGTAAAAGTGAGTGAAACAAGTGCGGATTTGGCTTTGTTGCTTGCATTAATTTCTAGTTTTCGTAATCGCCCTTTGCCACAAGATTTAGTGATCTTTGGTGAAGTTGGATTAGCAGGAGAAATTCGCCCTGTGCCAAGTGGGCAAGGGCGTATTAGTGAAGCGGCAAAGCATGGTTTTAAACGTGCTATTGTTCCTTTTGGTAACAAGCCGAAAAGTGCGGTCGAAAATATGCAAGTTTTTACGGTGAAGAAACTTTCCGATGCGTTAGCCGTGTTGGATAATTTCTAAATACTTCCATTAGAGATAATTAATAGCCTCAATGGAAATGAATTATCTAATTCCGTTGTGCTGAAAACGTTAGCAAAATTTGTTAAAATAAACGTACTTTTTATTCAAAGAAAAATAAGAAAATGGAAAAAAAACTGAATAAAGCGCTGGATGCGATTGATATAAAAATTCTTAATGAATTACAACGCAACGGTAAAATTTCTAATATTGATTTGTCAAAAAAAGTAGGGCTTTCACCCACGCCTTGTTTAGAACGTGTTAAACGTTTAGAAAAACAAGGTGTGATTATGGGATATCGCGCATTGTTGAATCCCGAATTATTGGAAGCACCTTTGCTTGTGATCGTGGAAATTACGTTAGTTCGTGGAAAACCTGATATATTTGAGGAATTTAATGCAGCTATTCAAGAGTTGGAAGAAATTCAAGAATGCCATTTAGTATCGGGCGATTTTGATTATTTATTAAAAACTCGCGTTGCTGACATGGCTGAATACAGAAAATTGCTAGGGACGACATTATTGCGTTTACCTGGTGTAAATGACACTCGCACTTATGTTGTGATGGAAGAAGTAAAACAAACCAATTTCCTTGTATTGAAATAATATGATTAAACAAATAACAGAACGATTTACACCAAGACAGTATTTAGCTGAACTTTTACTTGGATTGACCGCACTTTTCGGGCTTTATTTAATTATTGCTTGGTCAAGTTATACTCCGCTTGATAATTCTTGGGCAACGGCTGGTGCGCATGGTGAAACAATTAATAAAGTCGGCGCATTTGGTGCGTGGATTATCGATCTTTCTTTTGTTTTCTTAGGCTATGTCGCCCATGTTATTCCTTTTACGGCTTTTTTTGTACCAATCTATTTATTGAAAACAAAAGCAGTTAAAAATCTTTCCTGTATTCGAATTATTTTACGTAGTTTTGGCTTTACAATGCTGATTATTGGACTTTGCGTAATGAGTATGTTGCTTTTGCAAAGTAATGCCTTTTATTTAAGTGGTGGCGTATTGGGCGGTTCACTTGTTGTAAATTGGCTTTATCCAGCATTAGGTAAATTCGGAGCAGTTTTAATTGGTTTTACATTTGCTTTAATCGGTTTTATTTTTTGCTCTGGCGCCTCATTAATTCGACTGATTGTGGCCTTTTATCATTGGTTGACAATGAAAAATGAGCAGAAAGAACGTGTTGAGCAAGAAAAAACAACGGAAGAATTAGAGCAAATCGTGATTGTAAAATCAGATAGTTCAGAAACAGAAAATCTAGATCAAAATAATCTTAATGTAGAACAAAATAGTGAGATTGAAACTCAAAAATCATCTTTAGAGGCAGAAGAAAACTCAGTTGAGCATCCTTCGCATTTAATTAATATTCATGGTTTAAATCCAGAGGTCTCGATTAAATCAGAATATGAAGTTTCTCCTGAAGAGAGTGTAAAACCTCAGTTTTCTCTTGAGTTTGAATCTGAAGCATTACCTAGCGTGAATTTATCGAGCGACGCGCATGGAAAAACGGTAAGTAAAAATGATTTTGTGCCATTGTGGAATAAACCGATAAAGCCTGCTGTTCAGGATAATGTCTCAATGAATCAAAGTGCAGATGATTTTACTAAGGTTTCCTTGCTTACAAATGATGAAATGCCAACAGTTTCATTAAAACCGACTCATGAATCCTTGACGGAAATGGCGGATAATAATTTTAATGTTCAAGCTGATGAAAAAGTCCGTTTAGGTGATGATGAACTAAAATTTAACGTATCCTTACAGGATGATATGAGGGATGTTCAATTAGATAAAAATCAAGAGGAATCACCTAATTATAAAGGTTATAGCGGTAGCTTGATTCATCCTGCATTCCAACAGCAAACAACTAAACGTGAAAAGCCTAGTACACCGTTACCAAGTTTAGAGTTATTATCAAAACACCCCGCAGTGGAACAAAATATTACGCAAGAAGAAGTTTTGGAAACATCTCAACGTATTGAGCAACAATTACGTAATTTTAATGTGAAAGCGACTGTAAAAGATGTGCTTGTAGGCCCAGTTGTCACTCGCTATGAATTAGAATTACAACCTGGGGTGAAAGCGTCAAAAGTAACGAGTATTGATACTGATTTGGCGCGTGCATTAATGTTCCGCTCAATTCGTGTAGCTGAGGCCATTCCTGGTAAGCCTTATATTGGTATTGAAACACCTAATCTTCACCGTCAAATGGTGCCATTACGTGATGTGTTAGATAGCAGCGAATTCCGTGATACTCATGCCACTTTGCCAATGGCTTTAGGTAAAGATATTAGCGGAAAGGCAGTGATTGTTGATTTAGCGAAAATGCCACATTTGTTGGTAGCCGGCTCAACGGGATCAGGTAAGTCTGTTGGTGTGAATACGATGATTCTAAGTTTACTTTATCGTGTTCAACCAGAAGATGTGAAATTTATTATGATTGATCCTAAAGTCGTCGAACTTTCTGTTTATAATGATATTCCGCATTTACTGACACCAGTTGTAACGGATATGAAAAAAGCCGCTAATGCGTTGCGTTGGTGCGTAGATGAAATGGAACGTCGTTATCAGTTACTTTCAGCTTTACGCGTACGAAACATTGAAGGCTTTAACGAAAAAATAGATGAATATGAAGCAATGGGAATGCCAGTGCCAAATCCAATTTGGCGACCTGGCGATACAATGGATGCAATGCCACCCGCATTGAAAAAATTGAGTTATATTGTGGTTATTGTTGATGAGTTTGCTGATCTAATGATGGTAGCAGGTAAGCAAATCGAAGAACTTATTGCTCGCTTGGCACAAAAAGCCCGAGCCATTGGTATCCATTTAATTTTAGCCACACAACGCCCCTCTGTGGATGTGATTACTGGTTTAATTAAAGCAAATATTCCAAGTCGCATTGCTTTTACCGTTGCAAGTAAAATTGATTCACGCACTATCCTTGATCAAGGTGGCGCAGAAGCCCTTTTAGGGCGTGGAGATATGCTTTATTCGGGACAAGGTTCATCTGATTTAATTCGCGTACACGGAGCCTATATGAGTGATGACGAAGTAATTAATATTGCGGATGATTGGCGAGCACGTGGTAAACCTGATTATATTGATGGAATTTTGGAAAGTGTGGATGATGAAGATAATGTTGAAAAAGGAATATCAAGTGGTGGAGAATTAGATCCGCTCTTTGATGAAGTAATGGATTTTGTTATTAATACTGGTACAACTTCAGTATCTTCTATTCAACGTAAATTCAGCGTAGGTTTTAACCGAGCCGCTCGCATTATGGATCAAATGGAAGAACAAGGGATTGTCAGCCCAATGCAAAATGGTAAGCGTGAGATTTTATCGCGTCGTCCAGAATACTAATTTAAAAGGAAAGTAAAATGAAAAAAACAACTCTAAAATTTACCGCACTTGCATTGCTTGGTTTGAGTAATTTGGCATTGGCTGATGCGGCAAGTGAATTACAAATGCGTTTGGCTAAAGTCGATGTTTTAAGCGCAGAATTTGTGCAAACAGTGACTTCTGGAAGTGGCAAAAATGTTCAACAAGGAAGTGGCAAACTTCAAATTAAACGCCCAAATTTATTCCGCATGGAGACTCAAACCCCTCAAGAAACCCAGATTATTTCTGATGGTAAAACCTTATGGTTCTATGATCCATTTGTGCAACAAGTAACGGCACAATGGGTTAAAGATGCGGTAAGTAACACGCCTTTCGTGTTGCTTACCAGTGATGATAAGACCCATTGGCATCAATATACGGTAACACAACAAGCGGATACTTTTGTGTTAAAACCAACCTTATCAACAAGCAATATTAAGCAATTTGATATTCGCGTTGATGTTAATGGAATATTGAGAAATTTCAGTACGACCGAGAAAGATGGTCAAACCAATCTTTATGTTTTACGTAATATTACTAATCAAACCTTGTCTGATAGCTTGTTCCAATTCAAGCCAGAAAAAGGCGTTGAAGTGGATGATCAACGTAAAAAATAATGAATGATTATTTGAAATAAGGGCGTAGAAATACGCCCTTCAATTTTGTGAGAAATAAACATGTCGAACCTCAATTTTGATTTTGCCGAAAATGATTTTCGTCCACTGGCAGCCAAGATGCGTCCAACGAGTCTAGAGCAGTATTTTGGGCAAACTCATCTTATTGGTGAAGGTAAGCCACTGCGTAAAGCTATTCAAGCTGGGCATATTCATTCTATGATTTTCTGGGGGCCACCAGGTACAGGAAAAACAACGCTCGCAGAAATTATTGCGCAACGTATTAATGCAGAAGTTGAGCGAATTTCTGCGGTGACGAGTGGCATCAAAGAAATTCGTGAAGCCATTGATCGTGCAAAACAAAATTGTCTTGCAGATCGTAAAACCATCTTGTTTGTGGATGAAGTCCATCGTTTTAATAAAAGCCAGCAAGATGCATTTTTACCGCACATTGAAGACGGAACGGTTATTTTCATTGGGGCGACAACAGAAAATCCATCTTTTGAGCTAAATAATGCGTTGCTTTCTCGTGCCCGAGTGTATGTGCTGAAATCACTCACAACGGCTGAAATTGAACAAGTTTTGCAGCAAGCTGTAGAAGATCCTAAACGTGGATTGGGTAAAGAGCGGTTAATTTTAGAAGAGAATTTACTGCAAGTACTTGCCGAATATGTTAATGGGGATGCACGATTAGCTTTGAATTGCCTCGAATTAATGGTGGATATGGCGGATGAAACGGAAAATGGAAAGAAAATTGACCACACTTTATTAAAAGAAGTCTTAGGCGAACGTCAAGCGAGATTTGATAAACAAGGTGATCGTTTCTATGATTTAATTTCTGCGCTACATAAATCTGTTCGCGGTTCTGCACCAGATGCGGCATTGTATTGGTATGCACGAATTTTAACGGCAGGCGGTGATCCTTTATATGTTGCGCGACGATTACTTGCCATTGCTTCAGAAGATGTGGGAAATGCAGATCCTCGAGCTATGCAAGTCGCATTGGCTGCTTGGGATTGCTTTACTAGAGTGGGAGCTTATGAAGGGGAGCGAGCCATTGCCCAAGCCATTATCTATCTTGCGGTAGCGCCAAAAAGTAATGCCGTTTATACCGCATTTAACACTGCGAAACAGCAAGCGAAAGATTTGCCAGATTATGATGTTCCACCACATTTACGCAATGCGCCGACTAATTTAATGAAAGAGCTTGGCTATGGTGCTGAATATCGTTATGCTCATGATGAACCTAACGCTTATGTGGCAGGTGAAAATTATTTCCCGCCTGAATTAAAAGACACTCAATATTATTTTCCGACGAATAGAGGTATGGAAATTCAGATTAAGGAAAAACTAGAACGATTACGTGAGCAAGATAAAAGTGCGGTGAAAAGACGGTATAAATAATCTTTATTTAGGATTTTTTAGAATGGAATGAAAGTGCGGTTAATTTTGAAAACTGTTTTGAAATTTACCGCACTTTTTAATTTAATCTCTTAAGCAGATTTTCTCAAATTCACTAAAGAATGTTGGAAAGGTTTTGGCAGTACATTTGGGATCTAAAATTGTCACTGGTGTATTGGACAGAGCGATTAGAGAAAAACACATTGCCATGCGGTGATCGTTATAAGTTTCAATATCAGCATGTTTAAACTGATTGAGTGCAAGCGGTTGAATTCGAATAAAATCTTCACCTTCTTCGACTTCTGCACCGACTTTACGCAGTTCGGTTGCCATTGCTGTTAAACGATCTGTTTCTTTCACACGCCAGTTATAAATATTTCGAATGACGCTTTCCCCTTTAGCAAAAAGAGCAGTGGTAGCAATCGTCATTGCGGCATCTGGAATGTGGTTCATATCCATATCAATGCCATGCAATTCATCACGTTCGGCTTGAATAAAATCCTCTCCCCAAGTAATTTTTGCCCCCATTTTTTCTAAGACATCAGCAAATAAACGATCGCCTTGAATAGAGTTTTTACCAATTCCCGTTACTTTCACTTTTCCTTTAATGGCGCCAGCTGCGAGAAAGTAAGATGCTGATGAGGCATCGCCTTCTACCAAATATTTTCCAGGTGAAACGTAGGATTGATTTCCCTTAACTTGAAATTTTTGATAGTGATGGTTTTCAACGTCTACACCAAAATCTCGCATCATCGCAAGGGTGATGTCAATATAGGGTTTAGAGACTAGTTCACCGATAATTTCGATTTCTGTGTCATTTTCTGCAAGTGGTGCAGACATTAAAAGTGCGGTCAAAAATTGGGATGAAATAGAGCCATTAATTTTTACATTTCCACCTTTTATTCCTTTGTTGCGAATTGCGAGCGGAGGATAACCTTCATTTTCTAAGTAGCGAATATCTGCACCCGCTTGGCGTAAAGCATCGACTAAATGGAGTATTGGACGCTCTTTCATACGAGGTTCACCCGTTAAGATGATTTCAACTTCGGAGGTGCCTTTTAAGCAAAGCGCAGCGGTTAATGGACGCATTGCCGTCCCCGCATTGCCAAGAAAGAGCGAAAGATTATCCTGTATATTGAATGCTCCGCCTAATCCCTCTATTTCACAAATAGTTTTGTCGTCAGAAAGCTGATAGCGTACGCCTAATGCTTTGAGTGCGTTAAGCATATGTCGAATATCATCGCTATCTAATAAATTGGTTACTTTTGTTGTGCCTTTAGCTAAGGCGGCTAAAAGTAATGCGCGATTAGATAAACTTTTAGAACCTGGTAAATTAATTGTTCCTTCAACCGCACTTATTGGCGCAAGGGTGATTTTTTCCACTACAACACCACCGTTTTATTTTTATAAACAAAAATTCTATCGTGTAAAGCAAGATCAAGGGCACGACTTAGCACGGTTTTTTCCACATCACGGCCAGCACGCATCATTGCTTCAGCGCTATAAGTATGATCCACATTAATGACGTTTTGCATAATGATTGGGCCTTGATCCAATTCATTATTAATGAAATGAGCCGTTGCGCCGATAATTTTTACACCTCGTTCATAGGCTTGTTGATAAGGCTTGGCACCAATAAAAGCAGGTAAGAATGAATGATGGATATTAATCACTCGATTTGGATAATGAGCGACAAATTCAGGATTTAACACACGCATATATTTAGCGAGGACAATATAATCTGGCGTGTATTCATCAATTTTTTCAGCTAATAATTTATCGTGCTCAATACGAGTTAAGCCTTCATGACTAACCAAATGAAACGGAATATTAAAACGCTCAACGAGTTCGCGTAAATTATCATGGTTGCCAATCACTGCAGCAATTTCTACATCAAGCGCACCATAATAATTTTTCATTAAAATATCGCCGAGACAGTGAGCTTCTTTTGTGACTAAAATAACAATTCGTTTACGTTGTGTACTAATTAATCGACAATGCGTTCCTTCGGGTAAGCTATATTTTAGATCTTCTAATAAAGTAGCTTCGTTAAAAATACCTTCCAATTCTGTACGCATAAAGAAATGCTTGGTTTCAAAATCTACAAATTCATTATTATGCAGAATGTTTAGTTGATGTTTGTAACAAATGTTGGTTATTTTAGCTATTAAGCCTTTATCATCGGGACAATCGGTGAGTAATATTTTTTTTTCGATCATAATGTTGTGTGCTACGTTTAGATAAAAAAATAGAACCCATAAAAATGGGTTCTAGTTTCAAATAGAAAAATTAAATTTCGAAATCAGATAATGATTTACCAGAATTCAATGCATTTTGAATTGGGCGTGGTGTGCGGCCTTGGCCAGTCCATGTTTTACGCTCGCCATTTTCATCAATAAATGCATATTTTGCTGGGCGAGGTGGACGTTTTGCTCTAGCAGATGTTGCTGCTGTACCAAAGATCTCTTGTAATTCTTCAGGTGTAATACCTTCTTTTTCCATTAATTCTTTATATTTAGCTAAACGTTCTTTTCGCTCTGTTTCTGCTTTAATTAATTCTGCTTCATTAGCACGTTTCTCTTCAACAGCAGTTTGTAATTTTTCAAGAGCACTTTCCGCTTGTTCTAAAGTTAATTCGCGCACTGCCGCACGTAAACTACGAAGATTTGTCAAACCTTTTGCTAATTCGCTCATAATAAACCTCGATAAAATAATCTTGTATGTGGAAAAATTTATTTAATAATAGAGAAAATAATATTTATTGTAAATATCTATTTTAAATAAATGGTCGGAGCAGGTATATATCTTTAAATTTCTTTTTGTTTATTTTTTATATTTTTAATTCAATCTAATAAAAAATTTTATAAAACCTGTTGGCATTTGGATTTTTTTACGGTAATCTCTTGAATCACTACAAAAGTAGAGGTGCAATCATTATAAGTATTTTTTCAGAGTGGATAACGATGAAGAAAAAAGAAAGGAATGATTGCCGAAATCAAACAGAAGTCATTTTGTTTGGTTGGTGGCGTACTCGAAAGGGGCGACACTGTCATAGTTTTTTTGATTAACTATGGAGCGCTACGGTTGTTCTGGTCTTATTCTGTCCTTTGCTTTCCGTTCTCTCCATTAATTGTAGGTATCTCTTAATGGAACTTATCGATTTTTCATCCTCAGTTTGGTCAATCATTCCAGCTTTATTGGCGATTGTCTTGGCGATTGCAACTCGTCGTGTATTGGTGTCTCTCAGCGCAGGGATTATTGTTGGTGCGTTAATGTTAGGCGGCTGGAATATTGGTTCGTCTTTCAGCTATTTATCAAGCAACGTGATTTCACTTGTTTATGCTGATGGCGCAATTAACTCTAATATGAACATTGTTTTGTTCTTATTATTGCTTGGTGTTTTAACCGCACTTTTAACGGTATCAGGCAGTAATCGTGCGTTTGCTGAATGGGCACAAAACCGTATTAAAGGTCGTCGTGGTGCTAAATTATTAGCTGCATCATTAGTTTTTGTTACTTTTATTGATGATTATTTCCACAGTCTTGCTGTAGGCGCAATTGCTCGTCCAGTGACAGACCGTTTTAAAGTTTCTCGTGCGAAACTCGCTTATATTTTGGATTCAACGGCAGCACCGATGTGTGTAATGATGCCTGTTTCAAGTTGGGGCGCATACATTATTACTTTAGTAGGCGGTTTATTAGCGACTTATTCGATCACTGAATACACACCAATTGGTGCATTCGTGGCAATGAGCTCAATGAACTTCTATGCCATTTTCTCAATTATCATGGTGTTCTTTGTTGCATATTTTTCTTTCGATATTGCTTCAATGGCACGCCATGAAAAATTAGCTTTGGAAGATTCTGAAAATGAATTAGAAGAAGAAACGGGTGCAAAAGGTCACGTACGTAATCTTGTATTGCCTATTTTAGTTTTAATTATTTCAACAGTTTCAATGATGATTTACACGGGTGCAGATGCATTAGCAGCGGATGGAAAAGAATTTAGCATTCTAGGTGCATTTGAAAATACTGTTGTTGGAACTTCTTTAGTTTTTGGTGGTACTTGCTCTATTCTTGTTTCTACTTTATTAATTATTCTTGATCGTCAAGTCAGTGTTCCAGAATATGCACGCTCTTGGATTTCAGGTATTAAATCAATGTCTGGTGCCATTGCGATTTTATTCTTTGCGTGGACAATTAATAAAGTCGTTGGGGATATGCAAACTGGTAAATATTTATCTTCTCTTGTTTCTGGTAATATCCCAATGCAATTCTTACCAGTAATTTTATTTATTCTTGGTTCTGCAATGGCGTTCTCAACAGGTACGAGCTGGGGGACATTTGGCATTATGCTACCAATTGCAGCGGCTATGGCTGCAAATGCGGCGCCAGAATTATTACTCCCTTGTTTATCAGCAGTAATGGCGGGGGCTGTATGTGGTGACCACTGTTCGCCAGTATCTGATACAACGATTTTATCTTCAACTGGTGCAAAATGTAACCATATGGATCATGTGACTACTCAGCTTCCTTATGCTGCCACAGTTGCAACAGCGACTTCTATTGGTTACATTGTGGTAGGGTTTACTTATTCAGGTTTAGCTGGTTTTGCTGCGACAGCGATTTCATTATTTTTAATCGTATTTGCAGTGAAAAAACGTTAAAAATGTGATCTTGCTCAAGAATATAAATAAAATATAAAATTTTGGTAAGTTTATAAAATGCGACATAAGGTCGCATTTTTTTATTTAAAAGTGTTATTTTTTTTATAAAAATCTAATTTTGTATTATTTCTTGACTTTTTATTCTGTTTTGTAGGTGTTTTTAGCCGTTATGTAGACTAGACAAAAACTTTTTGCTTAGTATGATGTAAATCATTGATACAAATCATGGGCACTTTTGAAAGTGCGGTGAATTTAAGGAGTGAAAAATGAAGAAGTTATCTGGCGCAGAGATGGTGGTTCAATCTTTACGTGATGAAGGCGTAGAGTATTTATTTGGTTATCCAGGTGGGGCAGTATTAGATATTTATGATGCGATCCATACACTAGGTGGTATTGAACATATTTTAGTTCGCCATGAACAAGCGGCTGTACACATGGCGGATGGTTATGCTCGTTCTACAGGTAAAGTTGGATGTGTGTTAGTGACTTCAGGACCCGGAGCAACAAATGCAATCACCGGGATTTTAACGGCTTATACAGATTCTGTGCCTATGGTCATTATTTCTGGTCAGGTCATGAGTAATTTAATTGGCCGAGATGCATTCCAAGAATGTGATATGGTGGGGATTTCTCGTCCAGTTGTGAAGCATAGCTTTATTGTCAAAAAAGCGGAAGATATTCCCTCTATTTTGAAAAAAGCTTTTTATATCGCATCAACTGGTCGTCCAGGTCCTGTAGTGGTGGATATTCCAAAAGATACCGTAAATCCGAATTTTAAATATCCTTATGAATACCCTGAATCTGTAGAATTACGTTCTTATAATCCAACAGTAAATGGGCACAAAGGCCAAATTAAAAAAGCATTAAAAGCACTTTTAGTAGCGAAGAAACCAATACTTTTCGTCGGTGGTGGTGCAATTGCTGCTGAATGTAGTCAACAGTTAATTCAGTTTGCACAACGTTTAAATTTGCCAGTTACTTCATCATTAATGGGGTTAGGGGCTTATCCAAGTACAGATAAACAATTCCTAGGCATGTTAGGGATGCACGGTACTTTCGAAGCTAATACGGCAATGCACGAAAGTGATCTTATTTTGGGGATTGGCGTTCGTTTTGATGATCGCACAACAAATAATTTAGAAAAATATTGCCCAAATGCCAAAGTAATTCATATTGATATTGATCCAACCTCGATTTCTAAAAATGTTCCAGCAGCGATTCCAATTGTCGGAAATGCGAAAAATGTCTTGGAAGAATTTTTGAGTTTATTGAATGAAGAGGGATTGAAATCTCAAACAGATCTTGAAAGTTGGTGGCAAGAAATCAACCAATGGAAAGCAAAAAAATGTTTGGAATTTGACCGCACTTCTAGCGTGATTAAACCACAACAAGTTATGGAAGCGGTATATCGCCTCACGAAAGGACAAGCTTATGTGGCTTCTGATGTAGGTCAGCACCAAATGTTTGCTGCGTTACATTATCCATTCGATGAACCGCGTCATTGGATTAATTCTGGGGGCGCAGGCACCATGGGATTTGGTTTACCCGCTGCATTAGGTGTGAAATTGGCTCATCCAGAAGGAACAGTTGTTTGTGTGACTGGTGATGGAAGTATTCAAATGAATATTCAAGAGCTTTCTACCGCAACGCAGTATGGTATCCCTGTTGTTATTATTTGTTTAAATAATCATTTCTTGGGAATGGTAAAACAATGGCAAGATTTGATTTATTCTGGTCGCCATTCGCAAACCTATATGAATTCCTTGCCTGATTTTGTGAAATTAGCAGAATCTTACGGTCATGTCGGTATAAAAATTGCTACCCCTGATGAACTTGAAAGCAAATTGCAAGAAGCATTCAGCATTAAAAATAAATTAGTCTTTGTGGATATTAATGTAGATGAATCTGAGCATGTGTATCCAATGCAAATCCGTGGTGGCGCAATGAATGAAATGATTTTAAGTAAACCTCAAGAGGAGACAACTAATGCGTAGAATTTTATCTGTTTTACTCGAAAATGAGTCTGGTGCTTTATCGCGTGTTGTTGGTTTATTCTCCCAACGTGCTTTTAATATTGAAAGTTTGACGGTGGCGCCAACGGATGATCCAACACTTTCTCGAATGACTATTGAAGCGGTGGGCGATGCTCAAGTATTGGAACAAATTGAGAAACAACTCCATAAATTAGTGGATGTGTTTAAAGTGATTAATTTGAGCGAGCAAGAGCATATAGTCCGTGAAATTGTTTTAGCGAAGGTGAGAGCAGTAGGGTCATCTCGCGATGAGATTAAACGTTTAGCCGATATTTTCCGTGGTCAAATTGTAGATGTCACACCAAAATCTTACACAATTCAATTAAGTGGAACCAAAGATAAAATTGATGCATTTATTTCTGCATTGAAAGAAGAAACCACATTGTTGGAAATTGTTCGTTCTGGATTGATTAGTGTGTCTCGTGGAGAAAAGAATATTCTCTAAAGTAGGGGCGTAAAGTGCGGAAATATTGTAATAGAATTTTACCGCACTTTATTAGAAATATATTTGTTTTTAGTTTTTTTATAAAAAAATCGTGACCAAGTTCACAAATCTAAAAATATGTATTTGCATAACTGATCGGATTTCTTTATTCTGAAACCACTAAAAACAAGTGCTATCTTAAATAGCCGACATCTATTTTGCTTTCCGAGTAGTGCCCCATTGGGGCACTTTTTTTATTCTGTAAATAAGCATAAAAAATCCCTTTCGTAAGAAAGGGATTTTAAGTATCTAAATTACATTTTTTCTACGGTTTTAATACCGAGTAACTCTAAACCTTGTTTTAAGGTTTTTTCCGTTAATAATGCCAATTTCAAACGGCTTAATTTTACGGACTCATCTTCAGCATTTAAAATTGGGCAATGCTCATAGAATGACGAGAATATGCCTGCTAGTTCGTATAAATAAGCACAAAGCACGTGTGGTGTGCCTTCTTTTCCGACAGTTTGCACCGCTTCTTCAAATTGTAGTAGTTTAATTGCAAGCGCTCTTTCTTTATCCTCTTCAAGCGTTAAAGGTGCAGCCAAAAGTGCGGTTGAATTTATATCTGTTTTATTAAAGATCGAACGAATTCGGGTATAAGCATATTGCATATATGGTGCAGTGTTACCTTCAAAGCTTAACATGTTATCCCAATCAAAAACGTAATCAGTAGTACGGTTTTTGGATAGATCTGCATATTTCACCGCACCAATACCGACAGCCTCAATCACAGCTTCTTTTTCATCATTAGATAAATTTGTATTTTTTTCATTAATTAATACAGTGGCGCGCTCAATCGCTTCATCTAATAGATCGGCTAATTTCACCGTGCCACCGGTACGGGTTTTAAATGGTTTGCCATCTTTACCAAGCATCATCCCAAAGTTTTTATGCTCTAAAGAGAAACTGTCTGGTACATAACCTGCTTTACGAGTAATTAACCAAGCTTGTTGCATATGTTGGCTTTGGCGAGTATCTGAAAAAACAAGTGCGCGATCAGCTTTTAATGTTTCATAACGATATTTTGCTGCAGCAATATCGGTTGTAGTGTAAAGGAAACCGCCATCTTTTTTCTGAACGATCACGCCCATTGGGTCGCCTTCTTTATTTTTGAATTCATCCAAATAAACAACCAATGCACCATCATCTTCTACAGCTAAACCTTGTTTTTTAAGATCTTCTACGATGCTTGGTAACATTGGATTATAAAGACTTTCACCCATCACATCTTTTTCGGTTAAAGTCACATTCAAGCGATCATAGTTGTGCTGATTTTGTTGCATCGTGATGTCAACTAAACGTTTCCACATAGCTCGGCAATATTCATCACCACCTTGTAATTTCACGACGTAATTACGTGCTTTTTCTGCGAAAACTTTATCTTCATCGTAATGTTTTTTGGCTTCGCGATAAAAGGCTTCAAGATCGTGCAATTCCATTTCACTCGCATGCTCGTTTTGCATTTTTTCAAGATAAGCAATAAGCATTCCGAATTGCGTTCCCCAGTCACCAACATGGTTTGCACGAATAACATTGTGACCTAAAAATTCTAGGGTTCTCACAACAGCATCGCCGATGATCGTAGAGCGCAAGTGACCAACATGCATTTCTTTTGCTACATTTGGAGATGAATAATCAATCACGACAGTTTGCTTATCCGTAGCTTGAATGCCTAAATTCTTTTGGGAAAGCGCAGTTGAAACCTCTGTTGTTAGCCAAGTTGGATTTAAGAAAATATTAATAAAGCCTGGTCCTGCGATTTCTAATTTTTCTGCAATATCAGATAGTTGAGCATTATCTAAAACTTTTTGAGCAAATTCTCGTGGATTTAAACCTAATTTTTTCGCCGCAGCCATAATGCCATTGGCTTGATAATCGCCAAATTGTGGTTTTCCTGATTGACGAACAAGCGCATCGCAAGATTGATCTGCCCCAGCAAGAATCATAGCTTGTTTGATTTTGTCGGATAAAATAGATTGAATATTCACGTTTTTTCCTATGTTCAAATTGAATAATGAAAATAATCGGCTATGATACCGTTCTTTATGAGTTTCTCAAAGGGACAAAATGACAAATTTACAGGAAAAATCACCCGCACTTTTTTCTGATTTGGCGGAATTTGAAAAAAAAATTCAACAATTAGCTCAAATGATGTCAATTGATTTTTCAAATTATGAAATCGATCACCTTGCTGTGCGTGTAAATAATGAACAAAATGCAAAAGACTGGCTGACACTTTTATTGAAATACGGTAGAATTTTGTCGGATAACATTGTCAACGGACGTAAGATTTATCTAATTCAGCTAGAGAAAGCAGTGAAATTCGCTAATCAGTTCGTTGATGTTATTGAACTTCCGTTCCCTAAAAATAAGCAGTATTCCGTAGAAGGTTGGGAGCATATTGAGGTTGTAATGCCATTTTTACCGAATGAATCGATAAATGAATGGGTACAGCGTATTAATATGCATTTTTTATGGAGCGAATTAACTCAATTAACCATTAAAGTGAGCGAGCCTAAAGTGGATGGCGAGAGATTGCCTAATCCATCTATTGCAGTAAGTTTTGTTGATAAGACATCAAATCATACTTGTATTAAGGTTCATCCTTATTCTATAAAGAAAATACTCGAGGTTTAGCAAAATGAAAAAATTATCTCTTGCATTAGCGGTTTTAGCAGCTGTAGGTTTAAGTGCTTGTTCTTCTTTCCAAAAAGATGAAAATGCTTATAAAGGTCAAATTGTTTTTAGCCAAATGGAAGGTGAAAATCTTAAATTAACCATCCGTAAAAATGATTGTTCAGGTCGTCAACAAGATGGTGAGCAAGTTGTGCTTACTCACAAGTATGATTCAACCTTAGTTGTGGGTGCTTGTGTTTTAGTATCAGAGAATAGTAATACTAAAAATATTTCAACTTTCTCTCCAAGAAATCCACTTTAATTACTTTCTGTAAATAAGGAGCGTAATATATGAAAAAGACAACAGTAGCTTTTGCATTGTTAGTCGCCTTTAGCGTAACAGGTTGTGCGAATACCGATATTTTCAGCGGTGATGTTTATAGCGCATCTCAAGCTAAAGAAGCTCGTTCAATTACTTATGGTACAATTGTTTCTGTGCGTCCCGTTAAGATCCAAGCAGATAATCAAGGCGTAATTGGTACGCTTGGTGGCGGTGCTTTAGGTGGTATTGCAGGTAGTGCAATTGGCGGTGGTCGTGGTCAAGCTATTGCAGCAGTAGTTGGCGCGATTGGAGGTGCAGTAGCTGGAAGCAAAATCGAAGAAAAAATGAGTCAAGTAAACGGTGCTGAACTTGTAATTAAGAAAGATGATGGTCAAGAAATCGTTGTCGTTCAAAAGGCTGACAGCAGTTTTGTGGCTGGTCGCCGAGTTCGTATTGTTGGTGGTGGCTCAAACTTAAATGTTTCTGTGCTATAACTAATAGCGTTAACGCCTAATATATTATTAATTAGCGTCTTAATCAGTTAAGGCGCTGATTTTTTTATTATTAAAAATACAAAAAAAACAATCAATTAAAAATTTTTACGTCTATTCATAACATCTTAAAGATAAATTTAAAGGACTAAATCCTATAATAAATACGGAATTTAGCCCTTTATATAAAATTATAATTGTTTAACTCTTTTATATTAAATAAACAATTAACGCCATGCTTTAAATTGATTAATTAGTCCATTGGTTGAACTGTCATGACTTGCTACTTTTTCAGAATCTGTTAATTCGGGAAGAATTCTGTTTGCAAGTTGTTTGCCTAGTTCTACACCCCATTGATCGAAGCTAAAGATATTAAAAATCACACCTTGTACGAAGATTTTATGTTCATACATAGCAATTAATGCACCCAAGGTAAATGGCGTGATTTTTTGAACGAGAATCGAATTAGTTGGCTTATTACCAGTGAATACTTTAAATGGAACAATATTTTTTACATCATCTAAAGATTTACCCGCTTTTACAAATTCAGCTTTGACTTCCTCTTTTGTTTTTCCGAATGCTAATGCTTCTGTTTGTGCAAAGAAGTTAGAAAGCAATTTATTGTGATGATCTGCCAATGGGTTATGGCTTTGAGCCGGTGCGATAAAATCACAAGGAATTAAAGTGGTGCCCTGGTGAATTAATTGATAGAACGCATGTTGTCCGTTTGTACCTGGTTCACCCCAAATAATTGGGCCAGTTTGGTAGTTGTTAATAATATTGCCATCACGATCCACATATTTACCATTTGATTCCATATTACCTTGTTGGAAATAGGCTGCGAAGCGATGTAAATATTGATCATAAGGTAAGATCGCTTCTGTTTGCGCACCAAGGAAATTGGTATTCCATAAGCCAACTAATGCTAAAGTGGTTGGAATATTTTTTTCAATTGGAGTAGAGCGGAAATGTTTATCCATTTCATGTGCGCCATTCAACAACTCTTCAAAGTTTTTAAAGCCAATTGATAGTGCAATTGAAAGACCAATAGCTGACCATAAAGAGTAACGACCGCCAACCCAATCCCAAAATTCAAACATATTATTTGTATCAATACCAAATTTTTCTACATCTTTAGCATTGGTTGATAATGCTGCAAAATGTTTTGCAACCGCACTTTCATCTTTCGCTGCTTTCAGTAACCAATCACGTGCACTTTGCGCATTTGTCATGGTTTCTTGAGTTGTAAACGTTTTCGATGCCACTAAGAAAAGTGTTGTTTCTGGATTGACTTTTTTTAAGGTTTCCGCGATGTGTGTACCATCCACATTTGAAACAAAGTGCATATTTAGATGATTTTTATATGGGCGAAGTGCTTCGGTTACCATATAAGGACCTAAATCAGAGCCACCAATACCAATATTCACAACATCAGTAATGGCTTTTCCTGTATAGCCTTTCCATTCACCGGAAATAATATGCTGACAGAAATCTTTCATTTTAGCTAGCACAGCATTGACTTCAGGCATGACATCTTTACCATCAACAAGTACTGGCGTATTAGCGCGATTGCGAAGTGCAGTATGCAGCACGGCACGATTTTCTGTACGATTGATTTTTTCGCCAGTAAACATCGCTTCTTTTGCGCTATCAAGCGCGCATTCTTGAGCAAGTTGGCGAAGATATGAAAGGGTTGTTTGATTGATGTTGTTTTTGGAAAAATCGACAAGAATTTGGTTATTGAATGTTAAAGAATAATCGTCAAAACGATTTTTTTCTTGTTTAAATAAATCTTGGATGGTGGTGTTTGACAATTCAGCTTTATGTGCTTCGAGAGATTTCCACGCATGGGTGTGAGTCGGGTTAATGTTTTTCATGGTATTTCCTTTCATTAAAAATAATCAAAATTTTAACCGCACTTTCTAGGATTTTTATTAGAGAGGGAGTGAATCCCTCTCTTCAGAAAATGCAGTGATTAACAGATTAATCAACATATTCAGTTATAACACGCGGTGTTAATTTTGTAATTAGCTCATAGCTTAAAATTCCTGTGAATTTAGCTACGGTTTCAATAGGTAATTCCTTACCCCATAGAATTACTTCATCACCTACTTGATCTTGGCTATCAGGTCCTAAATCAACGGTTAACATATCCATTGAAACCCTTCCAACAATTGGCACGATACGACCATTCAAATAAACAGGCGTGCCTTCAGGCACATCGCGAGGATATCCATCGCCATAACCAATAGCCACAACACCGATTTTTGTATCATGTGAACTTGTCCAAATGCCACCGTACCCAACTGGTTCACCTTGTTTATGGTTGCGAACAGCAATCAATGATGAAGTTAAATTCATTACTGGCGTTAAACCAAATTCAGCACCGACGGTATCAGTTGGTGAAATGCCATACATAATAATACCGGGGCGGATACATTCCAGATGAGATTCAGGCCAGAAAAGAATACCGCCCGATGCAGCAATAGTACGTTCACCTTGTTTATCTTTTGTGGCGGATAAAAAGCGGTTGATTTGAAGTTGGGTATAATTGGATTCTAATTCATCAGCGCGGCTAAAATGGCTGACAAAGCCTAAGTGCGGTTGAATATATGGAAGTTTTTTAAGTTCATTATAGAAAAAATCCACTTCATCTAATGCAACACCTAAACGATGCATGCCTGTGTCTATTTTTAACCAAACTTTAATTGGACTTGGTAAATTCGCACGTTTTAGTGCTTCCAATTGTTCACGATTATGTACGATAGTTTCGATATTATTGACCGCTAAGATGGGCAAATCTTGTTCATTAAAAAAGCCTTCAAGCAATAAAATCGGTTTAGTAATACCGTTGGAGCGTAATGCCAGAGCCTCTTCTAAACGAGCCACGCCAAAGCAATCGACATTTTGTTCTAAAGTTGATGCGACAAACACAACGCCGTGACCATAGGCATTTGCTTTAACCACAGCGATGATTTTACTATTTGGTGCTTTTTGTTTAATTATTTCTAAATTTTGTTTTAAGGCGTGCGAGCTAATTTTCGCTGTCGCCGGTTTTACATTCATTGTTATTCCTTAATAATCATCATGATATTCACGTTGTTCGGCGAGATTATCGAAGCGTGAGAATTGTCCATTAAATTTTAACCGCACTCGACCAATCGGGCCGTTACGCTGTTTACCGATAATAATTTCTGCAACACCTTTATCTTCCGAGTTATCGTTATAGACTTCATCTCGGTAAATAAACATAATCAAGTCTGCATCTTGTTCAATGGAGCCAGATTCACGTAAATCTGAGTTTACAGGGCGTTTGTCCGCACGTTGTTCTAAAGTACGATTTAACTGAGAAAGGGCGACTACTGGCACTTGTAATTCTTTGGCGAGTGCTTTGAGGGAACGAGAAATTTCTGCGATTTCTAATGTTCGGTTATCTGAGAATGCGGGTGCGCGCATTAATTGCAAATAATCCACCATAATCATACTTAATCCACCATTCTCACGATAAACTCGGCGTGCGCGCGAACGAACGTCGGTAGGAGTTAAACCTGAAGAATCATCGATAAAAAGATTATTTTTTTGCTTGAACATTCCCACTACGCTAGCAATTTTATTCCACTCGATTTCATCTAAATTTTGACCTGTTCGGATTTTAGTTTGATCAACGCGAGCAAGTGATGCGATCATACGCATCATAATTTGTTCTGCTGGCATTTCTAAACTAAATACTAAAACGGGTTTTTCACTTGCCATTGCGGCATTTTCGCAAAGGTTCATGGCGAAAGTAGTTTTACCCATTGACGGACGTGCCGCAACGATAATTAAGTCAGAAGGTTGTAAACCGGCCGTTTTTTTATCAAGATCAGTGAAACCTGTCGTAATGCCCGTTACGCCTGAATGATTTTCAAGTTTGCTCAAAATATCGATTTTTTCAATAGTACTTTCCAGCACATTGATCACATTTTGTGGGCCCTCGCTAGAAGTAGTCCGTTTTTCTGCAATCGCAAATACTTCACGCTCTGCTTCATCAAGAATTAACTTAATGTCTTGCCCTTTGGGAGAATAGCTATTTTCAGCAATGCGATTTCCTACCGAAATAAGTTCTCGTAATATGGCTTTCTCTCGCACAATATCCGCATAAGCCAAAATATTAATCGCGTTCGGAGTATTATTGGAAAGCTCTGCTAGATAGGCAAATCCACCCACTTCATCGCTTACACCACGGCTTCTTAAGGCTTGATCTAGCGTAATTAAATCAATAGGCGATTGATTACGCATTAGATGTTCCATTTCTGTAAAAATCAGACGATGCTGAAAAGTATAAAAATCGTCAGCAATGACACGTTCAGCAATGCCATCCCAATGTTGATTGCTCAGCATGATGCCCCCCAACACGGCTTGTTCAGCCTCAAGTGAGTGTGGTGGAATACTTATTTGTGCCGTTTTTTTGTCAGAAGATTTGATTTGAGGTTGTGAGGCCATAGGACTTATTTCGATACTAGAATGTCGCCTATGATACCGCAAATATCTATTGGGTTTAAGTGAAAAGTGCGGTAGAAAAAGGAAATAAAAAACGGTGGAAAAATCCACCGCTCTTTCATTTTAACGTATTTAGATTGTTGATTATTCAACAATTAATGTACGACATACGTTGGTTTGTGTCGCACCTTGACCACCGTGAGTAACAAGCACTAAATCCCCAGTAGATAAGTAACCTTTTTCTTTTAATGATTGAAGTGCTACTTTTGCACTGGTTTCTGTGCGGCTATCTTCACCATGATAAACGGGAGTTACACCACGGTATAGTGCACAAAGGTTTAAAGTTTCTTGATTACGAGATAAAGCAAAGATTGGTAAACCTGAGCTGATACGTGACATTAATAATGGGGTACGGCCTGTGCTAGTTAAAGTGACAATTGCCGCCACACCTTTCATGTGGTTTGCTGCATACATTGCAGACATCGCAACAGATTCTTCAATGGTTTCAAATTCTTTATCCATACGGTGACGAGAAACGTTAATGCTTGGCATTTTTTCTGCACCTAAACATACGCCAGCCATTGCGGCTACTGTTTCAGAAGGATATTGACCAGCTGCTGTTTCTGCAGAAAGCATAACTGCATCAGTACCATCTAATACTGCGTTTGCAACGTCCATTACTTCAGCACGAGTTGGCATTGGGTTGCTAATCATTGATTCCATCATTTGAGTTGCTGTAATTACAGCACGATTTAATTGACGTGAACGACGGATTAATTTTTTCTGTACACCGACTAATTCAGGATCGCCGATTTCTACACCTAAGTCACCGCGTGCAACCATGATGACATCAGATGCTAAAATAATATCGTCCATGGCTTCATCATTAGCAACGGTTTCTGCACGTTCAACTTTAGCAACGATTTTTGCATTTAAACCTGCTTGTTGAGCAAGTTCACGTGCATAATTTAAATCTGCACTTGAACGAGGGAAAGAAACGGCTAAGAAATCAACACCAATGCGTGCAGCGGTAATAATGTCTGCTTTATCTTTTTCTGTTAATGCTTCTGCAGATAAACCGCCGCCTAATTTGTTGATACCTTTATTATTTGATAATGGACCACCAACAGTGACTTCAGTAAAAACTTTTGCACCATCAGTTGATAATACTTTTAATTGAACACGGCCATCATCTAATAAAAGAATGTCGCCAGGAACAACATCTTGTGGAAGAGTTTTATAGTCTAAACCAACAGATTCTTGTGTGCCTTCGCCTTTTGGTAATTCCGCATCAAGAATGAATTTATCACCAACGCTTAAGAAAATTTTACCGTCTTTAAAAGTAGATACACGAATTTTAGGACCTTGTAAATCACCTAAGATTGCCACGGTTTTACCTAATTTTTTTGCGATAGAACGTACACGTTCAGCGCGTCCGATATGGTCATCAGGTGTACCGTGAGAGAAGTTCATACGAACTACGTTTGCGCCCGCTGCGATAATTTTTTCAAGATTGTTATCACGGTCAGTTGATGGGCCCATAGTACATACAATCTTCGTTCTTCTTAGTCTTCTAGACATTATTTACTCCGTCAATAATTACAAAATTTTAAAGATACTATTTTTATTTGGCTATATATTAGCCAGATGAAAAATCGGTGCGCATTATACGCTTAAAAATTTGGGAAATCAAAAACGGCTCGGTTATTTAAGGCAATACTGTTTACTTTTTTGCCAGTTATCTTTAGTTTTAAGAAAAATACTTGTTTTCAGGTAAAAAACATCTATAATTCCTAGCACTTTACACAGTGCAACTATAGCTCAGTTGGTTAGAGCACTACCTTGACATGGTGGGGGTCACTGGTTCGAGTCCAGCTAGTTGCACCAACTAACCCTTTCATAACCCCGCGAAACTAATCGCGGGGTTTTGTTTTATCTAGGTTTTATGAGTGATATAAGAGAACAATAAATTGTTCCTATATCAAAACGGCTAAAAACATTTCTATTTTTAGCCGCACTTTTTAATTTTCTTCTTTCTTTTCTTTAAACAAACCCGATGCACCCTCGGAATAATCTCTTGGTTGTTCATTTTGAGATTTATCTGTCGCAGTAATCAACTGTTGAGTGAATAAACCTTTGTGATCTTTTTCGCCCAGTAAATTATTGGAGGAGGTTGCGTAGTGGCGATAAAGTTTTTGATAATCGTTAATTAAGGTTTTGAATAATTCAGCACTTTCTGCAAAATGTTTTTCGATTTGAGCCTTTTGTGTATCAAGTTGGTTTTTGACTGTTTTTAATTCAGCTTCTGTTTTAGCTTGATGTTTTACGGAGCCTTTGGTTAAACGCACGGCAATGTAACCAATAAATAATCCAACAATAAAAGCGATACCAATCGCTACCCAAATTTCATTTGTCCAATTTTCCATAATATTCTCCTGTTTATTTGGCTTAAAAACTAACAAGTTGCAATAATAACAATTTCAACTTTCCAACGAGGATCCGCTAATTTAGCTTCGACTGTCGCTCGACTTGGAGGGCTAACACGATCGACCCATTCATCCCAAGCTTGATTTAATTGTGCATAATCTTGCATATCTGCCAAGAAAATTTGTGCAGTTAAAATATTGCTTTTATTGGAGCCAATTTCTGCTAATAATTTATCAATTAAACCTAATACTTCTTTGGTTTGTTCGTAGGCATTTTGCTCGATGGTTAATTCTGGAACTTGTCCTGCAAAATAGGCGAGGTTGTTATGAATTGAAATTTCACTTAAACGTGAACTAGGTAAAATGCGTTGAATTGTCATAGGATTCTCCTTTTGGGTATTTTCTTCTATTCTAAATAGCCTTTACTGCTTTGTAAAATCCTCTTTACTAAGCTAGAATACCCGACAATTATTCTCAATTATTTAATTATTATGAAATTGCTTATTTCTAATCAGCACGGTGCTATTGTTATGGCATTGGTGCCTTTTATTTACGGTATGTTACTTGCTAATCCAGTATGGGCGCACGTATTTTTATTATTAGGATGGTTTTCGCTTTATTTGATGACTTATCCTTTTTTGAATTTATTTAAAGGTAAAAATCTTGAGTTATACAAAAAATGGTCTGTGATTTATTTTGCTGCCGCAGTGATTTTTGCGATTCCCGCGTTAATTTATAATTGGCAAGTGCTTTATTTTATGTTTGCCATGCTGCCTTTTGTAATAGTAAATATTTACTTTACCAAGAAAAAAGATGAACGTAATTTATGGAATGATTTGGCTGGGATCTTAATTTTTGCTTTAGCTGGAATGGGATCTTATTATTTTTCTGACCGCACTTTTGATGAAAAAATACTTTGGGTAGCGATTTATCCAACATTATTTTTTATTGGAACAACACTTTATGTGAAATCTATGATGCGTGAGCGAAAAAATCCACGTTATTTTTGGGCATCAGTGATTTTTCACTTATTATGTGTGCTGATTTTTGTGGTTTCGCAACAATTTGTTTTAGCATTAGCTTTTGTCCCTGGATTAGTGCGAGCGGTTTATCTGCCCACTAAAAAGCTCTCTGTTATGCAAGTTGGACTAACCGAATTTGCGATTACTGCTGTGTTTTTTATTTTACTTTTAATAGCAACTTTATAAATGAAACTGAAGTTATTTTTTCATACAGTATTACTTTCTTGTAGTTTGCCTATTTGGGCAATGAAAACCGTTGATGTTACAGCAGGTTCGAAAATGGATGATCAAGCTAAAATGAATTTGGCACAAGAGTTTGCCAATAAACAGCAATGGATCTCTGTTTTCGATATTATGTATCCGATGGCGTTGGAAGGAAATATAACGGCTCAAAGCAATCTTGGTATGTTATATAATCTCGGGCGTGGCACAGCGAGAGATTATGAAAAGGCTTATTGGTGGTTTAGCGAAGCCGCAGAGAAGGGCAGCGTGAAAGGGCTAAATAACCTTGGCGTTATGTATCTACGTGGCGATTACGTCAAACAAAATACAGAGCAGGCCATTAAGCTTTTTGAACGTACCGCTCGGGCTAAAGATACGGATGCGATGATGATGTTAAGTAATATTTATCTCTCACAAAACCAGCCTAAAAAATCCTTAGAATGGTTGAAAAAAGCTGCTGAATTAGGTAATCAGGAAGCAAAACAGCGTTTATCTAGTCAGCCATAATCTAAAAGTGCGGTTATTTTAATCGCACAAATTTCACGCCACTATGTTGCAATAGCAATTTCATTGGATCTTCATCATTCGAGACTGTTTTCTCACGTAATTCCATTAATTTCATCCGCAAATGGGCGAGTTCGTGAATCCTTGTCGCCACCTCTTTAATGTGTTTGTCTAATACACGATTTATTTCTTCTGCTTGTTGTTTGGAGGCGTTTTCTAAATTCAGTAGGGTTTTTATTTCACTTAATGAAATATCTAGATTTCGGCAGTTACAAATAAATGATAAACGTTGCAAGTGTTCTTCATTATATTGCCTAAAATTGCCTGAAGTGCGTTTGGGGAGCGGGATTAAACCTTGTTGTTCATAATAACGAATGGTTTCTACGGTACAGCCTAGGGCTTTAGCAAGCGCTCCAATTTTCATCAATTTCCTTAAAAAATGACTTGATTCTAAAGTTACTTCATATTTTATCATACGCCTAGATTTTCTTAAACAAACAAGGAGTATCCAAAATGGAATTGAAAAAAATCGCAGTGGGATTAACCGCACTTTTAGGTGTGTCTGTTGCTAACGCTCACAATGTTTGGCTTGAGCCTGCTTCATCACAAGATGAATACGTAGTGAAATTTGGACATGAACAAACTGAAACTTATCCAGAATCTAAACTTAAATCTATCCAAGCCTTAAATGCGCAAGGAAAATTAACTGCCGTTGATTACCAATTCAGAAATGGCGAAGCCTATCTTATGCCTAAATCAGATTTAGTCTTCATTCATTTCGATAATGGTGTATGGTCAAAATTACCAAGCGGTAAATACGTTGAAAAAACAAAACGTGAAGAACCAACAGCAGAATTTAGTACCAACCCTGTTAAATTTGGTAAAGCGATTTTGAAATGGGATGCTGAATCTTTCAAATCTCATCAACAAGCTTACGAATTGATTCCTCAAGAAAAAGCACAAGCGAACAAACCACTTTCTATCCTTGTTTTACATAACGGTAAACCCGTTCAAGGCATTAAAGTAGGTGTAAGTGAAGATGCACCGTTCAATTTAACTAATGAAAAAGGTATTGCTCAATTTACGCCAGTTAAAGGTTTCAACAAAGTATGGGCAGAGTTTGAGGAAAAAGTAACTAATAATGCGGATTACGATCGTCGCTCTGTAGAATATATGCTAACTTTTGACGCACAATAATATGGATTTGGGATGAAGAAAATTGTTTTTTTAACCGCACTTTTTGCGGCTTGCTATCTCCCGAATGCTTATGCCCACGCGCTTTATGTGTTTGCCCAATATGATGGGCAAACACTCTCTGGCAAATCCTATTATTCTGATATGACCCCTGCAGCTGAAACTTATTTAGAAGTTTTCCGCTCGGGTGTTTCTGATCCCGTTTTAACTGGAAAAACAGACCGCCAAGGTGCATTTAAGCTTTCTATTGCTGATGTGCCACATACCACCTTAAAAGTGGTGGTGGAAGGCGATGAAGGACACCGCGCGTCAGTGGTTGCCGCTCATACATCTGCCGAAAATCAAAGCGGTGCAGATTTAATGCTGCTTCGTGAAGATATTGCGCATTTAAAAGATAAAATTTATTTGCATGATATTTTAGGTGGAATCGGTTATATCGTTGGTATTGCTGGACTTATTGCTTTACGTAATGCGCGTAAAATTAAACAAGGACGTATTTAATGCATTTATCTGAAGGCGTGTTACATACGCCTATTTTATTAGCTGGCGTAGTGCTTGCTGTTGTGGGAATTGCCGTGGGGTTGCGTCGTTTAGAATCAGAACGTTTACCGCTCACCGCACTTTTTGCTGCGGCATTTTTTGTGGCTGGAACCATTCATGTCCCCGTAGGTATTGGCAGTGTGCATTTAATTTTAAATGGTATGGCTGGTTTATTCCTTGGGTGGGCTGTTTTTCCTGCGTTTCTTATCGCCCTTTTATTGCAAGTCATCTTCTTTTCTTTTGGCGGATTTGCAGTGTTAGGCGTCAATCTATGCGTGATGGCAACGCCTGCAGTGATTGCTCATTATCTTTTTCGTTCTCGTTTACAACCGCACATAGCTTTAAAAGATCGCTTATTCGTCGGTATTGGAGCTGGCGTAATTGGCGTTGGCGGGGCAGGCGCACTTGCTTCTTTTGTGCTGATGTTAGATGGTGGAAAAAGTTATCTGAATCTTGTTTGGCTCTTGCTAGTCTCTCATATTCCGGTATTTATTTTGGATAGTATTATCAGCGTAGGAGTGATTACCTTGCTTGGTAAAATGTATCCTGAAGTCATGAATCGTATCGAGAATGTCTCTTAATGAAAATTCATCACTTATTTCAACCGCACTTTAGGTTGATTTATCTATTTATCTGGGGGCTAATTATTAGTGGATTGAGTGATCTCACTTGGCTTATCCCCCTTAATGTGCTTGCAGTTTCTCTCTTTTTTATTTCACTGCAGTTCAGTCAAAAATCTTTTTTGCCCTATCTTAAACGTTGGTTTGCTTTAATCATTTTTATTGCTTTAATGTGGGCGACATTAAGTTGGAAAATTGGCGAAAATGGCATTGAACTCAATTTTCAAGGTATAGAATTAGCAGAAAAATTGAGTTTGCGTACTCATTTATTGTTGATTTCTCTTTGGCTTTTTTTGTGGAATATTAATGATGCGGTGCTTGTTCAAGCCATTGGCAAATTGCCTTTGCCAGAAAAATTAATTCAACTTTTTGTGCTGACTGTACGTTACATTGCACTGCTTGGCGAATTGCGTCAAAAAATGGATATTGCCATGCGCGCTCGTGGATTTCGTCCAGGACTTAATCGCCGAACCCTTTATGTGACCGCTCAAAGTGTCGCTTTATTATTGATTCATGCCCTGTTGAAAGCCGAAACTGTGCAAATGGCGTTAAAATGTCGTGGTTTTCAGTTTGGCAAAAAGAGAGAAAAATAATATGTTAGCTGTAAATAATCTTTGTATAGAACGCAATGGTAGAGCGATTATTCAAGATTTGAGTTTTACCTTGGAAGGTCAAAAACGTCTTATCGTACAAGGGGAAATTGGCTCAGGAAAAACCACTTTACTGCTTGCTTTGTTGGGATTTGTTCCAGTAACCAAGGGGGAAATTAAACTATTTGGCAAAGTTTGTCGTAAAGAAAAAGATTTTGCGCCATTTCGTGGCACGATTGGTATTTGTTTTCAAAATGCTGATGATCAACTTTTTGGCCCAACAGTATTGGATGATATTGCCTTTGGACCATTAAACCAAAATGTGCCTAGAGAGCAGGCGTATCATATCGCAGAGCAGCAATTAGAACGTCTTGGTATTACACGTTTAAAAGATCGTATGGTGCATACCTTATCTGGTGGTGAAAAAAATTTTACCGCACTTGCGGGTGTCTTAGCGATGCAACCAAAAATCTTATTATTAGATGAGCCCACCAATGGATTAGATCGAAAAAATACTGAAAAATTGACCGCACTTTTGCGAGAACTTTCCTTACCCATTTTGATTTCATCCCATCATCATGGATTTATTAACGAATTAGCCACAGAAATTATCAGTTTATGATCTTCATCAAAAAGCCGAATTTTGATTGTGCTATGCTTGTTGCAAATTTGTTGACAAAGCTAAGGGCTTTGAGGGTTTTAAACATCATTTCTGTTGAAAGTCAGTTTGAAACCTCAGCCCAAATAAGCACATTAAAACGGAGGATTTATGTGTACAACCTGTGGCTGCGGACATCCAGAGCAAGTCCGTATTGGTGAATTGCCTCATACTCATGATGATCAAGGAAGTCATCAATCAGGTACGCCAAACTTTTCACATTCAACATTTCATTTCAATAAACCAGTCGATGCAGACGATACTCAAAAACGTTTGTTAAAAATCGAACAAGATGTTCTCGGAAAAAATAATCAATTAGCTGATCACAACCGAGCATTCTTTGCTAAACAACATATTTTATCCTTGAATCTTGTATCGAGTCCGGGTTCAGGCAAAACCACCCTTTTAACGACGACACTAAATGCCCTCAAAAATGACCGCACTTGTTATGTCATTGAAGGCGATCAACAAACTGAAAATGATGCAGATCGTATTCGTGCTACTGGCGTGCCGGCTATTCAAGTAAATACAGGCAAAGGCTGCCACTTGGATGCACAAATGATTAGCGAAGCAATGGTGAAATTAAGACCTCAAGTTGACAGCATTATGTTTATCGAAAATGTGGGAAATTTAGTTTGTCCATCTGAATTTGATCTTGGTGAAAAAGCTAAAGTGGTGATTCTATCAGTGACAGAAGGCGAAGATAAACCACTTAAATATCCTCACATGTTTGCCGCATCAAGTTTGATGATTTTAAATAAAGTGGATTTATTACCTTACTTGAAATTTGATGTAAAACAATGCATTGCCAATGCAAAACGTGTGAATCCAAATATTGAAGTGATTCAACTTTCCGCTACCACTGAACAAGGTCTCAGTGAGTGGTTAAATTGGCTAGAACAACAACGTAAACAAGGATAATCGATGCGATTTGTTGATGAATTTCGCGATCCTGAACTTGCCCGTAGTTTAGTGGCGCAACTTGAAAAACTGATGGAAAAAATGCCGCACTTTACGGCGCAGAATCCATTGTATTTAATGGAAGTATGTGGCGGACATACCCATACGATTTTTAAATTTGGATTGGATCGGCTATTGCCAAAAAGTATCGAATTTATTCATGGCCCTGGTTGCCCTGTCTGTGTGCTTCCGATGGGGCGTATTGATGTTTGTATTGAAATTGCGCTGAAACCTGATGTCATTTTTTGTACCTTTGGTGATGCAATGCGGGTGAAAGGTCGCAAAGGTTCGCTTTTAGAAGCCAAAGCGAAAGGCGCAGATGTTCGCATTGTGTATTCACCTTTGGATGCGTTGAATATTGCACAAAATAATCCGAATAAAAAAGTCGTCTTTTTTTCCTTAGGATTTGAAACGACTATGCCGAGCACAGCAGTGACGCTTCAACAAGCCAAAAAACTAGGAACAAAAAATTTCTGGATTGTTTGCCAAAACATCACGATTATTCCAACGTTACATAGCTTGCTGGCACAAGATCAAGTCAAAATTGATGGTTTTCTTGCACCAGGGCATGTAAGTATGGTGATTGGTTCATCGCCTTATCAAGGGATTGTCGATAAATATCACAAACCTTTTGTGATTACAGGTTTTGAACCTTTAGATATTTTGCAGGCGATTGTAATGTTAGTGCAGCAATTTGTTGATGGCCGTTGTGAAATCGAAAATCAATATAAACGCATTGTTGATGATCACGGAAATGCTTTAGCCCAACGTTCAATGCAAGAAGTATTCCAGCTTAAAGCAAGCAGTGAATGGCGTGGATTGGGAGAAATTGAACAATCTGGCGTGGAATTGACGGATGCTTATCGTGAATTTGATGCCGAAATTTATTTCCAAAGCCAAGCTCAACAGGTGGCCGATGATCCTAATTCTCGTTGTGGTGATGTCTTGACTGGGCGTTGTAAACCATCTGATTGCCCATTATTTGGCACAGGTTGTAATCCAGATAATGCTTATGGCGCATTAATGGTTTCTTCCGAAGGCGCATGTGCAGCCTATTATCAATATCGGAGAGAATAAAATGAGCGAATTTATCACTATGGCGCACGGTAATGGCGGTGCAGCTATGCAAAAATTGATCCAAGATTATTTTGTAGAAGCCTTTGCAAATCCTATTTTGGTGCAAGGGGAAGATCAGGCAAGAATTCCATTAACCGAATTAGCAAAGCAAGGCGAAACACTGTCATTTAGCACAGATAGTTTTGTGATTGATCCCATTTTTTTCCCTGGTGGTAATATCGGGAAATTAGCGGTGTGCGGCACAGCAAATGATGTGGCGGTGTGCGGGGCGATACCAAAATACTTATCCTGTGGCTTTATTTTGGAAGAAGGATTGCCACTTGCGGATCTTAAAGCAATTATTCAATCAATGGCTGAAACCGCAAAAGCTGTGGGCATTCAGGTTGTTACTGGCGATACAAAAGTGGTACAAAAAGGCGCAGTGGATAAGATTTTTATCAATACCAGTGGAATTGGTGTTATTCCTCAAAATTTGGATTGGGGCGTTCATAAAATTCAAGCAGGCGATAAAATCATTGTTAGCGGCACTATTGGGGATCATGGCGCAACAATCTTAAATTTACGTGAAAAACTGGGTATCCAAACGGATCTTCATAGTGATTGCGCCGTGCTGTATCCATTGATTGAAAATTTACGCGAAGTAGATGGCGTGAAAGCAGTTCGAGATGCAACCCGTGGGGGAGTCAATGCTGTTTTGCATGAATTTGCACAGGCGCAACAGCTAGGCATTAATATTGATGAACAGGACTTACCAATTCGCCAAGAAGTGCGCGGAATTTGTGAATTACTTGGTCTTGAAGCATTAAACTTCGCTAATGAAGGAAAGCTTGTTATCGTTGCTTCAGATGAAAAAACACCAGAAATTTTGACCGCACTTCGTCGTCATCCATTAGGTGAAAATGCGGCTGTGATTGGTGAAGTGACAACCGATAAAAAAGTGCGTTTAGTGGGCATTTTTGGACAAAGTCGATTGTTAGATTTACCAACAAATGAACCGCTGCCGAGAATTTGTTAATGATTAGATAAAATTAAAGCCTTGATAATCAAGGCTTTAATTTTTTTTGTTTGGTGGAGCTGGGGGGAGTTGAACCCCCGTCCGAAATTACTCTACCTTCAGTACTACACGTTTAGTCTCGTCTTTAATTTCACTTAAGCATGCGGACAGACACGCTAAACTTAAGCTAGTTTGATTCAATTTAGTGCTTCGATCCTCAAACGGTGGCTTTCACACGATCTCGTTTTGGTTTGACTCCGCGTTATCCCCGTCTTACGAGCGGAAGCTGGGGCGCGAAGGCTAAATGCAGGTTATTAAGCTGCTAAAGCGTATTGTTCGTCGTTTGCGACTATTTTTTTGCGGTTTATTTACGAGGCCTACCGCACCTCGACGTGCACCTTGGGCTTCGCTAATCCCGTCGAATCCAGAATCAGCCCCAAAATTTTGCGTAGTCTAGCAAAAAAAGAAAGGTAGGGAAAGTTGAGATTGATTGAATTGCTGCTTTAAAGGGCATTTATAAAAGGTTAAATTGCAAGTATATTAATTTAAGTGTATATTTAAACAGTTGTTTGCTTGATTAATATTAGAAAATATTTAACCGCACTTTTTTTATGCTACAAGACAAAAAAATTATTCACATTGATATGGATTGTTTTTACGCATCAATTGAAATTCGTGAAAATCCTAATTTGCAGGGAAAGCCTGTTGCTGTAGGTGGTTCTTCTCGTCAACGTGGTGTATTAACAACTTGTAATTATGAGGCGAGAAAATTTGGTTTGCATAGTGCAATGCCAACGGCTCAAGCCATAAAAAAGTGTCCGAATCTCATTCTTGTGCCTGTGAATATGACGTTGTATAAACAGGTTTCGGCACAAATTCATCAAATCTTCCATCGTTACACCGATATTATTGAACCACTTTCTTTAGATGAAGCTTATTTAGATGTCACGCACTGCCAAAAATGTTCAGGCTCTGCGACCTGGATCGCACAAGAAATCCGTCAAGCAATTTTTGATGAGTTGAATTTAACTGCCTCGGCAGGTGTGGCACCTTTAAAATTCCTTGCCAAAATCGCTTCGGATATGAATAAACCTAATGGGCAATTTGTGATTAAGCCGAATGAAGTCGAGGAATTTATTAAAACCTTATCTTTAAATAAAATTCCTGGTGTGGGTAAAGTAACATCACAACGATTACTCGATATGGGATTAGAAACTTGTGCTGACATTCAAAACTTTGATCAAATCGTCTTATTAAACCAATTTGGTAAAGCGGGTAAACGTATTTGGGATTTTAGTCATGGCATTGATGATCGTGAAGTACAAGCCCATCGTGAACGTAAATCAGTTGGCGTAGAACAGACGTTGATTGAGAACATTCACACAGTTGAGCAAGCTTTAGCCTTATTGAATAATCTTTATGACGAGTTAATTCGTCGCCTTGAACGTGTTAGTCGTAATATACCGTTATCTTCATTCCGTAAAATTGGCGTAAAGCTTAAATTTGAAGATTTTCAAGTAACCACTTTAGAGAAAACAGGTTTGCCACTTTCTTTGGAGAGTTTTCAGCAATTACTTCCTCAAATTTTTATGCGATCAAAAGGGCGATCGATTCGTTTGATTGGACTACATGTCAATTTACCTGAAGAAAATAAACAAGAACAAATGAGCCTCTGGTGATATAATCTCGCGGTTTTTTAGGAGTCGATACCATGGAACATAAATTAGAAGATATTATTGCAATTTTTAATCAATGTTTTGAAGAGGAATACAACACTCGCTTAGTCAAAGGCGGTGAAGAACCCATTTATTTACCCGCAAATGATGAAGTGCCTTATAACGCAATTTATTTTGCGCGAGGCTTTTACAGCAGTGCATTGCACGAAATTGCCCATTGGTTAGTGGCAGGCAAAGAACGTCGTAAACTAGAAGATTTTGGTTATTGGTATGAGCCAGATGGACGTTCAGAAGAACGCCAGCGTGATTTTGAAAAGGTTGAAGTGAAACCTCAAGCGTTGGAATGGATTTTAGCGACTGCGGCGGGTTTTCGTTATTTTGCTAGTGCGGATAATTTGAATGGCAATCCGGGCGATACACAGCCTTTTAAACAAGCCGTGTATGAGCAAGTGAAAACCTATGCGGAAAAAGGTTTACCAAAACGAGCTGAAACCTTGCGTCATGCGTTGGCTCAATTTTATGGTACAGAAGATCGAATTGATTAAGCATTTTTAACAAGTAGATAACGAAATGCTCGTTATTTCTTGCAATCGAACTTATAAAGAATGGGCGTTTATGCAAGATGATGAGTTTATTCTCTGTCATGTTATTTTTAGTATGACTATTATGTGCTGGACGTGGAGATTTATTTTAATAAAACAAACCTAAGGAGAATTTGGTTATGCAATATGAATATAAAATGATTCAAGCTGCACCCCATATTATTGCGCAAAGAAAGAATATTCAAACTGCGGCAGCAGACTATTTACAAGAGCTAGTAAATGAGCAGGCTGGGTTAGGTTGGGAGTTCTTTCGAATAGATGATTTTTCTACTGAAGAAGCAGCAGGGTGTTTTTCTGGAGGAAAAACAACAGCCAAGGTTCATAAAGTTATCACTTTTAGACGTGAAAAAAATGATTGATGGCTTGGCTTAGTATCCAATTTATTTTACTTTATCAACATCTAGCTCCTCTCAGAATCCGTAATGCTTGTCGCTTTGAGCCTAGTTGTTCAAATTATGCCATTTTAGCTTTACAGAAATATGGCTTTATTCGTGGTTGGAAGATGACTTTAAATAGGTTGAAAAGGTGCAAATATCCGGATGGGGGAGAGGATTATCCTTAGTATCTAGTGGCTGCTGTTTTTAGTATACCGATGATGATGGAAATGGTGAACGATAGAGCTAATCTAAGGAAATTACATGAAAAAAGTAATGCTAATTTTAACTTCACTTTTCGTTATTTCTTCTCCAGCCTTAGCGAAAAGCAAAAAAGCTGATTTGGAACAGTTTAGTTGTGGAGAAAGAAAATATTGCAAAGAAATGGCTTCTTGTGCAGAAGCTAAATACCATTTAAATGAATGTGGCGAAAGCCGTTTAGATCGTGATGGTGATGGTATTCCATGTGAGAATGTTTGCAGACGATAATTTATGAAAAAGCGGTCTATTGACCGCTTTATTTTTTTCACTTTCTTCATATCTACTTTTTAGTTTATCAAAGATAGATTCGAGATTAATCTAAATTCTACCGCACTTTTAATAAGCTGCTTTATTTTTCGCCGCTTTTATTAAACCGTGTGACCATGCTTGATGACCGTTTACAGGGGGATTTATTGGTATGAATGAACTCGTAAAGATCCCGCTTATATTTTCCCCAGTTCCTCCACCAAAAAATCCAAAAATACGCGTAGGCGAAGATTAATTGCTTTATCGCTGTAATAAACAGCATTGAAGGGGGCGTTTTATTGGAGGTTTGTTCAGTCAGTAGGGGAATTAATTTTCCTTCAGCGATGTCATTGTCTACCAAAAAATCTGATAAGCAAGCGATACCACAACCTGAAAGGCATAATGACCGTAAGATTTCACCGCTGCTGGCGGTAAAGTGCGGTGAGATTTTATAGGAATTTCCTTGAGCATCGAAAACTGCCCATGTATTTAGAAAAGTAGGCTCGGTGAAGCCTAAACATTGATGGTTGGCAAGATCTTCAGTTGATTGTGGTGTGCCATGTTTTGCCAAGTATTCTGGACTGGCGACTACGCGGAAGTGGCTATCAAACAGATGACGAGCACGCAACCCAGAATCATCTAACTCTCCAGCTCGTAAGGCAATATCGACTTTGCGTTCAATCAGATTGATATAGCCTTCGGAAGAAACGAGCGAAAGTTGAATATGCGGATAGCGTTTGTTGAATTTCGCAGACAGTGGCACTAGTAGATGTAACACCATCGGCATAGCAGAATCTACTCGTAGTACGCCTTGTGGAACTTCGTGCACTGCCAACATTTCGGCTTCTGCTGCGGCCATTTCTTGTAGAACTTTCTGTACGCGACGAAAATATTGTAAGCCTTCTTCTGTTAGTCTAAGTTGTCTAGTAGTGCGGTTGATTAGGTTTACACCTAATTTTTCTTCTAGTCTTTTCACCACGCGGCTTACCGCTGAATTTGCCATTGATAGCTGGTTGGCTGCGCGGCTGAAACTGCCATTTTCGACTACTTGCACAAATACCGTTAATTCTTCAGAAGTTGTTTTCATTTTATTATTCTGTTTAACGCAAAAGAGTTTTTTTATTTTTGCACTTTTTAAGTATAAAGTAAAACAGCATAATAAAATCCCTGTTTGAATTATTTATTTTAGGAGCAAAGATGAATATTTTATTATTAGACGGTGGAAAAGAGTTTGGTCATTCACATGGCGAGTTGAACCACACACTTCACAAAAAAGCGAAAGAAGTTTTGACCGCACTTGGACACAATGTACAAGAAACCGTGATTGATGCCAGCTATGATGTTGAAGCAGAAATTGAAAAATTCTTGTGGATGGATGCCGTGATTTGGCAGATGCCAGGTTGGTGGATGCACGAACCTTGGACAGTGAAAAAATACATAGACGAAGTATTAACCGCTGGACACGGCAAGCTTTACCACAGCGATGGTCGCCATCGTACCAATCCAACTGAAGGCTACGGCACAGGTGGCTTGTTGCAAGGCAAAAAACACATGCTTTCACTTACTTGGAATGCGCCGATTGAAGCCTTCACCCGCGAAGGTGACTTCTTCGAAGGCAAAGGTGTGGATGCTTTATACATGCACTTCCATAAACTCAACGAGTTTATCGGATTGAGCCGTCTGCCGACATTCTTATGTAACGATGTGATTAAAAATCCACAAGTAGAACAATACTTAACAGAGTACCAAGAACACTTGGAAAAGGTGTTCGGATAATTACTAAATATTAGTTTATAAGGTGAGCATTTGGGCTCACTTTTTTTATTTCAAACGCTTATTAAATCCCTAGATAGAGAGGGGAAGATGAATAGACTGGCTTTAGATCAAACAAGCGGTCTAATTTTGAATTGAATTTGCAAAAACATCTAAAAATCTGACCGCACTTCATAATAAAAAGCTCTCTGAAAATTTCAGATGGCTTTTACTTTTAGTGCATCCACAATCAATTTAAACATTTCTGAATGCCCTAGGTAATAGGAATAATAAAGATAAAGCGAATCGTAGGTTATAAAAATTTAGGAAGTAACTTGACTAATTAGCTTGAATGGACTGTATCTATCACGTTCATATGTGTAATCCATACGATATCAAGACCATCTTAAAAGGTTTGTAGGTGTAGATGGCTGTTGTTGAAAAACTGTGATTTTAGACGTGAAGGTGAGAGGATTAATGTGAAATTTATTCTACTGAGAAAATTATTTTTCTAATAACTATTGAATTATTATCTTATTCCCCAAATAATTAAGAAAATTTAACAGATAAAGGTAAAAAATGTATAAGCAACAATGGAAATTATCGAGCGATACGGATAAATTGCATTTAACTCTTGATAGGATTATTGGGTTTATTTCAAATTGTGATACCAAAGTATCATTTTGGTTCTCATTTTTTGGCGCTATTTTAACCATTTTATCTACTTTAAAAACACCCACAACAGAATTTATAAAAAGTGTTTTTTGTGCAAATCCTAGAAATAGAACAGATGAAGTTGTTTTATTTATTTTTATGCTTATATTTTTGGTATCAGCTATATGTTTCATAATTGGACTTTACTTTCTAAGCAAGGCCTTGATGGCAAAAATAACCAATAACGAGGATAGAAAATCTAATATTTTCTTCGGGCATATTGCATCAAACAGGAACCAACAAGCCTATTTAAACCGTCTTGAAGCGACTAATTTGAATAAATACATTGAAGACTTAGTTTCACAAATATATATCAACTCCAAGATTTGTGAACAAAAATTTAAAAATTATAATAAGGGAGTAAAAATAAGTGGTATAAGCATTATTTTTTTATTGGTTTCGTGGCTTTACATTTTTCAGAAATAGGAGATAACAATGTCAGAGTATGACTATATACAGGGAAAAAACCGAGTAGAAAGTATTCTAGATAATCATATGATCATAGAAGAAAAGGAGAAATTACCAGTAGATGGTAGTTTTACTTTTGAAAATGGATATAGGACATGGTTAACCAGTATTTTTATAGATATTCGGAATTCAAGTAAATTATTTACAAGCAAGAATCAGGAGAAAACCGCAAAAGTAATCAGAGCATTTATTTCTGAACTGATTGAAATACTAAGAGATGATGATGGATTCATGCTTGAGATAGGTATTCGTGGAGATTGTGTTTATGCAATTTATAATACGCCTTTTCAGAAAGATATTCTAAATTGTGCAAATAAAACCTTCGATGCAAACACATTTATCAATATGTTTAATAAGATGTTAGAACAAAGAGGGATTGCTCCTATCCGAGCAGGAATAGGAATGTCGACAGGGTACGATTTAGTTATTAAAACAGGACGGAAAGGTGTTGGAATTAATGAAAAAGTATGGATTGGTACAGCTGTCACTGAAGCATCTAATCTTTCATCATTAGGAGATAAAAATGATTACCGTAGATTAATGTATTCATGGCGATCATATATTAATTTTATTGATGGATTAAAAGCTCAGAACAGTAATCAAAATGTTGAAAATTGGTTTACATCTATAAACAACCCTATACCTAATATAGGTATTGTATATAATGCAGGTATTATACAATCTACATTTAATGAGTGGATTAAGTCTAACGTATAAGGATATTGGTCGAAAGTAAATTATAGTTCCATTACTGATACTGTAAACGTCCGACCTTTTCCTTATCTCTACGCAAAAAGTGCGGTCAAATTCCTAATTAAAAATACCTGAAAATCTGGTCGCTCTTTATCATTTAAAAACTGTCTGAAATGATTATTCAGGCGGTTTTTTATTTAATTGAGGTTTTGTGAAAGCCATTAAAAATGAGATAATTCTCAAACCTTTTGAGAGACTTTATTGATAAAAATATTTGGAGAAAGCATGGAACATAAACTTGAGGACATCATTGTGATTTTTAATCAATGTTTTGAAGAAGAATATAATACGCGATTGGTTAAAGGCGGTGATGAGCCCATTTATTTACCCGCAAATGATGAAGTGCCTTATAACGCGATTTATTTTGCGCGAGGATTTTATAGCAGTGCATTGCACGAAATTGCCCATTGGTTAGTGGCAGGCAAAGAACGCCGTAAACTAGAAGATTTTGGTTATTGGTATGAGCCAGATGGACGTTCTGAAGAACGCCAGCGTGATTTTGAAAAAGTGGAAGTGAAGCCGCAAGCATTAGAATGGATTTTGGCAACAGCGGCAGGTTTTCGTTATTTTGCCAGTGCGGATAATTTAAATGGCAATCCGGGCGATACACAGCCTTTTAAACAAGCCGTGTATGAGCAAGTGAAAACGTATGTAGAAAAAGGTTTACCAAAACGAGCTGAAACGTTACGCCATGCTCTTGCTATGTTTTATGGCACAGAAGATGACATTAATTTGGCGAAGTTTGATGTCGCGCGTATTTAATAGCTGAAAGTGAGCAAGATTGCTCACTTTTTTCAGTCTTAATCCCCCCAATTCCCCCCTAATTAAATAGTTCAATTTTTAGTCATTTTACACCCAGTATACTGGGTGTTGTACTCTCTTTACAGAGAGTACAACAAAACATCTTGCTAAACAAAAAATGTTTGGTTATTTCAATTATTGATTAATAAATGGACGATTTTATGAAATTCTCAAAAACACTTATTACTACTGCTATTCTTGGCTTTTCACTTGCTTCTTTTCATTCTACTGCTTGGGCAGATACGCCCAAGCAGCAATTCCAACAAGGTTTTGAAGCCACTACGAGGGGGGACTATCAAACAGCCTTTAAACTTTGGTTGCCTTTGGCTGAACAGGGACAAAAAAATGCTCAATATAATTTGGGCGTGATGTATGACAATGGACAAGGTGTGAAACAAGATTATTTCGAAGCGATGAAATGGTATCGCAAAGCGGCGGAGCAGGGGTATGCAATGGCTCAAGTTAATTTGGGCAGTATGTATTACAACGGGCATGGTGTCAAACAAGATGATTTTGAAGCCGTGAAATGGTATCGCAAAGCGGCGGAGCAAGGGAATGCAAAGGCTCAATTTATAATGGGGGGACTATATTGGTTTGGAAAAGGAGTTCAAGTAAATAAATCTTTAGCTAAAGAATGGCTTGGTAAGGCTTGTGATAATGGCGATCAACAAGGTTGTGAGTTTTACGGTAAGTTGAATAGAGGGGAGATGTAATAACACGTTTACAGCTTATATTGGCGAGTAAAAATTGTGTTTTATTTAATTATAAGTCTAATAAGGATAAAAATAATGAAGAAAAATTAACCTTAGCCGTTTTATTATTGGAGGTGATTGGTGGCGGAGCGGTGTATTTTACCCAATATTACCCAGAACAGGTAAAGATCCGAAAGTGTTAATTAAGCTAGGTGAGTTGGAAAAAGATAAATCCAAAGCCAAAAAATATTTTGGCGATGCTTGCGATTTACATAGTCAAGAAGGGTGTGATAAATATCGTGAGCAATCAAAAAGAAGACTCCAATAAATAGTGGTAAATCACAAATAAAGCGTCTGAGATTCTTAATTTCCTTTTCACTGTCAATTTTCCCTAAAATCGGCTAGAATACGCCGATTTTATTTTCGGTGACTTATAAATGATGAAAGATTCCATTATTGCAAAATTAGAAAGTTTAAAAGAACGTTATGAAGAGCTAGAAGCCTTATTGGGCGATGTTTCTGTAATTAGTGATCAGGATAAATTCCGTGCGTATTCTAAAGAATATTCGCAACTTGAAGAAGTGGTGAAATGTTTTAATCGTTGGACGCAATTAAATCAAAATATTGAAGAAGCTGAAATATTGCTCGACGATCCTGAAATGAAAGAAATGGCGCAAATGGAAATCGAAGAATCCAAAGCGGAAATTGAAGAAGTGGAACAACAACTTCAAATTCTTTTACTGCCGAAAGATCCTAATGATGAATATAACTGCTATTTAGAAATTCGTGCGGGAACAGGCGGTGATGAAGCGGGTATTTTTGCGGGTGATTTATTCCGTATGTACAGTCGCTATGCTGAAAGTAAACGCTGGCGTGTAGAAATGCTAAGTGCTAACGAAAGTGAGCAAGGCGGTTATAAAGAGGTGATTGTTAAAGTCACTGGCGAAGGTGTGTATGGTCAGTTAAAGTTTGAATCTGGCGGTCATCGTGTGCAACGTGTACCAAAAACTGAATCGCAAGGGCGTATCCACACTTCTGCTTGTACTGTCGCGGTAATGCCAGAATTGCCAGAATCTGAAATGCCAGAAATTAATCCTGCAGATTTACGTATTGATACTTACCGCTCATCAGGCGCTGGTGGTCAGCACGTAAATACAACGGATTCTGCGGTTCGTATTACACATATTCCAACAGGTATTGTGGTGGAATGTCAGGATGAGCGTTCACAGCACAAAAATAAAGCGAAAGCAATGTCGGTATTAGCGTCACGTATTGTTCAAGCAGAGCAAGAACGCCAAGCCGCAGAACAAACAGATATACGCCGTAACTTATTAGGTTCGGGCGATCGCTCCGATAAAATCCGTACATATAATTATCCGCAAGGTCGAGTCACAGATCACCGCATCAATCTCACAATTTACCGTTTGGATGAAGTGATGAATGGTAAAATTGATGAACTGATTCAGCCGATTATTACCGAATATCAAGCGGATCAGTTGGCGGCATTGTCTGAACAGAATTAATGATAGGGGCATCTGATTTCAGATGTCCTTTTTAACTTTACAGGGAAATAAAATGATCATTGAAAATCAAAAAGATGCTGAATTTTCTTCTGCTTTCAAACCTTCTCAACCCGCTCAAGCAAGCCGTTTTAAACGTTGGCTTGCGAGTATGATTAATGGGCTTGTGCTTTGGGTGATGGTTGGTCTCGGTTTTGCATTGGGGGATTTTGCTGGTGTAGTGGGGACGATTGTATATGCTGGTTTTCAGTTATATTTCATGAAAACTTATGGTCAAACTATGGCAAAACGCTGGTTAGGCTTGCGTGTATTTAATTATCATACCAATCAGCCTGTTGAATTTGGTAAATACATCGGCCGTGAGATTATTGATATTTTGTTAGCATGGACGAGTTTCTTATTGATTATTAGCGGTATTGTTGCACTTGTGCGCGATGATCGTCGTTCTTTAACGGATTTAGTGGCTGGCACAATTGTGTTAAAAGACGAAAAATAATGAATTATAAAGAATGGCTGGCACAAGCGATTGCTGATTTGGCACAAAAAAATCCCACTGAAAATAGTAAAATTGATGCACTTGTGCTTCTTCAACACGCAACGGACAAATCGCGTACGCAAATCCTTGCTTTTGATGATACCGAGATTGATGAAAAAGTGCGGTTAAAATTGACCGCACTTTTAGATCGTCGTCTAAAAGGCGAACCTATTGCTTATATTCTTGGTGAAAAAGAATTTTGGTCGTTGCCGTTAAATGTCTCAAAAGGCACTCTGATTCCAAGACCAGATACCGAAATTTTAGTGGAAAAGGCATTACAAATTGCCTTAGAAAAACTGGAAGAAAATCCACCGCACTTTCGTATTCTTGATCTCGGCACTGGCACAGGCGCTATCGCGTTAGCATTAGCATCGGAGCTTTCCTCTATTTGTCAAAAACAGCAGATTTCATTAGAAATCATTGGTGTTGATCTTATGCCTGATGTTGTGGCGTTAGCTCAATCTAATGCAGAAAAAAATAAGTTAAATGTGCAATTTTTGCAGAGCCGTTGGTTTGAAAATATAACAGGGCAGTTTGATCTTATTGTCAGCAATCCGCCTTATATTGATGCTAAAGATGAACATTTACATCAAGGAGATGTGCGTTTTGAACCGCTTTCTGCATTAGTTGCCAATGATGCGGGTTATGCTGATTTACGTCATATTATTGAATTATCGCCGAGTTATTTGAATTCTAATGGCGCATTATTGCTTGAACACGGATGGCAACAAGGCGAAAAAGTGCGGTCGATTTTCCAAGAAAATCATTGGGAAATGGTTGAAACCGTGCGTGATTATGGCGACAATGAGCGCGTCACTTTAGGTTTTTGGAAGAAGTAATGAAATATTATCGACGTGCGTTATATGATCAATTTGTGCATTTTTATAATACCATCTCAGATGATGGTACATCAGAAGCGCAACTTCGGGGAAAAATTGGCGGGCTTGTACGTCGAGCGCGTAAAGAAATTTCGCCAGATTGGCCGAAAGAAGAGCAGATTCATCAGTTACTACAGCTATTTTATGGTGATTGGGGCTTTCATTGCGATTCAGAAGAGTATTTCTACGCACGCAATTTATATTTGCCTTATGTATTGGAGCATCATCAAGGAATGCCAGTGACTCTTGGAGCAATTGTGCTTTATTTAGCCGAGGTATTGGATTTGCCGATTTACCCAGTAAATTTCCCAACACAGCTCATTTTACGTGCCGAAGTCAGAGATGAAGTAGCTTTTATTGATCCTTGGGATGGCACTTATATATCGCAAGAAAAATTACAGCAACTTTATGAAGGTGCATTTGGCTTTGGTGTGCAAATTCAACCTGAAGAACTTGATAGAGCCGATCTTTCTTTACTTTATTCTCGTTTTGAGCAACTGGCGAAGAATGCGCTCATCCGCGAAGAGCATAACGACATGGCATACCGTTATATTGAGAATTTACTGATTGGTAATGATGAAGATCCTTATCACATCCGTGATCGCGGTTTAGTTTTAGCTCAGATGGGTGCTTACTCTTCGGCATTAAAAGATTTAGAATTTTTTGTGGAACGTTGTCCGGAAGACCCAACTGCAGCTTTAATCCGAACTCAACTTTTAGAACTTAAGGGCGAGATTGATAAAGATCCTTTTCCCCTCCATTGATTTAAGGAAAATTTATGCAAAATAAAATTGTAAAAATTGGCAATATTGATGTTGCAAATGACAAACCTTTCGTGCTTTTTGGTGGAATGAACGTACTTGAAAGTCGTGATATGGCGATGCAAGTCTGCGAAGCTTACGTGAAAGTGACGGAGAAACTTGGCGTGCCTTACGTATTTAAAGCTTCTTTTGACAAAGCGAATCGATCATCTATTCATTCTTACCGCGGTCCTGGTATAGAAGAAGGCTTAAAAATTTTCCAAGAATTAAAAGATACATTCGGTGTAAAAATTATTACCGATGTACACGAAATCTATCAATGTCAGCCCGTTGCAGATGTTGTCGATATTATTCAACTTCCAGCCTTTTTGGCTCGTCAAACAGATCTTGTTGAAGCGATGGCGAAAACAGGCGCAGTGATTAATGTGAAAAAACCACAATTTTTAAGCCCTGGTCAAATGGGTAATATCGTGGAAAAAATCGAAGAATGTGGCAACGATAAAATCATTCTTTGTGATCGTGGAACAAACTTTGGATACGATAATTTAATTGTGGATATGCTTGGCTTTAGTGTTATGAAAAAAGCATCTAAGGGTAGCCCAGTTATTTTTGATGTAACCCATTCACTTCAATGCCGTGATCCATTTGGAGCTGCATCAGGTGGTCGTCGCGCGCAAGTAACAGAATTAGCGCGTTCTGGTTTAGCAGTAGGAATTGCAGGTTTATTCTTAGAAGCGCATCCAAATCCAAATCAAGCGAAGTGTGATGGTCCTTCTGCATTGCCTCTTTCTGCTCTTGAAGGTTTTGTCTCTCAAATAAAAGCCATTGATGATTTAGTAAAATCTTTCCCTGAACTGGATACTTCAATCTAAGAAAATATTTCACCAAAAGTGCGGTTAATTTTGACCGCACTTTGTATATAAAAGGAGAAACAATGAATATCGTCTTTTTGGATAGTACAGCTATCCCGAACCATATCCCTATTCCTCGTCCAAGTTTTGCGCATACTTGGATTGAATATGAGCATACTTCTTCTGCAGAAACGATTGAAAGAGCGAAAGATGCTGATATTGTTATTACGAGCAAAGCCATTTTTGATCGAGAAACGTTAAAACAATTACCTAAGTTAAAGTTGATTGCGATTACTGCAACGGGTACAAATAATGTTGATCTTGTGGCCGCAGAAGAAATGGGCATCGCCGTGCGTAATGTGACAGGTTATTCCAGCACAACAGTACCAGAACACGTAATCGGTCTGATTTTTTCTTTAAAACACAGCTTTGCAGGTTGGTTACGCGATCAATCGGAAGCAAAATGGCCTAAAAGCAAACAATTTTGTTATTTTGATTACCCAATTACAGATGTGCGCGGTTCAACATTAGGCGTATTTGGTAAAGGTTGCTTAGGGACAGAAGTGGGGCGTTTGGCGAATGCCGTGGGAATGAAGGTGCTTTATGCAGAACACAAAGATGCCACTTTTTGCCGTGAAGGTTATACGCCATTTGAGGAAGTATTAAGACAAGCGGATATTGTGACGTTGCATTGCCCATTAACTGAAACAACAAAGAATTTAATTAATGCAGACACCTTATCCAAAATGAAAAAAGGTGCATTTTTGATTAATACAGGGCGTGGGCCTTTGATTGATGAAGTTGCCTTAGTTGATGCGTTAAAAACGGGGCATTTAGGCGGAGCGGCTTTGGATGTAATGGTAAAAGAGCCACCAGAAAAAGATAATCCGTTAATTTTAGCTGCAAAAACTATGCCTAATTTAATTATCACCCCGCATATTGCTTGGGCGAGTGATAGTGCAGTGACTACATTAGTTGGCAAAGTAATGCAAAACATCGAAGAATTTGTACAACAATTAAATCAAAAATAATGAATTTTCCTATTTCTCTTTATATTGCGCTACGTTATTGGCGTGCGAAAAGTGCGGATCGTTTTGGCCAATTAGTGGCTAATCTTGCAAGCCTAGGGATTGTGCTAGGTGTGATGGCATTGATTATCGTGCTTTCTGTGATGAATGGATTAGAAGGTTACCAAAAACAACAGGTGCTATCTTCTATTCCTCACGCGATTGTGAGTGAAGAACAGACCATTTCTACAGAAAAAACATTAGAAAATTTACCGCTCTTTGTCCAAAAAGCGGTGCCGATCAATACAACAAATGTGATTTATCAAACGACAAAAGGCGTGAGTGCAGGACAAATCATTGGTATTCAATCATTTTCTGATGATCCCTTGGTTGAATCTTTTGATCAGGCTAAATTTAATGAAATTTTACCGACAGGTGAATTTAAATTGGTCATTGGTGATCAACTGGCCAAAAAATTGGGCGTGAATGTAGGGGATAAAATCCGTTTGATGATTACGGAAAACAGCCAATATACACCGTTTGGTCGCGTGCCAATGCAGCGTTTATTTACGGTTAGCGATATTTATTATGATTATGGCGAAGCATCTGGTTACGAATCCTTTGCTAATATTACAGATATTGGTCGCTTAATGCGTATTCAACCGCAGCAAGCTCAGGGCTATCGTTTATTTTTGAATGATCCGTTCCAAATTACAGAACTCCCACAACATTTCCCAACACAAAAAATTACGGATTGGCGTGTGCAAAAAGGTGAATTTTTCCAAGCGGTGAGAATGGAAAAAAATATGATGGGATTGTTGATTAGTTTGATCATTGTCGTGGCGATTTCCAATATCGTGACTTCATTAAGTTTGATGGTGGTGGATAAACAAGGGGAAATTGCGATCTTGCAAACTCAGGGCTTAACAAAATCCCAAGTGCGTTCAGTGTTTATTTATCAAGGATTACTGGTGGGATTTGTTGGCACATTGCTCGGTGCTATTTTGGGTGTTTTAGTCACGTTGAATTTAACGGACATTGTAAGTGCGGTAAATCCACAGGGTGTTTTTTTACCGACAGAATTATCTTTTATTCAAATGATTTTTGTCATTGGATTTTCCTTGTTGCTTTCTTTACTTTCTACACTTTATCCCGCTTATCGAGCTGCGAAAGTAGAACCTGCCGCTGCTTTGCGATACGAATAAGTTTTTAATGGTAAATGAATGATGGATGAACAATCACTTTTAGCTTTTGATACACAACATATTTGGCATCCTTATTCTTCCGTTTCTTCTGATATGCCGCTTTATGCGGTAGAACGTGCTGATGGCGTGATGATAACTTTAAAAGATGGTCGTCGTTTAATTGATGGTATGTCCTCTTGGTGGGCGGCGTTGCACGGTTATAATCATCCACGCTTAAATGCGGCGGCACAGAATCAATTGGCAAAAATGAGCCATATTATGTTTGGCGGTTTTACCCATGAACCCGCGGTGGAATTAGCTCAATTATTGGTACAAATTTTGCCAAATGGATTAGATAAGATCTTTTTTGCTGATAGTGGTTCTGTCGCTGTGGAAGTGGCGATGAAAATGGCTATTCAATATCAGCACGCAAAAGGGGAAGCACAACGACAAAAATTCGCCACCATCCGTTCTGGTTACCATGGCGATACTTGGAATGCGATGTCGGTATGTGATCCAACCACAGGTATGCATCATTTATTTCATCATAGCCTGCCCGTACAATATTTCCTTCCTCAACCCAATATTCCATTTAATGAATCTTGGAATGATTATGCGATTGAACCTTTAGCTGATTTACTTGAACGAAAAGGTAATGAAATCGCCGCACTGATTTTAGAACCTGTTGTACAAGGTGCGGGCGGTATGTATTTTTATTCGCCAACTTATTTAGTGAAAGCACAAGCACTTTGTAAACAATATGGCGTTTTGCTGATTTTTGATGAAATCGCTACGGGATTTGGTCGAACAGGAAAATTGTTTGCAGCCGAACACGCAGGCATTTCGCCAGATATTATGTGTATCGGTAAAGCCTTAACAGGTGGTTATTTAACTTTATCGGCAACCATTACAAGCACTGAAATTGCACAAATTATTTGTAGTGGTGAGGCTAAATGCTTTATGCACGGCCCCACTTTTATGGCAAATCCGTTGGCTTGTGCAATTGCGGCGGAATCTATCCGTTTATTGTTGGAAAGTACTTGGCAACAAAATATTCAGCGAATTGAGCATTCCTTAAAACAACAGCTTTCGCCTTTATCTGAAAAAGATTATGTCAAAGAAGTTCGCGTATTAGGGGCGATTGGGGTGGTCGAAATGAAAAGTGTGGTAAATATGAAAACTTTAGTTCCGCGTTTTGTGGAACAAGGTGTTTGGATTAGACCTTTCGGAAAATTGGTTTATGTTATGCCGCCGTTTGTGATTAAAGATGATGAACTTCAGAAATTAACAAAAGGCATGATTCTGGCTTTAACTCAGGAATATTTACATCATAATGAACGTCTTTAAACAACAGCTTGAACAACTCGGCGCGCAAAATCAATATCGTTCGATTCCGGATTTGATTCATCAAGGGCGGTATATTACGCGGGAAAACCGCAAAATGCTGAATATGTCGTCTAATGATTATTTGGGTTTGGCATCAGATGAAAACTTGCGCCGGTCTTTTTTGCAGCAATACGGCGGTAATTTTCCCTCTTTTACCAGTTCTTCATCGCGTTTATTAACGGGCAACTTTCCTATTTATACCGATTTGGAAGAGCTTGTCGCACAACGTTTCCAACGGGAAAGCGCGTTATTGTTCAACAGCGGCTATCACGCCAATCTCGGTATTTTGCCTGCTTTGACGACGACGAAAAGTTTGATTTTGGCAGATAAATTTGTCCACGCCAGTATGATTGACGGCATCCGTTTGAGCCGGTGTGCGTTTTTCCGTTATCGTCATAATGATTATGAACATTTGAAAAATCTGCTTGAAAAAAACGTCGGAAAATTTGACCGCACTTTTATCGTTACCGAATCTGTTTTCAGTATGGACGGCGATGTGGCGGATTTGAAACAGCTTGTCCAATTAAAAAAACAGTTTCCCAATACTTATCTTTATGTGGATGAAGCCCACGCAATCGGTGTTTATGGGCAAAACGGATTGGGGATTGCCGAACGGGATAATTTGATTGCCGAGATTGATTTATTGGTCGGCACTTTCGGTAAAGCCTTAGCCTCGGTGGGGGCGTATGCCGTCTGCAACCAAGTATTGAAAGAATGTTTGATTAATCAAATGCGCCCATTGATTTTTTCAACCGCATTGCCGCCGTTTAATGTGGCTTGGACTTATTTTATTTTTGAACGATTGCCGCAATTCTCAAAAGAAAGAAGCCATCTTGAGCAGTTAAGTGCATTTTTACGGCGGGAAGTGGCGCATCGGACGCAAATAATGCCGAGCCAAACCTGTATCGTCCCCTATATTTTAGGCGGGAATGAAGCCGCCCTTGCCAAAGCGGAATATCTGCAAAGGCAGGGTTATTATTGCCTGCCCATCAGACCGCCGACAGTACCCAAAAACACATCCAGAATCCGCCTGTCTTTAACGGCAGATATGACAACGGATGAAGTGCGGCAGTTTGCGGCGTGCCTGTAAGGATATGATATGAAAACAAAATTTTACAATCATCAAGGCGGACATTTAATCCTGTATTTTGCAGGTTGGGGAACGCCGCCCGATGCTGTAAATCATTTGATTTTGCCGGAAAATCACGATTTATTGATTTGCTATGATTATCAAGATTTAAATTTGGATTTTCATTTTTCCGCCTATCAGCAAATTCGTGTAGTCGCATGGTCAATGGGTGTTTGGGTGGCAGAGCGAGTATTACAAGGAATCACCTTACAATCAGCAACAGCAGTGAATGGCACAGGTTTACCTTGTGATGATAGCTTCGGTATTCCCTATGCTATTTTTAAAGGTACGTTAGATAATCTCACAGAAAATACTCGTTCAAAGTTTGAACGTAGAATTTGTGGTGACAAAGTATCTTTTGAACGTTATCAGCAATTTTCTGCACGACCATTTAACGAAATTCATCAAGAACTCACCGCACTTTTTGCGATGATTCAGCAGGATAAACGCACCGATCTTATTCACTGGGCAAATGCATGGGTTAGTTCTCGCGATAAAATTTTTACGCCAGCTAATCAGCACAAATATTGGGCATCCCGTTGTGCCGTTCAGGAAATAGAGGGTGAGCATTATGTGTTTTCAAGATTTACCCACTGGTCGGCATTATGGAATCATTAACTTCCGTAGATAAATCGCGTATTCAACACGCCTTCCAAAAAGCCTTAAATAGCTATGATGAACATGCGTTAATTCAACAAAAAATGAATATTAAGTTAATGATGCATTTGCAAGACTATTTACCAAATGGGTCACTAGATAGTGTTTTGGAGCTTGGTTGCGGTTCTGGTATGTTGAGTACGTTGTTGCAGAAACAGATTTCAGCCAATTATTGGTTATTTAATGATTTGTGCGATGTGCGCTCTCTACTCGCTGAAAAGCTGATTCAACCCTTTGATTTTTCTTGTGGCGATGCGGAAAACTTTTCTTTTCAACGACGATTTGACTTGATTGCTAGTGCATCAGCCGTGCAGTGGTTTCATTATCCTGACAATTTTATTTCCCATTGTAAAACAGGATTGAAACCTAATGGTTTATTGGCGATTACTAGCTTTGGTGAAGATAATTTAAAAGAGATTCGTCAAATGGCGAATGTGGGGTTAAGTTATCCGAATTTATCTCAATGGCAAAATTGGTTAGCCAATGGTTTTGAGCTTTTATGGTGTGACGATTTTACTGTAATACTAGAGTTTGATACGCCATTGGATGTACTCAAACATCTGAAATATACCGGTGTAACAGCCACGAACCGAAAAAATTGGACAAGAAAAAATCTCAACAAATTTATTGATGATTACTTGCAGGCTTTTAGTTTGCCATCGGGTAAAGTGGGGTTAACTTACCATCCATTGTTTTTTATCGCACGTTATTCTCATGCTAAAAATCAGTAAGGCGTATTTATGGGCAAGGTTATTTTTGTATCGGGCATTGATACCGATGTAGGTAAAACTGTTGCAACAGGCATTTATGCTAAAAAGTTGATGGAACAAGGCTTTTCCGTTATTACACAAAAAATGATTCAAACAGGCTGTAAAAATATTGCTGATGATTTGCTTGTACATCGAAAGATTCAAGGCATTGATTTGACAGCAGAAGATTTACAAGGCGAAACCTGCCCTTATCTTTTTGAATATCCTTGTTCTCCTCATTTAGCTGCAAAGCTCGAAGAGCGAGAAATTAATGAAAAAATTATTAAAAAATCCACCGCACTTTTGGCAGAAAAATATGATTATGTATTGTTGGAGGGGGCGGGAGGATTAATGGTGCCTTATTGTGACGACGCGACGACGTTAGATTATATCCAGTCAAATAATTACCCTTTGATTTTAGTGACATCGGGAAAATTAGGTAGTATTAACCACACATTATTAAGTTTAGAGGCTTGTCGTTCTCATGGGGTGTCAGTGCTAAGCGTAATGTATAACGGTTATCCAGAATACGATCCCATCATTAGTCAAGAGACGCAAGGTTATTTAAAGGGTTATCTTAAAAAATATTTTCCTGAAACGAGATTTGAATACTTTGGGCGCATTGAAATTTAAGCTCAGGGAAAAGTGTGATAGACTCGCGCCAGTTTTTAATGAGATGATTTACCGCTAAAGTGCGGTTAAAAAGAGTAAAAAATGAATAACTATTTATTAAAATGCGAAAATATCAATAAATTTTATCAAGAAGGTGAAAATCAAACGCAAGTGTTAAAAGGCGTTTCTTTTTTTATGGAACCCGCAGAGTTGGTTGCGATTGTGGGAAGCTCAGGTTCAGGGAAAAGTACGTTATTGCACACTTTAGGGGGACTTGATCAGCCAAGTAGTGGTGAAGTGTTTATTAATGGACAATCTTTGCAAAAAGCATCGGCTAATGAATTAGCGGCTTTGCGTAATCGTTATTTAGGATTTGTGTATCAATTCCATCATTTAATGGCGGACTTTACCGCACTTGAAAATGTGATGATGCCGATGTTGATTGGTCATCAAAATAAAACAGAAGCGAAAGATCGTGCCGAAAAAATGTTAAGCGCGGTGGGATTAAGCCATAGAATTACCCATCGTCCATCTGCGCTTTCTGGTGGGGAACGTCAGCGTGTGGCGATTGCGCGAGCTTTGGTGAATAATCCATCGTTAGTTTTAGCGGATGAGCCAACAGGGAATCTCGATCACAAGGCCACAGAAAGCATTTTTGAACTCATTCAACAACTTAACCAAGAGCAAAATATCGCTTTTTTATTAGTCACTCACGATATGGGGCTTGCTGAAAAATTATCACGCCGTTTAGTGATGCAAGATGGTATTTTGAAGGAAGGTGTATGATGAATACGCCGTTTTTTATTAGTTGGCGTTATCAACGTGGTAAGCAGAAAAATCCTTTGGTTGCGTTAATTGCAAAATTTTCAGCTATTGGTATTGCGCTGGGGGTTGCAGTTTTAATTGTTGGTTTAAGTGCGATGAACGGTTTTGAGCGTGAGCTTAACCAACGGATTTTGGCTGTCGTGCCACATATTGAGATTTTTTCTGCTCCTCAAGCGAAAGATCCCACAATTCATCATTGGCAAAATTTAGAAAAACGCTTACAACAAAATGCCCAAATTAAAGGTATTTCTCCTTTTGTTAGTTTTACTGCATTGGTAGAAAATGGCTCAAAACTGAAAGTGGTTCAGATCAAAGGTGTTGAAAAACAAGCTGAAGATAACGTAAGTTCAATTGGCAATTTTGTACAAGAGCAAGGTTGGAACAAATTTGAGAAAGAAGGCGGATTGGTCTTGGGATCAGGTATTGCTAAAGAACTTGATGTAAAAGTAGGGGATTGGATTACCTTGCTTATTTCTCAGCAAAACGGCGATGAACAATTTGCTCAACCCACTCGTGAACGCGTGCAAGTCACTGCAATTTTACGTTTAGATGGGCAACTGGATTATAGTTATGCCTTATTACCGCTTGCTCAAGCGCAAGAATTTTTGGCTTATAAATCAGATCAAATAACAGGTGTTGAATTGAAATTAGATGATCCTTTTTCTGTGAAAAATCTGGATTTATCTATGCTTAATGATTATCCGCAGATGCTTTATATTCAAAACTGGATTGGTAAATTTGGTTATATGTATCGCGATATTCAACTTATTCGAACAGTGATGTATATCGCGATGGTGCTCGTGATTGGGGTGGCATGTTTTAATATTGTTTCTACGCTGATTATGGCGGTAAAAGATAAGCAAGGCGATATAGCCATTATGCGCACGCTTGGAGCGAATAATGCGTTCATTAAACGTATTTTTATTTGGTATGGCTTACAGGCAGGAATGAAAGGTTGCTTAATTGGTATTGTATTAGGCATTATACTTGCATTAAATTTGACAACTTTTATTCAAGGCATTGAGTGGGTTATCGGTAAGAAATTATTATCGGGCGATGTGTATTTTGTCGATTTTTTGCCAAGTGAGTTACATTGGTTGGATGTTTTGATGGTGTTAGTCGCAGCGCTTGCATTGAGTTTAATTGCTAGTCTTTATCCAGCAAGTAGGGCAGCTAAATTACAACCAGCACAAGTATTAAGTAGCCATTAATTTTGTGAATACCGCATGAAAGTGCGGTATTTTTTTGTCTTTTATTCACTCAATATTTCACTTTATTCGGCTTGCAAGCATGCACCAAAGATAGTTTAATAGAGAATCTGTAGGTTTTGTTCTAAAAAAAACACGACGAACTAGTTTACTAGTACAAAAAATAAGTGTAGATTACCTACATAATTAAAACACAACATTTGAAAGTTTGAGAGTGATATATGGCTAAAGAGAAAATTGAAATTGTCGTGGCAAACGACGATACGCGAATTGAAAAAGTCGATCAGGTGTTACCACCCATTGCCTTATTAGAAAAATACCCTGCTAGTGAACATGCTGCGGCATTAGTGAAGCAAACTCGTCATGAGGCACATAATATTATTCATGGTAAAGATGATCGTTTATTAGTGATTATCGGTCCTTGCTCTATTCATGATCCGAAAGCGGCAATTGAGTATGCAAACCGTTTAAAACCATTACGTGAAAAATATAAAGATAGCCTTGAAATTATTATGCGTGTGTATTTTGAGAAACCACGTACAACTGTGGGCTGGAAAGGTTTAATTAACGATCCGTATTTAAATGATACTTATCGTTTAAATGATGGTTTACGCATTGCACGGAAATTACTTTCTGATATTAATGATTTAGGTGTGCCATCTGCCGGTGAATTTTTAGATATGATCACGCCACAGTATGTGGCAGATTTTATGAGCTGGGGCGCAATTGGTGCACGTACGACTGAATCACAAGTTCACCGTGAGTTAGCTTCTGGTTTATCTTGTGCTGTTGGATTTAAAAATGCCACTAATGGTGGTGTGAAAGTTGCTTTAGATGCAATTGGCGCTGCAGAATCCCCTCATTATTTCTTATCTGTAACCAAATTTGGTCATTCAGCGATTGTTTCAACTAAGGGAAATGAAGATTGTCATATTATTCTACGTGGCGGAGATAAAGGACCAAACTTCAATGCTGAAGATGTGGCAAAAGTGTGTGCAGATATTGAGAAATCTGGCCGAATCCCTCATGTCATGATTGATTTTAGCCATGCAAATAGCTGTAAACAATATAAGAAACAAATGGATGTTTGCCAAGATGTGTGTCATCAAATCGCATCTGGTTCTAAACAAATCTTTGGTGTAATGGTAGAAAGTCATTTGGTGGAAGGCCGTCAAGATTTAGTTGATGGCAAAGCACAGACTTATGGACAAAGTATCACGGATGCGTGCATTGGATGGGAAGATTCTGAAAGATTATTGCAACAACTTTCTGATGCAGTGATTGCTAGACGTAAAGTGACGAGTAATTAATTGAAATATAATCTAGATACAAGTGCGGTTGATTTTCACCGCACTTTTTTATTTGCCTCTAACTACGCTGCCCATTTCATTTTATCGCGACGTTTCATTTGATGAATCGTATTGGTTACGGTGCCGACAATAGGTAAATTTGACCAATCTTTGGTATTTATATTTGGTGTAGTGGAATCCAATGCCATGAAAAGGTAATTGCCGCTATGCGCCATAAATTCATAGACATGAAATTCATTATTTTCTTCTAGCACAACAAGATCACCTGAATAAAGCTCGTCATTTTTTTCAACGACTAGCATATCTCCAGTTTCAATTCCCCAAGCTAACATATTTGGATTGGTTACATGAATAAAACAGGTTTGCTTTGGACGTTTAATGCAATAAAGATTTAAGTCTAGTTTTTTATTGAATTTAAGGCTGTCATCCATATCACTGAAAAAAGGGAGTGGATTATAAGAAAAATCCATTTCATATTGCGCAGTCAAAGTTTGGTTGTTCATTCTCTTATCTCCTGTTAAATAATATGGATAAATAACCTTTTACCTTGTTTTTTTGTACAGTTAAATTCTACTGGTGTTTCATACAGGGTGTCAATAGGTTAAATAAAAAATTTTTTTATAAGTATGTTTTTAGAAAATATCTAACAAATTTAGAAAAAAGTTCACTTATTGGATAAAAAATAACAAAAAATATTTTCTTTCGATAAGAATTTACGCTATCTTTAATTCCCTTGTAGGTGGATTGGTAACAATCTGAAGTTAAATTTATTAAAAAGAAAGATAAAAGTATGAACACATCTCGTTTATTTCGTCTGTTATTCCAGGGCAATTTAGTAAAAAGAATTGCAACTGGTTTAGTTCTAGGGATCATTATTGCACTTGTTGGACCTGCACTTGAAGGTGCTTTGGGTTTTAATATTGCGGAAAAAGTAGGCGTTTTAGGTACCATCTTTGTTAAAGCATTGCGTGCTGTTGCGCCAATTTTGATTTTCTTCCTTGTTATGGCTGCGCTTGCAAACCGTAAGATTGGTACGAAAAGCAATATGAAAGAAATCATTGTGCTTTACCTTTTAGGCACATTCCTAGCTGCATTTGTTGCTGTTATTGCTGGTTTCGTATTCCCAACGGAAGTGGTTCTTGCAACCAAAGAAGATGCAAGTTCAGCGCCGCAAGCTGTTGGGCAAGTTTTATTTACCCTTATTTTAAATGTGGTAGACAATCCATTAAATGCGATTTTCAAAGCAAACTTTATTGGTGTATTAGCATGGTCTATCGGTTTAGGTTTGGCGTTACGTCATGCATCTGATGCAACTAAGAACGTATTATCTGATTTCGCTGAAGGCGTATCAAAAATTGTTCACGTCATTATTTCTTTTGCGCCATTTGGTGTATTCGGTTTAGTGGCTGAAACCTTATCTGATAAAGGATTAGTCGCATTAGGGGGGTATGTGCAATTACTTACAGTATTAATCGGTACAATGTTATTTACTGCTTTTGTTATTAACCCAGCATTAGTTTATTGGAAAATTCGTCGTAATCCGTACCCATTAGTATGGACTTGTGTACGCGAAAGTGGTGTAACCGCATTCTTTACACGTAGTTCTGCGGCAAATATTCCTGTGAATATTGAATTAGCAAAACGCTTAAACCTTGATGAAGAAACTTATTCTGTTTCTATTCCATTGGGCGCTAACATCAATATGGCGGGTGCTGCAATCACGATCACAATTTTAACGTTAGCGGCAGTACATACATTAGGTGTGGAAGTCTCTTTTGTTAGTGCGATTTTATTAAGTATCGTGGCTTCTCTTTGTGCTTGCGGTGCATCTGGTGTGGCAGGTGGTTCATTATTATTAATCCCATTAGCATGTAGCTTATTTGGTATTTCAGATGATGTAGCAGCACAAATGATCGGTGTTGGTTTCATAATCGGTATTTTACAAGACTCAACTGAAACGGCATTAAACTCATCAACTGACGTATTATTTACTGCGGCAGTATGTATGGAAGAAGAACGTAAAAACGCAGCATAATTATGATGCAAATAAGAGAGCGGGCTATGCCCGCTTTTTTTATGTGATTTTATATGCAAAGTGCGGTCTATTTTGATAGACTTCTGCCACGTTTTATTTCCCTACAAATAGGTAAGAAAAATGAACCACTTAATTATTTTTGCTCACCCTAATTCTGTGCGTAGTTTTGGGCGAGCGATTGCCAATCGCATTGAGCAAGTTAGTCAAGAAAATGGTGTAAATGTATTTTTTCGTGATCTTTATGAAATGAATTTCAATCCAATTTTATCTCATGAAGAATTGCAGAATGCTAACAAAGGTATTATTCCAGCAGATATTCAGCAAGAGCATGATTTTATTCTTCAAGCGGATTTTATTACGTTGGTTTATCCTCTTTGGTGGATGGGATTTCCAGCAATTTTGAAAGGCTATTTAGATCGCGTATTAAGCCATGGCTTTGCCTATAAAACGGAAAACGGCGAATCAGTGGGATTGCTCAAAAATAAGCAAATGCAGCAATTTATTACGATTGGCAGTAATGTTGATAAATATAAAGAATTTGGTGTGGATAAGTCCCTCAATCATTGTTTAATTAATGGATTGTTTAATTACTGTGGCATTGAAAATGTTGAGTTTGAATTATTCGGTGATATTCATTTAATTGATGATGAGGCGCGCAAAGCAATGATTGAACTTGCCGCTCAAAAAACAAAAGAAAAATTGACCGCACTTTTAAAGGAAAAAGCGTAATGTCTGAAAAACAAATTAATAATTTTTCATTAATTAGTCGATTATTCGGTAATCTTTTTTATCGTTCTCCTATTGATGAAGTACTTGCAGGCGCGTTTGTTTGGTTACAGCAAAAAGGTTTGAGTCAAGTTTGGGCGTTAGATACTGATAAAGAAAGTGAATTAGCGCTGAATAGCTTACAAGTTAAAATTGATCTCGATTTATTGAACCAAGAGTATCAAAAATTATTTGGTACCAATGGTAAAGTTATGACTGCTATTTCAGCTTATGACATTGATGTTGAAGAATTTATGAATTTTCGCCTTGTACGCAATATGCCAGAGGTGGAAAGTGCGGATCATTTTGCTTTATTATTGCTCACAGCCTCTTGGCTTGAAGATAATTCGGATTCTTTAGTGGCTCAACAAGAATTCTTTGAAACCTTTTTATTGCCTTGTGCAGCGAAGTTTTTAACTCAAGTAGAAACTCAAGCAACTTTGCCTTTTTATCGTGTATTAGCCCTTCTTACACGAGAAATATTGGCGGCGATGGCGGATGAATTGGAAGAAGAGTAGTGCAATATTTTGCTTTCCTCTAAGTCTTGAGGAAAGCAAGAAATATTTTATAGATAGGTTACAAAATCTTTTGTATCGATAACACGGCATTCACGTTCGGCTTTTTCCATGCCTGTGCCAATCATGACTAACGCAATCACACGATCTTGTTCACAGCATCCGAAAGCTTCTCGTAATGCAGTGCCATTAACCCATTTCCCTGAAATCCAAACATTATCAAATCCTTGCGCTTGTGCAGCCAGTTGTAATCCATAAGTTGCACAGCCTGCACTCAACATTTGTTCCCATCCAGGTACTTTAGCGATAGTTGGGTCGATCTTTGCTACGACAGCAATGACCATAGGTGCTCGATGTGCTAAATTTTCAGCTTTCTTTAATTTTTCTTCACCCAAATCAAATTCCACAACGGCTGCTTTAAGTAGCGTTTCCAATTTATTTAATCCATCATTTTCCATTACAACAAAATGATAAGGATGTAATTTTCCATGATCTGGTGCGTGCATTGCTGCTTGGAGAATAAGTTTAAATTGTTCTGTATTAGGCGCAGGTGCGGTCAATTTTTTGTTTGATTTTCTTGTTGTTAAAAGAGTTAACGCGTCCATTTTATTATTCCCGATGAATAAAAGTGCGGTGGATTATAGCATAGTTTTTGACAAGGCTTTGTGATACTCTAGCGCAAATTTTTTAAAGGTAATTTGTATGTTTCGAGTATTAAAATTATGTTGGAAAGCGCTATGTTTTATTCGTGATCTTGTGATGAATGTTGTGTTTTTAGGCTTTGTACTATTGCTAGTGGCGATTATTAGCTTTTCAAGCGGTGGAAAAAAATCTACAACATTAACAGGGGAAGGCGCGTTATTACTGAATTTAGATGGCTATCTAGCGGACAACCGAGATGAAACACTTCGTTGGCAAGATGCGCTAAGCGAATTGAATGGCGAGCACGTCCCTCGAAAAATTTCGACGTTTGATGTGGTATTTGCCATTCAACAAGCGGAAGATGATCCTAAAATTAAAGGATTAGTGCTCGATCTTAATTATTTTGAAGGGGCAGATTTACCCGCATTAGATTTTATTGGTGGTGCTATCAGTCACTTTAAAGATGCAGGGAAACCAGTGATCGCCTATGCAGATAATTATTCACAAGGACAATATTATTTAGCGAGCTTTGCTGATGAAATTTATTTAAATTCAATTGGAAGCGTGGATATTCACGGTTTATCGCAAGAGAATTTGTATTTTAAAGAGATGCTAGACAAATTAGCCGTTACACCACATATTTTCCGCGTAGGAACGTATAAATCAGCAGTTGAACCATTTTTACGCAACGATATGTCAGCTGAGGCAAAAGCAAATATGCAGCGTTGGTTAGGTGAAATGTGGAATAATTATGTTTTATCCGTCAGTGAAAATCGCAAGATTAAGAAAGATAACGTTTTGCCGAATACGAAACAATATTTATCGGATCTTAAAGCGTTAAAAGGCAATAGTACCGCTTATGTCCAACAACGTGGATTAGTAACTGATGTTGTAACTCGTTTGGATTTAGATAAAAAACTAGCCGCACTTTTTGGTAAAGGGAGTGACGGGAAAGCGAATCTGATTGAACTTGATGATTATTTGACTCAACTGCCTGATCGTTTAGAACATTACAATGTACCGAATAAAATTGCAGTCGTGAATGTTGAAGGAACAATTATCGATGGTGAAAGTGATGATGAAAATGCAGGTGGTGATACCATTGCACGAATTCTTCGTAAAGCCCATGATGACAATTCTGTGAAAGCCGTGATTCTACGCGTTAATTCACCTGGCGGTAGTGCTTTTGCTTCAGAAATTATCCGACAAGAAACGGAAAATTTACAGAAAATTGGAAAGCCTGTGATTGTTTCTATGGGGGCAATGGCAGCATCAGGCGGTTATTGGATTTCATCTACTGCAGATTATATTATTGCCGATGCAAACACTATTACAGGCTCTATCGGTATTTTCGCGATGTTCCCGACTTTCGAAAATAGTATTAAGAAAATAGGCGTGCATGCAGATGGTGTTTCAACCACTGAATTAGCTAAGACATCTGCGTTTTCTCCATTAGCAAAACCCGTGCAAGATATTTATCAAACAGAAATTGAGCACGGTTATGACAGATTTTTAGAAATTGTTAGCAAAGGTCGTCAGCTTTCTAAAACACAAGTAGATAAACTGGCTCTAGGTCAGGTTTGGTTAGGCAGTGATGCATTCCAAAATGGTTTAGTGGATGAGATAGGTTTTTTTAATGAAGCGGTCAATAAAGCAGAGCAATTAGTGAATCAACGCCAAGATACTGCCGTACAAGATTTTAGCGTGGAATGGTTTACAGATGATAACGTTAGTTTAATTAGCACCTTATTGCGCGATACTAAAAAAGGTACGCAACAGCAATTAGTTAAATGGCTAGGTTTGCCAGCTCCAATTCAAAAATTACAAAAAGAATTGAATGTATTAACTAAATTTAATGATCCTAAAGGTCAATATTTGTATTGTTTGAATTGTGGAAAAGTGAAGTAATAATTGAAAAAGGGCAGAATTAAATCTGCCCTTTCGCTTACAAAATATACGCTTCTTGAATATGATGTGGCTTTTGGTCTTCTTCTGGTGGAAGCTTCATATAATCTCCATAATATTGTGTTAAGTGTTCGTGATATCCATTCATTACTTGAAATTGTCGTCCTTCAAATTCTTTATAAATAACATGGTTAAAATATTCCTTCGGCATATAAGATTTTTGCCATCCTCCGCAATCGTCATAATCAGATAATACAAGACCAATATAATCGCATTGTTTTATTGGATATGTTATTTGAAATTGCTCTAGATTTTTTTGCATTTTGGAAAATATTAAATGGCTCAATTTATTAAGTATTGCTTTCCATAAGGTATTTTCTTTTTCTCTTAACCATCTTTTCTTGCAAGAATAGAAACGACGATGAGTTCTTCTATATTTTTTCATAAAAGAGCAGATGATCTTTGGATCATTTGGCACCCCATCATAGATGAATATATCTATAAACATTGCACTTTTTTTTCCAGCAATTTCGGTTATTTGAGTACGACAATCAAAGATTTTTGCCATTTCTCCAGTCTTTTGAGCAAGTATATCTTCCGCCGTTTCTATATTGTAGTATTCGTGAGTTTCTTGAAACCAAACATCAACGAACCTTTGATATTCATCACGGTGCATATAAACATCAATGTCATCATCCCAAGGGATAAAGCCTTTGTGGCGTATTGCACCGATTAATGTTCCACCACCAAGAGAATAGTGAATTTGGTGTCGCTCACATAATGCGTGGAAATAATCTAATATATTGAGACAAACGAGTTGTTGTTCTCTGAGCGTTAATTTTTTCATTATTTTTCCTTGTTTGGTGTCAATTTTTGTAAAATGTGGTGATAGTCATCAAGGTTATCCATTTCAAATATATCATCACTGTTAAGTTGTTCCGTATAGATATTCAATTTCTCTATATATTCCATCGGAATGGTATCCCAATAAAGTTTTGGATTTTTTAACCGCACTTCACTTGTGTATTCTTTGAGCAAAGCTAGAATGATATTGCAATCCCGAGTTGTCCAATAAGATACCCCTGACAAGCTAGGCTGGTTTAATGATCCAATCTCAATACGCATTACTTGCCCATTGTTATTTAAAATCGGTAGCCATTCATTATGAGTGTTCGAACGAATAACTGTGAAATATTTGCTGTGTGATGGTTTCGTTAGAAAAATATTACGATTAAGCACTACATCCGCATCAATAACATAACAATCATTAAAGAAGTCTTGCGCCAGAGAAAAGGAATAAATGCTGTTATATTCGCGATATTTTTCGTTGTAAATCAAGGTGCAGTCATATTTTTTCTTTAGATACTCGAATTGTTCGTGCAAATGCCCAGTAATAATGACAATTTTATCAATATTCGCTTGCTGTAAAAACGCCAGTGTCCGTTCTAAGTTAGGTGTGCCGTGAATATCTAACAATGATTTATGTGTGCTTTGTGTGATGTCTTTAAAACGACTGCCTAATCCTGCAGCTAAAATAATCGCATTCATTTTTGTTCCCCTTTGTAATAAAGTGTAACGATCACTCCTGCACTTAATAATAAGGTGAGTAGTAAGGTAATGGGCTTAATTGGCTGTTTATAGAGCAGATAACCAAGTCCAATTGCCCATACAGAATATGTGATATTTAATGCCATTGCTTTGATTGGTTTTAACAGATAAATCGCTTGGTAATAGCAGCAGTAAGATAATGCCCCAAAGATTATTACACCAGAAATTTGTATATAATTAAAACTAAGTATATCTAGTGAGAAATCTTTCAAGGAAAGAATAAATAGAATCAATAAATAACCAATAGTTGAACCACATAGCCTTAAAAAATACACTTGAAGTCCAGAGAGAGAACGCATTGTATAGGAGGATATCACTATTTCAGATGACCACCCTAATATACAAATTATTAAAAAAATAAAACCGATAGTATTAAAGGTTATTTCTTGTCCTACTTCAATAGCAAGCAACGAAGAAGAAATAATAGCCAAGGCGAATCCGAATTGGGCTGTTTTGGTAATTTTTTCTTTTAGAATCCAATAAGACATTAACGCAGCGAAAACAGGAAAGAGAGATGAAAGCGGTGCAGCATAATAGATTGTTAAATAATGAATGCTTAATAAATAGGCAGACATTCCTATTGGTCCACCTAATACGCCAGATAACGCAGGTCGCCAAAAAACGCCTTGAAAATCTACCGCACTTTTTCGCCATAATGTGATGCCGATAACTAATAACGAGCAAAAATCAATTAAAAAAAGCAATGAAATTACTTTCCCTAACGCAGTATATTCACTTAATGGCAATTCATTATACAACAGTCCAGATAATGCCCAAAATATAGCGGATAGTATGCCAAATAGATAACCGTGCATCACGGTAATTCCTCTAAAAGTTTAAATGCCGCGTCCAAGCGTCTTAATGCATAATCGCCAAAATTCTCGCCGTGTTCTTCTTTTACTTTTGTCCATAAAAACCACAATACATTTTGGCAAAAACGATGGATTTTTAACCGTTTGTGAGCTATTTGAAATTCTGTCTTGTGATATTTATTTGTCTGATTGCAATAGGTTTCTAATAGAAAATCAGCAGCTTCTTTCGATAAATGAGCTTCCTCAATGATAGTAGCTATATCAAATAGCGGATCATTTAAGCCCGAATATTCCCAATCGATAAAAAATAGCCGATCATCTTGTAATAACATATTTTCAGGGACTAAATCATTGTGGCACGGACGTAAAATTAAGCCTTTATTGATATTTTCAAACTGCCAGAATACGGTTGAAAGTTTATCCATTCTAGGATCTGCTTGGAAAAAAGCGGATTTGTTTTCTAGCAATGAAAAATATTGGCGAAACTCATCGAATACGCTAAATACATTACGGAAAACAAATTCACTATTGTGTAAACGATATAAATTATTCACAACTTGAGACAAACAACTTTGTTCGTTTAATTGTATCTGGCTTAAAGTATTACTATTTTCTAAATAACGAGTCAGTTTTACGCCACTTTTGGCATCTAATACGGGAGTTTCTACATTCAAACCAGCACGATATGCCTGTGCATTATTGAATGCCTCATATTCTCGATTTATAAGTGATAAATTTACGGCATTAGGGATCCGTAATACAAACTTAACTCCAGAAATATTAAGTAGAACATTTTGATTGGTCATTCCTCCAATGGAGGAAAAAGGAATGGAATGCTGATGAAGAAAATGAAATACTTCCTCAGGCTTGTAGCAAGTTTTAACAAATCCTACAATTTGATTGATTGATTGATTGATTGATTGATTGATTGATTGATTGCATAGCATTTTTGTATTCATTTTTATATTTAAATTTTGTTTGATTTTAACACGTTAAAGTTATTTTTGTAAGGCTCTGAATCTTATGAATTTATTCAACTTTTGAACCTTTCAACCATTTTCTTACCCAAGCTCGGTTAGCTGAAAGGTTATGCAATATAGCTTCGCTTATTGGTAATGGCTCGCCATAAATGATTGAAGCTAAGGTTTCACCTAAGAGTGGGGCGGAGGTCAGCCCGCGAGAACCTAAGGCTGCCGTTAAAAAAAGATTCTGAAAATTGGCTGCACTTTGAATAGGTTGTTTACGGCGGCGGAGGTTGAATAGATTGTAATAATCCGCTTGTTGCTGTTCAAAATGAGGCACGTTTCCAACCATTGGGGCAAGATCTCTTACAGAGCAGCGGATGCCTACACGAGCGAGATTACCTGATGTATCCACATCTTGCGTCCAAGGTTGGGCGATATTTTGTTGGAGTTTTTGTTGATTTTCTAGTTGTTCTTGTTCGCTAAAGTGGCGATCAACATTATCACGAACATGGCTTGCGCCGATGCAATGTGAGGTTTTTAATTGATCGGCTGGGGTGAGATAACCATCATAACAAAGCACCGATTTTAGTTTGAGTAAGTTTTCTGATGTTGGAATTTGGCTGACTTGCCCGCGTATAGGGTAGAGCGGTAGCTTTTCTGTTTGAATAAAATCAGTAATTTTATATCCGTTCGCAAGAATGACGACTTCATGGGAGTATTTTTGACCTTGCGTATTTTCTAGTTCCCAACCTTTTTGTTGTTGAGAAAGTGCGGTAATTTTTTGTGAGGTTTTAATGACGACACTCTGCTTTTCAAGAAATGAAAAGGCATTTTGAACAAATTGTCTTGGTGCAAGCCAAGCCCCCTGTTCAATCCAACCGCCTTCGCAATTAAGAGGTAATCCCACTTTTTTACTGAGTTGTTCAGCATTTAGCATTTGGAAGATTTCGTTCGGCAAACCAAGCTGAGAAATCTTTGTTAATTTAACCGCACTTTTTTCGTTGTAAGCACATAGTGCCACGCCACAAAATTCGTGCTCAAACACTATGTTTTGTGCGATTGCCCAATCAAGTAATTGGCGACCGTAACTGAAAGCGTGCAGGTAAAAATCAACGGTGAGCACATTATCATCGCTAAGTTGCGGATAAAATGCGCCTTGTTTATTGCCTGAGGCATTAAGTGCAAGCGCTTCATCTTCACAATAAATGGTGACTTTTGCCCCACGTTTTACTAAGGAAATGGCGGCACAAAGAGACGCAACTCCACCGCCAATAATAGCAACATCTTGTTTTTCCATTTTCGCAGGCTGAGCAAGATACCAAGGTGTCGAAAGTGCGGTATATTTTGATTGTATTTTTAGCCCACTTAAACATTCTCGTTTTTTGCCGAAGCCTTTACGTTTTGTCACATGAAAGCCTGCGGATTCAAGTCCTTTTCTGACCGCACTTGCTGCGGTAAAGGTGGCAAAAGAACCATTGGGTTTAGTGAAACGGAACACTAGGTTATAGAGATCATCATTCCACATTTCAGGATTTTTGCTTGGAGCAAAGCCATCTAAAAACCAAGCATCAATACGTTCATTCATATAATCGCCAAGTTGTGGCAAGTTTTCTGATACATCATCCAGCCATAAATCTAACGTGGTCTCTTCAAAATGAATACGATGACAACCTAGAATCAATGAAGGCCAATAACGTTGCAAATGAGCACTTAAATCTTCAAATTGCGGATAGGCAAGATGAGCTTGTGAAAGTGCGGTGATTTTTAGCGGATATTTTTCAAAGGAAATAAAATTTAGGCGTTTTAAAGGATGATTCTCGTGTTGTTGGCGAAATTCACGGAACAATTTGGTTGCCGCAAAGAAATTTAATCCTGTACCAAATCCTGTTTCAGCGATGACAAAATTAGCCTCGTTGTGGCTTATCCAACGTTCCCAAAGTTGATTACCTTGTAGAAAAACATAATCTGTTTCTGCCAATCCATTTTCGTTAGAAAAATAGACATCATCGAATTGATCTGAGACGGGAATATGGTTTTGATTGAAGTGAATCTCAGCATGTTGGACGCTAAAGGTCATTTTTTATTCCTTCCTTGCCTAATGAAATTTGCGTATAATAACGCGATTTTCTAAACTGGTCGAACAAATGAATTATTGCTTGAAATATTTTTATTTCGTAGTAATTTTGAGCCGTTATTTTTACATATAAAACAATAAGGAAGAAGCAATGAGAAGAGCTGTAATTACAGGCTTTGGGATTATTTCAAGTATCGGTAACAACAAAGAAGAAGTATTGGCTTCATTAAAAGCAGGTAAATCAGGTATTGAAGTTGTACCTGAGTTTGTGGAAATGAATATGCGTAGTCATGTTGCCGGAACAATCAAATTAAACCCAAGCGAGCACATTGATCGTAAAGTGTTCCGTTTTATGGGTGATGCAGCGGCTTATGCTTATCTTTCTATGCGTGAAGCGATTGAAGATGCAGGTTTAACAGAAGATCAGGTTTCTAATGATCGTACTGGTTTAGTGATTGGTGCTGGTACGGGCTCTGCACATAATCAATTAGTGGCATGTGATGCGGTACGTGGCCCTCGCGGTGTAAAAGCAATTGGCCCTTATGCAGTAACGAAAACTATGGCTTCAAGTGTTTCCGCTTGTTTAGCCACCCCTTATAAAATCCGTGGTGTGAACTATTCAATCAGTTCTGCTTGTGCAACCTCTGCACATTGTATTGGTCATGCGGTTGAATTAATTCAATTAGGCAAACAAGATGTGGTTTTTGCTGGTGGTGCGGAAGAATTATCTTGGGAATGTGCTACTGAGTTTGATGCAATGGGTGCAGTTTCAACTAAATACAATGAAACGCCAGAAAAAGCATCTCGTGCTTATGATGCAAACCGCGATGGTTTCGTTATTGCAGGTGGTGGTGCAGTTGTAGTTGTGGAAGAATTAGAACATGCACTTGCTCGTGGTGCAAAAATCTACGCTGAAATTGTAGGTTATGGCGCAACTTCTGATGGTTACGATATGGTTGCACCAAGCGGTGAAGGTGCAGAGCGTTGTATAAAACAAGCAATGGCAACTGTCAATACCCCAATTGATTACATCAACGTACACGGCACATCTACACCAGTAGGGGATGTGAAAGAATTAGGTGCAATCAAAAATGTATTTGGTGATAAAATCCCAGCGATTTCTTCAACCAAATCAATGACTGGTCACTCTTTAGGGGCTGCGGGTGCACACGAAGCAATTTACACGTTATTAATGTTGGATAATGACTTTATTGCACCAAGTATTAATATCGAAACCTTAGATGAAGCCGCTGAAGGTTGCAACATCGTTACTGAGACGAAAGAAAATGCAGGATTACAAACTGTAATGTCAAATAGCTTTGGTTTTGGTGGTACGAATGCAACATTAATTTTTAAACGTTATAACGGTTAAAACTCTTTTATGAAAAAAGCCACTTTCAATTGAAAGTGGCTTTTTTGTATAAATTAAAAAGAAAAATTAAGCAACGATACCAAATTGTTCTTTCATTAATGCTTCAAAATCAGTGCAACCACCGATTGGTTTTTCATCAATAAAGATTTGTGGTACTGTTTCTACTGGTTTACCAACTGATTTTGATAAATCTTCTTTGGTAATGCCTTCCGCGTGAATATCCACATAACGATAGTCAAAATCAGCAACTTCGCCTTTTAATTTTTCAGCAAGGTTTTTTGCACGTACACAGTAAGGGCAGCCAGGACGACCAAAAATAACAACGAACATAAGATTTCCTTTTTTGAGTTAAAAATTCTAGGCAATTCTACCTGATTTTTATCGTCTACATAAAGTGTTTTTATTCGTGTAATATACGGAACATCGTAGACAATGAGTTAAATATTATGAAATTACTAATGCTTTGCCGCGAACCTCGTCTTTATAGTTGCCAACGCTTAAAAGAAGCGGCTAAACATCAAGGACATGAGATGGATATTTTAGATCCGAATCGCTGTCTCTTAAAACTCTCACAAAATTCACCGCACTTTCAGATTTTTCATCAAGAAAATTCGGAGTCTAAACCTTATTTATTGCCTGATTATGATGCTGTTTTGCCTCGATTTGGCACAACAAGTACACAAATGGGATGCTCAGTCTTACAGCATTTTGAAGGCAAAGGGACTTTTTGTTTAAATTCATCTCAGGCATTTTTAAATGCGCGTGATAAGTGGAAAAGTTTACAACTTTTGCTGAAGGTTGGTGTTCCTGTTCCCAATTCACTTTTAAGTGGCGGTGAAGTACAAGCTCAGGTGACGACACCTCATATCAGTTCGCCGACAATTTTAAAAACGCTAAATGGTTCACAAGGAATTGGAGTGATTTTGGCTGAAAAACCACAAAGTGCGGTGAGCATTATGGAAGCTTTTAAACAAACCAATATATCTATGCTACAGCAAGATTTTATCGAAGAAGCGGGCAATGCGGATATTCGTTGTTTTGTGATTGGTGATCAAGTTGTAGCAACGATGCAGAGAATTGGACAAGATGGTGAGTTTCGAGCGAATTGTCATCGTGGCGGAAAAACCGAAAAAATTACTCTAAGCGATGAAGAAAAGCAGCTAGCCATTCAAGCAACAAAAGCTATCGGTTTAGATATAGCTGGCGTGGATTTAATTTGTTCGAAAAATGGATTATTGGTTTTAGAGGTAAATGCAAGTCCAGGCTTGGAAATGATTGAAAAAACAATCGGGGTTGATATTGCGTTACAGATGATAAATTATGTTGAAAAGCAGATAAGAAAAATAAATAAAATTTGATATTTGTAAAGCCTTATTATTCATACCAATTTTTATACATATCTTCTAATGACCTCGCTATCAAAAGTGCGGTCATTTTTCTTTGAGTTTTCTCAGAATATTAAAAAACTAGCTAAAACCTGTTTTATATCAAAAAATCCACAGAATTTATAAGCCTATGTTCTTTATTTAGGCGTATTATATTACTCGGAATGAGTAATTCATTCTGGTTATCTAAAATAAGGACATTACTATGACAATTAAAAAAGTGATTACTGTCTGTCCGTATTGCGCTTCAGGTTGTAAGATCAATCTATTGGTTGAGAACAACAAAATTGTGGGTGCTGAAGGTGCAAACGGTAAAACAAACGAACGGGAGCTTTGCCTGAAAGGATATTATGGCTGGGATTTCGTGCATGACACAAAAATCCTCACTCCTCGCCTAACTCAACCGATGATTCGCTACAAACGTGGTGAGCCGTTCACGCCAGTGAGCTGGGAAGAAGCAATTTCCTATTCAGCAAAACGTTTACAAGAAATTAGAGAAAAATATGGCAACGAGTCAATTATGGTAACGGGTTCTTCTCGTGGACCAGGTAACGAAGTGAATTTCGTTATGCAAAAATTTGCTCGTGCGGTATTAGGCAATAACAACATTGACTGTTGTGCACGTGTCTGACATGGCCCATCTGTAGCAGGTCTGCTCAAATCAGTGGGTAATGGCGCGATGTCCAACTCAATCGTTGAGATTGAAGACACTAAATGCGTGTTTATCTTTGGCTATAATGCCTCAACATCTCACCCTATTGTGGCGCGTCGTATTAACCACGCAAAAGCAAAAGGGGCGAAGATTATTGTTTGTGACCCTCGTAAAATTGAAACCGCTCGTATTGCTGATATTTATGCGCCACTTGCTAACGGCAGTAACGTCGCATTTTTGAATGCAATGATGAACGTGATTCTTGAAGAAAGATTACAAGATCAAAAATTCATTGATGAACATACCGAAAATTTCGATGCGTTCTATGAAACTGTAAAAGCTTATACACCTGAATCAACTCAACATATCACTGGCGTTGAGCCTGAAATGTTGAGAGAAATTGCCCGCACTTATGCGAAAGCAGAAACTGCAACAATCTTATGGGGTATGGGGGTATGTCAGTTCCGTCAAGGTGTGGAAACTGTACGTGCGTTGGCAAGCTTGGCAATGCTTACCGGTAACTTAGGTAAACCAAATGTTGGTGTAAACCCTGTGCGTGGTCAAAACAACGTACAAGGCGCATGTGACATGGGGGCTTTATATAATACTTTACCTGGTTATCAAAGCTATGCGGATCCAGAAATCAACGCTAAATTTGCGAAAGCATGGGGCGTGCCATCTATTCCAACCAAACCAGGTGTACCATTGAGTGAAGTGCCACATGCTGTGGCAGAAGGTAAACTCAAAGCATTCTATATTATGGGTGAAGATACTTTACAAACTGAACCTGATTTGAATGCAATGAAGCAAACCTTTAAAGATCTTGAGTTTATCATTGTTCAAGATATCTTTATGACTCAAACGGCAGCGGAAGCGGATGTGATTTTACCAGCAACATCTTGTGCTGAACACGAAGGTGTTTATAGTGCGGCTGACCGTGGTTTCCAACGTTTCTATAAAGCGGTGGATCCTGTTGGTGATGTGAAAGACGACTGGGAAATCATTAGTCTTATGGCACAAGCTTTGGGTTATCCAATGCATTACAACAACACCAAAGAAATTTGGGATGAGTTGCGTGAGCTTTGCCCAATTTATAAAGGTGCAACTTACGAAAAAATGGAAGGCTTGGGTTATATTCAATGGCCATGTACAGATGAAGGTCCTGAAGATCAAGGCACTACATACTTATATGAAGGTCAAATCTTCGACCGTCCAAATGGTAAAGCTGAATTCTTTGCTTGCGATTGGGAACCACCAATGGAAGAAGTTTCTGAAGAATATCCATTAGTGCTTTCTACCGTGCGCGAAGTTGGTCACTATTCTTGCCGTTCAATGACGGGTAACTGCCGTGCACTTGCTGCATTGGCTGATGAGCCAGGATTTGTTCAAATGAACGACCAAGATGCGAAAGCGTTAGGCATTAAGAATAATGAGCTTGTTTGGATTTCTTCATCTCGTGGTAAAGTTATATCTCGTGCTGATGTAAGTTCTCGTACTAACAAAGGTGCGTGTTATATGACTTACCAATGGTGGATCGGAAAATGTAACGAACTCACGGCTGAACATTTAAATCCGGGATCTCGAACTCCGGAATATAAATACAGCGCGGTGCGTATCGAGAAAATTGAAGATCAACGTTGGGCTGAGCACTATGTTGTAACTGAATATACTAAGCTCAAATCACGCTTAAAAGAAACCGCACTTGTGGCTTAATTATAATATTTATCATGATTAGGACAGGCTTTATGCCTGTCCTTTTTTATGTCTAATGAGATATGATATGGGTAAGAATATTTGAAATGTTAAAAAGAGCGGTTTATTCAAAGGCAATTTCTTTAATACGTAATTCATCGCCGCTTTGTCGTTGCAAGTGTATGCTGTCACAATTTGGACAAGAATCATGATGGGCTTGTATTTCAACTAATTTTTGACACTGCCAACACCAGGCTTGCGCAGCAATAGGAATGAGATGTAGTTTACAGCCTTCAGCAGCCGTACCTTGAAAGGTTATGTCAAAACAAAATTTTAATGCATCAGGTTCTACGCAAGAGAGTGCCCCAATTTCTAGCCAAAGATCCGTAACTTTTTTTATATCGTGACTTTTACATTGTTGTTCTACTATTTCCAGCATATTTTGACAAAGAGATAATTCGTGCATAATTTTTCCTTTTGTTTTTCTTCCTTAAAATAAATGCCTTTATCAATTCAAGATAAAGGCATTTCTCTAAAACATTATCAATTTCAACCGCACTTTACGCGAGCATATTTACAACTGCAAATGAGACTTTTAATAGCGCAGCGTTGATTAAGTCGATGAAGAATGCACCGACCATTGGAACGATTAAAAATGCTTTGTGCGATGGCCCAAAACGGCTGGTGACAGCTTGCATATTTGCGACTGCAGTCGGAGTTGCCCCCAAACCGAAACCACAGTGACCTGCGCTTAATACGACAGCATCATAATCTTTACCCATTGCACGATAAGTGATGAAGATTGCAAAGGCAGCCATAAATGCAACTTGAATAGCAAGAACGACTAATACATCGACAGCTAAACCTGCAAGTTCCCAAAGTTTTAACGACATTAAAGCGATAGCTAAGAAAATAGATAAACCTACGCTACCTAATACATCAATAGCTGATTCAGCTACTTGGAAGCGGAAAATGTTCGTTAGAATATTGCGGATAATAACACCAGTAAATAAACACCATACGAAAGTTGGTAATTGAAGTGCTGTACCTTTTGTTTGCGCATCTAAATATTGACCGATAAGCAAACAGATTGACATCATTGCAATAGTTTCAATTAAAGAACGAGAAGTAATTTTACGTTTGTAAGTTGGATGTTCAAAGGCTTCTTGAACATCATCGACTTCATCATTTTCAGGGTTTTCACCTTGTTTTTGACGATTTAATAAGAAACGTGCAACAGGACCACCAATGATACCACCAAAGACTAAACCAAAGGTTGCACAAGCAATGGCAATTTCAGTAGCACCTTGTAGATTAAATTGATTAGCAAATGTATCAGCCCAAGCTGCTCCCGTACCGTGACCGCCAGTTAAGGTTACTGAACCAGCAAGTAAGCCATAAGCAGGATGGATTCCTAATGCCATTGAACTTGCAATACCAATGACGTTTTGTCCTAAGATTAATAGTGCAGCGACAAATAAAAAGACAACGAGTGGTCTTCCACCTTTAATTAATCGAGAAAAATTTGCACTTAAACCGATGGAAGTGAAGAACACTAACATCATTGTAGTTTGTAAATTTTTATCGAAGTTAAAGGATGTTCCATCGACTTTGTGCCAAATTAAAAGACCAATAGCAACGATAAAGCCTCCAACAACTGGCTCTGGAATATTAAATGTTTTTAATACATTAATTCGTTTAACTAAAAAATAGCCCAACAGCAAGACTATGCTTGCTAATACAAGGGTTTCATACGTGCTAAAAGTATAGCTCATAAATTGGATCTCCCTATGTTATGTTTAAGTTATGCGTTGTGTTACGGCTCGATTACCATAATTTCAAGATTGGTATGTAATCCACGTGGTAATGTCGAACCTTTTCTGCCTCGTTCTGCGCGGAACTTTTGCAGATCTTCTGGTTTTAATACAATTTTTCGTTTTCCAGAATAAAATTCAAGACTTGCTTGATCTGAAATGAGCAATAATCTCACTAACAATTCACAGCGTTCTTTTGCATTCGCTGCAGGAATTGTCACAATTTTATTGCCTTTGCCTTTTGATAATACCGGTAAATCCTGTGCTGGAAAAATCAACATTCTGCCTGCTGATGTGATTGCGACAACAAGTGCGGTAGAATTTATCAATGTTTTAGGCTTCAACACTTTGGCATTTTCTGGTAAAGAAATCAAGGCTTTTCCAGTCTTGTTACGTGCAATTAAATCTTCAAATTTACAAATAAAACCATATCCCGCATCAGAAGCCATCAATAATTCTTGCTGTTCGCTGGCCATTACAACATATTCAATGGTCGCACCAGCTGGTAAATTTAGTTTACCTGTAAGGGGTTCACCTTGCGAACGAGCGGAAGGCAATGAAAGCGGATCGAGGGCATAACTTCGCCCCGTACTATCAATGAATACAACGGCTTGATTACTCTTGCCACAAGCATGAGCTCGATAATTATCACCTGCTTTGTAGCTTAATGATTTAGGATCTATATCGTGTCCTTTAGCACAACGTACCCAGCCCATTTCTGATAAGATGACAGTGACAGGCTCTGCGGGCGTCATGTCACTTTCAGAGATCATTTTGGCTTCTTCTCGTTCGACCAGTTGAGACATTCGTGGACTGGCATATTTTTTCGCATCTTCTTGAATTTCTTTTTTGATAAGCGTATTCAAGCGACGTTCTGATCCTAAAATTGCTTCTAAATTTGACCGCTCTTTTTCAAGTTCATCTTGTTCTGCTTTGAGTTGGTTTTCTTCTAATTTCGCTAAATGACGTAAGCGTAAATTTAAAATTGCATCGGCTTGTTCATCGCTTAAATTAAAGCGTGCCATCAGCTCTGCTTTTGGATCATCTTCGTGACGTATAATTTCGATAACTTCATCAATATTTAAAAAGGCTATCATCAAGCCTTCTAAAATATGCAAGCGGGAGAGTACTTTATCTAAGCGATATTGAAGGCGACGAGTGACCGTTGTGCGACGGAAGGTAAGCCATTCATTTAAGATTTCTAATAAGCCTTTTACCGCAGGTTTATGATCAAGCCCGATCATATTCATATTTACACGGTAGCTTTTTTCAAGATCTGTGGTAGCAAATAAATGTGCCATTAACGCATCAGTATCGACGCGACTTGAGCGAGGAACTAGCACAATTCGAATTGGATTTTCGTGATCGGCTTCATCTCGAATATCTTCTAGCATTGGCAGTTTTTTAGCTGTCATTTGTTCGGCTATTTGTGCAATAACTTTGGATGGCGAAGATTGATGTGGAAGCGCTGAAATAATAATTTCACCGTCTTCTTTTTTCCAAGTTGCACGCATTTTTATTGAGCCACGACCTTGCTCATAAATTTTACGAATTTCTGATTTTGGCGAAATAATTTCCGCTTCTGTTGGAAAATCTGGGCCTTGAACAATTTCAAGTACATCGTCTAATCCCGCTTTAGGATTATCTAGCAACATTACTGCCGCATCAGCAATTTCGTTAATATTGTGTGGTGGAATATCTGTTGCCATACCCACCGCAATACCTGTTGTGCCGTTCAATAAAATATGAGGTAAACGAGCAGGTAAATATTGTGGTTCGGCCAAGGTTCCATCAAAGTTTGGTTGATAATCTACTGTTCCTTGTCCGAGTTCACTCAACAAGATTTCAGAGATTTTAGATAGACGTGATTCCGTATAACGCATGGCAGCGAAGGATTTTGGATCATCTGGCGCACCCCAGTTACCTTGACCATCTACGAGCGGATAACGATAAGAGAATGGTTGTGCCATTAACACCATCGCTTCATAACAAGCGCTGTCACCATGTGGATGAAATTTACCGAGTACATCACCGACGGTACGAGCAGATTTTTTGTATTTTGCCGTGGCATTTAAGCCAAGTTCAGACATTGCATATACAATACGGCGTTGAACGGGTTTTAAACCATCACCGATAAAAGGCAACGCACGATCCATGATGACATACATAGAATAGTTGAGATAAGCCTTTTCAGTGAAGGTGCGTAGAGGCATTTGCTCAATGCCTTCATAGTTGATATTTGTCATTTTTGTTTCTATTAATTGATATATTCTTAATTTATTAAAATTCAGATTTGCTGAGATTAATTTAGTCTAAACAGATAAATCAACCTGATCGCCTTTCGCTTGCAACCAATTTTTACGGTCTTCGGAACGTTTTTTCGCTAACAACATATCCATCAGTTCTAGTGTATCTGCGCCTTGGTCTTCCTCTAAATCATAAGTCAATTGAACAAGGCGGCGAGTATTAGGATCTATTGTTGTTTCACGCAATTGCGATGGGTTCATTTCACCTAAACCTTTAAAGCGTTGAACATTCGGTTTGCCTTTTTTATTTTTCAAGCGATCTAAAATCGCCTCTTTTTCACTTTCGTCTAATGCATAGAAGACTTCTTTATTTAAGTCAATGCGATAAAGTGGTGGCATAGCCACATAAACGTGGCCGTCTTGTACTAATTTCGGAAAATGACGTAAGAACAGGGCGCAGAGTAGAGTGGCAATATGCAGGCCATCAGAGTCAGCATCTGCGAGAATACATACTTTACCATAGCGAAGTTGTGATAAATCATTGCTGTCAGGATCGATCCCTAGGGCCACGGCGATATCGTGAATTTCCGTTGAACCTAATACTTGATCAGGTGAAACTTCCCATGTATTTAAGATTTTTCCACGTAACGGCAAAATCGCTTGATATTCGCGATCACGCGCTTGTTTTGCTGAACCGCCCGCAGAGTCGCCCTCCACTAAAAATAATTCCGTTTTTTCTAAATCCTGTGAGCCGCAATCTGCTAATTTTCCCGGTAATGCAGGGCCGCTAACGAGTTTTTTTCGTACCACTTTTTTTGCTGCGCGTAATCGGCGTTGTGCAGAACTAATGGCAATTTCTGCTAATTTTTCAGCATCTTGTACATTTTGATTTAGCCATAGACTAAACGCATCTTTTAAAACACCGCTAACAAACACCGCACTTTGGCGTGATGATAAGCGTTCTTTAGTCTGCCCAGCGAATTGCGCATCTTGCATTTTAAGGGAAAGAATGTAAGAACAACGATCCCAAATATCATCAGCGGTAAGTTTTACGCCGCGTGGTAATAGATTTCTAAATTCGCAAAATTCTCGAATGGCATCTAACAAACCTTGGCGTAGGCCATTAACATGCGTTCCGCCTTGAATAGTCGGAATTAAGTTTACGTAGCTTTCGCCAATCAGTTCGCCACCTTCTGGCAACCAAAGTAATGCCCAGCTAACCGCTTCATTTGTTCCTTTAAATTCGCCAACAAATGGTTTTTCCGGAAGGGTTTCAAAGCCATTTACTGCTTCGATAAGGTAATCGGAAAGACCATCTTCATATAACCAAATGTCTTGAGTATTGTTTATTTTATCAATAAATTTGATTTCAAGCCCTGAGCAGAGCACTGCTTTCGCTCTTAATAAATGACGTAGGCGGCTAACGGAAAATTTTGCGCTGTCAAAATATTTTGGATTCGGTTTGAAGTGAACGGTTGTTCCCGTTGTACGTCTACCACAAGTCCCGATAATTTCCAATTCTTCTACTTTACTGCCGTTTTCAAAGGCAATTTTATACACTTCACCATTGCGTTTGACTTGAATATCCACGCGTTCAGAAAGTGCATTTACCACAGAAATCCCCACTCCGTGTAAACCACCCGCAAATTCATAATTTTTATTGGAGAATTTACCACCCGCATGCAGTTTAGTCAGGATCACTTCTACGCCAGAAACGCCTTCCGTAGGATGAATATCCACAGGCATACCGCGACCATTGTCTGTGACTTCAATGGATTGATCAGGGTGCAAAATTACTTCAATTTTTGTGGCAAAACCTGCGAGGGCTTCATCCACGCTGTTATCAATAACTTCTTGTGCGAGATGATTCGGACGAGTGGTGTCTGTATACATACCGGGGCGAATTTGCACCGGCTCGAGATCTTTAAGAACGGTAATTTCTTGAGCTGAATAATTGCTTGTCATGGTTAGATGAGTCGTTAAATTTTTAAATTTAAGAAAATTCTATCAAAAAGTGCGGTGATATTCGACCGCACTTTTAATCATATAAACTAGGCGTATTTTCATCTGGACGTGTTTTAAAACGACGATGTAGCCACATATATTGTGATATGCCCTTCATGATTTCCTTTTCAACGATTTGATTCATTCGCGCAGCAATCGTTGTTTCATCTTGTAAATCCGTAAAATCAACAGGCGTTGAAATACTCACGGTATAGCCTGAACCATCTTTATTGCGTAATGGCGCAAATGGAATCACTTTGCTATTTGGTGAGGATTTCAATAAATAATAACTACCAGTGGTTGTGCAAGCATCGGGCACCGCAAAAAAGGGTACAAAAACGGCATTTTTTCTGCCGTAATCGTGATCAGGTGCATACCAAATGGTTTCTTCGTGACGTAAAGCTTTGATCATTCCGCGTAAATCTTTACGATCAAGCATATCTTTATTGGAGCGTAAACGGCCTTGCGTTTGTATCCAATCAAGCAAAGGATTATCATTTGGACGATAAACACCAATGCCAGGATGATGCAAACCAAGAATGCGTGCGCCAAGTTCTAGCGTTAAGAAATGAACACCGACGAGAATAATTCCATCTTTTTGATTTTCTTTTAGATAATGTAAGCCTTCAACTTTTGACCATTTTTTGATACGTGAATCCGACCAAAACCAAGCCATACCTGTTTCGATAATTGCCATGCCTACTGAACGAAGATTTTCTTGCAAAATCGTCTCACGCTCGTTTTCAGGCATATCAGGGAAACAAAGTTCAAGATTACGGCGTGCAATAGCAGCTCGACGTTTACCTACTTTTAAATGTGAAAACAGCCAACCGAGACCATGACCAATATGGCGCAAAATAGGATAGGGAAGACATAAAATACTTCGCCAAATTGCCACGCCTAACCAAAAAAGCCAGTATTTTGGGGCTAAAAAGTGCGGTTGAAATTGAGGGAGTTTTTCGTTTTTCATTGTTCTTTCCACGTAAGTTAGGGGCGTAGTTTATCGTAAATTTGAGTTGTGGTAAAATCGCCACAATTTTGGTTATTCAAATAGAGAGATTTTAAAATGGCTCAATATTCAGCAGAATTTAAGCAAGCAAAAGTACTCGTATTAGGCGATGTGATGCTTGATCGTTATTGGTTCGGCGCAACCAACCGTATTTCACCAGAAGCACCAGTGCCAGTAGTTCGTGTACAAGAAAATGAAGAACGCGCAGGTGGTGCAGCAAATGTCGCGATGAATATTGCTTCACTTAATGTACCCGTTCAGTTAATGGGATTGATTGGACAAGATGAAACTGGTTCGGCACTTTCCTACTTATTAGAAAAACAAAAAATCGATTGTAATTTTGTTGCATTAGAGACCCATCCAACCATCACTAAATTACGTATTTTATCTCGTCACCAACAGTTACTTCGCCTTGATTTTGAAGAAGATTTCAATAATGTAGATTGCAAGGATTTATTAGCGAAGTTAGAAAGTGCGGTGAAAAATTACGGTGCTTTGATTCTTTCTGATTATGGTAAAGGCACGCTTAAAGATGTTCAGAAAATGATTCAAATTGCACGCAAAGCGAATGTGCCTGTGTTAATTGATCCAAAGGGAACTGATTTTGAACGTTATCGTGGTGCGACATTATTGACACCCAATATGTCTGAGTTTGAAGCCGTTGTGGGCAAATGTAATACAGAAGAAGAGATTATTGAGAAAGGGTTAAAATTAATTTCTGATATTGAATTAACCGCACTTTTGGTGACGCGTTCTGAAAAAGGCATGACATTATTACGCCCAAATCAAGAACCCTATCATTTGCCAACCGTTGCAAAAGAAGTGTTTGATGTGACGGGAGCCGGTGACACTGTCATTAGTGTATTAGCAACCGCATTAGCAGATGGACGTTCTTTCGAAGAATCTTGTTACCTAGCCAATGTAGCCGCAGGAATTGTGGTGGGTAAATTGGGGACTTCAACGGTTTCGACTGTGGAACTTGAAAATGCGATTCATGCTCGTCCTGAAACAGGATTTGGCATTATGAGTGAAGCTGAATTAAAAGATGCTGTCACACAAGCTAAAGCTCGCGGTGAAAAAATTGTGATGACTAATGGCTGTTTCGATATTTTGCATCCAGGGCATGTTTCTTATTTAGAAAATGCACGCAAATTGGGCGATCGTTTAATTGTTGCGGTAAATAGTGATGATTCAGTTAAACGGTTAAAAGGTGAAAGTCGCCCAATTAACAATCTTGAAAATCGTATGGCGGTACTTGCAGGTTTGGCATCAGTGGACTGGTTGGTTCCATTCACTGAAGACACACCACAACGTTTAATCGGTGAAATTCTACCAGACCTTTTAGTCAAAGGCGGCGATTACAAACCCGAAGAGATTGCAGGCAGTAAAGAAGTTTGGGCAAATGGCGGTGATGTTAAAGTGCTAAACTTTGAAAATGGTTGTTCAACAACAAATGTAATTGAGAAAATTAAATTATTGAAAGATTAGGTGAAAGGTTGGGGTGCAGATCATCTAGAACATTCATAAAAATTTACTTAAAATGACCGCACTTTTACAAGGAATTTTTATGCCCATTCGTCCTAATTTTGCTGAAAAAAGTACTATTATACAACAACATAAATTGAAACTAGATAAATCTTATTTTACGCAACCTACCGTTATTTGGGTTCGGCGTGGTCGGAAAATTCTACGTTGGATAAATGGAGAGAAAATTATCCAAGCTGGTGAAATGGTAATGTTGGCAGGAAATCAACGATTTGATGTGATTAATGAACCTGATGAACTAGGTGTATATCAAGCGGATTGGTTATCTATTGATAATGCAGTGGTTGAGAGATTTTTTGGGCTGCTTTCAAAGCCAAAACCCTTTGAAAGCCTGTTTCACTTACCTGCACATCCTTTTATACAGCAAGCTTTTTCGATTGTTTCAAAAGCACTTTCCAGTGATGAAATTCCTGATCGTATTGTGGAAATTCGCTTGTGGGAATTACTAGCTTGGTTGTCGGAACAGGGTGGTGTATTTAATCCATTTTCTACCCCATCCTTAAAGTGTCAAATTAGTAAGAAAATTTCAGAAAATTTTGAGTATCACTGGAAAATTGGAGACATTGCAAAATTGTTAAATACCAGTGAAGCTACATTGCGCCGTCATCTCGCTGCAGAAAAAACATCGTTTCGGGAAGTATTAACTACAGTGCGAATGATGCGAGCGTTGAATTTGTTACAACTCACTCAACGCCCAATTTCACAAATCGCCTATGAAGTTGGCTATGAAAGTCATTCACGTTTTTCCGTGAAATTTAAACAATATTTTGGTTGTTCTCCGTTAGAGGTTCGGCAATCGAGTGCTGTTTAACGACTATGTTCCACAATAATAGAATCTTCGGCAAGGGCATTAGCTTTAGTAAAATAACCGACTACAGCAGGCATTGTATCTGCCGTCACATTTGGCAAGGTTTCTACACTTACTGCTGTGACTTTAATTTCGTAACGATGTTTTTGTCCTTCGGGTGGACAAGCTCCGCCAAAGCCTGGCATGCCAAAATCAGTGCGGGTTTGTAGCGCACCTTGTGGTAAATTAGTACCATCAGCTTTAATGCCTTCAGGAAGAGCGGTAGTTTTTGCAGGAATATTTGCAACGACCCAATGCATCCAGCCAATGCCTGTTGGCGCATCTTTATCATAGATCGTTACTACAAAACTTTTCGTCCCTTTCGGGGCATTTGCCCAAGAAATTGCTGGTGACAGATTTCCTCCATTGCAACCAAAACCATAATCGGCACTTAACAAGTTTTTAGCGTGAAATCCGTGTTTAGGCAAATCTGGCACATTAATGCTAAAAACTGATGAGTTTGCACAAGATGTACCAGCAATAAGCGAACAAAATACGGTTGAGATCGTTTTTTTCATGATTTTTCCTCTTCTGATGTACATGAAGTATTAGTATAGGAAATCTTATTGACTAAAATTGTGCAAAAACGCTCAAATGTTTTTTATTTCTGATATGGTTTGCAGATTTTTGTGAAAATTAATCGCTTTCTTTTGTTTTATCATCCACTACTTTCCACGGTATAAACCGCTCGAAATCTGTCGAAAGCGAACCCAAGCGTGCTGTAATGTCCTCTGAAGCAATGAGGATGATATATGAACAGCTCGGTAATTTCATCATTATAAGTTAAAAATTGATTATCTAAAGTATTAGTTTTAAAGTTATCACTCATATATCTTGAACTCCGTATTATATTTTGAAGAATCTATGAATGTCTTTATTTTTCAGTAATTTACAAAATATTAGACTATATATATTCAAAAAAAGAAAGTGTAAAAAGTAAATTAATAATCGTTTCTTATTTCAATGAATTTAGAGATGAGTTGTTAATGTGGCAATGAGAGGGAGATAAATAGGCAACATTTGAAGGTTGCCATGTTAATCATCTGGCTTTTTTAGCTTTAAACCTTGCATTTAAGCCTATTCATCGCTAGAATGCAAGCTCCTTGTCATCGCTGAGTTAGAGATCGGCGAATGATGTATTAACAACACTACCTTTTAGGAGTAAAAAATGTCTCTAAGTACTGAAAAAAAAGCAGCAATCGTTGCTGAATTTGGTCGTGATGCGAAAGATACTGGTTCTTCTGAAGTTCAAATCGCATTATTAACTGCACAAATCAACCACTTACAAGCTCACTTTGCTGAGCACAAAAAAGACCACCATGGTCGTCGTGGTTTATTACGTATGGTTTCTCGTCGTCGTAAACTTTTAGACTACTTAAAACGTACTGATCTTGCTTTATACCAAAGCACTATCGCTCGTTTAGGTTTACGTCGCTAATTTTTATTACGATAGTAAAAATCAAGCCCTCGAATATCGAGGGCTTTTTTTATAGTTTTATTTTAATTTTATAGGCGCTCTTCAGACTAGTATCAAAATAAATTAAATATTTGGCTGATATATTAACTTGCCATCTTCTAATGTTCACATAATAAACATACATCTAATTTTAGTTGTTTGTTATGGAATTGCTGTAATGTACTACGATGACCTACGCTTAGAATGATCATTTCGGGCAGATGCTCTTTAATTGTTTGGTAGAGTAAATGCTCGGTTGTTTCATCCAATGCTGAAGTCGTTTCATCGAGAAATACGACATCTGGTTTAGTGAGTAAAATACGAATAAAGGCCACTCTTTGAAGTTCACCGGGCGATAAAATCGCTTGCCAGTCATTTTTTGCATTAAGTGCGTGTATATATTTTCCTAGCGCACAATCCTTCATGGTTTGTTCTAATTCGGTGTGACTTGGATTGATATTTGGATAACAAATTGCTTCTCGTAAAGTACCCTGCGGCATATAAGGTCGTTGTGGCAGGAATAAACTTCCCATGCATGGATGCTCTGCAATACCTATGGTTTCAAAAGGATAGATTCCTGCAATTGCTTTTAGCAGCGATGTTTTTCCTGTTCCAGATGCACCTTGAATCAATAGGGCATCTCCATTTTCTAAATGAATATTTAAATTATTGAGTAGTACATTACCTTGTTCATCTTTAATACCGAAGTTTTTTAAGGCGACACGATGAGAACAATGAAAAGGATGATGAACGTTTTGTTTATCTAATTCATCCATTTTTGTTATAAAACCATAAAGACGATTTAACCGAGCTTGATAGAGTGTGAATTGCTCATAGAACAAGCGGAAGAATGAAAGTGCGGTCATTAATCGGTTAAATGCTTGGACTGTTTGATGCATATCTCCTAGTTTTATCTGACCAGAAAAAAAACGTGGTGCTTGTAACATTAAAGGCAATAATTTGGCCACGCGAGTTACCCCAGAGTTGAAACTATTTAAGCCCAACATTTTTAATACAATGGACCAACGGTTATGAATAATTTGACGGAATTGATGTTGTAAGAAAGTTTGTTCTTTTGGCTCGCCATTATAAAAAGCAATGCTTTCTGCATTGTCTCGTACACGGATTAAGGAATAACGATAATCGCCATTGAGTTTCTCTTTTGTAAAATTTAGCTTAATTAGTGGGCGACCAATCCACACGGACATGAGTGTTGCAAAAATAATAAAAGCATAAATGAAGAAAACGACGCCTTTTTCGATATTAAATCCAAATAAAGTTAATACGCCAGAAAGTGACCATAAAATAATCGTAAATTCAATGGTCGTGAGCACCGAGTTAATCACGCCTCGTACAATTTGTACCGTACTGGTAATAGATTCTCTCGCATCTTGTTCGATACGTTGATCGATATTATCCGGTAAATCTCGTTCGTATTTTAGGCGATAGTATTTTTTCTTATTTAGCCAGCGTTTAACAAGTGTTGCATTAAGGCTTTCCAACCAACGAATTTCAAATACTTGTTGAAAGAAGTAATCAGCAATGGCATGTATAACTTGTGCTACCACAAGGAGAGCATTTAGTTTTGCAAAGAACCAAAATTTCTCAATATTTAATTCTTGCATTGAGCTATACAATCCATTGTAAAAAAATGAATTAAGTACACTAAATCGTACTTCCAACAATATCATTATAAATAGCACTAACAACATTAAAATTAGTTTAATGCTTGTTTTTTTATCCATTGATGGAGAGACAATACACCAGAATTTTTTGCCGAAAGTAGTTTGTTTTAAGGCTAACATTGTTACGCTAAAGCACAATATCACCCAAAAAAGTGCGGTTAAAATCCAGTTTAAACTATTATTAAGTTCGGTTTGCCAGTTCATTTATTATCCATAAAAGTCAAAACAAAAAGGGCGAAATATTCGCCCTCGTATTGTGCGCTCAATTAAAACTCAACTTTAGTGTTGAAGATAAATTCACGTCCATAACCTAATGCAACAGGGATTAACGTATTTGTTGCGTTACCAGAGGTAGATGGATAGTAAGTTTTATTTGTTAAGTTTTTACCGTTAAGTTGGAAAGACACTTTCTTGCCAGAGATTTTAGTATCGTAAGCAATAAAGGCATCATATACCACGGCATGAGGTAATTTGTATGCTTTTGTATAAGTATTATTGTAGGCATACCAGGAACCTAAATAACGAGCGCCACCACCAACACGGATGTTACCAAAATCAAATTCACCTACGTTATAAGCTAGGAATAAAGAAGCTTGATGTTTTGGTACACCAGAAAGTTGTTGATTTACTGCATCAGGATAAAGCTCATTTTCAAGTGATTTTACTTTGGTGTATGTATAGTTAGCTGCTACGCTTAGACTATCCGTAATTTGACCATTAAGATCGAATTCCACACCACGAGAACGTTGTTTGCCGACGATATTCAATTGCGCATTTGAACCAGAACCAACAGCTTCAGCCACATTACGTTTGCTGATATTGAATAATGCAAATGTCGCATTAAAGCCTGAGTTTTCGTATTTTGCACCAATTTCAAAAGATTTACCTTGTTCAGGTTTTAAATCGCCGCTAACAGGAGTTGCAACGCTCATTTGCGGACGAAAAGATTCCGAGTAATTAGCAAAAGTGGCAAAATCAGGCGTAAATTTATATACCGCACCTAATTGATAAAGCAACTTACCATCGTGCTGATCCGTATTACCGGTCTTCGTTACGTTTTGTCCTTTTGACACATCACAATTTGCTGTATTTAAACAATGGCGGCCGGCAAATTGGTCAAAATATTCATAACGCAAACCGCCGGTCATAATAAAGCGGTCAGTGAAATAAGCAGTATCTTGAACGTAAACACCGACAGTTTTTAAATAGTTATATTGGTAGGCATTGCCATTGCCATTTTTCTTCTGCGCAACAGGATTGGTGTAGTTTGGATGATCAATATTAATATCGGAATCCATGATGCCTTGATTATAAATTGGACCAAGATCACGAATATTACGCATAACATCCACACCAGCAACAAAACGGTTAGCAATCTCACCAATACCGAATTCACCCACGATATTTAATGTGCCACTATGCACGCGTTGATCGCCTTGTTGTTGCTCTATGGCTCGGCGTACATGGCGTGCTTTTAATTCCGGAGAGGTGATCACGCCCTTTTTATTTTTAACCGCAGGGATCGGTGTGTCTGCAACATTAATATTCGAAATACGCGCTTGATTATAGAAATATTCATAACGGGCATAGTTATAACCGGCGTTTAACTTCCAGTTATCGTTAAGTTTATACTCAACTTTAAAATCAATGTTATCGGTTTTTGCCGTGGTTTCATTATTCGGTTCGTCTAAACGACGGTAGACCGGAATATTCGGCAGAGAATTTGTCGCCGTTAATAAATTCGTCCCACGATCAAACGGCTCAAGAATATCTTTATGCTCATACGCCACAAAGACTTTGGTGGTGTCATTTTCCCAAGAAAGAGAAGGCGCGTAAGTGGTGTTTTTAATTTTGCCGAAGTTACGCCAATAGTTCTTTTCTTGTTTGTCATAAATAAAACGATAAGCAAAGCCATTACCTAAGCCGCCGGTGAAATCCACTTGTGTTCCCCACAAACTATGATTTCCTAATGTGCCGCCCACTACATATTTCGGCGTTTGTTGTGGTTTTTTAGTAATGATATTAACTACACCACCTGGATCTTGAATACCATAAAGTACGGATGCAGGTCCTTTTAAAACTTCAACGGTTTCAGTTGTCGCGCTAAAGTTTTTAGCTGGGCCAGCTTGTAAACCGTTACGCATAATTGAGTTATCGCGGTTTCCACCGAAACCACGTTTTTGGATAGCATCAAACATACCAACGTATTCGCTTGACTTACACCACTGACGTTATAAAGCGCGTCAATGAGTGATTCAGGTTTGCGATCTTCTAGTAGTTTAGTTGAAAGAATGTTTACTGTGTTTGGCGTGTCGAATACTGGCACTTCAGCTTTTGATACGACAGATGTCCCTGTTGTTTGATAACCATTTTGTTTAATACCTGTATCTTGAACATTAATTTGTTCAATTGTTTCAGTATTAGATTTATGTTGCGTTTCTGCTAACGCAGAAATAGAAATCCCAGCAAAAAGTGCGGTGTAAACTAAGCTTAATTTAAAATTCATAAATTGCTTCCCCAAAAGTTAAATCTAGGTTAAAAAAGAGTGACGAGTATAAAAAATACAACAAACTAAGCAATGAAAATTATTATCATTTAATGGTATTGCATTAATCAATAGTATTTTAAAAAAGCTATAAAAAAACACCGCACTTTGGATGGCAAAGTGCGGTGTTTTTTTAGAAGGCTTTATTAGTATTTATAGATTTCATTATATAAGCCACTCTCAAATTGTACTAATGGGGCTCGTTTGGTTTTGCTTTCCAAATCGCCTGTTGAGTAGCCATTAATAAATTGAACAAAGGCCACTTTTTCCCCTCGAGCGTTTGTCATAAACCCAGCGAGGTTATAAACCCCTTTCAAAGAGCCAGTTTTAGCAATAACATTTTTTACTAATGGCGGGCTAATTAATCCACCTCGCCCACTGATCGTGCCATCTACACCTGCGATGGGGAAAGCTTCCATTAAATGTAATTTATCTTCGTTTTTGGCGATGTATTCTAAAACGGATAGCATCGTTTTAGGTGCTACAAGATTATGGCGAGATAGACCTGAACCATCGGCTAAAATACTATTACCAAAACGAATTCCCTGTTTTTGTAATATGGATTTAACCGCTAATGTGCCTAATTGAAAGGATGCTGGGCGTTTATAGTAATTGAATGCCACTGCTCGGAATAATGAATCGGCAATTTGGTTATCCGATTTTTTCATCATTTTTTTCAATAAGTCAGGCAATGGTTTTGATAAATGTTTCGCTAATAGCTGACCTTGTTGTGGTTTTTGGGGCAGCATGACTTTGCCATTAAACTCAATACCTAATTGTCTTAATTGACGTTGAATAATCGCGGCAGCATAAGCATCCGTATCTTGCACGGCAAAGCTTAAGCCAAAAGGTTTAGATTGACGGGCTAAACATCCTTTTACTTGATAGCGATTATTGTCGTGTACAACGACATCGAGCTGACAATAAGGTGCTTCATTGCTATCCGCTACATAAACTTGTCCGAACACTTGAATTGGAAATTGTGCAGGCACATTGATTTTTACTGTTTCGCCGGGATTTTGATTCGCATCTAGTTCCGCATAAAAACAGTTGTTATCAATATTCGCAGCGGATGGCGGAGAGTTGAAACACATGGTCAGATCGTTCCAAATCCAACCTAATCCTCGGTCGTGACTAGAAAAAACAGAGGTATCTAATACTAAATCGCCATTAATTTTTTTGATGCCTTGTTTTTTAATTCTGCAAGTAAGGTATAAAGCTGGCCACTGGTAAGATCAGGATCGCCTGTGAAACGCACGATTAAGTGACCCTCTAAATTCCCATTTTGAATTTTTCCATTACTCAAAAGAGCGGTCTCAAATTGGAATTGATCACCTAATGCAAGTTTAGCGGCAACAGCTGTAAAAACTTTTTGTGTGCTCGCAGGAAGCATAAAGGTTGAGCCATTATAATCCGCAATAATTTGGTTTTGATTTATATTTTTGGCGATAAAACCTACGCTGGAACCTTCAGGCAATTTTTGTGTTAAATCTGAAACATTAATATTGGCGAAAGTTGGCAGGCTAAAACTTACTGAAAGTAAAAAGGATCCAAGTGCGGTGGAAATTGAAGATAATTTTTTCATATTAGGTTTGTTATGGTTGCTATTTTTTTTTAGACGAACAATAATAAGCCCCGAATGAAATTGAGTAAATCATTTTCTCATTTCAAGTTTATTTTTAATAATACTGCGGCAAGATTTTAGGATTTTGCCGTGGTTTTTGTTTTATTTAGTAAAAGGAAAAACAATGCAACAAATTCCAATGACTGTGCGTGGCGCAGAACAATTACGTGAAGAATTGGATTTCTTAAAAAATGTACGTCGTCCTGAAATTATTAAAGCGATAGCAGAGGCCCGCGAGCACGGTGATTTAAAAGAAAATGCAGAATATCATGCTGCTCGTGAGCAACAAGGTTTTTGTGAAGGCCGTATTCAAGAGATTGAAGGTAAACTTGGTAATGCTCAAGTTATTGATGTAACCAAAATGCCAAATAATGGTAAAGTTATTTTTGGTGCAACAGTTGTGCTTGTAAATACTGATACAGACGAAGAAGTTACTTATCGCATTGTGGGCGATGATGAAGCTGACATTAAATCTGGTTTGATTTCGGTTAATTCTCCAATTGCGCGAGGTTTAATTGGTAAAGAATTAGATGATACCGTTAATATTACAACGCCAGGCGGTGTCGTTGAGTTTGATATTATTGAAGTGAATTATATTTAAATAAAAAAAGTGCGGTTGAAAATAACCGCACTTTTGTTGTTATTTGCGTGGAAGCTGAATTTTTGCTTCTTCGCTTGGGCGATAAAGCACCAAAATATGCCCGATAGTTTGTACTTGTGCTGCTTTAGTTTCACGCACAATCGCATCGATAATAAGTTGTTTGGTTTCGCGATCGGCACCAGCAACTTTTACTTTAATGAGTTCGTGATGATTAAGTGCATTTTCAATTTCAGCAAGTACGCCTTCGGTTAAGCCATTTCCACCAAGCATAACGACTGGGTTAAGATGGTGCGCAAGACCTTTTAAAAATTGTTTTTGTTTGGTTGATAAGGTTGTCATAAGGATTCCTAATTAAAAAGAGCGGTTGATTTTCTCAATGTTTTTCACTGATTTCAATCTGCCTTGGCTTGAATTCGGCAGATTGTAACCAAATATAAGCAAAACTACTACCAAAAATAGAAGATTATGGGAAAGAAAAAACGTTCAGCGAGTTCTTCTCGCTGGCTAAATGAACATTTTAGTGATCAATTTGTGCAAAAAGCGCATAAGCAAAAGTTACGTTCACGCGCTTATTTTAAGATTGATGAAATTCAGCAAACGGATAAATTATTTAAACAAGGAATGACAGTGGTCGATCTTGGCGCTACACCTGGCGGCTGGTCACAATATGTGGTGGGGCAAATCGGTGGTAAAGGTCGAGTGATTGCTTGTGATATTTTAGAAATGGATCCCATTGTCGGTGTTGATTTTCTGCAAGGCGATTTCCGTGATGAAAATGTTTTGAATGCTTTATTAGCGCGCGTAGGCGAAGATAAAGTTGATGTTGTGATGTCTGATATGGCACCAAATTTTAGTGGAATGCCATCAGTGGATATTCCACGCGCAATGTATTTGGTCGAGCTTGCTTTAGATATGTGTAAACAGGTCTTGGCAACCAAAGGAAGCTTTGTTGTTAAAGTTTTCCAAGGTGAAGGCTTTGATGAATATTTAAGAGAAATTCGTTCTTTATTTAATGTGGTGAAAGTGCGTAAGCCTGAAGCATCACGCGGACGTTCTCGTGAAGTATATATTGTGGCGACAGGCTATAAAGGCTAATTGCTTTGATAGCTTTTCATCGCTAATGATGTGTAGTATCTTGTAAAAAATTTTTTAACTTAGGAAAGGTAGGTTAGACTTTGAACGATATGGTCAAAAATCTGGTGCTTTGGGTGGTAGTAGCGGTCATTATGATGACAGCATACCAAAGTTTTAATTCCTCTTCGGTAGATAATTCTACTGATTATACAACCTTTGTTTACGATGTAAGCAATGGTCAAGTGACGGAAGCGCGTTTTGATGCCAATGAAATTACGGTAACGAAAACGGATGGTTCTAAATATTCAACCGTAATGCCGCCACTTGAAGACAAAAAATTGCTTGATGATTTGTTAAGCAAAAAAGTCAAAGTGGAAGGCACGCCATTTGAAAAACGTGGTTTCTTGTCCCAAATTTTAATTTCTTGGTTCCCAATGTTATTCCTTGTTGGCGTATGGGTATTCTTTATGCGTCAAATGCAAGGTGGTGGCGGCAAAGCAATGAGCTTTGGTAAAAGCCGCGCCAAAATTCTGAATCAAGATCAGATTAAGGTGACTTTTGCAGATGTTGCTGGTTGCGATGAAGCAAAAGAAGAAGTGGGCGAAATCGTTGATTTCTTGCGTGATCCTAATAAATTCCAAAACTTGGGTGGTAAAATTCCAAAAGGTATTCTGATGGTTGGTCCTCCAGGTACTGGTAAAACCTTACTTGCTCGTGCGATTGCAGGGGAGGCAAAAGTTCCATTCTTCACTATTTCTGGTTCTGATTTCGTAGAAATGTTTGTGGGTGTTGGTGCATCACGTGTACGTGATATGTTTGAACAGGCTAAGAAAAATGCACCCTGCTTAATCTTCATTGATGAAATCGATGCAGTGGGTCGCCAACGTGGTGCGGGCTTAGGTGGTGGACATGATGAACGTGAACAAACCTTAAACCAAATGCTAGTTGAAATGGATGGATTTAGTGGTAATGACGGCGTAATTGTTATTGCAGCAACTAACCGCCCAGATGTGCTTGACCCAGCTTTAACTCGTCCAGGCCGTTTTGACCGACAAGTGGTTGTTGGTCTGCCAGATGTGAAAGGTCGTGAGCAAATCTTAAAAGTGCATATGCGTAAAGTGCCTGTTGCGCAAGATGTTGATGCAATGACATTAGCGCGTGGTACGCCGGGCTATTCTGGTGCAGATTTAGCAAACTTAGTGAATGAGGCTGCTTTATTTGCTGCTCGAGTGAATAAACGCATGGTCACCATGCTTGAGTTCGAAAAAGCAAAAGACAAAATCAATATGGGGCCAGAGCGTCGCACAATGATTATGACGGATAAGCAAAAGGAATCAACCGCTTATCACGAAGCAGGTCACGCCATTGTGGGGTATTTAGTTCCTGAGCATGATCCTGTACACAAAGTGACTATTATTCCTCGTGGTCGCGCGTTGGGTGTGACATTCTTCTTACCTGAAGGTGATCAAATTAGCATTAGCCAAAAACAATTAGAAAGTAAGCTTTCTACCTTGTATGCAGGGCGTTTAGCAGAAGATTTGATTTACGGTGAAGAAAATATCTCAACGGGTGCATCAAATGATATTAAAGTAGCGACTAATATCGCGCGTAATATGGTGACGCAATGGGGATTCTCTGACAAATTAGGTCCGATTCTTTATACGGAAGATGAGGGCGAGGTTTTCTTAGGTCGTTCAATGGCGAAAGCAAAACATATGTCGGATGAAACTGCTCATGCAATTGATGAAGAAGTGCGTGCAATTGTAAATCGTAACTATGCGAGAGCAAGACAGATTTTGACTGATAATATGGATATTCTTCATGCGATGAAAGATGCATTAGTCAAATATGAAACCATTGAAGAAGAACAAATCAAACAATTGATGAATCGCGAACCCGTCACACCGCCATCAGGTTGGGAAGAGCCGAAAACTCAACAGGCTGCTTATGCAAATTCAACAACGAATGATACAAAGCCTGAAAGTGCGGTAGAAAATACCGACGATTTTAATGTTTAACTTATCAAAGCCTTTCTTCGGAAAGGCTTTATTTTTTCCTAATGATTTTTTTCTTGGATGTATTTCGCTATAATTGCCCACCAAAATCACTCTAAAAACTAACCGCACTTTATGAAACTTTACGCGAATAATAAATGTCTTGATTTAAGCGTTCCTAAGATTATGGGAATCCTTAATTTTACGCCTGATTCTTTTTCTGATAGAGGACAGTTTTTTAGCTTGGATAAAGCGCTTTTTCAAGTTGAAAAAATGTTGGAAGAAGGAGCGACAATTATTGATATTGGTGGTGAATCTACGCGTCCGTCATTCCTTTATAATGATGCGGATGAAGTCTCTGAACAAGAAGAATTGCATCGTGTTGTGCCAGTAGTGGAGGCGGTGCGAAGCCGTTTTGATTGCTGGATTTCTGTCGATTCTTCAAAAGCAGTTGTGATGCGTGAAGCAGCAAGTGTTGGAATGGATTTGATTAATGATATTCGTGCTTTGCAAGAGCCAAATGCGTTAGAAACCGCAGTAAAACTAGCTTTACCTGTTTGTATCATGCATATGCAAGGGCAACCTAGAACGATGCAGGCAAATCCTCATTATGAGAATGTCGTACAAGATGTATTCGCTTTTTTACAGAAACGTACTAATGAATGTCTTTCTGCTGGTGTTAAAAAAGAAAACTTAATTTGGGACATGGGATTTTGTTTTGGTAAGTCTGTACAGCATAATTATCAATTATTACAAAATCTGAATGAATTTTGTCATAGTGGATATCCTGTGTTAGCGGGATTATCTCGCAAATCAATGATTGGTGCGGTGCTTGATAAACCCGTCGATCAGAGAGTGATAGGCAGTGCGGCAGGCACGCTTATTGCAGCGCAAAAAGGTGCAAAAATTTTACGCGTACATGATGTTGCTGCAACATCAGATATGCTCAAAGTTTGGCAGGCAACAGAAAATGCCTGATGATTTTATAACGATAAAAAATTAAAGGAATTGTGTTATGGTAAATCGTAAATATTTTGGAACAGATGGTGTGCGTGGAAAAGTGGGTACTTATCCAATTACACCAGATTTCGCATTAAAATTAGGTTGGGCTGCAGGAAAAGTATTAGCTTCTCAAGGTTCTAAAATGGTTTTAATCGGTAAAGATACTCGCATTTCTGGATATATGTTGGAATCAGCCCTTGAAGCAGGTTTGGCTGCTGCGGGGTTATCTGCTGCATTTACCGGCCCTATGCCTACACCCGCTATTGCTTATTTAACCAGAACTTTCCGTGCTGAAGCGGGTATTGTGATCTCGGCCTCTCATAATCCTTATTATGATAATGGCATTAAATTCTTTTCAGCAAAAGGGACTAAATTACCTGATGAAATTGAAGAAGCCATTGAAGCGATGTTAGAGCAACCGATGGATTGTGTGGAATCTGCAGAATTAGGTAAAGCAAGTCGTATTAATGATGCAGCCGGACGCTACATTGAGTTTTGTAAAGGCACATTCCCAGCTCACTTAGGCCTAGAAGGTTATAAGATCGTGGTAGATTGTGCAAATGGTGCGACCTATCATATTGCGCCTAACGTGTTGAGAGAGCTTGGTGCGGAAGTCATTGAAATTGGTACAGATCCAAATGGTTTGAACATTAATGAAAAATGTGGCGCAACGGATGTGACAGCATTGCAAGCGAAAGTAGTTGAAATGAAAGCTGACGTTGGCTTAGCTTATGATGGCGATGGTGACCGCATTATGATGGTCGATCATTTAGGAAATAAAGTTGATGGCGACCAAATTCTCTTTATTATTGCACGTGAAGCATTGCGCTCAGGCCAATTAAAAGGCGGTGTCGTTGGCACATTAATGAGTAATATGAGCTTAGAGATTGCGTTGAAAATGCTTGGCGTTCCTTTCTTACGTGCAAATGTGGGCGACCGTTATGTATTGGAAAAAATGGTTGAAAACGATTGGACGCTTGGTGGTGAGAATTCTGGACATATTATCATTGCGGATAAGAATACAACGGGTGACGGCATTGTTGCGTCATTGGCTGTATTGGCGGCGATGGCACAGCATAAATTATCATTAAATGAATTAGCGAGTGCGGTTAAATTATTCCCACAAGTGTTAATCAATGTACGTTTTGCGGGTGGGGATAATCCACTTGAAAGTGACGCTGTAAAATCTGTTGCCGCAGACGTTAAAAAACGTTTAGAAGGCAAAGGTCGTATTTTATTGCGTAAATCGGGTACGGAACCACTTATTCGAGTTATGGTGGAATGCCAAGACGCTACACTTGCACAACAATGTGCAGAAGAAATTGCAGAAGCAGTTAAATCTCATTAATTTTTTAACCGCACTTTATTTAGTGCGGTTTATTTTTATCAAATACTTAGGAAAGCAAATGAATATTTTTATTATGCGTCATGGCGAGGCTGAAGTAATGGCTAATAGTGATAAAGCTCGTCGCTTAACTGCCTATGGTATTAAGCAAGCTTTTTTTCAAGGAGAATGGTTAAAACAGCATTTAAGTACGCTAGTAATTAATTCACTAGACCGTATTTTAGTGAGTCCTTATGTCAGAGCTCAAGAAACCTTTCATCAAGTTAATCAAGCGTTTGATTTTGAATTAGAAAATAAACTTGAAACTTGGGAGGGTATAACTCCTTATGGCCATGCGCATTCAGTCATTGATTATTTAGAAGTGCTGAAACATGATGGGGTTAAATCTGTATTGATTATTTCTCATTTACCTTTAGTTGGAGAAATCGTTGCTGAACTGTATGGAAAACGAAATCCAATACCATTTTATCCTGCAACCATTGCTCAATTATTATGGGATGGTAATAAATCAGAAATATTGATGCATCAAGCATCTAAAGAAATTCATAAGATTGATTAAATCTAAAACATATATTCATATACATTTCTTTACAAAAAATAAAATTTTTCTATGGAACTTTTTTAAAATATATTTAATATCAATGTGTTAATGCTCTTTTTTACACTTATTTATTTATCAGAAATGTAAATTTTTGTATTAGCTATTTTCTTTTAATAAAACTTCCGTAAACTACGCCACATCAAAGCAATAGGGCTTTGCCGTAATCAAGATTTATTCTATGGAGAAAATTATGAAAAAATTAACACTAGCATTAGTTTTAGGTTCAGCTTTAGCGGTAACTGGTTGTTTCGATAAAGAAGAAGCTGCACAAAAAGTTGACGCAGCTAAACAAGCGGCAACATCAATGGTTTCTGAAGCAAAAGACGCAGCAACTAATGCTGTTGCTGATGTTAAAGATGCGGCTAAACAAGCTTCAACTGAAGTGAAAAACACTGCAGTAGAGAAAACTGCTGAAGTTAAAGATGCAGCAATGGCTCAAGTTGAACAAGTAAAAGATGCTGCTGCAGCTAAAGTTAGCGAAATGAAAGATGCTGCAACCTCTAAAATTGATGCAATGAAAGATGCTGCATCATCAAAAATGGATGCGATGAAAGACGCTGCGACTTCTAAAATGACTGAAGTTAAAGAAGCCGTTTCTGAAAAAGCAACTCAAGCAGCTGATGCCGTAAAAGAAGCTGCAAAATAATGCTTTAAGCAATTTAATAAATGGTAAAATCCCTGTTAAAGAAATTTAATAGGGATTTTTTATTTAGGAAAACAAAATATGTTATGTGCAATTTATAAAAGTAAAAAGAAACCGGGAAGCTATCTGTATATCGCAAAAAGAGAGGATTTTTCTCAAGTGCCAGAAGTGTTACTGAGCCACTTTGGAAAACCAGAATTAGTCATGATGTTTAATTTACTTGGGAGCAAACCGCTACATAATGTAGATAGTAATGAGGTATTGGAAAAAATTAAACAACAAGGATTTTATTTGCAAATACCAAAACAAGATGATGGTTTATTTAATAGCTTGAGTGAGATCAAATAAATTGTTTATTTTTGATACGAAAAAGAGAAAATTTGCGTTATCTCAAATTTTTAAAGGAAAAATTCTTTTAAAATCCACCGCACTTTTTAAAGGAGATAAAAATGAGTAGCTTTTTTGTTGCGGGGACAGATACAAATGTGGGAAAAACCACAGCAACCCGTGCGATTATTCAAGCCTTGCAAAAGCAGGGTGTGCAAGTGGTTGGCTATAAACCCATTGCTTGTTGCGGTGAGGAAAGTATTTATCCAGCGATGCAAGAAGAAAATACATCAGATTATGATAATTTATCAAATTCAGATGTATTAACATTAATGGATTCAACTAAAGAAAATGTGTCCTACAAGGATATTAATAGTTATACCTTTAGCCATAGCGCACCGATGCTGACACAAGATAGGACGCGTATTAAGTTAGATAAAATTAATCATGATTTAACTCGATTAAATCAAAATTATCAGTCTGTTGTGGTTGAGGGCTCGTTTGGTTTAATGACTCCAATGGCGGAAGGAAAAAGTTTTGCTGATTGGGTTGCACAACGAAAAATGCCTGTGGTTCTTGTGGTTGGTATTAAAGATGGTTGTGTGAATCACGCATTATTAACTGTGCAAGCGATTCAACAGCTAGGCGTGCCGTTATTGGGCTGGATAGCTAACCGAGTTAATCCATTATTAAGCCACTATGCAGAAATTGTTGATTTGCTTGTTGAGCATATTGATGCGCCGCTTTTAGGGAAAATTCCTTATTTGCATAAACCAGAAGAGCAAGAATTGGGACATTATTTGACGGATATTGATCGATTAATGTATATGCAAACAGAGTTAGTCAAATAATAAAGTGCGGTTAAAGTTTTTTATATTTAAATAAGGGCGTAAATAACGCCCTTATTTTATGGAAGAAAAATATCTTATCTTTAAGTTATTCTGGTCTTACACCTAACATATGACAAATTGCATAAGTTAGTTCACTACGATTTAGTGTATAGAAATGGAAGTCATTCACGCCTTCGCGAGATAAAATTTTCACCATATCCATTGCAACACTTGCTGCTACAAGATTACGAGTAGTTTGATCATCGTCTAATCCTTCATAAGCATTAACAAGCCATGCCGGAATTTTCACATTAGTGAAAGAGGCCATTTTTTGTAATTGCTTAAAGTTAGTTACAGGTAAAATGCCCGGCACGATTTCTGTATCAATACCAATTGATGCACAACGATCACGGAAACGTAGGTAGCTTTCAATATCAAAGAAAAATTGAGTGATAACATGGTTTGCACCTGCATCAATTTTACGTTTTAAATTAATCAAGTCTGCTTGTGCTGATTTTGCTTCGGGATGAACTTCTGGATAAGCTGCTACAGAAATATCAAAATCAGCGACAGAACGGAGTAATTCCACAAGATCTGACGCATAAAATGGTTTTTTAGCATATCCTTTTGGTTCGTCACCGCGTAACGCAACGATGCGACGAATACCACTGTCCCAGTAATCTTTAGCAATTTGTTTTAATTCTTCAGGTGTGGCATCAATACCAGTTAAATGCGGAGCAGCCTCTAAGCCAGTTTCTTGTTTGATTGCTTTTACAATACCATGAGTGCGGTCACGCTCGCCAGAATTTGCGCCGTAAGTAACAGAAACAAATTTGGGTTTTAACACTTTTAAACGATGAATAGAATCCCACAAAAGCGTTTCCATTTTTTCATTTTTGGGTGGGAAAAATTCAAAAGAAACATTAATTTTTTTATTGAAGTCAGCGATGTGCTGATTAAGCGTGTCAATTTCTTTAGCGTAGCTCATAAAAATTCCTATAGCTAGTATGATGATATTTGAGTTAACAATAAAATAACTTTATGTATGAGTCAATTTTAATAAATTCATTAAAAACATTAATTTAGTTAATGTAAATAGGTTTCAGCAAAAATACTAAAATATTGCATAAAAAATTAGCATTCATGAAATAAATATGTATAATACACCGACCCTGTAAATGTGCGAATTCCCATCGTACATTATTTTATCGAGATCTCACTCGAAGGGGTGGCGATTAAGATCAATGGTTGTGTTCATAAGAACACTGGGTATCAAACTAATTTTTGGTAATTAATTAATGAAAACTTTTGTAGCAAAACCAGAAACGGTTAAACGCGACTGGTACGTAGTAGATGCGACAGGTAAAACTTTAGGTCGTTTAGCGACTGAATTAGCACGTCGTCTTCGTGGTAAACACAAGGCTGAGTACACTCCACACGTAGATACTGGTGATTACATCATCGTTATCAACGCAGAAAAAGTGGCAGTAACTGGTCGTAAAGAAACAGATAAACTTTACTACTGGCACACTGGCTATGTAGGTGGTATTAAACAAGCGACTTTCAAAGAAATGATCGCTCGCCGTCCTGAAGCAGTGATTGAAATTGCGGTTAAAGGTATGTTGCCAAAAGGTCCATTAGGCCGTGCAATGTTCCGTAAATTAAAAGTGTACGCGGGTGCTGAACACCAACACGCTGCACAACAACCACAAGTATTAGATATTTAATCACGAGGTTTAGAAAATGGCAGAGAATCAAAACTACGGCACAGGTCGCCGCAAAAGCTCTTCAGCTCGTGTATTTATCAAACCGGGCAGTGGTAAAATCACTATCAACCAACGTGAATTAGACGTTTACTTCGGCCGTGAAACTGCGCGCATGGTAGTACGTCAGCCATTAGAATTGGTTGAGTTAACTGATAAATTAGACCTATACATCACTGTTAAAGGTGGTGGTATTTCTGGTCAAGCGGGTGCAATCCGTCACGGTATCACTCGTGCATTGATGGAATACGATGAAACATTACGCCCAGCACTTCGTGCAGCTGGTTTCGTTACTCGTGACGCACGTCGCGTTGAACGTAAAAAAGTGGGTTTACACAAAGCACGTCGTCGTCCACAATACTCAAAACGTTAATTTTTATTTTCGTTTCGAAAAAGAAAAGCAGAGAGAAATCTCTGCTTTTTTGTTATCTAACTTATTGATTATAAAACAATAAAAAAGAATTGTTTGGCAAATGACCTATGCTTTGTGATAGAATACACACCCCTTATAAAATATAGAATATTTTTGGATCTTCGGAGGAATAAATGTCCAGCGCATCAAGTAAACGTTCAGTAATGACCCTTTTTTCAAATAAAGATGATATTTACTGTCATCAGGTAAAAATTGTTTTAGCTGAAAAAGGTGTACTTTATGAGAACGAAGAAGTTGATTTGCAAGCATTACCAGAAGATTTAATGGAATTAAATCCGTATGCTACGGTGCCAACGTTAGTTGATCGTGATCTTGTTTTGTTTAGTTCACGAATTATTATGGAATATCTTGACGAGCGTTTTCCGCATCCACCATTAATGCAAGTGTATCCAATTTCTCGAGCAGAAGATCGTCTTTTAATGTTACGAATTGAACAAGATTGGTATCCAACTCTCAAGAAAGCAGAAAATGGTACAGAAAGTGAAAAAGCTGAAGCGCTCAAACAATTAAAAGAAGAACTTTTAGCGATTACACCAGTTTTCCAGCAAACACCTTATTTCATGAATGAAGAGTTTGGCTTAGTGGATTGTTATGTTGCGCCATTGTTATGGAAATTAAAACATTTAGGCGTGGAATTTACAGGTCCAGGTAGTAAACCGATTAAGGGATATATGGATCGTGTATTTAGTCGAGATTCATTCTTGCAGTCTGTAGGTGAGGCTGCACCAAAAAATTTAATGGATGATAAATAATGGAATACAAAGCTTCCCCTAAGCGCCCTTATTTATTACGCGCTTATTATGATTGGCTAGTAGATAACAGTTTTACGCCTTATTTAGTTGTTGATGCGACTTACTTAGGTGTGAATGTTCCTGTCGAATATGTGAAAGATGGGCAGATTATATTGAACTTGTCTGCTAATGCTACGGGCAATTTACAACTGACAAATGATTTCATCCAGTTTAATGCTCGCTTTAAAGGTGTTTCTCGTGAATTGTATATTCCAATGGGCGCAGCGCTTGCGATCTATGCTCGTGAAAATGGTGATGGCGTGATGTTTGAGCCAGAAGAGGTTTACGATGAACTTAATTCTGAGCCAGATACTGAACAACCAACTAGTTTTTATAAGGCTGTAGATAGCCCTAGAAAACAAGAAGAAAAAAAGAAAACAAAATCAGTTTCCCATTTAAGAATTGTTGATTAAGAAAAAACGCGATGAAGTTATCATCGCGTTTATTTTTATAAATTACCTTGTTTTGCAATAAAGTTGAGAATTTTTTCTTCAATGCCTTTTGTATCCAATCTTAAATCTGCCAATGCTTCTTGCTGTGTCGCTTGTGGAATAAAATAATCTGGCAAGCCAAGTTGTAAAAGTGCGGTTGATTTTCCTGATGAATTTAGTACTTCTGCAACAGCAGATCCCGCTCCACCTTGAATTGCATTTTCTTCTAATGTGACTAAATAATCATGACTTTGAGCAAGCACATCAATCATTTCAATATCAATCGGTTTCACAAAACGCATATCGACAACCGTTGCATTGAGTTTTTCTGCTGGCTCTAAAGCGGATGGTAACAGGGTACCAAAGTTTAAAATCGCAATTTTTTGACCTTCTCGAATTAAACGTGATTTACCGATAGGAAGCATTTCTAAAGGTGTTAGTTCAACACCAATGGCATTTCCGCGAGGATAACGCACTGCCGCTGGTTTCCCGCATTGATAACCTGTATAGAGCATTTGACGGCATTCATTTTCATCACTTGGTGTCATGATGATCATATTTGGAATACAACGCATAAAACTGAGATCAAATGCCCCTTGGTGTGTTGGGCCATCAGCACCTACGATACCCGCTCGATCAATCGCAAATAATACAGGCAGATTTTGAATGGCAACATCGTGAATTAATTGATCGTAAGCACGTTGTAGAAATGTCGAGTAAATCGCAACTACGGGTTTATATCCGCCAATAGCAAGTCCAGTAGCAAACGTGACGGCGTGTTGCTCTGCAATCGCTACATCAAAATATTGTTCTGGAAAACGTTGAGAAAACTCCACCATGCCAGAGCCTTCACGCATTGCTGGTGTGATACCAATAATTTTTGAATCTTTTTCTGCCATTTCGCATAACCAATCACCGAAAATTTTCGAATAAGTTGGCTTAGTATTGTGTTTAGGCAATTCACCACTGATTGGATCAAATTTTGGTACGCCGTGGAAACCAATAGGATCTTTTTCTGCGGGCGCGTATCCTTTACCTTTTTTCGTTTTTATATGTAAGAATTGTGGGCCTTTCAGATTACGCATATTCGTAAGTGTTGCCACTAATTCGTCAATGTTATGTCCATCTACCGGGCCAATATAATTAAAACCGAGTTCTTCAAATAATGTACTTTCTGGTGAGAACATCACCCCTTTCATGTGTTCTTCGGTTTTTTTCATAAAGTTTTTTACAGGTGGAACTTTATCGAGAATTTTTTTACTTCCATCTCGTAATGTGGAGTAGATAGAACCAGAGAAAATACGAGCAAGGTGATTATTCAATGCGCCAACATTTTCTGAAATAGACATTTCATTGTCATTTAAAATAACCAACATATCAGTGTGAACAGAACCTGCGTGATTCAGCGCTTCAAAAGCCATTCCAGCAGTAATTGCGCCATCACCGATTACGCATACCGTTTTTCTACCTGCATTTTCTCGTTCTGCGGCGACAGCAATACCCAATCCAGCACTAATAGAAGTAGATGAGTGGCCAACGCTTAATACGTCAAATTCACTTTCTTCACGCCAAGGGAAAGGATGAATACCGTCTTTTTGGCGAATAGTGGACATTTGATCTCGACGACCCGTTAAAATTTTATGTGGATAAGCTTGATGCCCAACATCCCAAATTAACTGATCAAATGGTGTTTTATACACGTAATGAAGTGCAACGGTTAGCTCTACAGTGCCTAAACCTGATGCTAAATGCCCGCTAGTTTGACTAACAGATTCTAAAAGATAACCGCGTAATTCTTGGCAGAGTTGGGGTAGCTGATCTTTATTTAAAAGACGCAAATCTTCTGGTGAATTAATCAAAGATAATAAGGGGTAATTGTTCATATTGTTAGTCATTTTAAAAACGTTATAATTTTTGACCGCACTTTGTGAGCATTGATGCGGTCGGTATTAACTTTTTCTAGTAATAATGAATTCAGCTAATGCACGAAGTGCGGTTGTATCAAAAGGAATCTTTTCTAATTCAGACAAAGCACTTTGATATAAATCTTGTGCTTTTTGTTTTGCGCCACTTAACCCAAGTAATTTGGGATACGTACTTTTATCTAAATCAAGATCCGCACCGACTTGTTTGCCAATTTCTGCACTATCACCTTCAATATCTAAAATATCATCTTGAACTTGAAAGGCTAAGCCAATGGCTTCCGCATATTGTGTTAAGGATTGTTCTAAAGTTTTGTCGGTAAAATGCGGAGAACAAATAAAACCTAATTTTAATGCAGCAATCAGCAATGCGCCCGTTTTGTTACGATGGATTAATTCTAATTCGCTTAAACTAATTTGTTTATGCTCAGAGATAAGATCTAAACTTTGCCCTAAGCACATTCCTTGTACACCCGCGCCTTGCGCTAAAATTTGAACTAAAGCCAGTTTTTGTTCAGAAGAAATATTTGGCGTTTTAGTTAATATTTCAAAAGCGAAACTTTGCAGCGCATCGCCCGCAAGAATAGCCGTAGCTTCATCAAATTGGATATGGCAAGTAGGGTGCCCACGACGTAGACTGTCATCATCCATTGCGGGTAAATCATCGTGAATTAAGGAATAGGCATGAATGGCTTCAATAGCGGCAGCGGCGTAATCTAAGGTTTGTTTCTCTGCGCCAAGCATTTGACCTGTTGCGTAAACTAAAAAAGGCCTAACCCGTTTACCACCAAGTAATAATGCGTATTTCATCGCCTCAAGCAAAGGCGCATTATGACTTTCAATTCCCTCAAATTGAGCTTCTAAAAAGTGGTTAATACGAGTTTGAACCTGTTGTAATTCTTCAGAAAAGTTACCCATTAAGCATTCCCTTCATAATCATTCAGTGGGGCATCTTCTGTTTTTTGCAATAAGATCTGAATACGTTGTTCTGCTTGTTGTAAACGTTCTTGTCCTAATTTAGCCAATTGCACACCTTGTTCAAATTCTTTTAACGCTTCTTCTAATGGTAGATCGCCATTTTCTAAATGTGTAACAATATTTTCTAACTGCGCTAACGTTGTCTCAAAATCTTGTGAAGATGCGGGTTTACGCGCCATGGAATTATCCTTTTTTCACGGTAAAAATTGCTTGTCATTGTACTGTATTTTACTTGAGTTGTTAAAAAATTATTTCAAGCTAGGACCAGTGGACTTTTCACTATCTTTGCGTAAAATACTCGCCACTTTAAATACCCAAGAAATACCTAAGCTATTTATATGAAATTTATCGTTAAACTTTTTCCTGAAATTATGATTAAGAGCGAAACTGTTCGTAAACGTTTCGCAAAAATTTTAACCTCTAATATTCGCAATATTTTACAGAAATATGATGAAGAAACTGCAGTTGTACGTCACTGGGATTACATTGAAGTGCGGTCAAAAAATGAAGAAAATCGTGAAGAATTAATTGCTTTGTTACAACGTATTCCTGGTATTCATCATTTTTTAGAAGTTGAAGAAAAACCGTTTACCGATTTACATCATATTTTTGAATTGACGCTTGCTGATGTCTCGCAACAACTTCAAGGCAAAACTTTTTGTGTTCGAGTAAAACGTAAGGGGAAACATAAATTTAGTTCGATTGAAGCAGAACGTTATATCGGTGGTGGATTAAATCAACATATTGAAAGCGCAAAAGTGCGGTTGAAAAATCCAGATGTGACTGTTCGTATTGATATTGAAGATGACAAAATGATGTTAGTTAAAGCACGTCACGCTGGTATTGGCGGTTATCCGATTGGGACGCAAGAGGATGTGCTTTCTTTGATTTCTGGGGGATTTGATTCAGGCGTATCGAGTTATATGTTGATTCGTCGTGGTTCCCGAGTTCATTATTGTTTCTTTAATCTTGGCGGCGCAGCCCATGAAATTGGCGTTAAACAAATGGCTTATCATATTTGGCAACGCTATAGCGCTTCACATAAAGTACGCTTTATTGCGATTAACTTTGAAGGGGTTGTCGGTGAGATTTTAGAGAACGTCGATAACGGCCAAATGGGCGTTGTATTAAAACGGATGATGGTGCGTGCCGCAAGTAAAGTCGCTCAACGTTTCAATATTGAAGCGATTGTGACAGGGGAGGCATTAGGGCAAGTTTCTAGCCAAACTTTAACCAATTTACGCTTGATTGATGAAGCTGGTGATGCCTTAGTATTACGTCCGTTAATTACCCATGATAAAGAACAAATTATCGCAATGGCGAAAGAAATTGGTACTGACGATATTGCAAAATCTATGCCGGAATTTTGTGGCGTGATTTCAAAAAATCCTACGATCAAAGCTGTTCGAGAAAAGATTCTAGAAGAAGAAGGGCATTTTAATTTTGAGATTCTTGAAAGTGCGGTACAAAATGCGAAATATTTAGATATTCGCCAGATCGCAGAAGAAACAGAAAAAGAAGTCGTGGAAGTAGAGGCAATTTCTGTATTGGGTGAAAATGAAGTGATTTTGGATATTCGTAGCCCAGAAGAAACGGATGAAAATCCATTTGAATCAGATACACATGAAGTCATTCAAATGCCGTTCTACAAACTTTCCTCTCAATTTGGTAGCCTTGATCAAAGTAAAAATTACGTGTTGTATTGTGAACGTGGTGTAATGAGTAAATTACAAGCCTTATATTTGAAAGAAAATGGTTTCTCAAATGTGCGTGTATTTGCAAAAAAATTCATTAATTAGGACATAAAATATGCGTAATCAAACTAAACAGCATCTTGAACAGCTTCAAATTACCATGCAGCAGCTTAATTTATGGCAAACGATGCCCCCTGCTGCAGAGGCGTTTTTAAGTGAAGAACCTTTTTCAATTGATACGATGTCTGCCGAAGAGTGGCTACAGTGGGTATTTATTCCACGTATGCAGGCATTGTTAGAAAGTGGTTCAACCTTGCCAAATAAAATTGCTATTTCTCCTTATATTGAAGAAGCAATGAAGGAATTTAATGAGTTACAACAATTATTAACTCCTTTAGTTGCTTTAGAAGAACTTCTGAACAAGAAAGAATGTTAGAAATTTTATATCAAGATGAGTTTCTCGTTGCGGTGAATAAGCCTGCAGGCATGTTGGTTCATCGTAGTTGGTTAGATCCTCACGAAACTCAATTTGTGATGCAAACTTTGCGAGATCAAATTGGCCAACATGTATTTCCTATTCATCGTTTAGATCGACCGACATCTGGCGTGTTGTTATTTGCATTGAGCAGTGAAATTGCGAACCTAATGTGTGAACAGTTTGAACAAAAGTGCGTTCAGAAATCTTATTTGGCTGTAGTGCGAGGGTATCTACAGGGAAAAGAGCGGATAGATTATCCACTAAAAATTCAATTGGATAAAATCGCAGATAAATTTTCTCAAGAAGATAAAGAGTCTCAAGAAGCCATTACTGATTATGAAGGATTAAAAATAGTCGAAATGCCTTATCCTGCTGGGCGTTATCAAACGGCGCGTTATTCTTTGGTTAAATTAATCCCTCATACAGGCAGAAAACACCAATTACGTCGCCATATGAAACATATTTTTCACCCAATTTTAGGTGATACGCAATATGGTGATTTGCATCAAAATCGTGCGTTAACCTTGCATCTTGGCTGTTCTCGGTTATTTTTACATTCTAATAGTTTGTCTTTTATTCATCCAATAACGAAAGAGCAAATAACAATTACAGCAGGTTTAGATGAACAATGGCATCAATTAATGAATCAATTTGGGTGGGAAAATGTTTGATATTAACTTAACACACGAACAGCAGCAAAAAGCAGTTGAACAAATTCAAGAACTTATGGCAAAAGGGATTAGTAGTGGAGAAGCGATTCAAATAGTGGCGAAAGCACTACGAGAAATTCATAAAAATGATAAAAAAACTCCAGAAAATTAAATTTTTTGTGATCTACTTATCATTTTTGAATATTGCTCATTGCATAACCGATCAAAATATTTGAATATAACGTCCATACGAGGTGATAAGGCGAGAGTCTTATTGATTTATTGTTTTAGTAGGCGAAGCCTAGAGAGGTCTTTTATGGAAATTGGTGTTGTGAAATGGTTCAATAATGCAAAAGGATTTGGTTTCATTTCCGCAGAAGGCGTGGATGCTGATATTTTTGCACATTATTCAGTGATTGAAATGGACGGTTATCGTTCATTAAAAGCAGGTCAAAAGGTGCAGTTTGAAGTTATCCACGGAGACAAAGGATCTCATGCCACGAAAATAATTCCACTTGTGGATAATCAAGAGTAATGCGAATGCTCTAAATTTTTCTCTATTAGTCCTAACTCAAAAAGACAAGAATTGCAGCTTGTCTTTTTTATTTTAATAAATTCTTTAAACTGGTTTTCATTGCTGCCATTTGGTTTTCAAATTGCGCTTTGCTTTCTCTTTCGTCAATCATATACGTAATTGTTTCCGAAAGTGTCATTTTCATTTTTCTAGAATATTTAGAAAGACGTAGCCAAACCGCATATTCTAAATCAATGGATTTTTTCTTGGTATGTTGTTTTTCACCATTAAAAAAGCGTTTACGGCGTGCACGAATGGCCTGATCGAGCTTAATCGGTAAGGCTGGAGAAAGATGATTCTTAATCCATTCTTCAATTTTTTCCGGATAATTTTGGGATTCTAATAATTCTTGGGCTTTAGCTTCTTGTAAACTTCGTTCTTCATAACGCGTGATATTTTCCCCTTCGCGATGTTTACGAATTAGGTAAATCCATTTCCAATTTGCTTCTTGATTTTCGAGTTTTTGATATTTCATTTTTTATCATTGAGTGACGTGGTAACTGCATTAATATACGTGTTTTTATGCTGATTTTCTAGTGGATTTTCACAAGGCCATTAAATATGCGATAATGTGGTCAATTTTTCTAGAAAGAGACCAGCCGTGAGTTCATTATTTTCTCAACAACAAGCTATTGAGCAATCTTTAAATTGGCAGGCATTACAACCTGATTTGGCAATTCAAGATTTTCCTTTAGAACCAGTGGATTTTTGGGCATTACAACCGAATGCCACACAGGCTATCGATTTATTTTTACGCCATCCAACGCGTTCCTTATTGATGATGAAAGTAGGTGAACCGGTTGAATATGCGGAATTATTACAAAATTTTATATCGAAAAACCATCACAAAGAGCGATCAATTTTCGGTGTGAATTATGTGATAGAGCAAGGCGACTCTTTTTCTTTTCCTCATGTTTATACCGAGCCAGTAAAATCTTTAGATGATAATTTTGCCAGTCAAGGTGAGGCGTTAAGCGCATTGTATTGCGATCAATTCCAGCTTTTCGGCAGTTTTCGGATTCATCCAAGTTCACAAGATATTCAATTAGTGCCAGGATTAGTGCATAAAGCTAATGGCGGTGTTTTGATTTTAAGTGCGGCAACATTGTTATCTCAATTTGATTTATGGGGGCGATTAAAACAAATTCTGCAAACCCAAACTTTTGATTGGTATTCAGCCCATCCATTTAAAAATTTACCTTGTGATATACCAAGCTATGCGCTGAACTTAAAAGTGATTGTACTTGGTAATCGTACCGAATTAGCCACTTTGGCTGAGTTAGAAGAAAACCTTTATTCTTTCGCCGATTATGCTGAAATTGAAAGTTATGTTTCTGTGGCTGAAGTTGAGGAACAAAAAACTTGGGCGGGTTATGTACAACAAATAGCTCAAGAGCAAAATATTGCGCTAGATTTTTCGGCGTTAAATAAACTCTATCAATTATTGGTGCGTGAAAGTGAAGATCGCTTTTTAATTAACGCATCACCTCTCAAATTAAAAGAAATATTACAGGATGCTTCAACTTTTGCTGAAAAAACTGCATTAAGTGCGGAGGATTTTGAGGATGTTTTTCAGCAAAAATTGGCACAATATGGTTTCCTAAAAGAACAAACTTATGCCGATATTTTAAATGAGCAAGTTTATGTCGAAACTCAAGGAGAAATTGTTGGGCAAATTAATGGTCTTTCAGTAATTGAATATCCTGGTACGCCCGTATGTTTCGGCGAACCTTCGCGTATTAGTTGTATTGTACAATTCGGCGATGGGGAAGTGATCGACGTTGAAAGAAAAAATGAACTCGCTGGAAATATTCACGGTAAAGGCATGATGATTGCGCAAGCTTGTCTTTCCAATATATTAGATTTGCCATCGCAATTGCCATTTTCTGCCTCATTAGTGTTTGAACAGTCTTATGGAGAAATTGATGGTGATAGTGCATCTTTGGCAATTTTTTGTGTGTTAGCAAGTGCTTTAGCCGATTTGCCTTTGCCTCAACATATCGCAATTACAGGATCGATTGATCAATTTGGACTTGTTCATTCTGTTGGTGGGGTAAATGATAAGATTGAAGGCTTTTTTACTATTTGCCAACGTCGTGGTTTAACTGGAAAACAAGGTGTCATCATCCCAATGACGACTATTCAGCAACTGAGTTTGTCTGATGAAGTGAAAAGTGCGGTAAAAAATGGTGAATTTTTTATTTATCCTGTAGAAGATATTTATCAAGCTTGCGAATTATTATTTAATCGTGATTTGCTAGATGAAAACAAAGATTATACAGAAAAAACTGAGCCTTTATCTCGTCTCATTCAACGTCGAATTGAGGGGAGAGCTGATTCAGAAAGGAAAGGTTTTTGGAATTTCTTCCGTCCTTAATAGATAAAAAGCGAACATTTGTTCGCTTTTATTTCTTCTATAATCTATCAAAGTGACTGCTCCGACAAGTTTTGCGAACAAGTGTTAGCTATTTACACTTTGCTATGTTCTCTTTAGAATGTTTTATATCAGTTTTAAACTGAATTTATCATATATAAAGGAACCTAAAATGCAAAACACTTGTACACCTAATAAAAAAAGTAGCTATTCTTATGATGATTTGCTCGCATCAGGTCGCGGCGAATTATTCGGCAAAGAAGGGCCTCAATTACCTGCTCCAACTATGCTGATGATGGATCGCATTATTGAAATGAATGAGGAAACAGGTGCTTTTAGTAAAGGGTATATTGAAGCCGAACTTGATATTAAGCCTGAATTGCCATTTTTTGGTTGTCATTTCATTGGCGATCCAGTGATGCCTGGTTGTTTAGGATTAGATGCTATGTGGCAGCTTGTTGGGTTTTATTTAGGCTGGATTGGTGGCAAAGGAAAAGGCAGAGCATTAGGCGTTGGTGAAGTAAAATTTACAGGGCAAATTTTGCCAACAGCTAAAAAAGTAGTTTACCGAATCCATATGAAACGAGTTATTAATCGTAAACTGGTTATGGGAATGGCTGATGGTGAAGTTGAAGTTGATGGCCGCGTTATTTATACAGCAACAGATTTAAAAGTTGGGCTATTCCAAGATACCTCTGCATTTTAATTTTTCTTTATTAATTCATACAAAAGGGCGGTGAAAATTTTTCTTAGATTTTCATCGCCCTTTTTATCCTTCTATCAACAAGCAACGTTCAATTACATCATATGAATATCATTGGAACATGCTGGTCTCTAAGGATAGTTGTCCTTTTTCTATACGGATTTCTTTAGCAAATTTTTTTATAAGCACATCACGCATATTGTTTTTATCTAATGTATAAACCGGAATATGTTCCAGTAATTTAGCGACATTCTCATTTAAAAAAGGCATGATTGCTTGCATTTGTTGCATATATTGCTGTGGTTCTCCTGACCAACGTAAAATACGCATTTTCTTTAAATAAACCGCGCCTTCTTCAGGATTATAATAAGGAATTGTATCGAAGGTCAGATTTAATTTTCCAGGCAGTTTTTTATTGCCAAATTGAAATAAACCCTCTAAAGTACCGCTCATTTCTACACGTTTATCATTAGTTTGCCCAATTTTCGTACTCAAATTTCTTATTTGATAATCAAGAAAAAATAATCCGGGTAAGCCAAATTTATCTGCAATAGCTCCTTTCTCTTGTAGATATTGATTAATTTGATATTCAGTTATTGAAAAAGGTGAAGCCGATATATTAGGGGATACCGTTAAAGTTAAAATAGACGTTAACGTAAGAAATAATAATTTAATTTTTTCATATTTAATTTTTAGTTAAGTTAAAAGCAAAATAAAAATAGTGGATAAATATACCACAAATAGCAATGGAGTGATGTAGTAATGAGCCCTGAATTTAAAGAATATGTTAACCAATTAGTTATAGCACATCGTGATGAAAGAATTTATCCTTTTCAATATGAAGGCAAGAAATTTTGGTTGAAGCAACCTGAAAAATTGAAAGGGATTTGGTTATTATTGAAACCGTATCCGAAGCAATCTTTTAAAAATGAACTACAAACTTTGTTAAATCTTGCTGAAAAAAATGCACCTGTTCCAATAGTCTCTTATCATGATGAGGATTTTTTTGTTTTGGAAGATGCGGGAGCCACTGTATCACAATGGCTATGTGATAAGAAGATAGATGATCAGCAAAAATTTTCGATTATTTATGACGCTTGTCTCGCTTTGATTGATTTACATACTAAAAATCTGGTGCATGGTCGTCCTGCTATTCGAGATATTACTTGGGATAAGGGAAAAGTTACTTTTCTTGATTTTGAATCTCGTTCAAGTAGTCAAAATCAAAATTGGTTAATCGTTCGAGATATGCTATTTTTCTTTGATAGTTTATGTCGAGAAGAAGATATTTCAGATGATTTTATTCAAAAAGTAGCATTGTATTATAAAGCACATTGTGAGGTACAAAATTGGCATAATATGATTATGTATTTGCAGCGTTTTCGCTGGATTTACTATCTTTTGTTACCTTTTAAACCTATTGCAAAGACAGACTTAATTGCCGTTTATCGATTATTTGAAATTTTATTAATAAAGTAAAAATGATGAAGAAAACACTTTTTATTATTGTATTATCAAGCATATTAGCTGCTTGTACTGTAGGTGGTGGCGTCAGCACTGGTGGCGGAAGTAACGGCGTTGGATTAGGACTAGGGATTGGCTCTGGTATTCGATTCTAGTGATGATGAAAAGTGCGGTAAGTTTTAGTAAAGTTTTTAAGGAACTTAGTAAAACTTCTTGCATTTTAAATTTTTACCACTATAATGCACCTCATGTTTCGGACGCGGGGTGGAGCAGCTTGGTAGCTCGTCGGGCTCATAACCCGAAGGTCGTTGGTTCAAATCCAGCCCCCGCAACCAATAATAAGTTCAGTAAAAGAACCCCAGTTTTGGGGTTTTTTCTATAAGAAATTTAGTAACTGGGCTTAGGTTCTTATGAACCTAACCCTTTTTTCCTGAGATTTAATAAACTATCTTCTTACTATTACTAAAATAGAGGAGATAAGTATTGTTTAGAATAAGGTTTCATAAGGTTATGATATAGTGCGATGAATTGCACCTTATATAGGAGTAGAAATTGGCTACATTAGAACAAAATTTACAAGAAATGCTACAAGATGCAGTAGAAGATTTAGGCTGTGAATTGTGGGGGATTGAGTGTCAGCGTACGGGACGTTTTATGACAGTGCGTTTATTTATAGATAAAGATGGTGGTGTGACGGTTGATGATTGTGCTGATGTGAGTCGTCAAGTGAGTGCAATTTTAGACGTGGAAGATCCAATTGCGGATAAATATAATCTAGAGGTATCCTCACCAGGTTTAGATCGTCCGCTATTTACCTTGTCGCAATTTGAACGCTATATTGGGCAAGATATCGCAGTGCATTTGCGAATTCCAGTGATGGAACGCCGTAAATGGCAAGGTAAGTTAGAGCGTATTGAAAAGGATATGATTACTTTAATCGTTGATGATCAAGAACAAATTTTAGTCTTTGGAAACATTCAAAAAGCGAATGTTGTTGCAAAATTTTAAAAGGAGAAAAAGAGAAATGAGTAAAGAAATTTTACTGGCGGCAGAAGCGGTATCCAATGAAAAATTATTACCACGTGAGAAAATTTTTGAAGCATTAGAGAGTGCGATTGCGATTTCTACTAAGAAGAAGTTTGAATATGAAACGGATATTCGCGTTTCAATTAATCCAAAAACAGGGGAATTTGATACTTTTCGCCGTTGGTTAGTCGTAGATGAAGTAAAAGTACCAACGAAGGAAATTACTTTAGAAGCGGCACAATTTGATGATCCAAATTTGCAACTTGGAGAGTATGTGGAAGATCAAATTGAATCTATTGCATTTGACCGTATTGCAATGCAAACGGCACGTCAAGTTATTAGCACTAAAATTCGTGAAGCTGAACGTGCAAAAGTGGTTGAACAATTTCGTGAAGAAGAAGGAAAAATTGTAACAGGCACCGTAAAAAAAGTAAGTCGAGACAGTATTATTTTAGACCTTGGCAATAAAGCGGAAGCGATGATTGCACGTGAAGATATGTTACCACGTGAAAACTTCCGTCCGGGAGATCGTGTTCGTGGGGTGCTTTATAAAGTAAATCCTGAAGGCAAAACTGCACAATTATTTGTGACACGTTCTAAACCAGAAATGTTGATCGAATTATTCCGTATTGAAGTGCCTGAAATTGGCGAAGAAATGATTGAAATTCGTGGTGCAGCTCGTGATGCTGGCTCTCGCGCTAAAATTGCAGTGAAATCAAATGATAAGCGAATTGATCCAGTTGGTGCTTGTGTAGGAATGCGTGGTGCGCGTGTTCAGGCAATTACCAATGAACTTGGTGGTGAGCGTGTAGATATCGTGCTTTGGGATGATAATCCAGCACAATTTGTGATCAATGCAATGGCACCTGCGGATGTTTCTTCTATTATCGTTGATGAAGATAATCATTCTATGGATATTGCCGTTGAAGCTGATAACCTTGCTCAAGCCATTGGTCGTAATGGTCAAAACGTGCGTTTAGCAACACAATTAACGGGTTGGACACTAAACGTAATGACGACTGATGAGTTAAATGCAAAACATCAAGCAGAAGATAACAAAGTGTTAAACTTATTTATTAACGCATTAGAACTTGATGAAGAATTTGCTCAAATCCTTGTAGAAGAAGGCTTCACAAGTTTAGAAGAAATTGCTTATGTGCCAATGAATGAATTGACAGCAATTGATGGTTTAGAAGATGAAGATCTTGTTGAAGAACTTCAAACCCGTGCTAAAAATGCGATTACAGCCGCAGCAGTAGCTGAAGAAGAAGCACTGAAAAAAGCGAATGTTGAAGATCGTTTATTGAATTTAGAGGGAATGAATCGTCACGTTGCGATCAAACTAGCAGAAAAACAAATTACCACCCTTGAAGAACTCGCAGAACAAGGCGTTGATGATTTAACTGATATTGAAGAATTAACCGCAGAACAGGCCGCAGATTTAATTATGGCTGCACGTAATATTTGTTGGTTTGGCGAAGAATAAGGAGAGTAGTAATGACTGAAGATGTTAAGGCTGATGCGCCAAAAAAATTAAGCATCCAACGCAGAACAAAAACAACAGTGAGTAGCACCACAACTGGTGGTAAAAGTAAAGAAGTACAAGTAGAAGTACGTAAAAAACGCACAGTAAAAACTGATATTGCTCAACAAGAAGAAGCAAAATTAAAAGCACAGCAAGAAGCGGAAGCGAAAAAAATTGCTGAACAAAAAGCAGCAGAAGAAAAAGCTCGTTTAGAAGCTGAAAAAGCGGCAGCTAAGAAAGACGCTGATGAAAAATCAAAAGCTGAAAAACCGAAAGCAGAAACCGCTAAATCAGCAAAAAGTGCGGTAGATTCTAAAGCTAAATTCGTTGATCCTGAAAAAGAGAAACGTAAAGCAGAAGAAGCGGAACTTCGTCGTAAAGCTGAAGAATTAGCTCGTCAAAAAGCAGAAGAACAAGCTCGTCGTGCAGCAGAAGAAGCTAAACGTTATGCTGAGGCAGATGATTCAGACAATGAATCTTCTTCTGAAGATTATTCTGATTACAACTTAAGTTCAAAATATGCACTTGAAGCAGAAGATGAAGAAGATCGTCGTAATGAAAATCGTGGTCGTGGCAAAAATAAAGTAGCGAAAGCGAAAAAAGGTGGTCGCGACGATGAAAATAGCAAAAATTCGAAAAACGAGCGCGAATCTAATCGTAAAAATCAAAAAGATGCTAAGTTTGGTAAAGGTAAAAACGGCAAAAAAGGTGCCGCACTTCAACAAGCCTTTACTAAACCGGCTCAAGTAGTTAAAGCGGACGTAGTTATTGGAGAAACCATTACTGTCGCTGAATTAGCGAACAAGATGGCTGTAAAAGCAACTGAAATCATCAAAATGATGATGAAGATGGGAGAAATGGTTACTATCAATCAAGTTATCGACCAAGAAACCGCTCAATTAGTAGCAGAAGAACTTGGCCATAAAGTGATTCTTCGCAATGAAAATGAGCTTGAAGAAGCGGTATTAGGCGATCGTGATGTAAACGCAGAAAAAGTAACCCGTGCGCCAGTTGTAACCATCATGGGTCACGTTGATCATGGTAAAACCTCTTTACTTGACTATATTCGTAAAGCGAAAGTTGCTGCAGGCGAAGCGGGTGGTATTACTCAACATATCGGTGCGTATCATGTAGAAATGGATGATGGCAAAATGATTACCTTTTTGGATACTCCGGGACACGCTGCGTTTACTTCTATGCGTGCACGTGGTGCTAAAGCAACAGATATTGTTGTTCTTGTTGTTGCTGCCGATGATGGTGTGATGCCTCAAACTATCGAAGCGATTCAACACGCAAAAGCAGCAGGTGCACCTTTAGTGGTTGCAGTAAATAAAATCGATAAACCAGAAGCAAACCCAGACCGTGTTGAGCAAGAATTATTACAACATGATGTCATTTCTGAAAAATTCGGTGGTGATGTGCAATTCGTTCCAGTATCAGCGAAGAAAGGTACAGGGGTTGATGAGTTATTAGATGCAATCTTACTTCAATCTGAAGTACTTGAATTGACCGCTGTAAAAGACGGCATGGCAAGTGGTGTAGTCATTGAATCTTATTTGGATAAAGGTCGTGGCCCTGTGGCAACTATCTTGGTGCAATCAGGTACACTACGTAAAGGTGACATCGTACTTTGTGGTTTTGAATATGGTCGTGTACGCGCAATGCGTGATGAAAACGGAAAAGAAGTGGATGAAGCAGGCCCTTCAATTCCAGTTGAATTATTAGGTCTTTCGGGCGTGCCGGCAGCGGGTGATGAAGCAACCGTTGTACGTGATGAGAAAAAAGCACGTGAAGTGGCGTTATATCGTCAAGGTAAATTCCGTGAAGTGAAATTAGCTCGTCAGCAAAAAGCGAAACTTGAAAATATGTTTAGCAATATGTCTGAAGGCGATGTGGCTGAATTGAATGTCATTGTGAAAGCGGACGTACAAGGCTCTGTAGAAGCGATTGTTCAAGCGTTAAATGAACTTTCTACCAATGAAGTAAAAGTTAAAGTTGTTGGTTCTGGTGTAGGTGGTATTACTGAAACTGATGCAACTTTAGCAGCTGCATCTAATGCTATCATTGTTGGCTTTAACGTTCGTGCTGATGCATCTGCACGTCGTGTCATTGAAGCGGAAAACATTGATTTACGTTACTACTCAATCATCTATGAATTGTTGAATGAAATTAAAGCAGCAATGAGCGGTATGTTAGAGCCTGAATTTAAACAAGAAATTATTGGCTTAGCTGAAGTTCGTGATGTCTTCCGTCATCCGAAATTTGGTGCAATCGCAGGCTGTATGGTGACCGAGGGTGTAGTGAAACGTAACAACCCAATCCGTGTATTACGTGACAACGTCGTTATCTTTGAAGGGGAATTAGAATCTCTTCGTCGTTTCAAAGATGATGTATCTGAAGTTCGTAACGGTATGGAATGTGGTATCGGCGTGAAAAACTACAACGATGTAAAAGTCGGCGACCAAATCGAGGTGTTTGAAGTGGTTGAAGTTAAACGTTCAATCTAACCTTTAACAAAATAAAGGGCGGTTAAAATGATCTGACCCCAAAAAGTTAGACAGTTATTTAAAGGATTGTTTTCGATATTGTATCGGACTCAGTCCTTTTAATTTTAGTTGAATCCGTCGGTGGTTATAGTAATCCAAATAATCCCTGACGGCATCAACTATCTCCTCTTTTGTTTTAAATTCCCGACCATAAAAACATTCCGTTTTTAACCGCCCAAAGAAACTTTCCATTGCGGCATTGTCCAAGCAATTCCCTTTTCTCGACATACTTTGAATGATGCCATGTTCAGCTAAGATTCGACGATAAGCTACCATTTGATATTGCCAGCCTTGGTCTGAATGTAAAATGACACCATAAGCTTTGTTTAATCCTTTGACGGCTTGCATTAACATGTCCTCTACTTGTGCCCAGTTTGGGGAATAGCTGAGATTATAGGAGACTATCTCATTGTTAAATAAGTCTAAAATAGGGGATAAATAGACTTTACTTCCATCTTTCGCCTTAAACTCGGTGATATCAGTTACCCATTTTTGTTTCGGGGCTGTTGCACTAAAATCGCGTTCAAGATGATTTGGTGCAATCACCCCTATCGTGCTTCGATAGGTGGTAAATTTCTTGCTTTTTCTTGACCGCACTTGAAGCCCAAGTGCCTGCATTAAGCGTTGGACTTTTTTATGATTTACGCCTGGCAAGCAGGCATGAACGCGTCGGTAGCCATAATCAGGATGATTGGCTTTGATGCGTTTAATGGCCTTTTTCAGCGGCTCATCCTTATCTAGTTTAATCTGAAGTTTAGCAAAAAACGTACTACGCGCTAACTGTGCAAAGCCTAAAAGCCATTTTAACGGATAGCGGGTTCTTAACCTTTGGATAATTTCTGTTGCTCGGCTTCGTCCTGAAGTCTGAGCCTTCTCAACTCCTTTAGGTAGGCTACCTCCGCTTCAAGCTGTAAAATTCTCAAACGTAAACGCTCTTCTTCAGTTTTGGGTGGCGGCGACATTCTGGCATATTTGGGTTTCATCGGCGGTCGTCCTGATGGTTTACGGGGAATCAGTCCTTTTATGCCATTTTTTTCAAACCGTTTCAACCATGTCCCGACTAAGGCGTTGGAAGGAATATTATAAAAACGCGCAGCTTCTCTAATACTCATTTTCCCATTCAAAATAGGTTGGAGAACCTGTAATTTAAATTCTATTGTGTAGTGTTTACCCATAAAAAATCTGCACCTCAATTGTTGGTTTGTTTAGTCCAACTTTTGGGGTGCAGATCAAAAATCATAGTGTTTTTAATCGCCCTTTTTCTTATCAACCCTCTTAAATAACCTTATTTTTAGATAAAAGAATATATTTAATTTGTCTAAAAACAGTACCAGGTTGAAAGGGATTTTTGCGTGCTAAATCCTATGATTTCCAGTAGAATGAGGCGCTTTTATAAATAAGGAATAACTATGGCAAGAGAATTTAAACGTAGCGATCGCGTCGCTCAAGAAATACAAAAAGAAATAGCAGTCATTTTACAACGCGAAGTGAAAGATCCCCGTATTGGGATGGTGACGGTTTCTGATGTGGAAGTGTCGAGTGATTTATCTTACGCAAAAATCTTTGTGACTTTTTTATTCGATCACGATGAAACGGCAATTGAGCAAGGCATGAAAGGCTTAGAAAAAGCATCGCCTTATATTCGTTCGTTACTAGGCAAAGCGATGCGTTTACGTATCGTGCCAGAGATTCGCTTTATTTACGATCAATCCTTAGTGGAAGGGATGCGTATGTCAAATCTTGTGACAAATGTTGTGCGTGAAGATGAGAAAAAACACGTTGAGGAAAACAACTAATGTCTAGACCTCGTAAACGCTGGCGTGATGTTGATGGTGTGTTTTTGTTGGATAAACCACAAGGCATGTCATCAAATGACATTATGCAAAAGGTGAAGCGTTTATTTCAAGCGAACAAAGCAGGGCATACTGGCGCGCTCGATCCGTTGGCAACGGGGATGTTGCCGATTTGCTTGGGGGAAGCAACTAAGTTTTCACAATTTTTGCTTGATGCCGATAAACGTTATCTTGTTACGGCAAAATTAGGCGAACGTACCGATACTTCCGATGCGGAAGGGCAAGTCGTGGAAACACGTGAAGTTCATGTTGAAACTCAGCAAATTTTGACCACACTAGAACAATTTCGTGGTGATATTTTGCAAGTACCGACCATGTTTTCTGCATTAAAACATAACGGCAAACCGCTTTATGAATATGCGCGCCAAGGTATTACGGTTGAGCGTGAGGCACGTCCAATTACGATTTTTGAACTCAATTTTATTGAATATCACGCACCTTATTTAACCTTAGAAGTGCATTGTTCAAAAGGCACTTATATTCGCACTTTAGTAGATGATTTGGGTGAAGTGCTAGGTTGTGGCGCACATGTGACAATGTTACGCCGTACAGCAGTAGCGGATTACCCCGTAGCAGAAATGATGCCAATCGATGAGTTACAACTACTTGCTGAAAGTTTTCCATTAAGTGAATTAGATCGTCTATTACTGCCAACAGATACCGCAGTAAGTAAATTGCCCGCTTTTCATTTGAATGTAGAGCAGAGTAAAGCCATTGGTTTTGGTCAGCGAGTGAAATTTGCTAACGACCAGCAATTAAGCGGTCAAGTGCGGTTATTTTCAGAGGAGAATTTATTCTTAGGCGTGGCATTGATCGATGGAAATATTATTCGCCCACAACGGTTAATTACGCAATCCGCATAACTTCATTGCCTTTCTTATAAAATTCTAGTAATCTCATCTGTAATTAATTTTTTACAATATGTGTGAATTAAATTTTACAGGTGAGTTTTATGGAAGCCCTTAAGGATTTACGTTCTGAAATTGATTCGCTTGATCGCGAACTTATCCAACTTTTTGCTAAACGTCTTGAATTGGTTTCTCAAGTCGGTGAAGTTAAACATCAACATGGATTACCTATTTATGCGCCTGAGCGTGAAATAGCAATGCTCCAAGCTCGTCGTTTAGAAGCTGAAAAAGCAGGCATTTCAGCCGATTTGATTGAAGATGTCCTACGCCGTTTTATGCGCGAATCCTATGCCAATGAAAACCAATTTGGCTTTAAAACCATCAATCCTAATATTCACAAAATTGTTATTGTGGGCGGTTATGGTAAATTAGGTGGTTTATTTGCCCGTTATTTACGAGCATCTGGCTATCCAATTTCTATCTTAGATCGCGAAGATTGGGCGGTGGCTGAAAGTATTTTAATGAATGCTGATGTCGTGATCGTTTCCGTTCCTATTAATCTCACCTTAGAAACAATTGAACGCTTAAAACCTTATTTAACGGAAAACATGCTACTTGCAGATTTAACCTCTGTTAAGCGTGAACCGCTAGCGAAAATGCTTGAAATCCATTCTGGTGCTGTTTTAGGTTTACATCCAATGTTTGGGCCAGATATTGCAAGTATGGCAAAACAAGTGGTTGTACGTTGTGATGGACGTTTTCCTGAACGTTACGAATGGTTACTTGAGCAAATTCAAATTTGGGGCGCAAAGATTTATCAAATAGATGCCGCAGAACACGATCACAATATGACTTATATACAAGCTTTGCGCCATTTTTCAACTTTCGCGAATGGTTTACACCTTTCCAAACAGCCCGTTAATCTTGCTAATTTATTGGCGCTTTCTTCTCCTATTTATCGCTTAGAACTTGCGATGATAGGTCGTTTATTTGCGCAAGATGCAGAGCTTTACGCCGATATTATTATGGATAAGCCAGAAAATTTAGCGGTAATCGAAACGCTAAAAAAAACTTACGAAGAAGCTTTAACTTTCTTTGAAAATAATGATCGTCAAGGTTTTATTGATGCTTTCCATAAGGTGCGTGACTGGTTTGGCGATTATTCAGAACAATTCTTGAGAGAAAGCCGTCAGCTATTGCAACAGGCAAATGATTTGAAGCAAGGGTAGGGGAAAGTGCGGTGAAATTTGATCGGCACCCCAAAAGTTGGACTCAACAAACCAACAATTGAGGTGCAGATTTTTTTATGGGTAAACACTACACAATCGAATTTAAATTACAGACTCTCCAACCTATTTTGAATGGGAAAATGAGTATTAGAGAAGCGGCTCGTTTTTACAATATTCCTTCCAACGCCCTAGTCGGGACATGGTTGAAACGGTTTGAAAAAAGTGGCATAAATGGACTGATTCCCCGTAAACCATCAGGACGACCGCCAATGAAACCCAAATATGCAAAAATGCCACCGCCACCCAAAACTGAAGAAGACCGTTTACGTTTGAGAATTTTACAGCTTGAAGCGGAGGTGGCCTACCTAAAGGAGTTGAGAAGGCTCAGACTTCAGGACGAAGCCGAGCAACAGAAATTATCCAAAGCTTAAGAACCCGCTATCCGTTAAAATGGCTTTTAGGCTTTGCACAGTTAGCGCGTAGTACGTTTTTTGCGAAACTTCAGATTAAACGGGATAAGGATGAGTTGTTGAAAAAGACCATTAAACGCATCAAAGCCAATCATCCTGATTATGGCTACCGACGTGTTCATGCCTGCTTGCCAGGCGTGAATCATAAAAAAGTTCAACGTTTAATGCAGACACTTGGACTTCAAGTGCGGTCAAGAAAAAGCAAGAAATTTACGACCTATCGAGGCACGATAGGGGTGATTGCAGCGAATCATCTTGAACGCGATTTTAGTGCAACGGCCCCGAAACAAAAATGGGTAACTGATATCACCGAGTTTAAAGCGAAAGATAGGAGTAAAGTCTATTTATCCCCTATTTTAGACTTATTTAACAATGAGATAGTCTCCTATAACCTCAGCTATTCCCCAAACTGGGCGCAAGTAGAGGACATGTTAATGCAAGCCGTCAAAGGATTAAATAAAACTTGTGGTGTCATTTTACATTCAGACCAGGGATGGCAATATCAAATGGTAGCTTATCGTCGAATCTTGGCTGAACATGGCATCATTCAAAGTATGTCGAGAAAAGGGAATTGCTTGGACAATGCCGCGATGGAAAGTTTCTTTGGACGATTAAAAACAGAATGTTTTTATGGTCGGGAATTTAAAACAAAAGAAGAGATAGTTGATGCTGTCAGGGATTATTTGGATTACTATAATCACCGACGGATTCAATTAAAATTAAAAGGACTGAGTTCGATACAATATCGAAAACAATCCTTTAAATAACAGTCTAACTTTTTGGGGTCAGATCAAAATTAACCGCACTTTCTGAACCTCCTCTTTAGCAAAGAGAGGAGTTGATCGAGCATTATTTACATTTACAGGGAAAACAAACACTCAATGAAAATCTTACACGTTTGCTCGGAACTCTATCCGCTCTTAAAAACAGGCGGGCTTGCCGATGTTTTAGGGGCATTACCCCAAGCACAGAACCAAATAGGGCTAGATGCCCGCGTTTTATTGCCTGCTTATCCTGCAATTACAGCAGGCATTCCGAATACCCAAGTGGTTGCCGAATTTGATAACTTCGCTGGGCACGTGGAGTTGCGTTATGGAGAATATAACGGTGTCGGGATCTATTTGATTGACGCACCGCACTTATATGGTCGCGAGGGCAATCCTTATCACGATGCCTATTACAATGACTACGGCGACAACTACAAACGTTTTGCCTTGCTCGGTTGGGTGGGCGCAGAATTAGCTACAGGTTTAGATAGCTGGTGGCGTGCAGAAATGGTACATGCTCACGACTGGCACGCAGGCTTATGTGCAGCGTATCTATTCAACAAAGGTCGCCCTGCGAAATCGGTGTTCACTATTCATAACTTGGCGTATCAAGGGCGGTTTTCTTATCATCATTTGTACGAAATTGGTTTGCCTGCGGGAATGTTTAATGTGGACGGTTTGGAGTTATTCGGACAAATTTCTTATTTAAAATCAGGCTTGTTCTATTCTGATGCAAGCACGGCGGTAAGCCCAACTTATGCAGAAGAAATCACGACACCTGAATTTGCCTATGGTTTGCAAGGCTTGCTTTCTGGCTTAAAAGCTCAAGGTCGTTTGGTGGGGATATTAAACGGCGTGGACGAAAATATTTGGCATCCGAACGTGGATCAATACATTCCGCACCATTACAAACTGAAATATATGGCAGGCAAAAAGAAAAATAAAGCCGAACTGCAGGCGTATTTCAATTTGCCACAAGATGAAAACGCGTTAGCTTTTGTGATGGTTACCCGTTTAACCGAGCAAAAAGGTGTCGATTTATTAATCGAAAGTGCGGATGAAATTGTTAAACAAGGCGGGCAGTTGATGATTTTAGGTTCAGGTGCACCGCACTTGGAACAAGGTATTCGTGAGCTTGCAGTGCAATATCCTAACAATATTGCGGTAAAAATAGGCTATGATGAAACCCTTTCGCATTTAATGGTGGCAGGTGGCGATGTGATTTTAGTGCCAAGCCGTTTCGAGCCTTGTGGCTTAACCCAACTTTATGGTTTGCAATATGGCACACTTCCACTTGTTCGTAAAACGGGTGGTTTGGCAGATACGGTGGTGGATAGCACTTCAGAAAGTATCAAAGCTCGCACTGCAACAGGTTTTGTGTTTAAACAGGCAACGGCAGATGATTTACGCCGCACCCTTCAGCACGCATTTTCAATTTGGAAGAAACCTAGAGCTTGGTCAATGATACGCACGGACGCAATGGAACAAGACTTCAGCTGGCGTAAAGCTGCAGAGCAATATAGAACGCTTTATGAACGCTTGTAGTTTTATTCATAAACTTTCTTAACAATCACACCGCTTGTGTAAGAATCTTTTGCAAGCGGTGTGATTGTGCTTGTTTTTTACAAAGATAAGCATAAAATTCGAACTACTTTTGTAGGCTGTGTAAACAACATTCATGCATGCAAAGAGCGGTCAAATTTTGATTGATTTTTGCAAATTCACACACTCTACGTTAATCATTTCTTAGCATTCTAATAGAGGTTTTACCTATGATAATGGATAACTTTGATTCTCCATTCCAATATAATCGTCCTGAAATGACCGTTGAAGCGATTAAAAAATCAATCGTTTACAAACTCATTTTCTTAATCGGTCGCTCACCGCGTGAAGCGAGCCAACGCGATTGGCTCAATGCAACACTTCACGCTGTGCGTGATTTGGTTACCGAAGGTTGGATTACCACTGCTCGCCAAACTCGTGCGGAAGATTCTCGCCGTGTTTACTACCTTTCAATGGAATTTTTAATCGGGCGTACGCTATCTAATGCGATGATTGCAGAAGGCATTTATGGATTAGCACAGGAAGCACTTTCTGAATTAAATGTGGATTTAGAAGAGGTTTTAGAAAAAGAAGTTGATCCTGGCTTGGGTAATGGCGGTTTAGGTCGTTTAGCAGCGTGTTTTATGGATTCTATTGCGACCCTTGGTTTACCAGGTATGGGCTACGGTATTCGTTATGAATATGGTATGTTCCGCCAAAAAATTGAAAATGGTCAGCAAGTTGAGCGTCCAGATGCATGGCTTGAAAAAGGTGCACCTTGGGAGTTTATTCGCCCATCTAAACGCTTTACCGTAGAATTTGGTGGAAACATTCATTTCGAAGGCAAAAAATGTATTTGGCAAGATACCGAAAAAGTGACCGCACTTGCTTACGACCAAATGATTCCAGGTTATCAAAATAATTCTGCTGCGACATTACGTTTATGGTCGGCTCACGCAGGCGAAGTGTTTAACCTTGCTGACTTCAACCGTGGCGAACATTTAGCCGCATTGGAAGAACACTCCGCAAATAAAAACTTATCTCGCGTGCTTTACCCTGATGATTCTACGTGGAATGGTCGCGAATTGCGTTTACGTCAAGAGTATTTCTTAGTCTCTGCATCGCTTCAAGATATTTTACGCCGTCACAAACGCACCCACGATAGCCTTGAAAACTTGGCAGATAAAGTGGCGATCCACTTAAATGACACTCACCCAGCGTTAGCGATTCCTGAATTAATGCGTATTTTAGTGGATGATGAAGGTTTTGAATGGAAAAAAGCTTGGGAGATGACGCGTAACATTTTCTCTTATACCTGCCATACTTTAATGTCCGAAGCGTTAGAAACTTGGCCAGTGGAAATGATGGCGAAAATCTTACCACGTCATTTACAGATGATTTTTGAAATCAATGATCATTTCTTAGAGTATGTTCGTTCTTACGTAACTACGGACAACGATTTTATCCGCCGTGTTTCTCTTATCGAAGAAGGCTACCAACGCAAAGTGCGTATGGGCTGGCTATCCGTGGTAGGTTCACACAAAATTAACGGGGTTGCCGAAATCCATTCCGATTTAATGGTAACTTCAACCTTTGCAGATTTTGCTCGCATCTTCCCAGAACGTTTCACCAATGTAACAAATGGTATCACACCGCGTCGTTGGTTAGCCGTGGCGAACCCACAATTAGCCGCATTATTTGATAAATATATCGGTTCAGAATGGCGTTGCGATTTAAGCCAAATCGAAAAACTCAAACCGTTCGCACAAGAAAAAGCATTTAAAGAGGCTGTCGCTGATATTAAATTTGCTAACAAAGTGAAATTAGCGGAGTACGTAAAACGCGAGTTAGGGGTAGAGCTTGATCCGCATGCCTTATTTGACGTACAAGTAAAACGTATTCACGAATACAAACGCCAAATGTTGAACGTGTTGCATATTATCGCTCGCTACAATGAAATGCTTGCTAACCCTGAAAAAGATTGGCAACCGCGTGTATTTATTTTAGCTGGTAAAGCGGCTTCGGCTTATTATGCTGCGAAACAAACCATTCACTTAATCAATGATGTGGCGAATGTAATTAACAACGATGAACGTTTGAAAGGTCGCTTGAAAGTAGTGTTTATTCCAAATTACAGCGTGAGCCTTGCACAGCTTATCATCCCAGCAGCAGATATTTCTGAGCAAATCTCACTTGCAGGTACAGAGGCTTCTGGCACTAGTAATATGAAGTTTGCCTTAAATGGTGCATTGACACTGGGTACACTTGACGGTGCAAACGTGGAAATCTTAGAAAACGTGGGTAAAGATAACATCTTTATTTTTGGTAATACTGTGGAACAAGTGGAACAACTTCGTCGCGACGGTTATCGATCATTTGAATACTATCAAAATGATGCTCAATTACGCACAGTTGTGGATCAAATTATTGAAGGTAAATTCTCACCAGAAGATCCTCAACGTTATCATCAACTATTACAAGGCTTGCAATACCACGATTATTATCAAGCGTTCGCTGATTTCCGTAGTTATGTAGAAACTCAAAAAGCCGTAGATGAAAAATATAAACAACGCGATCAATGGATTGAAAGCACCATTCAAAATATCGTGAATATGGGCTTCTTTTCATCTGACCGCACGATTAAAGAGTACTCAGAGAGAATTTGGAAAGTCGAGCCTGTTCAATTAGGTGATTAATAATAAAATAGAAAACACCACAAGTTTTTGCTTGTGGTGTTTTTTATAGAAAGTGCGGTAAATTTTTGAGATGTTTTTTATATGAGATTTTTCGTGACCCCTATCACAATATCTTGTAAAACCACTTAAAAACGTTACCTATTTTCATTCAATCAATGATACAGTTGTATCCGTTTGACTTTTTGTCATTTTAACGATGAATAGGCGAAGGTTTGTTCATTAATCTCATCAACCCAATCATCAATCAGAGGGAAACAGTATGTTAATTGGTGTACCTAGAGAGCTGCTTGAGAATGAGAGCCGTGTGGCGGCAACGCCGAAAACGGTTCAGCAAATATTGAAATTGGGCTTTGACGTGATCGTGGAACACGATGCAGGTTTTAAAGCTAGTTTTGAAGATCAAGCATTTTTAGAGGCGGGCGCGAAGATCGGTACGTCGGCTGAAATTTGGCAATCGGATATCATCTTCAAAGTAAATGCACCGACAGATGAAGAAATTGCTCAAATGAAGGAAGGGGCAACGCTTGTGAGTTTTATTTGGCGTATGCAAAATCCTGAGTTAATGAAAAAACTCACAGCGAAGAAAATTAATGTGTTAGCAATGGATGCGGTGCCTCGTATTTCTCGTGCGCAAGCATTGGATGCGCTTTCTTCTATGGCGAATATTTCTGGTTATCGCGCTGTTATTGAAGCTGCACATGAATTTGGTAGCTTCTTTACTGGGCAAATTACTGCAGCAGGTAAAGTTCCACCTGCAAAAGTGTTGGTAATTGGTGCGGGCGTGGCTGGTTTGGCGGCAATTGGTGCGGCAAATAGCCTTGGGGCAATTGTTCGTGCTTTTGACTCTCGTCCTGAAGTGAAAGAGCAAGTTCAGAGTATGGGTGCGAGCTTCTTAGAAATTGATTTCAAAGAAGAAGGCGGCAGTGGAGATGGTTATGCGAAAGTGATGTCGGAAGAATTTAACCGTCGTGCGATGGAGCTTTACGCAGAACAAGCTAAAGAAGTCGATATTATTATTACTACGGCAGCCATTCCAGGTAAACCAGCACCTCGTTTGATTACTAAAGAAATGGTGGATTCAATGAAACCAGGTTCGGTAATTGTGGATTTAGCCGCTGCAACTGGTGGTAACTGTGAATATACTCAAGCAGGGAAAGTTGTTACAACTGAAAACCAAGTGAAAGTGATTGGTTATACAGATTTTCCAAGCCGTTTACCAACGCAATCTTCCCAACTGTACGGCACAAACTTAGTCAATTTATTAAAACTTTTGTGCAAAGAGAAAGATGGCAATATCAATATTGATTTTGAAGATGTGGTTCTTCGTGGTGTAACCGTTGTTCGTGATGGAGAAGAAATTCCACCAGCACAAATTCAAGTGTCTGCACAACCAAAACAAGAAACCAAAGCTGCACCAGTGGCAGAGAAAAAAGAATCTAAACCAACAGATCCTCGTGTGAAATACGGTGTGATGGCAGGTGTTGGTGTGTTATTCCTTTGGTTAGCTTCTGTTGCACCAGCGGCATTTTTATCACATTTCACTGTATTTGTTTTAGCTTGCGTGGTGGGGTATTACGTGGTTTGGAATGTTAGCCATGCACTTCACACACCATTAATGGCAGTAACAAATGCAATTTCAGGCATTATTATTGTTGGGGCGTTATTACAAATTCGTCAGCCAACAGGCAATCTATTTATCGATGCCTTAGCTTTTGTGGCGATTTTGGTGGCAAGCATCAATATTTTTGGTGGTTTCCGTGTCACACAACGTATGTTAGCAATGTTTAGAAAAGGTTAAGGGGCGCACAATGTCTGAAGGTTTAGTACAGGCTGCGTATATTTTAGCAGCATTACTTTTCATTATGAGCTTGGCAGGACTTTCTAAACATGAAACTGCTAAAGCAGGTTGTTGGTTCGGTATTGTTGGTATGACAATTGCCCTTATCGCAACAATTTTTGGGCCTCATTCTGAAGGAACATTTTGGATCATTATTGCAATGATCATCGGTGGTGCAATCGGTGTTCAACGTGCATTAAAAGTAGAAATGACTGAAATGCCAGAACTTGTGGCGATTCTTCACAGTTTCGTCGGTTTAGCGGCTGTACTCGTAGGCTTTAATAGCTATGGTTTACACCATGAGACATTAATGCCAGAAGGATTAGATGCAGCAGCACAAGCCGCATTTGTAGCTGAACAAGCGGTATTAACGAATATTCATAATGTCGAAGTATTTTTAGGTATTTTTATCGGTGCAGTAACTTTCACTGGTTCTGTTGTCGCATTTGGTAAATTGAGCGGGAAAATTAATTCAAAAGCATTAATGTTACCGCATCGCCATAAATTAAATTTAGCCGCACTTGTGGTATCTGCATTATTGATGGTTGCATTCTTGAATAATCCAGAAAGCATTTTCCCTGTGTTATTAATGACAGCGATTGCGCTTGCATTTGGATGGCACTTAGTGGCATCAATCGGTGGGGCAGATATGCCAGTTGTGGTATCAATGCTTAACTCTTATTCAGGTTGGGCAGCGGCAGCAGCAGGTTTTATGTTGAATAATGATTTGCTCATCGTTACAGGCGCGCTTGTTGGTTCTTCTGGTGCAATTCTGTCTTACATTATGTGTAAAGCGATGAACCGTTCATTTGTGAGCGTAATTGCGGGTGGTTTTGGTAACGATGTTCAAGTTTCTTCAAGCGAAGAACAAGGCGAACACCGTGAAACTACAGCGGAAGAAGTGGCTGAATTGTTGAAAAATGCAAGTTCTGTAATTATCACGCCGGGATATGGTATGGCTGTGGCACAAGCACAATATCCAGTCGCTGATATTACGGCAAAATTGCGTGAACGTGGTGTGAACGTTCGTTTTGGTATTCATCCTGTTGCAGGACGTTTACCGGGGCATATGAACGTGCTTTTAGCTGAAGCAAAAGTGCCTTACGATGTGGTACTTGAAATGGATGAAATCAACGACGATTTCGCTGATACAGATGTGGTATTGGTTATCGGTGCGAACGATACGGTAAACCCAGCTGCGATGGAAGATCCAAATAGCCCAATCGCAGGAATGCCAGTGTTAGAAGTATGGAAAGCACAAAATGTGATTGTGTTCAAACGTTCAATGGCTGTGGGCTACGCTGGCGTACAAAACCCATTATTCTTTAAAGAGAATACGCAAATGCTCTTTGGTGATGCAAAAGATCGCGTTGAAGATATTTTAAAAGCATTATAAAAACACCTCTAAAAATAACCGCACTTGGGATTGCTAAGTGCGGTATTTTTTTATAGCGTTTAGTGGCTATCTTCAGGATTTTGCAAAATTTCTGAACTCAAGCCTAAGCCAGATAAAAATTCAATAAATGCCCGCACTTTTATTGGCAAATGTCTTCTGTTTGGATAGACCACGTGAATTTCTAATTTTTGTTGTTTATATTCTGGCAATATTTCAATAAGCTCGCCTTTTTCAAAGGCTCTACCTAAAATAAATTTTGGTAAATTAGCAATACCTAGTCCCGCTTTTGCCATATTTAATAAGGCAAAACCGCTATTACTTACTACTTTGGATTGGATTTTGAAACGTTGGGTTTGATTTATACGTGAACCAACCCAATTTACCTGATTCATTGCATTTTTATAAAGTAAGCCATTGTGATGTTCTAAATCATCAGGCGTTTGTGGAATACCATTCGTTTCAAGATAATTAGGCGACGCTGCAAAATGAACAGTAGTAGTTCCTATTTTACGTGAAACCAACGAGCTATCTTCCATATAACCAATACGAAGAGCAAGATCATAGCCTTCGGATAATAAATCGATTTTCTTATCATTAAATTCAACTTCAATATGCAAATGAGGATGCTTAGCCATAAAAGTGGGTAAATTTGGTGCAATAAAAAGTAAACCAAAATCACGAGGAACGGAAATCAGTAAATTTCCTTGTAATGAACTGGTAAGCTGAGTAATGCTGGAATCTGCTTCATCTAAATCAAGCAAAATTCCTTGGCAACGTTGATAATACATCATTCCAGCTTCAGTAGGCATAATTTTTCTGGTGGTACGTTGTAACAATCGTGTTTTTAAATGTTCTTCTAATTGTGAAACTAATTTGCTTGCCATCGCCACAGAAATATTTTGTTGCTTTGCTGCCAAAGTAAAACTTTGGGTTTCAATGACTTTGCAGAAAATAGAAATCGCGTTGAGTTTATCCATTTATAGACCTTTTTTGAAAAAATGCTTGATTTTGCCAACATAACTTTGCACTATACCGCCAATTTTACAAAATTCTAGTAATATTAGGTAATCAAATGAGTAAATCCTTGGTGATTGTGGAGTCGCCAGCAAAAGCAAAAACTATTAATAAGTATTTAGGTAGCCAATATGTCGTGAAATCGAGCGTGGGACATATTCGTGATTTGCCGACGGTTGGTTCTAGTACAGGTGAAAAAGCTAAACCAATTTCAACCAAAGGTATGGATGCCGAAGAAAAGGCAAAAATTAAGGCAGAAAAGGAACGTAACGCCTTAGTTAAACGTATGGGGATTGATCCTTATCACGATTGGAAAGCAAATTATCAGATTCTGCCTGGTAAAGAAAAAGTGGTTTCCGAATTAAAGTCGCTTGCTAAAAAAGCAGATCACATTTATCTCGCAACCGACTTGGATAGAGAAGGGGAAGCGATTGCGTGGCATTTACGTGAAGTGATTGGTGGTAACGATGATCGTTTTAGTCGCGTGGTGTTTAACGAAATCACTAAAAATGCCATTAAACAGGCTTTTGAAAAGCCTGAACAATTAAATATGGATCGTGTTAATGCTCAACAAACTCGTCGTTTTTTAGATAGAGTAGTGGGCTTTATGGTATCTCCGCTACTTTGGAAAAAAGTCGCGCGCGGGCTTTCTGCTGGTCGAGTTCAATCGGTTGCGGTTAAATTACTAGTAGAACGCGAGCGTGAAATTAAAGCGTTCCAGCCTGAAGAATATTGGGAAGTTGCCGTCCTTACGAATAATCAAAATAAACAAGCTATACGCTTGGATATTACGGATTATAAAGGCGAGAAATTTGATCCAAAAAATCAAAAAGAAGCACAAAGTGCGGTAGATTTTCTGAATGTTTCAGATTACGTTGTCACAGATTTGGAAACTAAGCCAACAAGTTCTCGCCCTCGTGCGCCATTTATTACATCAACACTTCAACAAACGGCAAGTACTCGCTTGGGATTTGGCGTTAAAAAAACAATGATGTTAGCCCAACGTTTATATGAAGCGGGTTACATTACTTATATGCGTACGGATTCAACCAATTTGAGTCAAGATGCGCTTAATATGGCGCGTAGCTATATTGAAAATCATTTTGGTGCACAATATTTACCAGAAAAACCAAATTTCTATTCTAGTAAAGAAAATGCGCAAGAGGCGCATGAGGCTATTCGTCCATCAGATATTCGAGCATTGCCTGAATCTTTAGAGGGAATGGAAAAAGACGCAGTACGCCTTTATGATTTAATTTGGTGTCAATTTTTAGCATGTCAAATGCCACCTGCACAATATGATAGTAGCACGCTGACCGTTACCGCTGGCGATTATACCTTGAAAGCAAAGGGCAGAATTTTACGTTTTGATGGTTGGACAAAAGTATTACCACAAATAGGCAAAAATCCTGAAGATCAAGAATTGCCTTCAGTTGCTGTGTCAGAAAAACTTGCTTTAAAAGAAGTGCAACCAACACAACACTTTACTAAACCACCTGCTCGTTTTACTGAAGCGGCTTTAGTAAAAGAATTGGAAAAACGTGGTATTGGCAGACCTTCCACTTATGCGGCAATTATTTCCACTATTCAAGAACGTGGTTATGTTCGTACTGAAAATCGTCGTTTCTATGCAGAAAAGATGGGCGAAATTGTAACTGATCGCCTCAATGAGTCTTTTGGTGAATTAATGAATTACGATTTCACCGCGAATATGGAAGATACTTTAGATAAAATTGCCTCTGGTTCAGTAAATTGGAAAACTGAATTAAATCAATTCTTCAAGGATTTTTCTAGCCAACTTTCTAAAGCTGAATTAGATGAACTTGAAGGCGGTATGCGCCCGAATAGCCTTGTGGAAACAGATATTAAATGCCCAACCTGTGACAGAAATATGGCCATTCGCACGGCAAGTACAGGGGTGTTTTTAGGATGTACAGGTTATGCATTGCCGCCAAAAGAGCGGTGTAAAACGACGATTAATTTAATTCCTGAAGCAGAATTATTGAATGTTTTAGATGAATCTTCAGAAACCAAAGCATTAATGGATCGTAAACGTTGTACAAAATGTGGAACGGCAATGGACAGTTATGTAATCGATGCCCATCGTAAAATCCATATTTGCGGTAATAATCCAAATTGTGATGGATATTTAATTGAAGAAGGTTCATTCAAAATTAAAGGTTATGATGGCCCTGTTGTTGAGTGTGATAAATGCGGTGCAGATATGCATTTAAAACTTGGTCGTTTTGGCAAGTATATGGGATGTACAAATTGCGATAACACGCGCAAAATTTTGAAAAATGGCGAAGTTGCACCACCGAAAGAAGATCCAGTACATTTTCCTGAGCTAAAATGTGAAAAATCTGATGCGTACTTTGTATTGCGTGATGGTGCGAGTGGTGTATTTATGTCAGCGCATAACTTCCCGAAATCCCGTGAAACACGCCCAGTTAAAATCGCAGAACTAGTGCAATATCGCGAGCGTTTACCTGAAAAATTAGCTTATTTAGCCGATGCACCACAAAAAGACCCAGAAGGGAATGAAGCGATTGTTCGTTTTAGTCGTAAAGAGAAGAAACAATATGTGACTTCTGAAAAAGATGGAAAAGCAACGAAATGGATGGTTGATTTCATCAATGGAAAATGGGTTGAACGAAAGAAATAAGAAGAAAAGTGCGGTAAATTACCGCACTTTTTTGTTTGTAATACATTTTCTTATATTTTTTAGATTATCTGAGAATTAAAGGCTTGCGATAAGTTCATTAATTTTATTTTTCGCAGATGATTGTGCTTTTTCAATGGCTTCAGCACCCAATCCAATGCCTTGTGCATAAACAAATTGCACATCTGTGATACCGATAAAACCTAGAATTGATTTCATATATTGTGTTACTAAATTTTCTTCATCATACAACCCGCCAAATGCACATAACACAATGGCTTTTTTGCCTTTTAATAAACCCTCAGGGTCGTTTGCTGTATATTGGAAAGTAACGCGAGGACGTGCGATAAAATCAAAATAGCTTTTTAATTGTGTTGGTATGTTTAAATTATACATTGGTGCACCAATTATTAATGTCTGTGCGTTTTTTAATTCTTCGATTAATTCATCAGACAACGCGAGAAGTTGTTTTTCTTCTGTTGTTTTTGGTTCTCCACGCACAGCAATTGCAGCTGCGGTATCAAAATATGGAAGAGGTTGTTGGGCTAGATCGCGTACGACAATGTGATTACCTTGTAATTTTTTGATAGCATAATCAGCTAATTGATTAGTTTGCGAGTTATTTCCTGAAATGCTAGATTTTAATACTAATACGTTGTTCATTTTTATTCCTTGCTACCTAGTTAAAAGTGCGGTTATTCTAGCCTTTATTTTGAAGACATAAATCCTTTAGTCAGAAAAACATTATTTCCTTTTTGTAAAATATGGACATTTATTTAACAATACTTCAAGAAAGTGATAGAATTTGCCACGCATTTTTTGCCTAATTTTGCTCGTTCAATGGTAGGAATGAAGCCAAGTAGGGCTAAAGTGCGGTTAATTTTTATAGAATTTTAAACGAACACGTCACCTTTCGTATGGGTGACCACTGTATAAGGAAAAAACAATGCCAATTATTACTTTACCTGACGGTTCCCAACGTCAATTCGATCATCCTGTTTCTGTTCTTGAAGTCGCACAAGATATTGGTGCGGGTCTTGCTAAAGCCACTATTGCAGGCCGTGTAAACGGAAAACGTCGCGATGCGTGCGATGTTATCGAGCAAGATGCAACGTTAGAAATTATTACTGCAAAAGATGAAGACGGTTTAGAGATTATCCGCCATTCTTGCGCTCACTTGCTTGGACACGCTATTAAACAATTATTCCCAGATGTAAAAATGGCAATTGGCCCAACCATTGAAAATGGCTTCTATTATGATGTAGATTTAGATCGCTCTTTAACCCAAGAAGATATTGATGCAATCGAAAAACGTATGTTGGAATTGGCAAAAACCAATTATGACGTCGTGAAAAAACGTGTTACTTGGCAAGAAGCGCGTGATACCTTTGAAAAACGCGGCGAGCCATACAAAATGGCAATTTTAGATGAAAACATTGAACGTACTGCAACGCCTGCGTTATATCATCACTTAGAATATATTGATATGTGCCGTGGGCCACACGTGCCAAATATGCGTTTCTGTCAGCATTTCAAATTACAAAAAGTCGCTGGTGCGTACTGGCGTGGCGACAGTAAAAACAAAATGTTACAACGTATCTATGGTACGGCTTGGGCGGATAAAAAACAGCTTGCTGAATACTTAACACGCTTAGAAGAAGCGGCAAAACGTGACCACCGTAAAATTGGTAAAGCATTAGATTTATATCATATGCAAGAAGAAGCACCAGGTATGGTGTTCTGGCATAACGATGGTTGGACAATTTTCCGTGAGCTTGAAACGTTCGTGCGTACTAAATTAAAACAATACGATTATCAAGAAGTAAAAGGCCCATTTATGATGGATCGAGTGTTGTGGGAAAAAACAGGTCACTGGCAAAATTACGCAGATTTAATGTTCACAACCCAATCTGAAAACCGTGAATACGCAATTAAACCGATGAACTGCCCAGGACACGTTCAGATTTTTATAATCAAGGTTTAAAATCTTACCGTGATTTACCAATCCGTATGGCGGAATTTGGTTCTTGCCATCGTAATGAACCATCAGGTTCTTTACACGGTTTAATGCGTGTGCGTGGCTTTACTCAAGATGATGCGCATATTTTCTGTACTGAAGATCAAATTGAGAGCGAAGTAACTAGCTGTATCAAAATGGTGTATGACATTTATAGCACCTTTGGTTTCACTAATATTGCAGTAAAACTTTCTACTCGCCCTGAAAATCGTATCGGTTCAGATGAAATGTGGGATCGTGCGGAAGCAGGTCTTGCAGCTGCATTAGCACATAACGGCTTGGAATATGAAATCCAAGAAGGCGAAGGCGCATTCTATGGCCCAAAAATTGAGTTTGCACTACGCGATTGTTTAGGTCGTGAGTGGCAATGTGGTACAGTGCAATTAGACTTCGCGTTACCAGGTCGTTTAGATGCAACTTATGTGGCAGAAGACAATAGCCGTAAAACCCCAGTAATGATTCATCGTGCGATTTTAGGCTCAATTGAGCGTTTTATTGGTATTATTACCGAAGAATATGCAGGTTTCTTCCCTGCGTGGTTAGCCCCAACTCAAGTAGTTGTAATGAATATCACTGATAGCCAATCCGACTATGTACAACAAGTCGTTAAAACCTTATCTGATGCAGGTTTACGTGTTAAAGCAGACCTCCGAAATGAAAAAGTGGGCTTCAAAATCCGTGAACATACTTTACGTCGCGTGCCTTATATGCTCGTTTGTGGCGATAAAGAAATCGCAGAAGGTAAAGTGGCAGTACGTACCCGTAAAGGTGCAGATTTAGGCTCATTTACAGTGGAAGAATTTGCGGAAATCTTGAAAAATCAAGTAAGAAGCCGTGAATTAAAGTTATTGAATGAAGAGTAATACTTTTCGAAAATAACCAATATAATTTATTGTTTCAACAGTGATTTTAATTTAACGGTGATCGTTTAAACGATCACCGTTATTTTTATCTGTTTCAGATCTATTGAGATTTCATTTATTTTCTAATAAGTAGCTGCTTTTAATACGCTGACAAATCTGCCTGATTTTTTTAGGGCTTTTTGCGCCAACGCATCTATTGTGGCTTTTGTCGCTAACTGATCTAAATGTTGATAGGTATAAATAGCATCTGGATTATCTTGTTGCCAGTAACTTTCTTCAATAATCGAAGCAACTGAAACTAAAGAATCAAATTCACGTCGAATCTGAGTATGTTGTTCCGCTAGTTTTTTACGTAATAAGTTTTCATCAATGCCATTTTTTACAATATCATCTAGTACCTGATTTGTAAGATGCGTAAGTTCCTCTACGCGCTTAGGGTCGCAACTAAATTCAATTTTTCCCTCAATTTGTGGTGTATGAACATCTTGCATAAACCAACTATTTACAGAATAAATACCAGAAACTTTTTCACGTAGAATTAAGCGTAATTTTTCTTGCACAATATCCGCAAGAATATTGAATAAATATTTTTGTTCCGCTCGCCAAGTATTATCTGCGGTAAGGTATATTTCTACATCAGCTCTCGGTTCTTTCAAACCATTCATAATAAATGATTGAGTTGGTGTATGAATAATAGTCGGGACAAAATGGCGGATCTGAGTTTTTGATTCAATAGAAGCTAAATAACGTTCCGCCAATTTCTTTACTTGATTAAGTTCAATGTCGCCAATAATAAAATAGGTAAAATCTGTTTTATTTAAAATATAACGTTGATAAGCGTTACTTAATTGGTTTTTATCAAATGCGAATTGCTGTGCTTGTTTTTGAGTATAGACAGTTTCAATATTTGGAAAGCGTAGTTTTGAAACGGCTTGCATAAATTGTGTTTCTAAATCAATCTGTTTGAAATAATCACGGGTTTCACGTCGATATTTTTCTAAGGCAAGATCGGATATAGGGGATGAACGTAATTTTAAGCGGAACAATGTCAGTAAATTTTCCAAATCCTTAGGTTTAGATACACCAGTAAAACCTTGTTTATCATCATCAATCACAGTTGCAATTACCAATGGATCACGCGAAAAAATTTGATTAACCGCAGAAAGAGAAAGTTCTCCAACACCTGTTTCATCAACTACACTAACGGCAGCACGTAATAAGTGATAGTCCTTATCTGGGATAGAACGTAAACCACCTTGAGTAACAGCACGAAAATGTACTTGATTTGGAGTTTTGTCACTATAGTGGTAGATCAATTTACTTCCATTACTTAAACGAAATTCATAAATATCGCCACGATCCCAGTATTTTTCTTGAGAAAGTGAGCCTGTGTTAAATGTTAAGTGCGGTAATTTTTCGAGTTGTTTTTTTTCATCCCATTGATGTTGTTGCATTTTCATTGCATTGTTCCAACGAGTTTCTATTTCTGCTACATCAAAAGGCAAGGCTTTTTGTGGCAAGGGTTGAGTGATTAATAATAATTTTGCTTTTAATGTTAAGGTTTGATTTAACGTGCGTTGTAAATCAGCTAATGTAATTTGAGATAAAAAACGTTTATTGAGTTCATAACGATCATTCACGCTCAATACCACTTGCTTATTTGCCACAGAAGTAATGAGATCATCAGCAATTTTTAAACTACCAGAACGAATATTTAATTGTTTTTCATTGAGTTGAGTTAAGCGTTTAATCTCTCCGTTTAATTCATTTTGAGTAAAACCTTGTTGTTTTATACTGGCAATAAAGGCAAATAATTTATCTATCGTTTTTGAATATTGTGTATCTATAAGCTGGAGAGAAAAAATGCTTTGTAGGGTTTCTTTACCTAAATGAGTACGATAAAAATTTGCAGAATCTACGCCATTTTCTGTCTCTTTTTCCCATTGCTGTAAACGTAAATTAAGCAATCGAGTGGTAATTTGCTGAATTAATTCTTGTTTATAACTCGCTAATGTATTGGTTTCAATTGTATTTTCAAAAAAACTTAATTCAATACTCGGAATTGTTGTGCCTTGTTCAGAAATAGAATCTAATCGCCATTTGTTGATAAGAGGAATATTAAAATCAATTTTTTCCAATGTTGTTTTAGTTATTGGGTTTTCTTGGGATAGGTTTTGTTTTAATAGTTTTACTACTTGTTTTGTATCAATATCGCCTACAATAATTACTGACATATTATCTGGTCGATACCATTTGTGGTAAAAATCAGCGACGCGTTTAGCTGAAATTGTTTTAATAATATCCATATCTCCAATAGGATCACGCAATACATAACGAGAACCAGCCATTTCAATAGCACTTTTCTTATTGCCAATACGTAGCATTGGGCTTAAACGTCTCCGCCATTCTTCTTGTACTACACCACGTTCGCCATCCACATCTTTAGGCAAAAAAGTAATATTATTCATCCATTCATTGATAACATCAAAAGCCAATTCTAATTTTTGCTGATTATTGCTATCTAAATTTAAAGTATAGACTGTATTTTCAAAATCGGTAAAAGCATTAATATCTCGTGCAAATTTCATTCCAAGTTTTTCTAACGCATTAATAATTTGATTTTCTGGATATTTCTTTGAGCCATTAAATGCCATATGTTCAACTAAATGGGCAATGCCTTTTTGATCATCATCTTCGTGCATTGAGCCTGCATTAATTACTAATCGAATATAAACGCGTTCTTTGGGTTCAGTATTTTTTAATACAAAGTATTGCAAACCATTTGATAGTTTACCGTGCTGAATATTTGGATCAAAAGGTAAATCACTATTGGGCGATAGTTCCAAGGATTGACAAGCAATTAGTGAAAAGATAAGTAAAAAAAGTGCGGTTATTTTTTTCATTATTTTTACCTAGAAAAAAGAAAACTCTACGCTAAGTAAAACTAGCGTAGAGTAGGGCTGGTGGACATTTCAAAAACCCATAAGCCCTATACATTGAAGATAATTAGAATTGATAGCCAACTTCTAGCCAAAATTCACGTCCAGGCGTATAAACACCATATTCATCGCTGGTAGAGATAGCAGTAGCGACTTTATTTTTACGTGTTTTATTGAGAACATTTAAAATATCTACTTGCATATAAACGCTATGCTTACCTCTAATGGTTGGTTGCCAACGAATGCTGCTATCCCATTGTGTATGTCTGCCATAGTGATAGCTACGATAGCGTGGAGTGTCATCATCGTTATCGCTGTCAATCAAATCATAACGACGAATTGGTGCTTTCATATACACTTTATTTGACCAAGTAATATCGTAATCTGGTATCGTCATATCAATACCTAAACGAGCAATCCAATCTTCAGTGTTACTATTAACTTGTCGTAACATTTCACGATAAGTCATTAATTTACCATCTAAAGAAACAAGTTTATTCAGATCAAATTCTTCGCCATCAGCTCGTTTTGTATTTAACCAATCAAAACCAAGTGACGTAGTCCAATAAGTTTTACCTAATTTCCAAGGTTCTATATTGTTAAGTTGGAAAGTATAAATATCAACACCAAACGGACGCCCATTAATATAACTATTTTTCTTTATTCCCCCTACAATCTTTCCTCGTTTCAATATGATACGATTTTTATTATCACGATGAATATAACCAAGTTTGAGTGCCAAATTACCCATATTCTGATCAAAGCTTAAGCTTAATTCATCTGCATAAGGGCTTTTTAGGGATGAAAAGTTTTGATGCTGACGTGTTGGATTATTATTAAGCTTTAAAATACCATTCGCTAATTTTAACGAAGCAAAAGAACGACCGTAATAACGATTTAAACCCAATGTAAATCCTGTATTATCCCAAAGTCGGTAACGTGCAACAAAACGCGGGGCGATATTATTATTTTTTAAATAATCATCACGTTCAATGCGAATGCCTGGTCGAAATTCAAATTTACGCCATTTAATTAAATCTTCAGCATAAATAGCGATATTTTGATAGCTGGTTTTAACACGACCTTTTGATGTTGTACTTTCTATAGGATCTGAACTATCCATAGTCCCATCACTTTGTAAAGTAGATAATATTATTTTTGAATGAACATCCTGTGGGCGATAGAATTGATATTTGGTTGCCTGATAAATTCCACCAATAGAAATAGAATGCTCCGTAGAAGCTAAATAAAAAGGATCCATTACATATTCAGTAGAAAAATGTAAATTATCTTGGGTTAAACGGCTATTACCATGCCCGCCTTTTTCGAAATTATAAAGTTGCTCATAATCTTCATTTGACACCGATGTTGTTTCAACATTATTCGAGGATGATTTACGCTTATCCTTAAAACGATCGTATGCTAAGGTATTTGTCCAAACGCCAGAGTTGAATGAATGCACCCAAGCTAGTGTTGTCCCCAATGCTTGATGATAATCGCTTACGTTGTTATTTATATTTTCCTTGAAATATTTCAATTCTTTATAATTTGAATAACGTAAACCGAGTTCAATACGTTCTTTTTCTTGCGGTGTCCAATTGAAATTTAATAAAAGATTATCAGAAAGTCGTTGATGATTTTGTTTGTCTAACTGTGCTTTGTTATTGGCATTTTGATCAAAGCCAATTAAACGATTTTGTTCAATAGATGATGTTCTACGGCTATAGCCAAAAACCATTCCTAAATTATCATTTAGCCTTTTTTCTGACTTAATTACAGGTTTTGTCGATCCAAATGCCGAAATAGAAGAACATAATGTCATTGACGAAAACTTTTCTGAAGACGGAGAAGAATCAGAAAGTGCAGATGTTGAAGACAATGAAGATGAAGACGAAAGCGAATCAGAATCTACATCAGATTCAAGCGAATCTGATAATAGCATCGATCCAGAGGTCGCGAGAGAAAAATTCCAACAGCTAAAAGAGCAACACAGCAAAACGCTTGCTGTTATTGAAAAACATGGTCGCTCAGGAAAACGTGCCCAGGATCAAATTGCACTGCTTGGTGAAATATTTAAACAATTCCGCTTAGTACCAAAACAATTCGATTTACTCGTTTTATCAATGAAAGAAATGATGAAACGTGTGCGCTACGAAGAACGTCAATTACAAAAAATATTAGTTGATATTGCAGGAATACCAAAAGATGATTTTGAAAAACTCATTACGACTAATGGCAGCAATACTGAATGGGTACAAAAAGCCTTAAAATCAAGCAAACCATGGGCAAAACGCTTACCAAAATATGAAGAACGTATTCTTGAGGCATTAAACAACTTAGCTAACATTGAAGAAAATACGAAACTTACCATTACCCAAATGCGTGATATTTGTGATGCGGTAGCTAGAGGTGAACAAAAAGCTCGTCGCGCTAAAAAAGAAATGGTAGAAGCTAACTTACGTTTAGTAATTTCCATCGCGAAAAAATATACGAACCGCGGTTTACAATTCCTAGACTTAATTCAAGAAGGGAATATTGGTTTAATGAAAGCGGTAGATAAATTTGAGTATCGCCGTGGTTATAAATTCTCTACATATGCTACTTGGTGGATTCGCCAAGCCATTACGCGCTCTATTGCGGATCAAGCTCGCACAATCCGTATTCCGGTACATATGATTGAAACAATCAATAAACTTAACCGCATTTCTCGCCAGTTATTACAAGAAATGGGACGTGAAGCAACGCCAGAAGAATTAGCTGAACGTATGGGAATGCCGGAAGATAAAATCCGTAAAGTATTGAAAATTGCAAAAGAGCCAATTTCTATGGAAACGCCTATCGGTGATGACGATGACTCACATTTAGGTGATTTTATTGAAGATTCAACCTTAGAACTTCCTTTAGATTCAGCAACAGCACAAAGTTTAAGAGTCGCGACCCATGAAGTTCTTGAAGGCCTAACACCACGAGAAGCAAAAGTATTGCGCATGCGTTTTGGTATAGATATGAATACCGACCATACGCTTGAAGAAGTGGGTAAACAATTCGATGTCACACGTGAACGTATTCGTCAAATTGAAGCAAAAGCGTTACGTAAATTACGTCATCCGAGCCGATCAGAAACATTAAGAAGTTTCCTTGACGACTAAACGTTACAAATAAAAAGGAGCTATAGCTCCTTTTTTATTACGTTAAACTAATAATAAAAAACCCGATCTAAGACCGGGTTTTATTTTGCCTATCTGACAAATTATTCTGCAACAACGATTACATCTAATGTTGCAAATACTTCACCGTGAAGTTGGAAACGAACATCGTGGTCACCAAGAGTACGGATTGGACCGTTTGGTAAACGAACTTCACTTTTCGCAATTTTAACGCCTGCTGCAGTTACTGCTTCTGCCACATCACGAGTAGTGATTGCGCCGAATAAACGACCTTCATCACCTGCTTTAGATGCAATAGTCACAGAACCTAATGCAGTAACTTCTGCTGCACGAGCTTGAGCTGCTGCAAGATTTGCTGCTGCTGCGGCTTCTAATTCTGCACGACGTGCTTCAAAGTGTTCAATGTTAGCTTTAGTTGCCATAACTGCTTTACCTTGTGGGATTAAGAAGTTACGTGCAAAACCTGATTTAACATTTACTTGATCGCCCACTTGACCTAAGTGAACAATTTTATCTAAAAGAATTACTTGCATTACCGTATCTCCTTAATTACTGATGATTGTCAGTGTATGGAAGTAACGCTAAATAGCGAGCGCGTTTGATTGCACGAGCTAATTGACGTTGGTACTTCGCACGAGTACCGGTAATACGGCTAGGTACAATTTTGCCGCTTTCTGAAATATAGTTCTTTAATGTAGCGATATCTTTGTAATCGATTTCAACAACATTTTCCGCTGTGAAACGGCAGAACTTACGACGACGGAAATAACGTGCCATTTGGCTAGTCTCCTAATCTATAAATTCGATTTGCTCGGCATGTAAAACTAATTGGCATAACCCACTTTGGGTTTTATGTGATGTAATAAATCCCACCACCAAAATTTTACTACCGACCGTAATGCTTTGAGTTTTTTCTATCAATTGATTACCACTAATTTGAACTGGCATCTTTAACCAAGCTTGACGTGTGAAACCACCTTCAATCTGATCAGAACGATGTTCTAACAAAAACTTGCAATGCTCAATTCCACTAGGGCTCTTTAATCGCTTTGGCAACTGAGAAACGACTCCCATAACCGAAAAACGATTATCAATTTTCAAATTACTCTTCAGCATCCTCAAAATCGTTGTTTTCAACTTCAGCTAAAGGTTTACGTTCTTCTTTAGCCGCTTTCATTGGGGACGCTTCTGTTACGGCGTGCTTAGTATGGATAACAAGACTGCGTAATACAGCATCGTTATAACGGAAAGTCGTTTCTAGCTCGTCGATGACTTGTTGAGGCGCTTCTACATTCATAAGCACATAATGTGCTTTGTGTAATTTATTAATTGGGTACGCTAATTGACGACGACCCCAATCTTCTAGGCGATGAACTTGACCACCAGCTTCTTTTACAGAACCGGTGTAACGTTCGATCATACCTGGTACTTGCTCGCTTTGGTCCGGATGAACCATAAACACGATTTCGTAGTGACGCATTACTGCTCCTTACGGGTTAATCAGCCTTTGACGTAGATCAGCCACCAATCTGCAAAGGCAAGGAACGAAAAATTCAATGTGGCTAAGGTTTGCGGATTATACCGATTTTTTTACGTTCCGCAACCCGTTTGAGTTCTTTTTAACCAAAAAAAAGAAGGCCGATATTGTAATAATATCGGCCTATCTCAAATCTTCTGTAATTAACGACTGCGGAAAATAATACGACCTTTACTTAAATCATAAGGGGTCATTTCTACAGTCACTTTATCCCCAGTCAAAATACGGATATAGTTTTTACGCATTTTTCCAGAAATATGCGCAGTAACCACGTGACCGTTTTCCAACTCCACGCGGAACATAGTATTCGGTAAAGTCTCTAAAATTGTGCCTTGCATCTCAATGCAATCTTCTTTCGCCATTGTATCCTCTAAAAATAATCGATTTTTTATCCGCACTTTAGGCGGAAAAGTTAAGAAAAACGGGCGGATTATAGCCGTTTTTAGCTTTCTACGAAAGAAAAAATAATATTGTTCATAAAAAACTCAAATTAGCATAAGTTAACAATGATTTACAAAGCCAAAACAAGCCCTATAATAACCGCACTTTTATAAAAAAAGATAGTATATGAATTCAAAAAAACACTTAGGTCATACGGCGCGTAAACGCTTTGGTCAAAACTTTTTACATGATACTTCTGTAATTCAAGGTATCGTGGCAGCGATTTACCCACAACCTAATCAATTCTTAGTGGAAATTGGTCCGGGACTTGGTGCATTAACAGAGCCTGTTGGTGAACTTGTCGATCATCTAACTGTGGTAGAGCTTGACCGAGACTTAGCGGAACGTTTACGTCATCATCCATTTTTACATCAGAAACTGACTGTTATTGAAACGGATGCCATGCAATTTGATTTTGGTGAGCTTTATACAAAAGAGAATTTAGCAGAAAAAGGTCAAAAATTACGTGTGTTTGGTAACTTGCCTTACAACATTTCCACCCCATTGATGTTCCACTTATTTAAGTATCATGATGTGATTCAAGATATGCACTTTATGCTGCAAAAAGAAGTGGTAAAACGCTTATGCGCAGGACCAAATAGCAAAGCTTATGGTCGTTTAACCATTATGGCGCAATATTTCTGCCAAGTGATGCCAGTACTTGAAGTGCCACCTTCTGCCTTCAAACCAGCACCGAAAGTGGATTCAGCGGTTGTGCGTTTAATTCCGCATAAGGAATTGCCGCACCCTGTAAAAGATTTATATTGGTTGAACCGTGTTTGCTCCCAAGCGTTCAATCAACGCCGTAAAACGCTGCGTAATGCACTCTCAACATTATTTTCACCTGAAAATCTGACCGCACTTGGTATTGATTTAAATGCACGTGCAGAAAATCTGGCTATCGCAGATTATGCGCGTTTAGCAAACTGGTTGGCGGATAATCCACCCGCTGATATTAATAAAGATGAAATCTTAGATTCAGAAGAGTAAAAAGAGCGGTCAAAAATGGCAACCTATTTCGTCGGTGATTTGCAAGGCTGTTATGACGAATTACAGCTTTTATTAGAACGTGTAGATTTCAATCCTACGCAAGATAAACTTTATCTTGTGGGGGATCTTGTAGCGCGTGGGGATAAATCACTTGAATGTCTTCGTTTCGTAAAATCACTTGGTAATACAGCACAAACCGTACTAGGTAATCACGATTTACATTTAATTGCGACTGCACTGGGTATTAAAAAAATAAAACCTCGTGATCGTGTTGATGCCATTTTTAATGCACCGGATTTTGATGATCTGATTCATTGGTTACGCCATCAGTCATTACTTGTCCATAATGGAGAATTAAACTTCCTGATGGCACACGCAGGTATTTCGCCTGATTGGGATTTAGAAACGGCGAAAGCTTGTGCGGCTGAAGTTGAACAGATTTTACAGCACGGCGATTTTCATTATCTTATTGAAAATATGTATTCTGAACAGCCTGATCGCTGGTCGCCAGATTTACAGGGCTTAGCACGTCATCGCTACATTATTAATGCTTTCACTCGAATGCGTTTTTGCTATTTGGATCATCGCTTTGATTTTGCTTGTAAATCTCCTTTAAAAGATGCGCCAGCGGAGCTCACACCTTGGTTTAATTTAGATAATCCACTTTATAAACAAATTCCCATTGTATTCGGACATTGGGCAAGTTTAGTGGATGAGCCGACGCCACAAGATATTTATGCGTTGGATACGGGATGCGTGTGGAATAATCGTATGACCATGTTACGTTGGGAAGATAAACAAATTTTCACGCAAAGTGCGGTCAAAAATTACAGTGATTTTTAAGGAAATGCTATGCTCTCGCTTACTGCCGAATCTTGTGAACTGTTCAATATTCCTTTCTACCAATTCGCCCAAATGAAAAAATTCTGCTCGGAAGATATTCCGGCGATTAAAGCTGATTACAAATTACATTGGGATAACTGGAAAGCGATAATTCAATCTGTTTCAGCACAACTCGGTACGCCTTTTGCAAAACCGCATATTGAAAGCTGGACCAATGGTTGGCAGGTTCGAGCACATTTCTTCGCTTATTTTAAATACGAGTTTAACCAAAATTCTGCAGCAATCTTTTCTGTGCTCTTAAATCGTCGCCGACTAAGAGTGTGCTTAGATTGGCATTGCTATCGTGCTGATCGCTCACAAATTAATGTGCAACAATATAATCAGTGGCTTGATCAATTTGATTTCAAACAATTTGCTGGTTTTGATATTTGGCGAGAAGATGAAAGTGAATATGATGATTTTCGCCAAGTAAAACAAATAACTAAAAACGATCTCATTTTACGCTCAGAAGAAGATTTTTGGTGCATAGGAAAAAGCATTGAAAAATCGGAACTCAGTCAAATAAATCCCGTATCTTTTATCACTCAAACTATTCAAGCATTAAAACCAATCTACGAATATTGCCATCAATAAAAGTGCGGTTATTTTCATGAAAGTTTTTCGCCCTGTTTAGTTGTTATGTTATCATTACATTAATTTAACATTTTTAACAATTTAAACTTTTAGGAGAGCTTATGAAAAACGTCGTGATCGTTGGCGGGGGCGCTGGCGGCATTGAATTAGCGACATTCTTAGGTGATAAATTAGGTCGAAAAAGACAAGCTAAGGTGACACTTGTGGATCGTAATGCCACTCATTTATGGAAACCCTTATTACATGAAATTGCAACGGGTGTAATGGATGATGGCACGGACTCTCTTAGCTATCGCGCACATGGTAAAAACCACCATTTTAGTTTTGAGCAAGGCTCAATCACGCGTATTAATCGTGAACAAAAATATGTTGAACTCGCCCCCGTTTATGGGCAAGAAGGCGATATGCTCGTCGTTGCTCGCCGAATTCCTTACGATTATTTAGTGGTTGCAATTGGTAGCAAATCAAATGATTTCAACACAAAGGGTGTAGCTGATAACTGTATTTTCTTAGACAGCTCAGATCAAGCGTTGCGCTTTCAGCAAAAAATGTTGGAATTATTTCTTAAATTCTCTGAAAACCGTGCTTTAGATGATATTGGTGAAGAAGAATTTAAACAGAAATTAGTCGATGAAAGCAAAGTAAATATTGCGATTGTTGGTGGTGGCGCAACCGGCGTGGAATTAACAGCTGAGCTTTATCATGCCACGGAAGATTTATCTTCTTACGGCTATGGCAAGATTGATAACTCATGTTTACAAGTCACTCTCGTTGAAGCGGGACCTCGCTTACTGCCAGCACTACCCGAAGATTTATCTGCTGCGGTATTAGACGAGTTGCAAGAAATGGGCACGAACGTAAAATTAAATACAATGATCACCGAAGCTCAACCAAATACCCTTATCACCAAAGATGGAGAAGAAATTAAGGCAGATCTCATTGTTTGGGCCGCAGGCGTTCGCACTTCAACAGTGACACAACAATTTGATGGATTAGAACTCAATCGAATCAATCAATTAGTGGTAAAAGACACGCTTCAAACAACCGTTGATGACAGTATTTTTGCCATTGGCGACTGTGCAGCATTAACACAGCCAAACGGTACATTAGTCCCGCCAAGAGCTCAAGCCGCACATCAAATGGCAAAAGCTTGTGCAAAAAATATCTTTGCACTTTTTGAGCAAAAACCATTAAAAACATTTAAATATAATGATAAAGGTACCTTGGTTTCTCTTTCGAGCTTTACTGCATTAGGCAGTATTTCGAATAAATTTGGAAAAAGTCCCCTTACCGTTCAAGGTAAATTTGCACAATTTGCCTATGTATCCTTATATAGAATGCATCAACATGCTTTACATGGTTGCATTAAAATTGGATTGATTATTCTGGTTGATAAACTTAATCGTTATTTAAAACCAAGATTAAAATTACACTAGTCGTAAAAGACAAAAGTGCGGTGAAAAATCACCGCACTTCTTATCGAAATTTAACTTCTTGTACAATTCGCTTAGCTGCAGCTATGGGCAATTGCCCGATAAAAGTAATTTCTTTTCCGCCATTCACTTCACTATAAATCGTATATGCCCCTTGTTTCCAACTATTTTCTGGCAAAACATTAGAGCCTGCATTAGAAACAAATAGTGTAAAAGTAAATAAACCATCGCTATATAGCGCACTATCTACAACTTCATTTTCTAATGTTTCTTGAGTATATCGAATTAAAGAAAAACCTTGTGGCAACCAACCTGCAGACCAAGTTATATCTGAACTTTGTTCATTTTTACTTTCTTTCAACAAAGGGGGCGTTGAGACTTTGTTAATATACTCCGTCAACCCTCTTAGTCTATCATCAATATAAAGTGTTACGACTCTGAACTGATCAAGTAATTTACCTTCACGATCAAGCATATCGCCGCGTAATAATAAACCATTTTCTTCATCTATAAACACCAAATACTGATATCGGAAATCATCTTTAGGGATAATACGAATCGTGTCAGCAAAACGACCAGCCACTCGATCTTTGCCTAGTTTTATAAAATCATAAACTAGAGAAAGCTTATCAAAATTTGCACGCACAACCGCTGGCATCGCATCAACTATATTGCCACTATTAAGCGTAAATGCTTGTGCATTTGGCTGAAAATAACTGACTAAATTATCACGTTGAATAATTTCTTGTTGACGCCCATCAAGCGTCACTAATTGCGCATAAGTTTTATTATCTTTCTTAATATGACGATAGCGAAAGGAATCCATATTTGATGGCGTTGTTTGAACAAAGGCAATTTCATAATTGAGATTATCCAATGCTTGTGTCATTTTATCTAAAGACTGCTTTGCAGAAAGATCTTCAGCAGAAGCAATGCTACTTAGTAGTAAAGAAAGAGAAAGTGCGGTGAATTTTAACGCGATTTTTTTCATAAAAATAAATTTAAAGGATAAAAATTCACCACGCTAAATAACATATTAGGTGGTGAATTAACATAAACTAACTGAACTAATCGTATTATTTCTGACTATTACTACTTACATTTAATGCATCGGCATGCATACGACGTTGTAATTCATAGTTCTGTAACATCGCACCAATACGGCGACTTTTTTGTTCAAGCTGATCTGATGTCAATGTATCTTTACTCGGCGCATTATAGCTAACCTCTTGAACCGAGTTATTAAATGGCAAGGTTTGCAACACTGGAGTCTCAGGTAAATTAGACGCATCGTTTTTATTATTGAAAGATTGAACACCAAGTACCGCCACTAAACATACACCAGCAGCAACAGCAACTTGCGTCATTGGCGCAAAGAACGCTTTTAATTTTTGCATAAATGCAGAATTATGTGCGTCTTCTAGTTCAGGTTGAGACACCGCAATGACATCGACTTTCTTCACTTCTTCAGGTTCAATTAAACCTGCCATTTTAGCGGTAAAATCAGCCCCTAGAAACAAGGAGCTTTCTTTACGCATCACTGCTCGCACAGCATGGAATGCCTGCCAAGATTCTTGTAATTCTTCGTCTTTCAATAAAGCATCTGTCAAGCCAGCCTCGACTTGTTCGCCATCCATATAGGCTGAAAGTTGCTCTTTTTGCATAGTAAACTCCGACATTTTTATTCGCGTTGCATCAGTAGCTGAATTTTATTCTCAATAATTTCCCTTGCGCGGAAAATACGAGAACGAACAGTACCAACAGGGCAATCCATAATTTCTGCAATCTCTTCATAGCTCAAACCTTCTAGCTCTCGCAAGGTGATTGCTGTTTTTAAATCTTCTGGCAAACTGTGAATCGTACTAAACACGATTCGTTCAAGTTCACTAGATAACATTTCATTTTCGGGTGTATCTACATCCCGCAAGTGCGTACCCACATCATAATTTTCAGCATCCTCAGCTAAAATATCTTCATTAGGTGGGCGGCGCCCTTGAGCCGTTAAATAATTTTTTGCCGTATTGACGGCAATTCGATAAAGCCATGTATAGAAAGCACTTTCGCCACGAAAAGATTCAATTGAGCGATAAGCCTTTATAAAGGATTCTTGCACCACATCAGGAATATCGTTACGTGATACATAGCGAGTCAAAAGTCCCGCCACTTTATTCTGATAACGAGAAACCAACAAATTGAAGGCTTTCTTATCCCCTTGCTGCACTCTTTCTACCAAAGCCTGATCTGTTAGCTGTTCAGCCATATTTCTCCTATGCCAATATCTAACACGCCTTAATATTCAAGACAGCAAGCTCTTATTGCAATCTCAGACACAAGTGTGTGAAAAAAGTTCATACGTATCTTAATAATTTTAATTAGTTGTGATTTTTTGTACGTTTTGGATATACTCCACCATAGATTGAATTTCTGAATCCGATGATTGACCACGATTAAAAAACCAAGAAAACAGCTGCAGATCTGTACTTGCTAATAAACGAATAAATATATCTTTTTTGTCATCTGTTAATTCATCAAAATGCTTCAAATAAAAAGGCATAATGATTTTATCCAACTCCAACATTCCTCGGCGGCAATCCCATTCAATACGGAGTTTATTATATTTTTCCATTTTTAATTCCTTAAATTTTAGGGGGCGATTATAGCCTAAAAAATAACAATAAAAAAAGGTTGGCATATTTACCAACCTTTATTTTTCAATTTCATTATTTATTCTTTAATAAGTCACGAATTTCTGTGAGCAAATCTTCCGATGTAGGACCTGCTTTTTTCTCTTCTGGTTTTCTCACTTTATTAAGTGCCTTAATCATCATAAAGATTGCAAAAGCAATAATAATGAAATCAATCACATTCTGAATAAACACACCGTAGTTTAAAGTAACAGCTGGAACATCGCCCTGTGCTTGAGCTAATACAAATTTCATATCTTTGAAATCAATGCCACCCGTTAAAATACCAAGAACAGGCATAAAAATATCACTAACAAGTGAACTTACGATCTTACCAAACGCACCACCGATAATCACACCGACAGCCATATCTACAACATTACCGCGCATTGCAAATTCGCGAAATTCTTTAATAAAACTCATAATAATTTTTCCTTTAGAGATTGAATAAAAAGAGCGACGATTATAATGAGCCGCTCTTAAAAGTAAATAAATCGTTAAATGAAGAATGCACTTGGCTGGAACAATTTTTCAATTTCAGGCACATTCTTCTTATCACTCAAATAAATCACCACATGATCGCCTTCTTCAATCACAACTTGGCGTCGTGCAACAATTACATCATTACCGCGCAATAAGGCACCAATAATAGTCCCCATAGGCAAACGCAGCTCACCAATTTTGCGCCCGACCACATTGGAGGTGCTTTCATCACCATGCGCGACAATTTCAATAGCCTCAGCAATACCATGTCGTAATGTAGCCACATTTTTCACATCCCCTTTACGAACATGACCAAGCAAAGCAGAAATTGTTGCTTGCTGCGGTGAAACCACAATATCAATACTTCCACCTTGAATCAGGTTTATATAAGCAATACGTTGAATCAGCACCATTGCTTTCTTGGCGCCCAAACGTTTTGCCAATAAAGCGGACATAATATTCGCTTCATCATCACTACTCAATGAAAGGAACACATCGACATTTTCAATATGCTCTTCAAACAATAAATTTTGATCAGACGCATCACCATAAAAAACCAAGGTTTTTGAAAGTTTTTCAGCTAGCAAATTAGCCCTTTCCTCATCACGCTCAATTAATTTTACAGTACAGACATTTTCTAAACATTTCGCTACGCCAGCGGCAACATTTCCGCCCCCAACAATCATTACACGTTTATAAGGTTTTTCTAAACGTTGAAGTTCACTCATTACTGCTTTTATGTGCTCAGTTGCGCAAATAAAAGTAATTTCATCACCGGCTTCAACAATAGTAGAACCCTGCGGACGAATCGGTTTGCCGTTACGCAAAATAGACATAATACGACAATCAATATGTGGCATATGTTCACGAAATGCGGAAAGCGCATATCCAACCAAAGGACCACCATAATAAGCTCTTACCACAACCATACTAATACGATTATTAGCAAAATGGGCAACTTGTAATGCCCCTGGATAAGCAATTAAGCGTGTAATTTCATCTGTTACAAGATTTTCAGGCGAAATTAAATGATCAATAGGTATATTTTCATTGTTGAACAACTTGTCTTTTTCACGTAAATATTCTGAATTACGGATACGTGCAATTCGCGTTGGCGTATTAAATAATGTATAGCCCATTTGGCAAGCGACCATATTGATTTCATCGGAGGCTGTCACGGCAACCATTAAATCGGCATCGGCCGCACCTGCATCACGAAGCACTTTTGGTGATGATGGCGAGCCTTGCACCACACGCAAATCATGCTTTTCTTGTAAAGCTTGTAACTGTGGAGACTCGTTATCAACGAGTGTGATATCGTTATCTTCACTAACCAAATTTTCGGCAAGCGTTGTTCCTACCTGACCTGCACCCAAAATGATGATTTTCATTATCGCCCTCCCTTATGATGCTCGTTTAAGCAATTTCGCATAATAGAACCCATCACCACTATTTGGTTGCGGAATGAATTGAAAACCCACCGCACTTTTATCATCACTAAAAGGTAATGACAATAACTCCGCATCTGCGTGAGCATTTAAAAATGCTTGGATTTGTTCGCAATTTTCTTCTGGCAATACAGAACAAGTAGCATAAAGCAAAACACCATTTGGCTTCAATTTTTCCCAAAGCGCACTCAGAATTTTCTTCTGTAATTCAACAAGCTGAGCGATATCGGTTTCTTTACGTAACCATTTTATATCGGGGTGGCGTCGAATCACCCCTGTTGCAGAACAAGGCGCATCAAGTAAAATTCGGTCAAATTTCACCGCACTTTTACCGATTTCAGCTAACCATTCGTCAGGTTTACTCGCATCACCACACACCACTATCGCTTGCTGATTTAAACGTGCAAGATTTTCTTCTACTCGTTTTAAGCGATGAGATTCTACATCTAATGCAATCACATTAGCTTGAGGTGCCAGTTCTAAAATATGAGTCGTTTTACCGCCCGGTGCCGCGCAAGCATCGAGGATCCATTCCTCATTTTTTGGCTCAAGCAACGTTGCAGCCCACTGTGCACTCAAATCTTGTACCGTAACCGCCCCTTCTTCAAAGTGCGGTAATTTTTGCACAGCAATCGGTATATCTAAACATAGCGCATTAGGATGGTGACTTGTTTTTGCAGAAATACCTTGTTCTTCAAGTAAAGTGCGGTAAGTTTCGAGGGAGTTTTTTTGTGAATTCACACGTAGCCACATTGGTGGTTTCTGATTGTTCTCCTCAATGATCTCTCTCCAATTCGGATAAGCTTTTTTTAATTTATTCACGAACCATTCAGAGTGAAGCGTTTGCCAATTTTTATCGATAATTGCCAAAATTTCATCTTGCTCACGTAAAAATCTACGCAGAACCGCATTCACTAATCCTCTAAAACTATCAGATTTTAATGATTTTGTTGCGTTCACAACTTCATCAACTGCCGCATGAGCAGGCACTCGCATATAAAGCAATTGGTATAACCCTACAAGTAACAGGCAATGAACAATGCGAGTTTTACCTTTAAGCGGTTTATCCACAAGACGTTTGATAATTTGCTCTAAGCGAGGCAACACTCGACACACGCCAAAACAAATTTCTTGTAGTAAGGGCAAATCTTGAGCTTTTACAGAAAGTTGCACTTCTGGGATTAACGCCGACAAGGATTTGCCTTCATCCAATACTTGCAAAATTAAGTTTGCTGCAATAGCCCTGGTCGAAAGTGCGGTCATTTTTACTGAATTTCTTACTTTGATAGTTTTAGAAGAAAATTTTTTCATTATACAAGCGCCTTACCAATAGTAAACCATTCTGCACGGCCATTTAATAAATCTTGTGCAGACATAGGCTTTTTACCTGCAGGTTGTAATTGCAATAAGTTTAAGACGCCATCGACAGTCGCAATTTGAATGCCATTTTTATCCGCACTTAAAATAGTTCCCGCAGGTTTATCTTGATGAGGCAACACTTCCGCTTGATACACTTTTAAAGTTTGTGCATTGCCATCCTTGTCTTCTGTTGAAAAATAGGCAATTGGCCAAGGATTAAAAGCGCGGATATTACGCTCAAGTTGCACTGCAGGAAGTGACCAATCTAATTGTGCCTCTTCTTTGGAAAGTTTTTCTGCATAATTACTTTGGCTGCCATCTTGTTTTTCCGCTATAAATTTACTGTTTTCAAGATTATCTAAAACATCGATTAATACTGATGGAGCAAGCTCTGCCAGTTTGTTATAAAGACTCGTTGAAGTTTCAGTCGGTAAAATATCACAATAGACTTTATGTAACATATCGCCTGTATCTAAACCTTCATCCATTTGCATAATGGTTACACCCGTTTGTACATCGCCAGCCCAAATTGAACGCTGAATTGGTGCTGCACCTCGCCAACGTGGAAGAATAGAACCATGCACATTCAAACAACCTAAACGAGGGGCATCTAATACAGCTTTCGGTAAAATTAATCCATAAGCGACAACAACCATTACATCTGCATTTAACGCTTTTAATTCGGACTGAGCCTCTTCTTTACGTAAGGATTTAGGTTGATAAACGGGAATGTTATTTTGCTCAGCAAGTTGCTTTACAGGACTTGCTTGCAATTTCTTACCGCGACCAGCTGGTTTATCAGATTGCGTATAAACAGCGATCACATTATGTTGAGAATTTAGAATGGCTTGTAAATGCTGTGCAGCAAAATCTGGCGTACCAGCAAAAATAATATTAAGTGATTTCATAATGTTCTACGTTATGGTAATTGATAGGAAGTAGGGTGGGCTTAAGCCCACCGTTTTTTGAAATGATTGGTGGGCTAAAGCCCACCCTACGTTTTAGCTTTTCGCAATCTGCTTCTTGTATTTAATCAACTTTTCTTTAATGCGCTGGCGTTTAAGTGGAGAAAGATAATCAACAAATAAAATTCCATTAAGATGATCGATCTCGTGTTGAATACAGATCGCAAGCAAACCATCAGCATCTAAAGTAAATTCTTTACCATCACGATCTAACGCTCTCACTGTCACTTTTTCTTTACGAGGAACCAACGCACGGAACCCTGGAATGGATAAACACCCCTCTTCAATTCCCGTTTCGCCTTCAGAAGCCAAAATTTCAGGGTTAATCAAAACAAACTGATTCTGTTTATCGCCTTCAACATCAATAGTAATAATACGTTGCAAAATATCTACTTGAGGTGCAGCTAAACCAATACCTTTCTCTTGATACATCGTATCAAACATATCATCAACAATTTTACGAATTGCATCATTAACTTCAGTAACAGGCTCACAGACAACCTTTAAGTGATCATCAGGATAAATTAATACATTAAGTGCGGTCATAATTTCTCTTGTTTTTAAGGGTAGAATTTTAGCGGGATTATAGCACAGCTAATAAAACATTTATAGGAATGTGACTTCATATGAGTTGAAAAATCACTTACTTATTGAAAATTAAAATTAGACTCTTATTTGATTAAATAATGAGTAAATTCCCAAAAGCTAAAACCCCATATCTTTCGACACGGGGTTCTTCTGTTTTTATTTAACTTAGATAAGCATTTGGTAACCTGGCGGTGCCCTACTCTCACATGGGGAAACCCCACACTACCATCGGCATTACAGCGTTTCACTTCTGAGTTCGGTATGGTGTCAGGTGGGTCCACCGCACTATCGCCGCCAGGATAATTCGTTGATAACTTGTCTTTATCTTTCGCTACTCAGCTCTTCCTCTACCTTTCACTCGTTCTTATTGGGCACAAGCTGAACGTTTAGTTAATTTCTTTTTCTTTTACTCTGTTTTCCAAAAACACTTGAGCGTTGTATAGTTAAGCCTCTCGGGCAATTAGTACAGGTTAGCTCAATGACTCACATCACTTACACACCCTGCCTATCTACGTCTTAGTCTTAAACAACCCTTACACACTTGATGTGTGGGAGAACTCATCTCTTGGCAAGTTTCGTGCTTAGATGCTTTCAGCACTTATCTCTTCCGCACTTAGCTACCCGGCAATGCGTCTGGCGACACAACCGGAACACCAGTGGTGCGTCCACTCCG
>NZ_AFQO01000016.1 GCF_000222025.1 Haemophilus haemolyticus M19501 | reverse complement strand
AATAAAATTCTGAGTTATCTTTCTTTAATGACCCTAAGATGAAATATATATCATGCGTTTTTTTATATTCTAGTGATAGTATATAGAATTGCTCTGATAGACTTTTTAATAAATTCATCGTTATCTAGATAATCAGACTTTATTTCTTTAGTAAAATCAATATAATCATCAGTTATTTGAATTAGATTTCTATAATTTTTATTTCCAAATCTTTCAAATGTTGATTTGATGATGCTTATAATTGTTGTATATTTTTTTAATTGTGATGAATATCTTTTATCAAATGACTTCCAATAACTTTTGTTATCATTATGAATAACAAATGATTTACCTATAACTTTTTCTTTAAATCTTTTATATTTTTCATCGTTTTTATCAATTTCATCTTCATTTGCGATTATAATTGTTTTCACATTTTCACTATCACATATTGAATTTATAAACCCTAATATTTCTGTAGTTGAAATTAATGTTCTTTCAAGATCATCAAATATAAAAATTAGGCTCTTATAATTATTAGTATCATTTTTTAATGGATTAATAAGTTTACTCAGATCGATTTTTACAGCTGTTTCTTGATTGGCATCTCCAATTAAGTCAAGCTTTCCCCCGAAACTTAGTGCGGACTTCAATATTCCGCCTGCAATTTTTATGCCTTTATGAGATAAAATTGGATGTAATTCTTCAAAAATAGCATCATTTACTGATGTGATATCTTTTAATCCAAATAAGCTTATATAAATAAATTTATATTTCTTTTCTTCAGATTTTTTTTCTATGTAATTTTTTATAAAATATGTTTTCCCACAGCCCCATTTCCCGGTTAAGAGAGTTGCATATTCAACATCTTCTCTTTCTAAATAAAGATCTAAATATTTTTCAATATGTTTATTCATTGTTGACTCCTGTTATAGAATAGCAAACCTAAAATTAATTATAATAATTTTACTTCATCGCCACACCCAACCACTTCATCATCTCTCTCTCATCCCAACCTTTACGGTTGGCATAATCTTGAGCTTGGTCTTCATCAATGCGACCAAGTGTGAAATAGTTACTTGCAGGGTGGGTGAAGTACCAACCGCAGACGGAAGCTGCCGGCCACATGGCGTAGCTTTCGGTGAGTTTCATGCCAATGCGTTGTTCTACTTCTAATAAATCCCAAATCAAGGCTTTTTCGGTATGCTCAGGGCAGCTTGGATAGCCCGGTGCAGGGCGGATGCCGACATAGTTTTCATTGATTAAACCTTGGTTGTTGAATTCTTCTTGCGTGTAGCCCCAAATACGGGTGCGTAGCTCAAAGTGCAGGTATTCCGCCATGGCTTCGGCAAGGCGATCGCCTACGGCTTGTAGCAAGATGGCGTTGTAGTCATCGCCTGCGACTTTGTAGCCTTCTACCAAATCCATTTCTTCAATGCCGGCGCACACGGCGAACATACCCATCCAGTCTTTTTTGACGCTTTCACGATCAGCGATAAAGTCGCTCAAGGCAAAGTTAAATTGGCTTTTGCTGTTTTTGCCACGTTCCGTTTGTTGGCGTAAGCCGTAAGCGGTGCCAATGGTTTGCGTACGTTCTTCATCAGCGAAAAGCACGACATCATCGCCTACACGTTCTGCTGGGAAAATGCCTAAAATACCGCTTGGGTTGAGTTTATGGTTTTGTTCTAACTCATCTAATACCACTTGTGCATCATTCCATACTTTACGTGCTTCTTCACCGCCTTCTGGATAATCAAAGGCATCAGGGTAGCCGCCCATCAATCCCCAAATACGGAAGAATGGTGACCAGTCGATGAATTTGCGTAATTCAGCAATCGGCACATTTTTAAATTCCACAATGCCGGTTTGGTTTTGGCGGCACGTAATCTGCCCATTCGCCACTAAAGCCATCAAAGCGATTTGCACGTGCTTCTTCAATGCTCAATTGCTTACGTAGCGGTTTGCGGTTGGTGAAGGATTGTTGGATTTTCTCGTAATCCTTCTTGAACTGTTCCCACAATGCTACACGGTCTTCCGGGTTCATTAAAGTTGCACAAACCGTTACCGCTCTTGATGCATTAGAGGTATAGAACACACCATGATGCTTGTATTTTGGATAAAGTTTAATAGCTGTATGCTCTTTCGACGTAGTTGCCCCGCCGATCAACACCGGCAAGTTCAAACCTAATCGAGTCATTTCGCCGAGGAAGTATTCCATTTCGTCTAAAGATGGCGTAATCAAACCGCTCAAGCCGATAATATCCGCCTTTTCATCAATGGCGGTTTGAATGATTTTGTCCGCTGGCACCATAACGCCTAAATCAATCACTTCAAAGTTATTACATTGCAACACCACACTCACGATGTTTTTGCCGATGTCATGCACGTCGCCTTTCACGGTGGCGATCACCACTTTACCGTTGCTTGAGCCTTTTTGTTTAGTGGCGTTGATAAATGGCTCTAAATACGCTACGGATTGTTTCATCACGCGTGCGGATTTCACCACTTGCGGTAGGAACATTTTGCCGTCGCCGAACAAATCGCCCACCACGTCCATGCCCGCCATGAGTGGGCCTTCGCTCACCTCTAACGGTGTTGGCAATTTTTGGCGGGCTTCTTCGGTGTCTTCGATAATATGTGTGGTAATGCCTTTCACAAGGGCGTGTTTTAAAAATTCTCCCACTGGCCAAGTGCACCATTCTGCGACAGAATCGACCGCACTTTCCTTAAACTTCTCGCCTCTAAAATCGGCTTCCGTCGGTTTATATTTTTTGATCATCGTCCCCATCGTACCGTCTAAAATGAGAATACGATTTTCTAGAGCTTATTTAAGTTGAGCGGTTTTATTCACCATAATTATTTTGTTCTGTAAATCTTAAATAAATAACTACGGAATAATAAGTGTAAGGGCTAGGGGGTCAAATGTTAGAAGGAAAGTGCGGTGGAAAATAAAGGATTTTTTATTTAAGTGTAATCGCGCCAATAAAACAGGTAATTTTGCATTCTCCGCACCCATTGCAACGTTCATTATCAATCTCTAAAGTGCTGGAGATTGCTTGTTGTGGGCAAGCGGTTTGGCAGTCTGGACAGGTTTGATTTTGTAGGATTAAACAGGCTGAGGAAAATTGTGGACGAAGTAATGTATCTGCTGGAAAATTAGGATGTAGTGCATTTGTCGGACAAACTTCTGCGCATTTACCACACAAATCACAAGGTGCGTAGTCAATTTCAAGGATGGCTTGTTGCTGTGTCAATTGAATTAAACCATTAGGGCAAGCTACGACACATTCCCCACAGCCATTACAGATGGAAGAAAATAAATCTTCGCGAGCAGCAAAAGGTGGGCGGGGAAGGTGTTTTTCGCTCACAACGGCAGATTCTCCCGTAGCGAAGAGACTACGGAATAGCCCCCGGCGGGAAATCTGGTTGTGGCTTAGATAAGCCTGATAATAGGCTTCGTTTTTCATTATCGATAGAATCTTACTGTCGGTACATTAATATGTAAATCTACTTGCCATTGTTGTAAAGCTTTTATGGTAAGTAATGCAAGAGCTTGATAAAAATCAGAATTTTCTATTTTGCTTAGTTGTTCAAGGAAATGATACGCCCAAGTTAAGAAGTGTTCACGTAGAAATTTGATTAATAAGTGCGGTCGATTTTCTGCTAAATATGCAGCAAGCATTAGCATTAAGCCAATATGATCTTCTGGTTCATCTTGTTGTGTTTGAAATGCGATTTGATGTTGTTGTAAGAAATCGCGTAATGCTAAGAGAGAATTACCAAAAATAACACATTCAGGATCAAGATATACAGATCCCCAAGGTGGCGTAGGTAATTCATTTGGACCAATAAATAAATACTGATATTGTTCAGTGATATTTTGTTGCAGCCCTTTTTCAATAAGTGCGGTGATTTTTTTATGTATTTTTACATCAAATGAAATTTCCCATTCTTGCATCCAATTTGGTTGGCGAAAGAATGTCAAAATATCAGTAAGTCGTGCATCATTAGGCTCATAGTAAAATACTGCACCGAGTAAACGCCCATAAATAGAAATTTGTTGAAGAGTATTTTGCATAGTATCTCCAAAAACAATTTGTCATTAGTGAATGGGGATATGAGTATTAGTTAAATATTACTAATTAACGTTTCTAAAAATTGAGGCGTATGCTATACGCCTCAACATAATTTAACCACCAATCGCCATACCGTAAGTCATATGTAATCCATAAAATAATACGCGACCGATGCCTTCAGCTACTAACGTTAATAGAACGGAAATACCTAATAGTCCTATGTTTTTCACTCGGAATAAGAGGAAAGCTACAATGGAAAGTAAACATAAACGAGTTACGGTCATTATGGCATAATTTGGTACGAGGTCAGCGGCATTTTGAATAGCACTGTGAATATTGTGTAAATTGAAGCCTTGATATATGGCTACTATTGCGACCAATGATACCCCAATGGCGAATAAACTTGGCAGATGCTGAAGCTGATATTCACGTTGTTTATTAGGGATTAATAACGCATAGCTCAATGTTAATCCACCTAATACAACGGTAAGATAGAATGACCAAGAGGTTAATGCATTATTCCAAGTTGGTATGCTTGTAATATGGTAAACCTGATTCATTACATACATAAATAGTATGCCGATAAGAGCGGTCACAATTCGCCATACATTTCCAAGTGAAACTGGCATTTTACCTAAAATTGCAATCAGCCAGTAGAAACCTGCTAATGCGAAAAATATTGCACCAGCGGCAATTTCATTACTCATCATTGATGAGCCGACTCGATTAAGTGAATTAAATGCACGTATAGGTAAGCCAAGATGCATAATGGAAGCAATAAATCCAATACCTAGTAAAGCCAAAATCACAAGCATTACTTTATGAATATAAGTGCGACTTTTTGTATTTTTCTCATTTAATAGTACAAATGTGAAAACAAGCCAAGCACCGACCGCACTTTGTGCCAAAACTGTAAAAAATACTAATGGCAGTTCATATAATCCTGTATTCATCTTACACCTCTCTTGGGTTTCCTAAGAACCCACTTGTATCGCCACTTAAACGAGCGTGTTTATTGGGTTTTACCACTAAATTTGGTTGAGTGATATCAGCTGGTGGTAGTGGTGCGATGGAGGCTTGTGTGCCATATTTTGCTCGAAGTTCATCAATAGGAGCGAAATCCAATGCTCGTAGTGGGCAGGCATCAACACAAATCGGTTTTTGACCTGATTTTACGCGAGAATAACATCCATCACATTTTGTCATATGACCTTTTTGTGCATCATATTGCGGTGCATCATAAGGACAGGCCATATGACAATAACGACAACCGATACAAATTTCTTCATTGACGATCACGAAACCATCTGTATTTTTGTGCATTGCACCAGTTGGGCAAACTTTTGTACAAGCAGGATCTGCACAATGATTACAAGAAATAGACATATAATAAGCAAATATATTTTGATGCCAGCATCCATCTGCTTGTTGATTCCACTGACCACCTGTATATTCATAAATACGACGAAAATTGACTTCTGTGCCAAGATCTTTGTAATCCTTACAGGCTAATTCACAAGTTTTACATCCTGTGCAGCGTTCAGAATCAAAATAAAAACCATATTGTTCCATAATTATCCCCCTACAAACGTTCCACTTGAACTAAATTAGAGTGTTGCGGATTACCTTTCGCAAGTGGCGATGGGCGTTGTGTTGTAAGCACATTAATACAACCTGAATGATCGATTCGCTCTTTATCCGGTGCATACCAAGCCCCCTCGCTTAATGCCACAACCCCCGGAATAATACGGGGTGTAATTTTTACATTAATACGTACTTCGCCTCGATCATTAAAGATACGAATCATATCGCCATTTTTAATATTACGAGATTCTGCATCAATAGGATTCATCCAAACTTCTTGTGGATTAGCTGCTTTTAATACATCCACATTGCCATAAGTTGAATGGGTTCTCGCTTTATAGTGAAAACCACTTAGTTGTAACGGATATTTTTCCATTAATGGATCACCATAATGCTCAAAACTTTGGGCGTGAATAGGTAAGGGATGAATTACTTCATCTTCTGCTAATTTCCAAGTTTTTGCTATTTCAGCTAGACGAGAAGAATAAATTTCAATTTTACCAGATGGTGTTTTAAGTGGATGGGTTTCTGGATTATCACGGAAATCTTTGTATGCAACTTTAAAGCCATTAGGATCAACTTTTTTAAAAATACCTTGTTGTCTAAATTCTTCAAAAGTAGGTAATTCAGGTAATTTTTCTCGAGATTGCTCATAAATATGGCGTAACCATTCTTCTTGTGTTTTTCCTTCAGTAAATTTTTCTTTTACGCCCATTTTCTCAGCTAAATCACTCAACATATCGTAAATAGGTCTGCATTCAAAAGATGGTTTGATCACTTGATCTGCAAAAATGACATATGCCATATTGGATACAAAGGCATCTAAAGCGAAATCCATTTGTTCTGAAGCTGTACAATCTGGTAATAAAATATCACTGTATTTGGCAGTAGATGTCATATGATTATCAATAGTAATGATCATTTCACATTGCGTATCATCTTGTAAAATATCGTGAGTACGATTGATTTGTGCGTGTTGATTAATCAAACAGTTACTTGCGTAATTCCAAATTACTTTAATTGGGGACGATAATTTATCAACACCGCGAATACCATCTGTAAGCGCGGTCATTTCTGTGCCTCGAATAATTGCATCTGTCCATAAAAACATTGGAATGCTTGCTTTCACAGGATTTTTTAGCGTTGGCATCCGCACAAATGGAATGCTATACGCACTTTCACGTGCACCAGTGTTACCGCCGTGAATTCCAACATTACCTGTTAAGATTGGTAACATTGCAATGGCACGAGAGATTAATTCTCCATTACTACGACGTTGAGGCCCCCAACCTTGGGAAATAAAGGCAGGTTTTGTACTGCCAATTTCACGTGCCAGTTTAATAATTCTCTCCGCCGGAATACCCGTGATTTTAGCAGCCCATTCAGGGGTTTTAGCGATACCATCATCTCCATTACCTAAAATATAGGCTTTATAATGAGCATTTTTGGGTGCATCTGTTGGCAATGTTTTTTCATCATAACCAACACAATATTTATCTAGGAAAGCTTGATCAACAAGGTTTTCTTGAATCATTACATAAGCAAGGGCAGCAACAAGGGCTGCATCAGTGCCTGGACGAATTGGGATCCACTCATCTTCACGCCCTGCACCAGTATCATTATAACGAGGATCGATAATAATCATTTTGGCATTGGAACGTGCTTTGGCTTGTTCAATACAATAAGTTAAACCACCGCCACTCATACGAGTTTCTGCAGGATTATTACCGAATAACACTATTAATTTGGTGTTTTCAATGTCAGCCATTCCATTTCCCAATGCCCAACCACCACCATAGGTATAATCTAAACCGACTGCAATTTGTGCGGTGCTGTAATCACCATAATGGTTTAAATATCCACCAATACAATTCATAAAACGAGCGATCATAGTGGATGCAGGTGGCCAAGATTTAGCCATTGTGCCACCGAGTGTTCCCGTACCATAGTTTAAATAAATTGATTCATTGCCATATTTTTTGATATTGCGTTTCAATGCGTCTACAATTTCAGTTAAAGCCTCATCCCAACTGATTCGTTTGAATTTACCTTCTCCGCGTTTACCTATACGTTTCATTGGATATTTTAAACGGTCTGGGTTATATACTCGACGACGCATAGAACGTCCACGTAGACAAGCGCGAACCTGATGATCAAGATTATATGTTTCTGTCCCCGTATTATCGGTTTCCACATAAGTGATTCGGTTATCTTTTACGTGCATTCGTAATGGACAACGGCTACCACAGTTTACTGTACAAGCACTCCAAACAATACGTTCTTGATTATTTTCATTGAGGCGTTGTGTCTCTTTAGCCATTACATTGAAAGGTAAAGTAAGATTTGAAACTGCCAGTGCAGCTCCCGCAGATGACGCCTTGACAAAATCTCGGCGACTTATTTGATTAAAGTTACTCATTATATCGTTCCCCCACAGTCAGATTGAAAAATAACTAAAACAAGTTAATTATAATCTTTGTATAGAAGTTTTACTTGAGCCAAATCAATTAATCATTAATAGGTATATTATTTATAGGGTATTTTAGTAGATTGATGTTTTAATAAATTTTGGAATAACAAATTGACTATGGATTTAAAAACCCGTTAGCATAGTGGCGTATTAGTTTATCTAATATGTTAAGTTTAACTATTATTAACTAGAGGATCTCTTCATGAAGAAACTTATCGCAGTTGCGGTGCTTTCTGCATGTGGCTCGTTAGCTCATGCAAACACTAATATTCCAAACTACAATACAGACGCCCATCTTTACGAATTCACGCAAACCTATGATTTAGTTGTGCCAAAAGGCTCGCAAGGACAAACCAATTTATGGGTTCCATTACCATTTAATGGGGAATACCAACAAGTGAAATCGATTCACTTTGAAGGTAATTACATGAATGCCTATGTAACAGAAAACAATAAATACGGAGCGAAAACCTTATTTGCTACTTGGGATAAAGATGCACAAAAACGTGATTTAAAAGTCACGATGGTCATTGAAACAAAAGACCGTGAACCGATGGTGAAAGGTGCTTTAGAGAATTATACTCCGCCAAAAGATATTCAGTATTCCGTGGATGTACAAGAATACTTAAAAGCTACTCAACACATTAAAACTGATGGCATAGTGAAAGAATTTGCTGACAAAATCGTAGGTAAAGAAACTAATCCATTGAAAAAAGCAGAACTTATTCACCGTTGGATCGTAAAAAATATGGAACGTGATAATTCTGTATTAGGTTGTGGCGACGGCGATGTAGAAAAAATTCTTACCACTGGCGTATTAAAAGGTAAATGTACCGATATTAATTCTGTATTTGTGGCACTAGCTCGTGCGGCAGACATTCCAGCCCGTGAAATTTTTGGTATTCGCTTAGGTGCGGCAGAGAAAATGGGCAAATATTCCAAAGGTGCTTTCGGTAGTGCGAATGAACAAGGCATCGCAAACGTAAGTGGTGGCCAACATTGCCGTGCTGAATTCTACCTTGCAGGATTCGGCTGGGTGCCTGTTGATTCCGCAGACGTTGCCAAAATGCGTTTAGCAGAGAAAAAATCTGTTGAAGATAAAGATACACAAGCCGTAGCAAAATATTTGTTTGGTAACTGGGAAGCAAACTGGGTAGGATTTAATCATGCCCGTGACTTCGATTTATATCCACAACCAGAACTGGCTCCAATCAATAACTTCGGCTATCCGTATGCTGAAGTGGGGGGTGATCCGTTAAATTCCTTTGATCCAAAAGAATTTAAATATGACTACGTCTCTAAAAAACTCTAATAAATCCTTTTGGGTTGCCATAGCCACCGCACTTAGCGCCGCGGTGGCATCAACTTTGTGCTGCATCGCACCATTAATTTATTTAGTGTTCGGCGTATCGTCTACTTGGTTGATTGGCTTAGGCGAATATGATTATTTGCGCATTCCCATGCTCATTATTTCATTATGCGCCTTTGCCTATGGATTTTGGCTGTTGATGTTTTCCAAAAAAATCATTTGTATCAAATATATTTCCCGTAAAAAACTCATCGTTTTATATTGGATTGTATTTATCGTGATGATTTTTTTCTTAACCTATCCAACAATTTTGCCTTGGATTTTAGAATTAGCTAATTAGGAATAAAAATGAAGAAATTATCTACCGCACTTTTGCTTTCGCTGTTTGCCATTTCTTTTGCTCATGCGAATGAAACCAAACAAATTGTGCTAAAAGTAAAAGAAATGAATTGCCAGCTTTGCGCTTACTTAGTCAATAAAGAATTGCGCAATATCGATGGTGTTATTTCAACAAAAGCATCCATTAAAGATGGTTTAGTGACGGTTGTGGAAGATTCCAAAGTCACAAACCAGCAATTATTCGATGCGATTCATAAGCTGAAATATACTGCTGAAGTCGTGAATTAAACGCTAAATATCTAGCAAAAAATGCGGTGAAAATTCACCGCACTTTTCGTTTCGAACAATCAAATTATTTAATCACGCCACATGCCATACGTGGGCCGCCACCGCCAAGTGGAGCTGGATGATCTGAATGGTTATCGCCACCAGCGTGAATCATAATAGAGTGGCCACGAACATCATCTAAATGTTTAAGACGTGGTGCTAAAACAGGATTAGTTGCAGTGCCATCATGTAATACAGTTAATGCAGGTAAATCACCTAAGTGTGCATCATCTTGCCATGGGTAACCATGTTGTTTTGCACCTTTAGGATCCCAGTGACCACCCGCGCCTAAACCAGCTGTTAATTTACCCTCTTTTTCTTTTGGCTCACAGCTTGGGTTTTCATGGATGTGGAAACCATGTAAGCCTTCGCTTAATCCTTGTAAATTAGGGGTAAACACAAGACCATAGTTAGATTCAGTAATAGTCACTGTACCCACATCTTTGTTACCATTTACTGGATCAAGTTGTTGCACTTTCACTTCAATAGAAGCACCTTTTGGTGCCATATTGTGATCGTGATTATGCTCATGTGCTTGCGCAACACCAACTGAACATACCGCACTAACCGCTAGTGCTAATAAGGTTTTCATATTCATTGCAATCTCCTTTATTGCAGTAAAAACTCGCGACTATTTTAGTCAATTTTGTTTTAAAAGCCGATAAGTTTTTACGAAAATTTTACATTATTTTAAACATCCACGTACAATCAATACGCCAACATTTCGAGCTTGCGCGACGGCTTTCGGTTTACTCAGTTTAATTTTTAATCCTTGAAGTTGATAACGTGACTCAAGCAAATCAGCCACTTCATAAGCTACTCGCTCAATCAACAAGAAAGGTTTACTTTCCACATAATCAATTATCACTTGGCTCACTTCAGCATAATTTAAACAATATTCAACATCATCCGTTTCTGCTGCTTGTTTACAATCCCACGCCATTTCCAAATCAAACACAAGTTTTTGTTTAATTTGCTGTTCCCAATCATATACACCGATTTGTGCAAAAACAGTCAATTCTTCAATAAAAATACGATCCATAAGGTTTCCTCTAAAATTATTGTAGGCGTATGCTATCAACTTTGGGTAAAATAACGAACAGTTTTTCTTGCTGGAGTGTAAAATGAGCCTTTTCGCCCTTTTTTATATGCTTTTTGCCTATCTTTTAGGCTCAATTTCCAGTGCGATTTTAATTTGTCGCCTTACTGGATTACCCGATCCTCGTCAAAATGGTTCACACAATCCTGGGGCGACAAATGTGTTGCGCATTGGAAATCGTAAGTCTGCCTTGGCGGTGCTTATTTTTGATATGTTAAAAGGGATGATTCCTGTATGGGCGGGTTATTATTTAGGTCTTACTCAATTTGAATTGGGGATGGTCGCACTTGGTGCTTGTTTAGGGCATATTTTCCCAATTTTTTTTCAATTTAAAGGTGGTAAAGGTGTTGCAACTGCCTTTGGGGCAATCGCACCGATTTCTTGGACTATTGCAGGTTCAATGTTTGGTACGTGGATCTTTGTTTTTCTTGTTAGTGGCTATTCTTCATTAAGTGCGGTTATTTCTGCATTACTTGTGCCTTTTTATGTGTGGTGGTTCAAACCTGAATTTACTTTTCCCGTTGCCTTGGTCTGTTGTCTATTAATTTATCGTCATCACGATAATGTTCAACGTTTATGGCGCGGTCAAGAAGATAAAGTTTGGGCTAAATTTAAAAAGAAATAAAAAATTCACCGCACTTTTCTAAATTTCCACTGGAGTTTCCTGTGCATACTAAACGTTCAGTTTCCACTCGTATTGCTAAATATTTATTCATCATTCTCATCGTTGCTGGCGTGATTAGCTCGCTAAGTTTGGCAATTATGAGCAGTAATAAATATGACGCAGAAGCCATTAATATTTCAGGATCTCTGCGGATGCAAAGTTATCGTCTGCTCTATGAAATGCAAGAACAACCAGAAAGCGTGGAAACGAACTTACGTCGTTATCATATAAGCCTCCATTCATCTGCTTTACTAGAAGTTCAAAATCAATTTTTCACACCAAATGTATTAAAACATTCCTATCAAAACATTTTGCAACGTTGGACGAACATGGAAAAATATGCCCGCCAACACGATATAAAAAACTATAGTAATCAGCTCACTGACTATGTGGCAGATGTTGATTATTTTGTGTTTGAGCTACAACGTTTCAGTGAACAAAAATGGATTTTGGGCGTATCGGTACTCTTTTTCGCGATGTTGTTAATTTTACTCATGGTGTCTTATGTGATTTGGTACACACAGCGGGAAGTCGTAAAACCACTGCACTTAATGACGAAAGCCAGTATGCAAGTGCAAATGCGTCAATTCAATCACATTCCGCTAGATACAACGAAACAAAATGAACTCGGTACATTGGCGCGTATTTTTACACAAATGTCCACGGAGCTTGGGCAGCTTTATTCACGTTTGGAAGAAACAGTAAACGAAAAAACACAAAAGTTACGCCAAACCAACCGCTCTTTGACGACACTTTATCAAAGTTCTCAAATTCTTAATGCAAACACAATCAACGATAAAGTATTAAGCCAAGTGCTTGACCACATTCTGGTCAGCGAGAATTTGAAATATATCAAAGTTGAAGTCATGGGTGCAGAGCATTGGGATATTGCTTTTGGTACTCAAGATTTAGACTGCTCGTTGCAAACTGAGACACTTTCTGTCGATAACGAAGAATTCGGCGCACTCTCCTGGCAAGCAGGATTGCCTTGTCCCGATCCTAGAATGATGCAAAACCTTGCTCAAATGCTTGGGCGAGCCCTTTATTTCCAAAAAAGTTTACGCCAACAAGAACAGCTCTTATTGATGGAAGAGCGGTCAATTATCGCGCGAGAATTGCATGACTCATTGGCTCAAGTGCTATCGTTTTTACAGATCCAACTTACATTACTTAAACATAACTTGAAGAAAGAAGGCGATTCATCCAAAGAACAAAGTTTGGTCATTATTCGTGATTTTGAACAGGCTCTTTCGAGTGGATATGCACAATTACGCGAGCTTTTAGCCACTTTCCGTTTAACTATACAAGAAGCTAATTTACAACTTGCGCTAGAACAAGTGATTGACTCATTACGTTCACAAACAACGATGCAAATGAACGTTAATTGTCAATTGCCATCACAAAGTTTGAATCCACAACAACTGGTTCACGTGCTACAAATTGTACGCGAAGCGACCACCAATGCGATCAAACATTCTCAAGGCACAGCAATTGAAATTAGCGCCAAAATTAATGCAGAAGGCGAATACGAAATTTTAGTTGAAGATAATGGTATCGGTATTCAAAACCTTGAAGAGCCTGAAGGTCATTATGGGTTAAATATTATGACTGAACGTAGTCGCCAACTTAACGCAGAATTTAACATCATCCGTCGCGAACAAGGCGGTACGCAGGTAAAAATCACGCTTCCGCACGCGTTATGTTGATTACGGTGGATATAATTATTCATAGCAGCTGGTATAAAAGATAAATTTTTTATGCACCCGACAATGGTATTTTAAATGCAAAATTTACAACCTTTTCACACTTTCCATATTCATGCTAATGCTCGTGAAATTATCGAAGCGCATAGCATTGAACAACTACAACAAGCATGGGCTCATTCAAAAGCGGAAAATTTACCCGCACTTTTTCTAGGTCAAGGCAGTAATATGCTATTTCTAGATGATTTTAATGGTGTGGTGATTTTAAATCGTTTAATGGGTATTACTCATCAACAGGATTCTGATTTTCACTACCTGCATGTGAATGGCGGTGAAAATTGGCATGAATTGGTGGACTGGTCTATTAACAATGGTATTTATGGATTAGAAAATCTGGCTCTAATTCCTGGCTGTGCAGGCTCTGCACCAATTCAAAACATCGGTGCTTATGGCGTTGAATTTAAAGATGTGTGCGATTATGTAGATGTGCTTAATTTAAACACGAATGAAACCTTCCGACTCGACGTAGAACAATGTGAATTTGGTTATCGTGAAAGTATTTTCAAACATCGTTACCAACAAGGTTACGTGATTACAGCGGTTGGATTAAAGCTCACAAAAAACTGGCAGCCTATTCTAAAATATGGCTCACTTGTAGAGTTCGATCCAAAAACAGTCACCGCTAAACAAATTTTTGATGAAGTCTGTCATATCCGTCAAAGTAAATTACCTAATCCAAATGAATTTGGTAATGCGGGGAGTTTCTTTAAAAATCCCGTTGTCAGTTCAGAACATTTTGAAGAAATCAAAAAACATCACGAAAATCTACCGCACTTTCCACAGGAAGATGGCTCAGTGAAATTAGCGGCGGGCTGGCTGATTGATCAATGCAATCTTAAAGGTTTTCAAATTGGCGGTGCAGCCGTTCATGAAAAACAAGCATTAGTATTAATTAACAAAAGCGAGGCAACAGGACAAGACGTGGTCAAACTCGCCCATCACGTTCGCCAAACTGTTGCAGAAAAATTTGGTGTATATTTACAACCTGAAGTCCGCTTTATTGGTGCAACTGGCGAAGTAAATAGCGAGCAAACTATCGCATAATTTATATAGATTAAGGAAATAAACCATGAGCTTTAAAGAAATTTTAGAAACCTTACCCACAATCGATCATTTAACCGGTTTAAATGTGATAGATGGCGAAACTATTATCCACAACATTCCAGCCATCCCTGGTAAATTAGGTTCGCTTCGCCTTTATAATGCATTGGCTGAAAAATTTAACGGGAAATTAAACCGCACTTCCGCACAACAAGGCGTTGAATGGTTTGCAGAACACGTCGAAGATGCAAAAGCGAATCTAGGCAAACATCCGAACATTGATTTACTATTTAAAGTGATTAATGAAAACCTTAATTTAACCCTCATTCCACTTTGCTAATTAATCAGAATTATTTAGAATAATTGAACTTTTGATTGATAAAACCTGTCTTATTAACAAATTGGTTCAATAAGATAGCTTATTGTGCTATAACTAAGTACATTGATTGGCAAAAGCCAAAATAAAGAAGGGAAACGATGGATAAAGAAACACAAATGATGTTAGTTCCTCAAGGCAGTATCGAAGGTTATATTCGTGCGGCAAATGAATATCCGATGCTGACCGCAGAGGAAGAAAAGGAATTGGCAGAACGTTTGTATTATCACGAAGATTTAGATGCCGCGAAAAAACTCATTTTGTCGCATCTTCGTTTCGTGATCCATGTGGCACGTGGCTATTCGGGCTATGGTTTGCCACAAGCTGACTTAATCCAAGAAGGCAATATCGGCTTAATGAAAGCTGTTAAACGTTTTAACCCTGAAGTTGGTGTACGTTTGGTATCATTCGCCGTGCATTGGATTAAAGCTGAGATCCACGAATATGTTCTTCGTAACTGGCGTATCGTAAAAGTAGCGACCACGAAAGCTCAACGTAAATTATTTTTCAACCTACGCAAAACTAAACAACGTTTAGGCTGGTTCAATGAAAATGAAGTTGATCTCGTGGCTAATGAATTGGGTGTTTCCAAAGAAGATGTGATCGAAATGGAATCACGTATGAGCGGTGCCGATGTAGGTTTTGATTTACCTACTGATGATGCAGAAACAGAGACTTATTCTCCAGCCCTTTATTTGGAAGATAAAAGTTCTAATTTTGCAGCAGAGCTTGAAAATGAAAACTTTGAAAGCCAAGCAACCGAGCAATTAGGTGCAGCGCTACAAAGTCTAGATGCGCGTAGTCAGGATATTATCAAAGCTCGTTGGTTAGATGATAACAAAGCTACATTACACGATTTGGCAGCAAAATATAATGTCTCTGCAGAACGTATACGTCAATTAGAAACTAATGCACTGAAAAAATTAAAAAGTGCGGTGAGTTTTTAAATAATTTATAAAAAGAAAACCTGCTGATTAGCAGGTTTTTTATTTATCATTTAAACGTAATTTCAAATCTTCATCAGTTTGGCAAGTCTTAATCTTATCAAACACTTGGTTCGCTTCATCATATTCTTTATTCAAATAACGTAACCATTGTTTAATTCGTGCCACATGGTAAAAACCACTGTCATATTCATTTTCAACATTAGCATATTTTTGCAAGATTTTTTGAATATCGAACCAAGGCATTTTTTCTGCATTTGATTTCAGAACATGGCTTAAATTCGGAATATTCAACGCGCCTCGTCCTACCATTAAATCTTGACAACCTGTTTGAGATAAGCAATCTTGCCCATCTTGCCAATGCCAAATTTCTCCGTTAGCAATAACAGGAATGGATAAACGCTCTCGGACTTCGCTAATTTTTTTCCAATTAATTCGATCAGCACGATAACCATCAGCTTTTGTGCGTCCATGAACTGTAATTTCGGTTGCGCCGCCTTGCTCTACCGCATCAGCGATTTCAAAAGCTTGAGAAATATCATCCCAACCTAACCGCACTTTTACACTAACAGGGAATTCACTTGGCACGGCTTGGCGTAAGGCTTGAGTGGCACGATAAATCAATTCAGGCTGTTTCAATAATGCCGCACCACCATTGCTGCCATTCACTGTTTTAGAGGGGCAACCACAATTTAAATCAATGCCATGAGAACCAAGCTCGATCGCACGAATAGCATTTTCAGCAAGGCATTCTGGATGCTGCCCTAGCAACTGCACTCGTACAGGCGTGCCAGAAGAAGTAAAGCCCTGATTTTTTAATTCAGGGCATAAACGATAAAATACTTTTTCAGGGAGAAGTTGATCAACTACGCGAACAAATTCTGTTATACATAAATCGTAGTCATTCACTTCAGTGAGAAGTTGCCGTACAAAGGGATCAAGAACCCCTTGCATAGGCGCAAGAATAACACGCACTATTTCCAGCCTTTTGCTTTACAAATTAAATCGTAAGCAGCTTGAATCTGTTGAGTTTTTTCTTTTGCCATTTCCATCATTTCTGGCGGTAAACCTTTCGCCACAAGTTTATCTGGATGGTGTTCATTCATTAAACGACGATAAGCACGCTTAACCGTGTTTTGCTCGTCGGACTCAGTAACACCCAATACTTTATAGGCATCATTTAAAGTTGGGCCAGAAGCATGTTGGTAACTACCACTATTTTGTTGCTGATATTGGTAGCCACCTTGATAGGCACCTTGTTGATATTGCTGATAGAAACCGCCTTGAGTAAAAGCTCGAGCAGCCATTTCCATCGCAATCATTTGTTCAAATTGCATACGAGAAAGACCAAGCTCTTCAGCAATTACATAAAGCACTTCTTTCTCATTTTCGTGAAGTTCTGAATCGGCAAAAGCCGCTTGAACTTGCACTTGTAAGAACATTCGCAATAAATCAGCACGTTGCCCACAACCAATGCGAAATTCACGTATAACTTGACGAATTGGGAAATCAGGCTCTTTACCGCGACGAAACGCATCCTGAGCTAATTTACGCCCAGCATCATCCAGTTTAAGCTGAATCATTAATTGATTAGCTAATTGGATATCTTCTTCTGTTACACGCCCTTTCGATTTGCTTAAATGTCCTAGCACCGCAAAGGTGGTTTGCATAAACAAGTCTTGACGCGTTGTTTTCTTTTTAAAGAAACTAGAACTTACTGAACCAAGTTCATACAATTTTTTATCTGCGATGGAACCTAAAATAAGCCCAGCTATCGCACCAAAAAATCCGCCAACTTTCCAACCTAAAAATACGCCTATAATTTTTCCAATAAATCCCATTCTTACCCCTGTTAAGTCAAAGTGCGGTTATTTTTATAATGTTATTTATAATGATGACAAAAATTTATTTCTCAAGTTTTATACGCCAAATTCAGCACGATAAGCACGCATTTCTAACAAATGGCTACTGTATCGAGGATCTTGTTCGATAAATTGCATCAAATCATCTAAATCAATGATTGATAGCACTTGGCATTGATAATCACGTTCAACTTCTTGAATTGCAGAAAGCTCGCCTTTTCCTCGTTCCTTACGGTTTAGAGCGATCAATACCGCCGCAAGCTCAGCCTGATTTGCACTGATTAATTCCATAGATTCACGGATCGCAGTACCAGCCGTAATCACATCATCCACAAGCAAAATTTTTCCTTGCAATGGGCTACCAATTAAATTGCCGCCCTCTCCGTGATCTTTCACTTCTTTGCGATTAAAACACACGGGTTTATCAATACCATAACGATTAAATAACGCCACCGAAACTGACGTGCCAATTGGAATACCTTTGTAAGCAGGGCCAAAAACCACATCAAAATCTACCGCACTTGCCTGAATTGCCGCAGCATAGAACTCGCCTAAACGCGCTAAATCTGCTCCCGTATTAAACAAACCCGCATTGAAGAAATACGGACTTTTACGCCCCGATTTCAAAGTAAACTCTCCGAATTTCAATGCATTTCGGCTTAAAGCAAATTCGATAAAATCGCGTTTATATTGTTCCATTTTTTAACCCCTATAAACTGTGTTTATAAGCCTAGCGCTTCGCGTTGAGCGATAAAAATTTGATTACAGCCTTGTTTCGCTAAATCTAATAATGTCAATAATTCTTCATGGCTAAATGGCTCGCCTTCTGCAGTGCCTTGCACCTCAATCATGCGACCATCTTCCATCATCACAACATTCATATCGGTTTCCGCTGCAGAATCTTCCACATATTCCAAATCACAAACAGCTTGACCATCAACAATCCCCACAGAAATCGCCGAAACCAAACCTTTAATTGGGTTAGTTTTTAATGTGCCATTCTCAATTAAACCATTGATCGCATCACATAATGCAACCGCAGCACCAGTAATAGATGCAGTACGTGTGCCACCATCTGCTTGAATAACATCGCAATCTAAAGTAATCGCACGTTCACCAAGCGCTTTGAGATCCACCATTGCGCGCAAAGAGCGGGCAATTAAGCGTTGAATTTCCATTGTGCGTCCGCCTTGTTTACCTTTAGCCGCCTCACGTTGCATACGACTATGTGTTGAACGTGGCAACATTCCATATTCAGCCGTGACCCAGCCTTGCCCTTGTCCTTTTAAGAAACGAGGAACAGCATCTTCCACTGTTGCAGTACAAAGCACTTTGGTATCACCAAATTCAACAAGCACAGAGCCTTCAGCGTGTTTGGTGTAGTTACGGGTAATTTTAATTTGGCGGGGTTGATTATTTTCTCGATTATTTGGACGCATAATTATTCCTTGATATGGTTTCGAACGATGTAATAAAAAAGCGCACTATTCTAGCACGCTTTAGTTTTCATTATTGGGTAGTTTTTTCAAAGTCACGAATTTTCTGGAAAGTTTCGTTTAAATCTGCCGCAAAATTAATTTTTTGAATATCTGGCGAAGAATTAGATTTAACTAACATTCTCAACGGCTGGAATTGCATATTGCACAAGTAAAGTTGTTGATGGGGCAACATGTGTTGAACAAATCGAGTAAGCGCATGAATTCCACCAGCATCAAGCACTGTCACTGCATCACATTGCAGCACAATATGTCGGATTTCGTGATCGGTATGAACCGTTCTATCATGCAAATCTGCAAATAATTTATCCGCAGCAGCAAAGAAAAGTGGACCGCTAATTCGGTAAACCAAAACATCATCTAAATCTTCAGGCGCCTTGTGTTCAATGGCTTTTGTCATCTCAGCAATCGTCCGAATAAACAAGAGGCTTGCAAGCAACACTCCGACACTAATCGCAATCACCATATCAAACAATACGGTCAAAATAAGACAAGTCAGCAACACCGCCATTTCATTTTTGCCTGAACGGCGAGCAAGGTGAATAATATCGTGCACACTCGCCATATTCCATGCCACCACTAACAACAAAGCAGCCATAGATGACAAAGGCAAATAAGAAAGGGCTTGCGAAAACAAAAGTAAAGCGAATAAAACAAGTATTGCGTGCACGACACTCGATATTGGCGATACCGCCCCTGATTTCACATTAGCCACAGAACGAGCAATCGCAGCTGTTGCCGTAATCCCGCCAAAAAACGGAGAAATGATATTTCCCAAGCCTTGTGCTAATAACTCATTATTAGAGTGATGTTTAGTATCTGTCATATTATCTAAAATCACGGCACAAAGAAGTGATTCGATTGCGCCCAATACCGCCATTGAAAAAGCAGCGGGTAACAAAGCTTGTAAGCTATTAAAATCCCAATGAATTAATTGACCTTGCGCATCAGGAATATTCCACGGCAGAGAAAAATCTGGCAATACATTAGGAATGCCATGACCAATCGAACCATCAGGCAAAGTATATTGGAATGCAGATCCAATCGTCGCCACCTCAAAATCAAAATGCTGTAATGCTAGAGCTAAAATTGTGCCAATAATCACAGCAGGTAAATGCCCCGGCACCGCCAAACGCAATTTATGCCATTGAGTCAGGACTAATAGGGTTACCACACCGACCGCCGCATTCGCCCAATTTATCGTAGGAAGTGCGGTAAAAATTGTTTGGATTTTTTCAAGATAATGCGCCGGCATTTTTTCTATGGAAAGACCCAAAAAATCCTTAATCTGCAAAGTCCCAATAGTAATCCCAATCCCACAAGTAAAACCTAAGGTGACGGGCAAAGGAATATATTCAATTAAACGCCCTAGGCGAAATAACGCCATCAAAACCAAAATCAGCCCAGAAAGCAACGTTGCCATCAAAAGACCGCTTAGCCCAAATTGTTGAGTAACAGGATACAGAATCACAACAAAAGCGGCCGTAGGCCCAGATATATTAAAGCGAGAACCACCAGTCAGCGCGATAACGATACCCGCAATAATTGCCGTATAAAGACCATGTTGTGGCGGTACACCACTCGCAATCGCCAAAGCCATGGAAAGCGGAATTGCAATCACCCCCACGGTCAAACCTGAAATAATGTCGCGAATCAGCGATTTTTTCGAATAACCTAAACGAAAGGAATCTTTCAGCGCGCTAAAGGGTTTTACGGCTAAAAAAACATTTTTAGAAAATAACGCTTTAATATGCATAAAAAAACTACAAACGATAAATAAAGTGCGGTTATTCTAGCGAAACTTTTAAAAGTTTTTTATGTTCTAGCGCAAAAAACTTGACTAAACTGGAGCAAATCTTTATAGTTTGCGCACCTTTTACGGTGAGATGTCCGAGTGGTTGAAGGAGCACGCCTGGAAAGCGTGTATGTGGGAAACTGCATCAAGGGTTCGAATCCCTTTCTCACCGCCATCCTAATTTTATTCCCTTATTTTCCTTCTTATTCAAAATCAATTTTTTCTTCTTTTCATATTCTGTTCATTGAATTTTTTCATCAATGCAGTAAACTAGCCACCGATTTTTAATCACCTTTCTTTTCACTTTAAATGTTACCCGCGAGTAACAAAAGGACACATCATGACAAACAAAGTAAACAGTTATGGCTGGAAAGCCTTAATTGGCTCTGCCGTCGGCTATGCAATGGACGGTTTCGATCTTCTCATTTTAGGTTTCATGCTTAGTGCAATTTCCGCAGACTTAAATCTAACGCCAGCCCAAGGTGGCTCTCTCGTGACATGGACTCTGATTGGTGCCGTATTTGGCGGTATTTTATTTGGCGCATTAAGCGATAAATACGGTCGTGTACGCGTACTTACTTGGACCATTCTTCTTTTTGCAGTATTTACTGGTTTATGTGCGATTGCACAAGGTTATTGGGACTTACTGATTTACCGCACAATTGCTGGCATTGGCTTAGGCGGTGAATTTGGAATTGGGATGGCTCTAGCGGCGGAAGCATGGCCCGCACGCCACCGAGCTAAAGCAGCATCTTATGTTGCATTAGGTTGGCAAGTTGGTGTGTTAGGTGCAGCATTGCTTACACCATTATTGCTTCCGCATATTGGCTGGCGTGGAATGTTCTTGGTGGGTATCTTCCCTGCATTTGTCGCTTGGTTCTTACGTTCTCATCTGCACGAACCTGAAATTTTCACGCAAAAACAAACCGCACTTTCAACGCAATCCAGCTTTACTGATAAATTACGTTCATTTCAGCTTCTGATTAAAGACAAAGCCACGAGCAAAATTAGCCTTGGTATCGTCGTACTCACTTCTGTACAAAACTTCGGTTATTACGGCATTATGATTTGGTTACCTAATTTCTTATCAAAACAACTTGGATTCAGTTTAACTAAATCTGGGCTTTGGACAGCCGTTACCGTCTGCGGCATGATGGCTGGCATTTGGATTTTCGGACAACTCGCCGACCGCATCGGACGCAAACCAAGTTTCTTACTTTTCCAATTAGGCGCAGTGATAAGTATTGTGGTTTACTCACAACTTACCGATCCTGACATCATGCTTCTTGCTGGGGCATTTTTAGGTATGTTTGTGAACGGAATGCTGGGCGGTTACGGTGCATTGATGGCGGAAGCCTACCCAACAGAAGCTCGAGCAACCGCACAAAACGTACTTTTCAATATTGGTCGTGCCGTAGGGGGATTTGGACCTGTGGTTGTGGGCGCAGTTGTACTCGCCTACTCTTTCCAAACGGCCATCGCCCTACTTGCGATTATCTACGTAATTGATATGTTAGCGACAATTTTCTTAATCCCTGAATTAAAAGGTAAAGCCTTAGACTAAGAAAATATAAAAGATAAAAATGCTCGCCAAATGCGAGCATTTTTTATGAAATAAAAGGGAACAATTGTGATAACACTTGTTCAGCTGAAATCTCTTTCATTGAACTTGCCGATAAGTAATGCTGATTTTTACCATAACAGCCAATCAATTTAGGATCCGTTGCGCCATAAAGCGTAATATTGGGCTTATCCAAAGCAGCTGTTAAATGACCTGTATCCACTGATACAACAGCCTTTGCATTTGCAAGCTGTTTTGCAAGCTCCGTTAAAGTTAATTTTGGCAATACAATCACTTTAGAATGAACTTGAGACAAACGCTCTGCTCGCTCTTTTTCTTGTTCATTCCCCCACGGCAAGCGAATTTCGTAATCAGAAAGTGCGGTAATTTTTTCAATCAATTTTTGCCATTCTAATTCTTCCCAATGCTTATCTGCCCGAGTTGTAGAATGAATGAATACCACATAGTTTTTTTCTGAAGTTTGATGAAGAAAATGGCGAGCAATACCATAGTCACCCTGAACCTGAGGTAATTCATAACCTAAACTTTGAGCAAAAAGCTGACGAATTCGTTCCACCGCATGCTGTTGATAAGAAATGGCATATTTTTTATCGTAGAAAAATGAAGCTATCGGCTCACGGATACTCTTGCGATCATGCCATGCTTAATGCCATTGGCTAAGGTGTCGCAAAAAAAACGCTCTTAAAAAGCCCTTGCGCATCAATCACAGCATCATATTGATTGGCTTGTAATAAAGTGCGGTAAGATTTCCATTCGTTTTTTGTTTGAGCTGAAAAAGGTGATTTTCGCCAGCGTCTTAAGGCAATTGGAATGATTTGATTCACTGCAGAATGCCAACGTGGGATTTCGGCAAAATTCTCTTCCACCACCCAATCAATAGATAAATTAGGAATAGCACGCTGTGCATCAGTCAATGCCGGCAAAGTATGAATCACATCGCCCATAGAGGAAGTCTTAATCACACATACTTTCATTTAATTAACCTTCTTCCCCAGTGCATAATTCCAAGCCCTGATACGGCTAAAATACCCCCAATAATTAAGGAGGAATCTACCTGTTCATTCAACCAAACGGCTGAAAATAAAATCCCTAAAATTGGCACAAGGATAATATAAGCCGAGGCATTGCCTGCCCCTAAGTGTTTCACACCATCAAAATACCACGCATAGGCTAATACTGTTGCACCAAATGCAAGACCAAGTAAACTAAACCATTGCGATCCATTTAATTGAAATACGGTTGCCCAATCTTCCGCACTTTCCGTCCATAATGCTGCCAACGTCAGCATGAAAAAACCAAAAGTAGAAGAAATCGTGGTAGCGGTGAGAGAATCAATTCCGATTAATACCTTACGAGCCAATAAAGTATAAGCAACCCAGCAAACTAAAGCACAAAGCAATAACATTTGACCGAATCCAAAATTTTGTAAGAGGTTAGTTGGATTCCCTTTTGTCATGGCTAACAAAGAACCGCTAATGGCAATAATCATCCCTAATACAACCCAGCGATTCCATTTTTCTTTAAATAATAAAATAGCAAAAAACATCGTAAAGACAGGATTAGAGGCAACGACCATCGTTCCTTGCCCTGCTGGAACATATTTCAAACCCCAAATAAAGAAAGTCGAATAACCAAAGATCCCAAGCAAAGCCGTTAATAATAATCCAAACCATTGGTTAGGACGAAGCTTTCTCACATAAATAAAGCGATTAGCCACATACAACCAAATCAACAATGGAACAATCGCGAACAAAAATCGTAAACTTGAAGCCACAAATGTCGGCATGGCTTGGGCAACCACTCGCCCCCAAGGCCAAGAAGCACCCCATAAAATCACCATTCCAATTAATTGTAAATGTATGCGTAGAGGGTTCATATCATTAACATATCCAGTTACGCCTTTTCTATTTACTTAAAGGCTCTGCTTGGTAAGCTTTTATTTTTTCTCGTAAAGCGGCTTCAAATGCTGCTCGATGAGCATCATCTTGAAAGGCTGAATGAGGAATTAAGAAAAACAAGCCTGTATCAACTCGAATCATTAAGTAACCATAATGATTTTCGATATGATGAATGTACCGATAATTATATAAAGTTTGGCAGAGCGCTATTTCAGAATATAAACCATCATCTTGAATACGTACGGTTCTCTTTTCTTGCTCTATTCTATTAAGTACTTGGCTTTGAATTGCTCGATTATTTAAATAAGGTCGAATTAAAACTGCGTATATAAATGCTAATAGAGAAATGACAAGTAATATATATCCCACATAATAAGCCAAAATATTTTCATAATAATCATAAAAATATTCAGACCAATCCATCATTACAAAGGCAATAAAACAGCTTGGAATCAGAAATAATAAATACAATAGGAAATCACCAATATGCATTATCTTACGAAATTTATTATGTTTATAAATATCACGACTTACTTTCCTAGCTACTTTAGAATAACTTTTATCTAATACAGGTTGATATGTAATTTCCATTTTATATTCCTTTTTTGTTAGCACTTAAAAGTGCGGTCAATTTTTCCAATACTTTTTCCGGCGTAATATCGATCAAACTTTGATGATATCCTTCAGCGCTGTCGGTGCTTTTACGCACTTTAATCAAATCGCCTTCAATTAAACGGATGATTTCTGCTTTATCGGATAGTGGAGGTGTGTACGTTGGGCTGGTTGGGCCGTAAAGCGCCACTAACGGACGATCAGTAGCAGCGGCAATGTGCATTAAACCACTGTCGTTACTCACGATCGCCGTGCAGTGAGCAATTAAATCCACCGCCTGATTCAGATTAGTTTGCCCCGCTAAATTTAAACAAAATGATTGTAGCTCGGCTGGTAATGCATTGCGAATTTGCTCTCCTGCTTCCACATCTTTTGGTGAACCAAATAATTCTACCGCATAGCCTTTTTCAATGAGCATTTCGGCCAATTTAGCATAATGATAATGTGGCCAACGTTTTGCAGGGCCAAATTCTGCGCCAGGACAAAAACCAATAATTGGACGCTCGCCTAAAAGTGCGGTTTGTTTTTCAAATTTTTTTAAGGTTTCAGCTTGTTGCGCTGGCTCAACCGTCAAATAGGGGTTCAAGATAGGAATATCATCAGCTTTTGGTACAGCATCTTTTTCAAAAGCTAATGCAACATAACGCTGCACCATCATTGGATAATCTTTTTTATTAGCTCGTAAATCATTCAATAAAATATAACGGCTTTCGCCTTTCCAACCACGACGATGAGCAATTTTTGCGAAGAAAGGAACAAACGCAGATTTCAATGAATTAGGCAAAATAATCGCCATGTCATATTGTTCACGCAAAGACTTTCCTAAACGATAACGCGTTCCCAATTCAAAGGCTCCGTGCCCTAATGGCATTTCAATCGCCTTACGCACTTCTGGCATACGGGCTAAAAGCGGCTTACACCAATTGGGTGCCATCACATCAATTTGGCAATGGGGATATTGCAGTTTGAGTTGTTGATACAAACTGTGCGACATCATCATATCGCCGACCCAAGACGGGCCAATAATTAGAATATTCATTTTCTGTCTTTCAGATAAAAGTGCGGTTAAAAATACCGAGATTTTTAACCGCACTTTGTTGATTGGAAGTAGGCAAACCTACGGTTTATTTTCTATTCAACCATGCCATATATTCAGTCACGCCTTCCGCGACTGTTTTGAATGGTTTATCGTAGCCTGTTGAACGAAGTTTAGTTAAATCAGCTTGCGTATATTCTTGATAACGAGATTTCAAATGCTCTGGGAATGGAATGGTTTCAATCTCGCCTTTTCCGTGGAATTTCACTACTGCATCAGCCACCGCACGGAAACTTTCTGCATTCCCTGTACCAAGATTGTAAATACCTGAAATACCATTTTGCCAACACCAAATATTCACTGCAGCCACATCGCCTACATAAACAAAATCACGGCGGAAGTGTTCGCTACCCGCAAATAATTTTGGATTTTCGCCTTTTAAGATTTGGTTATTCAAGTGGAATGCCACACTCGCCATAGAACCTTTATGATTTTCACGCGGCCCGTAAACATTGAAATAGCGGAAACCACATACTGGCGATTTCGCTTCTGGCAAAATGTTACGCACATATTGATCGAACAAGAATTTAGAATAGCCATAAACATTTAATGGGCCTTCGAATTCACGTTCTTCACGGAATACTTTGGTATCACCATAAGTTGCTGCGCTTGAGGCATAAAAGAAAGGGATTTCGCGGTCAAGGCAATAATGCAACAACTCTTTAGAATATTCGTAGTTGTTGTGCATAATGTATTTACCATCCCATTCCGTAGTCGCAGAACATGCTCCCTCGTGGAATACCGCATCAATATCGCCAAATTCGTCGCCCGCAATAATGGAAGCAATGAAATCTTCTTTATCACAATAATCTGCAATGTCTAAATCAACTAAATTGGCAAATTTTGTGCCATCTTTTAAGTTATCGACCACTAAAATATCTTTACGCCCTAAATCATTTAATGCTTTGACAATATTGCTGCCAATAAAACCTGCGCCACCTGTTACGATAATCATAATTCTGTCCTCTTTAAAATAAGTTTGCGTATTGTAATAGATTTTCTACCGCTTAGCCAAAAAACTCTGCGAAAAACAACCGCACTTTTAACCCCCAATAACTCGTTAAACCCGTCGTAACAAGATCCATTTTGCCTTTACTCAACAACACAATTGTGGGCGTCACATTAATTTGCCATTGTTGTGCAAGCTCGCCTTTCGGGTCATTCACTGTAGTGAAGTGGTAGTCATTTTTACTTAAATAATCATTTACGTCCGCCTCATTGCCTGAGCGTAACGCCACCGATACAACTTGATAACCTTCTTTTGCTAAAGAATTAATTGCTGGCGAAGTATAGCGACAATAACCACACCAAGTTCCCCAAAAATAAAGCAACGTCGCTTTATTTTGGTCAAGACTTTCAAGAGAGAACGTATTCCCTTGAAGATCTTGTAACGTGATTTTATTTATTTCCTCTGGCACCACAGGACGGCGAACAAAATCCAGTATGCTACTCATCACAATAAAAGTTAAAAAGAGGGATAATCCATTCTTAAGTAGTTTTTTAATCTTCATTTTCTTTATTCCTTATCGAATTGAGATGATTGTAATCAAGCATAAAAGTACAGTCAAAAACAAGGGATTTTGCTACAATAGGTAAAACATAAATAAAGGAGGAAAATTATGACACCGAATCAACTTGCTCAATATATCGATCACACTGCACTGACTGCAGAAAAAAATGAACAAGATATTTTGACACTCTGTAATGAAGCGATTGAACACGGATTTTATTCTGTATGTATCAATTCTGGTTATATTCCACTCGCTAAAGAAAAACTTGCTGGCTCAAATGTAAAAATTTGTACCGTAGTTGGCTTCCCTTTGGGGGCGAATTTAACCTCTGTAAAAACATTTGAAACACAAGAATCCATTAAAGCAGGTGCAGATGAAATTGATATGGTAATCAACGTAGGTTGGATAAAATCGCAAAAATGGAATGCAGTAAAACAAGATATTCAAGCGGTGTTTAATGCTTGTAATGGCACACCATTAAAAGTGATTTTAGAAACTTGTTTGCTCACTAAAGATGAAATAGTGAAAGCTTGCGAAATTTGTAAAGAAATCGGTGTGGCTTTTGTTAAAACATCAACAGGCTTCAATAAAGGTGGTGCAACTGTAGAAGATGTTGCATTGATGAAACAAACGGTCGGCAATATTGGTGTTAAAGCATCAGGCGGCGTGCGTGATACTGAAACGGCACTTGCAATGATTAAAGCAGGTGCAACTCGCATTGGTGCAAGTGCAGGCATTGCAATTATTAGCGGTACACAAGACATCCAAAGCACCTACTAATCCTTTCACGCGTGGTATTCTTTCCACGCGTTTTTACATATTCGACAATTTCTGCAACAAACGATCCATTGCTCGATAGCCCAAGGCCTCCGCTAAGTGCGGTTGAGAAATTTGTTGTTCTTCTTGTAGATCGGCAATGGTTCGAGATACTTTCAAAATACGATGATAAGCCCGAACAGAAAGCCCAAGTTTATTCAGTGCTTTTTCAAGGAAAAAGGCATCTTTATCGTTTAACTTGCAATCACGCTCAATCTCTTTACTGTTCAAATAAGCGTTAATTTTCCCCGCTCTTTCCATTTGAATCTCTCGCACTTTTAACACTTTTTTACGAACTTGCGCGCTGGTTTCGCCACGATCGCCCGTATTTTGTAAGCTACCTTGTGGCAATAAAGGCACTTCAATAGACAAGTCAAATCGATCTAAAAAGGGTCCTGAAAGTCGATTTAAATAACGCATAATTTGTTGCGGCGAAGTGCGGTTATGTGTTCCAGTATAATGACCTGTGGGGCTTGGATTCATCGCTGCCACCAATTGAAAACGAGCTGGAAATTGAATTTTTGCATTAGCACGAGAAATAATAATCTCACCACTTTCCAAAGGCTGACGTAGTGCATCCAATACTTTTCGCTCAAACTCTGGAAGTTCATCAAGAAAAAGTACGCCATTTGTTGCTAAGGATATTTCACCAGGTTTAGGGATCGTCCCACCACCAACTAAAGCTGGCATTGATGCACTATGGTGTGGGGCGCGAAAAGGACGTTGTTTCCAATTATGAAAATTTAACTCGTTTTGTACTAAACTCGTTACAGATGCCGTTTCAATCGCTTCTAAATCTGTCATTTCAGGTAAAAGCCCTGTTAATCGGCTAGCTAACATGGTTTTCCCTGTACCCGGAGGGCCAAGAAAGAGTAAATTATGCTGCCCTGCTGCGGCAATGGTCAATGCTCGTTTAGCATGCTGTTGTCCAATAATATCCGTTAAATCTAATGTATTTTTACCCGAAAAATTTACCGCACTTTCTTTCACAATTTCAGTGGCAAGAGGTAATTTTTCTTGACCATTGAGAAATTGCACTACGTCTAAAAGTGTTTGTGCAAAATAAGTATTTTGATCAGACACTAGCGAGGCTTCATTGGCATTTTGCCTTGCGATAATTAATTCTCGCTTTGACTTTTGTGCTGCAAGAATAGCGGGAATTACGCCGTGTACGCCACGTAATTGTCCCGTCAGTGCAAGTTCTGCCACAAATTCAAATTGCTTTAAGCGGCTCGCATCAAGCTGATCCGATGCTGCTAAAATCCCGATGGCAATAGGCAAATCAAATCGTCCGCCTTCTTTCGGTAAATCTGCTGGTGCGAGATTCACGGTAATGCGTTTGGCTGGGTATTTAAATTGTGCATTCATCAACGCACTACGCACCCGATCTTGTGCCTCTTTCACCGTTTTTTCGGGTAAACCAACAAGTGTAAATCCGGGTTTTCCGTTGCTTAAATGCACCTCAATAGTGACAAGCGGTGCTTGCACACCCATAGAAGCACGGCTGTAAACAATAGCAAGAGACATGATAATCCTTAAAGTGCGGTAAAAATGAAGACAGTTTTTGCACTATAAAAAAAGCACATAATGAAATCATTCATCATGTGCTTTTTTTGCGATCTAGATCGCAAAATTCATATTTTATTCCGCAAAAAGTGGCGAAAACCAAAAATCTAATTTCGCCGCAAGTTTATCAATACCAATTTTATTTTGTGCAGAAAAGGCTTCTACTTGTATATCGCCTTGAAAGGGAAGAATTGCTTCACGCACCATTTTTACTTGTTTACTACGTGCGCTTTGGCTCAATTTATCGGCTTTAGTAAGCAATAAAAGTACTGGTAAATCTGCTGAAACCGCCCATTCAATCATTTGTTGGTCAAGATCTTTAAGTGGATGGCGAATATCCATCAACACAACTAACCCTGCCAAACATTCGCGTTTTTGTAAATATTCGCCTAATGATTTTTGCCATTGAATTTTCATCTGCTCTGGCACGGCAGCATAACCATAGCCCGGTAAATCTACCAATTTACAATTTGGTTCTACTTCAAATAAGTTAATGAGTTGCGTGCGTCCCGGCGTTTTTGAGGTGCGAGCCAAGTTTTTTTGATTGGTTAATGCATTAAGTGCAGTTGATTTTCCTGCATTTGAACGACCCGCAAAGGCAATTTCAATGCCAGTATCTTCAGGAATGGAACGAATATTCGGCGCACTCGTTAAAAAGTGAGTTTTATGATAATTAAGTTTAATTTCAGACATAAGGATTCCTTTTAAAAATTGTGTTTAGAATAGCATAAATGGAAAATTTCCTGAAATTATGTCAAAATTCTCTCCGAAATTATAATCAACTAATGGCACTCCAGATGACAACAAAAACAACTTACCAATGGCCTCAATCTAAGGATCTTTATCCATATCGACCAGGGCGTTTTGATGCACCAAAACATTGGCGTTATAACTTACGTAGCTTTTTAAATCGTGGTTCAATTCGTCGCTTTGAACAATTTATCAATCAACATCCTTTTCTCGTCGATATTTTTAATACGCACTTGGATTATAGTTATCCCATTGCTTGTCGTTTTCTCGATAAACGTTTCAACGCTTCACAACGCTTTGATGCTGTTTGTGATAACCTTTTATTTTTACCCAAAAAACTTACCGCACTTTCTACGCCGTTATGGGAAAAGCCATTAAGTTTTGGCGAAGTCATTCCTGATTTTGAAATGACATTAAGCATGACAACCCATCAACCGATGGAAGGATATTGGGTATTGGAGCTATGGCATAAACCAAGAAATGAATTAGTCTATTTGCTTACCTTTGCCAAATTGGGCGATGCGTTGCTTATTGCTGTTGTACAAGGGCCAAATTTTGAAGGCTCAAAGGAAATGGTGAAACAACTAACCAAATCATGCCACGGTTTACGCCCAGCCTATTTAATGGTTGAAACCATGAAATCACTCACGAAAATCTTAGGCTACGATAAATTGCTTGGTATTCCGCAAAAATACCAAAATAAATCTCGGTTCATCCAAAGTAAACAATACACTGTAGACTATGATGCAATTTTTGGTGAATCGGGCGGAGAGTTAAAAGATTACTGGGAATTGCCTTTAGAAATGGATAGAAATCTGGATGATATTCCAAGTAAAAAACGTTCCATGTATCGTAAACGCTATGCCATGTTAGATGAAATAACTCTCACTATAAAAGACACTCTCAATCTTTAAAATAATGGCGCAGATCAACGCCTGCGCCTATTTTTTCTATCGAAAAATTTTTCCTTTTAAGATTAAATTTATGCTATCGTAGCCCACATTATTCATTCCATTTCACTCTAATAGGAGATACAAATGACAACTCAATTAGATTCACTTCGTCAAATGACCGTTGTGGTCGCAGACACCGGCGATATCGACGCGATTAAAAAATATCAACCACAAGATGCGACTACTAACCCATCATTAATTCTAAGCGCATCTGCACTTCCACAATATGCGCCATTAATTGATGAAGCTGTAGCTTATGCAAAAGCTCAAAGCAATGATAAAGCACAGCAACTTATTGATGCAGAAGATAAATTAGCAGTAAACATTGGTTTAGAAATTTTAAAAATCGTTCCAGGACGTATTTCTACTGAAGTGGATGCACGTCTTTCTTACAACACACAAGCAACGGTTGAAAAAGCGCGTAAACTAATCGCACTTTATAATGCAGCTGGCATCTCAAATGATCGTATTTTGATTAAAATCGCTTCAACATGGCAAGGTATCCGAGCTGCAGAAATCCTTGAAAAAGAAGGCATTAACTGTAACTTAACCTTATTATTCTCTGAAGCGCAAGCTCGTGCTTGTGCAGAAGCAGGCGTTTACTTAATTTCTCCATTTGTAGGTCGTATTTTAGACTGGTACAAAGCAAACTCCGACAAAAAAGAATATGCGCCAGCAGAAGACCCAGGCGTTATTTCTGTCACCAAAATCTACAATTACTACAAAGAATATGGCTACAACACCGTTGTGATGGGCGCGAGCTTCCGTAATGTAGGTGAAATTACTGAACTTGCAGGTTGCGATCGTTTAACCATTGCACCGGCATTACTGAAAGAATTACAAGAAAATTCAACCGCACTTGTACGCAAACTAGAATACAAAGGCGAAGTAAAAGCGAAACCACAACCATTAACAGAAGCTGAGTTCTACTGGCAACATAACAGCGATGCTATGGCTGTTGAAAAATTAGCAGATGGTATTCGTAAATTTGCTGTTGACCAAGAAAAATTGGAAACCATGCTTTCAGCAAAACTTTAATCCATCATTCAATATAAAAAAATAACCGCACTTTTGAGTAATCAAAGTGCGGTTATTTCCATTCAAGAACTGAATAAATAATTCAGATTTATTTATTTAATTTCGCTTTGTAAGTTGGATTCATTAAGTTTTCTACAGAAAGAATGTCATCTAATTGTTCTTCTGTTAATAAACCTTTTTCTAATACGACTTCACGTACACCTTTACCGGTTTGAGCACAGATTTTACCCACTAAGTCGCCATTATGGTGACCGATAAATGGATTTAAGTAAGTCACGATACCGATTGAGTTAAATACGTAGTTTTCACAAATTTCTTTGTTTACAGTAATACCGTCTACACATTTATCGCGTAAGTTCACACAAGCGTTCGTTAAGATATCAATAGATTCGAACATTGCTTGACCAATTACAGGTTCCATTACGTTTAATTGTAATTGACCAGCTTCAGATGCGAAAGTCACAGTGGTATCGTTACCAATTACTTTAAAGCATACTTGGTTCACCACTTCAGGAACAACTGGGTTTACTTTTGCTGGCATAATAGAAGAACCTGCTTGTAATTCAGGAAGATTAATTTCTTTTAAACCTGCACGAGGGCCAGAAGAAAGTAAACGCAAGTCATTACATACTTTAGAAAGTTTCACTGCAGTACGTTTTAATGCACCGTGAACCATGACATAAGCACCACAGTCAGATGTTGCTTCAATTAAGTTTTCTGCTGGTACGCAAGCTAATCCAGTCACTTCAGCAAGATGTTTTACAACTAATTCTGTATAGCCTTGTGGTGTATTTAAACCAGTACCGATTGCCGTTGCACCAAGGTTTACTTCAAGTAATAAACCTGCTGTACGTTTTAAGTTACGCACTTCTTCTTCAAGTAATACGGCGAAAGCTTTGAATTCTTGACCAACAGTCATTGGCACCGCATCTTGCAATTGGGTACGACCCATTTTTAAGATATTTGCAAACTCTTTTGCTTTATTATCAAAACCATCGTGTAAATATTGAATTTTATCGATCAATTTTAAGATGCTGTTATACACTGCAATACGGAAACCCGTAGGATACGCATCGTTGGTTGATTGGCTTGCATTAACGTGGTCCATTGGGTTAATCACGTTATATTCGCCTTTTTTATGGCCAATTTTTTCAAGCGCAAGGTTAGCAACCACTTCATTGGTATTCATATTGACAGACGTACCTGCACCACCTTGATATACGTCTGATGGGAATTGATCTAAGCATTTTCCAGTGGTAAGAATTTCATCACAAGCTGCTACAATCGCTTTTGCGATATCACTTGGAATTGCACCTAATTCACCATTGGCTAAAGCCGTTGCTTTTTTCACCATTACCATGCCACGTACAAATTCTGGTACGTCAGAAATGGTTACGTTAGAAATATTGAAATTTTCTACCGCTCTTAATGTATGAATACCCCAGTATGCATCTGCTGGTACATCACGTTCGCCGAGTAAATCTACTTCTTTTCTAAATTGAGTCATTTGAATCACCTTTTCTGGTTAGTTAATTTGACGCCATTATAGAAATTTTAAGGAGAAAAAACTTGACTGAGATCACATTTTCAAAAAATGCTCTCAAGAGATATTTTCATTTTTCAGATTAGTTTTTTTAGGGGAAAATAAGTTATCTATCAATCTTACGCAGCTTTTAACTGCTCACCAATTTTCTCAAACAGATTCTGAATTTGCTCTGCTCTATGCCCTAACACTCGCACGGTACAACCTGATTACATCATCAACGGTTAAAAGTGTTGACTCATAAAAAATCTGCACCTCAATTGTTGGTTTGTTGAGTCCAACTTTTGGGGGCAGATCACTTTTCTTGTTCTCTTGATGTTAAGTGCATATCTTCATTCCTTCATTTATTTATCGCACAAGGAGCGCCGAATTTTACGTAAAAAACCCAAATAGGAAAAACATTTTGTCAGAATTTTTTTATTCGTAGCCCTTGAAAGCGAAAAAATCCTCCTTATATAAAAACCGCACTTACAAATTCTTAAGAAGGAAATTAATCATGAATATTCGTCCTTTACACGATCGTGTAATTATTAAACGTGAAGAAGTCGAAACTCGTTCAGCTGGCGGTATCGTATTAACTGGCTCAGCAGCGACTAAATCCACCCGTGCGAAAGTATTGGCAGTGGGTAAGGGTCGTATTTTGGAAAATGGCACCGTTCAACCATTAGATGTGAAAGTTGGCGATACCGTCATTTTCAACGACGGTTACGGCGTGAAAAGCGAAAAAATCGATGGTGAAGAAGTATTAATCATTTCTGAAAATGACATCTTAGCAATTGTAGAATAATTAAATAAGGGAAAAGAAAATGGCAGCAAAAGACGTAAAATTTGGTAACGACGCACGCGTAAAAATGCTTAAAGGCGTGAATGTATTAGCCGATGCAGTAAAAGTAACCCTTGGCCCGAAAGGTCGTAATGTAATTTTAGATAAATCATTTGGCGCACCAACTATCACGAAAGACGGAGTATCTGTTGCTCGTGAAATCGAATTAGAAGATAAATTCGAGAACATGGGTGCACAAATGGTGAAAGAAGTGGCATCTAAAGCAAATGACGCTGCAGGTGACGGTACAACCACTGCAACTGTACTTGCGCAAGCTATCGTAAATGAAGGATTGAAAGCAGTAGCGGCAGGCATGAATCCAATGGATTTAAAACGTGGTATTGATAAAGCAGTAAGTGCGGTTGTTTCTGAGCTTAAAAATTTATCTAAACCTTGTGAAACAGCAAAAGAAATTGAACAAGTAGGGACTATTTCTGCAAACTCTGACAGCATTGTGGGTCAATTAATCTCACAAGCTATGGAAAAAGTGGGCAAAGAAGGGGTAATTACTGTTGAAGATGGTACGGGTCTTGAAGATGAATTAGATGTGGTTGAAGGTATGCAATTCGACCGTGGTTACCTTTCTCCATATTTCATCAACAAACCAGAAACTGCAACCGTTGAATTAGATAATCCATATCTTCTTCTTGTTGATAAAAAAATCTCTAACATCCGTGAATTACTTCCAGTGTTAGAAGGTGTTGCGAAAGCAGGTAAACCGTTATTAATCATTGCTGAAGATGTGGAAGGCGAAGCACTTGCAACCTTAGTGGTGAACACTATGCGCGGTATCGTGAAAGTTGCAGCCGTGAAAGCGCCAGGTTTTGGTGATCGTCGTAAAGCGATGTTACAAGATATTGCGATCTTAACTGCAGGTACTGTGATTTCTGAAGAAATCGGTATGGAGCTTGAAAAAGCGACATTAGAAGATTTAGGTCAAGCGAAACGTGTTGTTATCAATAAAGATAACACAACCATTATTGATGGTATTGGTGATGAAGCACAAATCAAAGGTCGCGTAGCTCAAATTCGTCAACAAATTGAAGAATCAACTTCTGACTACGATAAAGAAAAACTTCAAGAACGCGTGGCTAAATTAGCTGGCGGTGTGGCTGTAATCAAAGTAGGCGCGGCAACTGAAGTTGAAATGAAAGAGAAAAAAGACCGTGTGGATGATGCGTTACACGCAACTCGTGCCGCAGTTGAAGAAGGTATCGTTGCGGGTGGTGGCGTTGCATTAGTTCGCGCAGCAGCGAAAGTTGCAGCAAGCCTAAAAGGTGATAACGAAGAACAAAATGTGGGTATCAAACTTGCATTACGTGCGATGGAAGCACCTTTACGTCAAATCGTCACTAACGCAGGTGAAGAAGCTTCAGTTGTGGCAAGTGCGGTTAAAAATGGCGAAGGAAACTTTGGTTATAACGCAGGGACAGAACAATACGGCGATATGATCGAAATGGGTATCTTAGATCCAACTAAAGTAACTCGTTCTGCATTGCAATTTGCGGCGTCTGTAGCAGGCTTAATGATTACCACTGAATGTATGGTAACCGAGCTTCCAAAAGATGAAAAAGCTGACCTAGGCGCAGGTATGGGCGGTATGGGTGGCATGGGCGGAATGATGTAATTCGCTCATCATCAGATAAAAAGTGCGGTCGTTTTTCCACAAGGAAAAGCGATCGCTTTTTTATTTACAAAGGTTTACACTAATTTCAAATTTACTCAGGACATCTATTATGCTCATTTCTCACTCCGACCTTAACCAACAACTTAAATCTGCTGGAATCGGCTTTAATGTAACAGAACTACACGGTTTTTTAAGCGGTTTACTTTGTGGTGGCTTAAAAGATCAAAGTTGGCTACCGCTCTTATATCAATTCAGCAATGATAATCACGCTTACCCAACCGCATTAGTTCAACCCGTTACAGAACTTTATGAAAAAATTAGTCAAACCTTATCAGATGTTGAAGGATTTACCTTTGAACTTGGTTTAACCGAAGATGAAAATATCTTTACACAAGCGGATAGCCTATCTGACTGGGCAAACCAGTTCTTACTTGGTCTTGGCTTAGCACAACCTGAATTAGCAAAAGAAAAAGGCGAAATTGGCGAAGCCGTAGATGATCTACAAGATATTTGCCAACTTGGTTATGATGAAGACGATAACGAAGAAGAACTTGCGGAAGCGCTAGAAGAAATTATTGAATATGTTCGCACCATTGCAATGTTGTTCTATTCTCATTTCAACGAAGGAGAAATTGAGAGCAAACCTGTATTACATTAAGGAGATCTAGGATGGAATTGGCTTATATGGCTGAATTGCCTAAAGAAGAATTTTGGGAACGCCGCACACGAGTATTTGCTCAAATGCAACCTAATTCGGCATTATTGCTTTTTTCTGAAATCGAAAAACGCCGTAATAATGATTGTTCCTATCCTTTCCGTCAAGATAGCTATTTTTGGTATTTAACAGGCTTTAATGAACCGAATGCAGCACTGTTATTACTGAAAACAGAACAAGCAGAAAAAACCATTATTTTTCTCCGTCCACGCGATCCGTTACTTGAAACTTGGAATGGTCGCCGATTAGGTGTTGAGCGCGCACCACAACAACTTAATGTGAATGAAGCCTATTCTATTGAAGAGTTCGCTACCGTACTGCCAAAAATACTGAAAAATTTGACCGCACTTTACCATGTGTCAGAAATTCATACTTGGGGTGATAAATTAGTGACAGAAAGTGCGGTGAATTTTAGCGAGATTATAGATTGGCGACCAATGCTCAGCGAAATGCGCCTTATAAAATCGCCTAATGAAATCCGATTAATGCAACAAGCGGGACAAATTACGGCTCTAGGGCATATTAAAGCAATGCAAACAACACGTCCAAATCGCTTTGAATATGAAATTGAAAGCGATATATTGCATGAATTTAATCGCCATTGTGCCAGGTTTCCTTCTTACAATTCCATTGTTGCAGGGGGAAATAACGCCTGTATTTTGCACTACACAGAAAATGATCGCCCATTAAATGATGGGGATTTAGTGCTCATTGATGCTGGCTGTGAATTTGCCATGTATGCGGGCGATATTACCCGCACTTTTCCTGTAAATGGAAAATTTAGTCAGCCTCAACGTGAAATTTACGAGTTAGTTTTAAAAGCCCAAAAACGTGCGATTGAATTACTTATACCTGGCAATTCCATTAAGCAAGCCAATGATGAAGTCATTCGTATCAAAACCCAAGGATTAGTCGATTTAGGTATATTAAAAGGTGATGTCGATACACTCATTCAACAACAAGCTTATCGCCAATTTTATATGCATGGATTAGGGCACTGGCTAGGGTTAGATGTGCATGATGTAGGTAGCTATGGCCAAGATAAACAACGGATACTCGAAATCGGCATGGTGATTACCGTTGAGCCTGGTATTTATATTTCAGAAGATACTGATGTGCCAGAGCAATACAAAGGTATTGGCGTACGCATTGAGGACAATTTACTCATGACTGAATATGGTAATAAAATCCTAACCGCAGCGGCCCCTAAAGAAATTGCAGACATTGAAAATTTAATGAATTTTTAATAAAAATGTTTAAATTGTGATCTAGTACACAGTTTCTTATTGCTCAAAATGTTAGCATTAGAGCCAGTTAAAAGCCGAACCAATCAGTTAAGGAGTCGATTATGTACAAACACGTTTTAGTGGCAGTAGATCTTTCTGAAGAGAGTCCTGTTTTACTTAAAAAAGCAGTTGGGGTTGCAAAACGCCACGAAGCAAAACTTTCTATCATCCACGTTGATGTGAACTTTTCGGATCTTTACACTGGATTGATTGATGTGAATATGTCTTCAATGCAAGACAGAATTTCCACGGAAACACAAAAAGCCTTATTAGATTTAGCTGAAAGTGCAGATTATCCAATTTCAGAAAAATTGAGTGGCAGTGGTGATTTAGGACAAGTTCTAAGTGATGCTATCGAACAATATGATGTAGATTTATTAGTGACGGGACATCACCAAGACTTTTGGAGTAAGTTAATGTCTTCAACACGTCAAGTAATGAATACGATTAAAATTGATATGTTGGTTGTTCCGCTTAGAGATGAATAATTAACAAGAAATTGTTTTTTGAATAATCTGAAATAACTTAAATTTTAACCGCACTTCTCAAATAGCGTCGTGAAGTGCGGTTTTATTTTGGGGTTTTGGCAAAAAGCCTTTTTATAAATTTCAAAAATATGCAAAAATAGAGCGATTTAGTTTTTATTTTTATTATGGGTAACAAGGATTCTTTTTAATGAAAACAACAGCAGAAATAAGACAATCATTCCTTGACTTTTTCCATAGCAAAGGCCACCAAGTAGTTGAGAGTAGCTCACTTGTGCCGGAAAATGATCCGACTTTGCTTTTCACGAATGCTGGGATGAACCAATTTAAGGATGTATTCCTTGGAATGGATAAACGTCCTTATTCTCGTGCAACCACTGCACAGCGTTGCGTACGCGCAGGCGGTAAACATAACGATTTAGAAAACGTGGGTTATACCGCACGTCACCATACATTCTTTGAAATGTTAGGAAACTTCAGCTTCGGTGATTATTTCAAACACGATGCGATTAATTTTGCTTGGGAATATTTAACCTCCCCACAATGGCTCGGTTTACCTAAAGAAAAACTATGGGTAACCGTGTATGAAACCGATGACGAAGCCTACAATATCTGGAATAAAGAAGTCGGTGTTCCTGCTGAACGCATTATTCGCATTGGTGACAATAAAGGCGCACCTTACGCATCAGACAACTTCTGGGCAATGGGCGATACGGGTCCTTGCGGTCCTTGTACTGAAATTTTCTACGATCACGGTGAGCATATTTGGGGCGGACCTCCAGGCTCACCAGAAGAAGATGGCGACCGCTATATCGAAATCTGGAACGTTGTGTTTATGCAGTTCAACCGTTTAGCAGATGGCACAATGGAAAAATTACCACGACCATCGGTTGATACCGGGATGGGATTAGAGCGTATTTCTGCTGTATTACAACATGTTAACTCAAACTATGAGATTGATATTTTCAAAACATTAATCGCAAAAACGGCTGAAGTTGTAGGCACAACAGATTTAAGTAATAAATCATTACGTGTTATTGCTGACCATATTCGTTCTTGTGCATATTTAATCGCAGATGGCGTTATTCCATCAAATGAAGGCCGTGGTTATGTATTACGTCGTATTATTCGCCGCGCAGTTCGTCACGGTCACTTATTAGGTGCCAAAGAAGCCTTTTTCTATAAACTCGTGCCAACTCTAATTGAAGTAATGGCAGAAGCAGGCAAAGACGTAAAAGCAAAACAAGTAAATGTTGAAAAACTATTACGTCTAGAAGAAGAACAATTTGCTCGCACTCTAGAACGTGGGTTGAGCTTATTAGATGAAGCCCTTGCTCAAGTGAAAGATGGCGTTCTTTCAGGTGAAGTTGCATTCAAACTGTATGACACCTATGGTTTCCCATTAGATTTAACGGCTGATGTATGTCGTGAGCGCAATATCACTATTGATGAACAAGCGTTTGACCGTGAAATGGAAGCACAACGTACTCGTGCTCAAGCAGCGAGCCAGTTTGGTGTGGACTACAACAGCGTTATTCGCGTAGATGGTGAAACTAAGTTTGAAGGCTATACTGAAGTCGAATCTCAAGCAAAAATCACCGCACTTTTCTATGATGGTAAATCAGTAGAAAGTATCGAAGCGGGTCAAAGTGCGTTCGTTATTTTAGAAAATACGCCGTTTTATGCAGAATCAGGTGGCCAAATTGGCGATAGCGGATATTTAAGCGCACAAGGAATGACCTTTAATGTTAAAGATACCCAAAAATATGGGCAAGTATTTGGACACATTGGAGAATTAACGCAAGGAAGTTTGAAAGTTGGACAATCGGTGAATGCTATTGTGGATGCAGAACGTCGCCACAACACATCACTCAATCACTCAGCAACACACTTATTGCACGCAGCCTTACGTCAAGTTTTAGGTCAGCATGTTGTGCAAAAAGGATCACTTGTTTCAGATAAAGCCTTGCGTTTTGACTTCGCTCAACCTGAAGCAATTACAAAAGAACAATTAACTCAAATTGAAACATTAGTAAACCAAAAAATCCGTGCTAACTTCCCTGTTCAAACGGATATTATGGACATTGATTCAGCAAAAGCTAAAGGGGCAATGGCGCTCTTTGGCGAGAAATATGGTGATAAGGTTCGCGTATTAACCATGGGCGATTTCTCAATTGAGCTTTGTGGTGGTATTCACGCAAAACGCACTGGGGATATTGGTCTATTTAAAATTATTACTGAAAGTGCAGTGGCGGCAGGCGTTCGTCGTATTGAAGCTGTAACAGGTGAAAATGCGATTGAGTGGTTACATAATCAACAACGTATTCTAACCCAAAGCGCGGACTTATTAAAATCAGACGTAAATACCTTAGCGGAAAAAATCCAGCAACTTCAAGACAAAGCGAAGAAAGTGGAAAAAGAATTGCAAGGTCTGAAAGAAAAAGCCGCAATGCAGGCTGGTTCTGATTTTGTAAAAAGTGCGGTGAAAATTAATGGTGTTTCTGTTATCGCACAACAATTAGACGGCATAGAAACAAAATCATTACGTGTGATGGTCGATGATTTAAAAAATCAACTCGGCTCAGGCGTAATCGCATTCGCATCGTTCTTAGATGAAAAAGTCAACCTTGTCGTTGGTGTAACAAACGATTTAACTACCAAAGTAAAAGCTGGAGAGCTCGTTAATTTAATGGCTCAACAGGTCGGGGGTAAAGGCGGTGGTCGTCCGGATATGGCAATGGCAGGAGGTTCCCAACCAGAAAATGTGGCACAAGCAATTAAAGTGGCACAAGACTGGTTAAACAAAAATCTGTAGTACAAGCTGGTTGGTGGGATGCCAACCCTTCCTTGATTGATAGGGATATCTAATAAATGCAAACTAAGGAGATAAAAGATGTTAATCTTAACTCGTAAAGTTGGCGAAAGTGTACTTATTGGAGATGATATTTCTATCACGGTTTTGAGTGTACGTGGAAACCAAGTTAAACTCGGTGTTGAAGCGCCTAAAGAAGTATCCGTTCACCGAGAAGAAATTTACCAACGAATTAAACAAACGAAAGATGAACCCTATTTAGGTTCCTCTTAGTTAAACAATGGATATGATAATATGAAAGCAATTATTCCTGTCGCCGGTCTTGGCACACGTATGTTGCCCGCCACGAAGGCGATTCCGAAGGAAATGCTCACTTTGGTGGATAAACCGTTAATTCAATACGTGGTAAATGAATGTGTAGCTGCTGGCATAAAAGAAATTGTGCTGGTAACACATTCATCAAAAAATGCTATCGAAAACCATTTTGATACATCTTTTGAATTAGAAACGATGCTGGAAAAACGTGTGAAGCGTCAGCTTCTAGAAGAAGTTCGTTCTATCTGTCCGAAAAATGTAACCATTATGCACGTTCGTCAAGGTAATGCGAAAGGCTTAGGTCACGCCGTGTTATGCGGTCGTCCTTTAGTAGGAAATGAATCTTTTGCCGTTATGTTACCAGATGTATTATTAGCTGAATTTAGTGCAGATCAGAAAAAAGAAAATCTTGCTGCAATGATTCAACGCTTTAATGAAACTGGCGCAAGCCAAATTATGGTAACCTCAGTTCCGCAAGAAAATGTGAGTAGCTATGGTGTTGCAGATTGTGGTGGCATTGAGCTTAATGGCGGTGAAAGTGCAAAAATTAATAGTATTGTTGAAAAACCTTCTATTGAAGACGCACCATCAAATCTTGCTGTAGTTGGGCGTTATGTTTTTTCAGCAGCAATTTGGGATTTGTTGGAAAAAACACCAATTGGTGTTGGCGATGAAATCCAATTAACTGATGCTATTGATATGCTAATTGAAAAAGAAACTGTTGAAGCATTTCATATGACTGGGGAAACTTTTGATTGTGGCGATAAAATTGGCTATATGGAAGCTTTCGTAGAATATGGTATTCGTCACGAAAAATTAGGTAAAGAATTTAAATCCTTTATCAAAAATTTGGCGAAAACCCTATAAATAGCACCAATATAGATAAAATGGACAAAATGAGAGGTTTTGTCCATTTTTGTTTTATTATTAATATAGAATATTGCTTTATGCATAAATATGCATAATAATAGAATAATTAATTAAAATAAAAAGGAAAGATTATGGCACTTTGGGGTGGGCGTTTTACGCAGGCAACGGATAAACGTTTTAAAGATTTTAATGACTCGTTACGTTTTGATTATCGTTTGGCAGAACAGGACATTCAAGGCTCAATTGGTTGGTCCAACGCCTTGATGAAAGTCAATGTATTAACTATCGAAGAACAGCATCAACTTGAACAAGCACTAAATGAATTACTTATTGAAGTGCGGTCAAATCCGCAAGCAATTTTACAAGATGATGCTGAAGATATTCATAGTTGGGTTGAAAGTAAGCTAATTGATAAAGTAGGCAACCTTGGTAAAAAATTACATACCGGCCGTAGTCGTAACGATCAAGTGGCTGTAGATATAAAACTATGGTGCAAACAACGTGTGGTTGAATTACAAGAATCAGTACGTAATTTGCAACGCCATTTAGTTCAAACCGCAGAAAACACACAACAAGCAGTAATGCCTGGCTATACCCATTTACAACGAGCGCAACCAATCACTTTTGCGCATTGGTGTATGGCATATGTAGAAATGTTCGAGCGTGACTATTCACGTTTAACAGATGCGTATAATCGTATGAATACCTGTCCACTTGGTAGTGGTGCGCTGGCGGGTACGGCTTATGCTGTAGATCGTGATTCACTTGCGCACGATCTTGGTTTTACTTTTGCGACTAGAAATAGCTTAGATAGCGTCTCTGACCGCGATCATATCGTAGAATTGCTTTCCATCGCCTCCCTCAGTATGGCCCATCTTTCCCGCTTTGCTGAAGATATGATTATCTTTAACAGCGGAGAGGCAAATTTCGTGGAACTATCTGATCGTGTGACTTCTGGCTCATCATTAATGCCACAAAAGAAAAATCCTGATGCATGTGAGTTAATTCGAGGCAAAGCAGGTAGAGTGATTGGCTCATTAACAGGCATGCTAGTCACCTTAAAAGGTTTGCCACTTGCGTATAATAAAGATATGCAAGAAGACAAAGAAGGTATTTTTGATGCCCTAGATACTTGGCAAAACTGTGTGGACATGGCAACTTTCGTATTAGATGAATTGAAAGTAAATGTTGAACGTACTCGTGAAGCGGCGCTAAAAGGCTATTCAAACGCAACTGAATTAGCAGATTATTTGGTTTCTAAGGGCGTACCTTTCCGAGATTCCCATCATATCGTGGGTGAAACGGTTGTTTATGCAATCGAGAAAGGCAAAGGATTAGAAGATCTTACTATCCCTGAATTCCGCCAATTTAGTGAAGTAGTGGGAGATGATGTTTACGAGATTCTTTCTCTCCAATCTTGTTTAGACAAACGTTGTGCAAAAGGTGGTGTATCGCCATTGCGTGTTGCCGAAGCTATTGCAGAAGCCAAAACAAGATTTACTTAATCATATTTTAACACGCATATCACAATTGGATTTCACAAGACTCCCTTGCAATCCACTGAATAGCCCCAATTATGAGTAGCAACACTTAAATAAGATGATAAAACAAAAAGTGCGGGAAAAACTACCGCACTTTTTATTTCAATTAGGAATGATTAATGACCAATCAACAAGACTATACTCAAGACAATGACAAGCTTTACCGTTATCTTTTCCAAAATCGTGCGGTTCGTGGGGAATGGGTTCGCTTAAATAAAACATTCACTGATACATTAAATACCCATCAGTATCCTAAAGCAGTACAAGATTTATTAGGTGAAATGATGGTGGCGACTAATTTGCTCACTGCCACACTAAAATTTGACGGCAATATCACCGTACAAATTCAAGGCGATGGTCCATTACGCTTAGCATTAGTAAATGGCAATGATCAACAACAAATCCGCGCCCTTGCTCGAGTGGATGGCAACATCACTGAAAATATGAGTCTGCACAATATGATTGGCAAAGGCGTATTGGTCATTACTATTGCACCAAAAGAAGGCGAACGCTATCAAGGTGTAATTAGCTTGGATAAACCGACGATCACAGAATGCTTAGAAGATTATTTTGTACGCTCAGAACAGCTTCAAACTCAATTAATTATTCGTACTGGAGAATATGAAGGAAAGCCAGTGGCAGCAGGTATGTTATTACAAATTATGCCTGATGGTTCTGGTACATTAGAAGATTTTGAGCATTTAACTACGCTCGCATCAACAGTAAAAGATGAAGAATTATTTGGTCTCCCAGCAGAAGAGTTACTCTATCGTTTATATCACGAAGAAACCGTCAATCTTTATCCAGCACAAGATGTACAATTTTTCTGTGGCTGCTCCGCAGAGCGTTCTGGTTCTGCATTACTGCTCATCTCCGATGAAGAAATTGACGAAATATTAACCGAGCATAAAGGCAGTATTGATATGCAATGTGAATGTTGTGGCACACACTACTTCTTTAATAAAGAAGCGATTGAAAAATTAAAATCAACAAAGCTTTAAAAACAATCCCGACGCCATGTCGGGATTTTTGATCTACATCATTGATACACCTAAAAATAGGTAATGGAGAGCTATAATTTTTTAAAAATGAGATCTAGTTAACATTTTTTTGCATTGACATTCTTTAGAATAGGCAATAGTTAAATTTTAATCTTAAATATTAGAGGTGACTTATGACAGACTTAAACAAAGTAGTAAAAGAACTTGAAGCGCTAGGCATTTATGACGTAAAAGACGTTGTCTACAATCCAAGCTACGAGCAATTGTTCGAAGAAGAAACCAATCCAGGTTTAGAAGGCTTTGAAAAAGGTACTTTAACTACGACTGGTGCCGTAGCTGTAGATACTGGTATCTTCACTGGCCGTTCACCAAAAGATAAATATATCGTGTTAGATGAAAAAACCAAAGATACTGTTTGGTGGACATCTGAAGCAGCGAAAAATGACAACAAACCAATGAACCAAGCTACATGGCAAAGCTTAAAAGACTTGGTGACTAACCAACTTTCTCGTAAACGCTTATTTGTGGTTGATGGTTTCTGTGGCGCGAGCGAACGCGACCGTATTGCAGTACGTATTGTAACTGAAGTTGCATGGCAAGCACATTTTGTGAAAAATATGTTTATTCGCCCAACTGAAGAACAACTCAAAAATTTTGAACCAGATTTCGTTGTAATGAATGGTTCTAAAGTAACCAATCCAAACTGGAAAGAACAAGGTTTAAATTCAGAAAACTTCGTTGCCTTCAACTTAACTGAGCGCATTCAATTAATCGGTGGTACTTGGTACGGCGGTGAAATGAAAAAAGGTATGTTCTCAATGATGAACTACTTCCTACCACTTAAAGGTGTTGGCGCAATGCACTGTTCAGCTAATGTTGGTAAAGATGGCGATGTAGCAATCTTCTTCGGCTTATCTGGTACAGGTAAAACAACTCTTTCAACCGATCCAAAACGTGAATTAATCGGTGACGATGAACACGGTTGGGATGATGTGGGTATCTTTAACTTTGAAGGTGGTTGCTATGCGAAAACCATTCACCTTTCAGAAGAAAATGAACCAGATATTTACCGCGCTATCCGTCGCGATGCATTATTAGAAAACGTGGTTGTTCGTGCAGATGGTTCTGTTAATTTCGATGATGGTTCAAAAACAGAAAATACTCGCGTGTCTTACCCAATTTATCACATCGATAACATTGTAAAACCAGTTTCTCGTGCTGGCCACGCAACTAAAGTGATTTTCTTAACAGCAGATGCATTTGGCGTATTACCACCAGTATCTAAATTGACACCAGAACAAACTAAATACTACTTCTTATCAGGTTTCACTGCAAAATTAGCAGGTACTGAACGTGGTATTACTGAACCAACTCCAACTTTCTCAGCATGCTTCGGCGCAGCGTTCTTAACGCTTCACCCAACTCAATATGCGGAAGTGTTAGTAAAACGTATGCAAGCAGCAGGTGCTGAAGCTTACTTAGTGAATACTGGTTGGAATGGCACAGGAAAACGTATCTCAATCAAAGATACTCGCGGAATCATTGATGCAATCTTAGATGGCTCAATTGAAAAAGCTGAAATGGGCGAATTACCAATCTTCAACTTAGCAATTCCTAAAGCATTACCAGGTGTAGATTCTGCAATCTTGGATCCTCGTGATACTTACGCAGATAAAGCACAATGGCAATCAAAAGCTGAAGACTTAGCCGGTCGCTTTGTGAAAAACTTTGTTAAATATGCAACTAATGAAGAAGGCAAAGCTTTAATTGCAGCTGGTCCTAAAGCTTAATTAAAAATACTAAAAATATTAACCGCACTTTGGGTAACTGAAGTGCGGTCATTTTTTATCTGTTTTCAAGCTGATAAATGTATTCAAAAATTTACAAAAATCCAGTAAAATCACCGCGTTTTAACTTTCGTCAATTAAAAGGATAATGCAATGCTTAACCAAATTAAAAAAGATGCTCAAGATCGTATGGAAAAAAGCCTTGAAGCATTAAAAGGCCATATTTCGAAAATCCGTACTGGTCGTGCACAACCAAGTTTACTTGATGCAATTCAAGTTGAATATTATGGTGCGGCGACCCCACTTCGCCAATTAGCAAACGTAGTGGCAGAAGATGCACGTACTTTAGCTGTAACTGTTTTTGATCGTTCTTTAATCTCTGCGGTAGAAAAAGCAATTTTAACCTCAGATTTAGGTTTAAACCCATCTTCAGCGGGTACCACAATCCGTGTTCCGCTTCCTCCATTAACAGAAGAACGCCGTCGCGATTTAATCAAAATTGTAAAAGGCGAAGGTGAACAAGGTAAAGTTGCGGTTCGTAATGTGCGTCGTGATGCGAATGATAAAATCAAAGCATTATTAAAAGACAAAGAAATCAGCGAAAACGAACAACATAAAGCAGAAGAAGAAATCCAAAAAATCACAGATATTTACATTAAAAAAGTAGATGAAGTATTAGCGGATAAAGAAAAAGAATTAATGGATTTCTAATCATAAAAAATTCGAAAGGCAGACAGTTTTGTCTGCCTTTATTTTATTAGGTATGCGGATTTAGACGTACCAATGAAAATATAATCAACAAAAGTGCGGTAAAGATTCTATGCAAAAACAAAACATTGTCATTCTTGGTTCAACGGGATCAATCGGTAAGAGTACTCTTTCTGTTATCGAAAATAATCCTCAGAAATATCATGCATTTGCACTCGTAGGCGGAAAGAATGTAGAAGCAATGTTTGAACAATGTATCAAATTCCGACCGCACTTTGCGGCTCTTGATGATGTAAATGCTGCTAAAATTTTACGTGAGAAATTAATTGCGCATCATATTCCAACGGAAGTATTAGCGGGACAACAAGCTATTTGCAAACTCGCAGCACACCCAGATGCCGATCAGATAATGGCGTCGATTGTTGGTGCAGCAGGATTGTTACCGACTCTTTCAGCGGTTAAAGCGGGTAAACAGGTGTTACTAGCAAATAAAGAATCATTGGTAACCTGCGGACAGCTTTTTATTGATGCTGTAAAAAACTGTGGTGCGAAGCTTTTACCAGTAGATAGTGAACATAATGCTATTTTTCAATCGTTACCACCAGAAGCACAAGAAAAAATCGGTTTTTGCCCACTTTCTGAATTAGGTGTAAGTAAAATTATACTCACTGGTTCTGGCGGGCCATTTCGTTACACACCACTCGAACAGTTTACTAGTATCACGCCAGAACAAGCAGTTGCGCACCCTAATTGGTCTATGGGTAAAAAAATCTCTGTCGATTCAGCAACAATGATGAATAAAGGCTTAGAATACATTGAAGCTCGCTGGCTTTTCAACGCAAGTGCAGAAGAAATGGAAGTCATTATTCATCCACAATCGATTATTCATTCTATGGTGCGTTATGTTGATGGCTCAGTCATTGCTCAAATGGGAAATCCAGATATGCGTACACCAATTGCAGAAACTATGGCATATCCTCACCGCACTTTTGCTGGAGTAGAACCACTCGATTTCTTTAAAGTCAAAGAACTGACGTTTATTGAACCTGATTTTAATCGCTATCCAAATTTAAAACTGGCTATTGATGCCTTTGCTGCGGGTCAATATGCGACAACAGCAATGAATGCAGCTAATGAAATTGCTGTACAAGCATTTTTAGATCGTCAAATTAGCTTTATAGATATTGTAAAAATTAATTCGAAAACGATTGAGAAAATTTCGCCTTATACCATTCAAAATATTGATGATGTACTCGAAATTGATGCGCAAGCAAGAGAGATTGCGAAAACGCTAATTGGGGAATAGACCTAGAATAACTAGGTCTAGTTTATTCGATTTAATGGAATACAAATTCCAAAATACACATATAAGCTGCAATACAAAATAAAATAATCGCCAATAATTTTCTTGTTAAAGCCGGATTCATTAATCCACGCAATTTCATTGAGAAGAAACTCATTCCAAATGAACCCAAGGTAACGACACCAACTACAAGAAAATTTACATATCCTAATTGGCCACTTAGACTGACACCATAAGGAAAAGCTCTTGTAAGATAGCCATATAAATTACCAATACCACCAATAATCATCATGTAGTTCGTATAAACGGCAATTTGCTGTGTTTTTACCCCTTTTAATTGGCCTACAAGCGGAGCAAGGATAGATCCGCCTCCAATACCTGTAATACCCGCAATTAAGCCTCCTCCGCAGCAACTAATACTGCCTTTAGCTCGTTCTATAGGAGACATATTAAACACTTCTATTTGTGTTCTCGATCTGTTTAAAAATGTTTTAATCGCAAGTGCACTTAAACTAACCGTAAAAATTAAACTAATGATCGCTGTAGAAAAATAAAAACTTAATTCAAAACCAATTTGCACGCCAATCACCATAGCAATAGACCATAAAATCATATTGATATAATCAATTTTGATTTTTTGCTTATGGAAAAATAATAAGTTAATCAATGCGGTACACATCACAATGGTGAGTGACGTAGCTGAAATAACTTGAAGCGGCAATTCGGGAAATAACGTACGTAAAATTGGCACCATCAATACCCCACCGCCAATACCAAAAATAGCAGAAACCATATTGGTACAAATACCGCAAATCAGTAAGATAAAAATTGTACTAATTGCCATTGCTACTCCTATCAAGAAAATCAGCTTAATAATATATTCTAATTGTGGCGTAAGGGGATGAGCATATCTTATGATCAGCATCATATACACTTAAAAATATTCTGTTATGATGAAAAAAATAGAAAGGATATGATGTATGAACGCATTTCAATTAATGGCAAAACCTACTGGCTCAATTTGTAATTTAGATTGCCAATATTGCTTTTACTTGGAAAAACCTCATTTAAATCAACGAGCCATGAGTGATAAGGTATTAGAAACCTATATCAAAGCTTACATAGAAACTGCCCCTCAACAACAAGTAACTTTCCTCTGGCAAGGCGGTGAGCCAACTATGGCAGGCCTTGATTTCTATAAAAGAGCGGTCGATTTTCAGCATAAATACGCTAATGGGAAACAAATTGAAAATTCGCTACAAACCAATGGTGTATTACTTAATGCCGATTGGTGCCGTTTTCTACATGATCAGAATTTTCTTGTGGGGCTTTCTATAGATGGTCCAGAATACTTACATGATGCCTACCGTTTAACTAAAAATGGCAAAGGCACATTTCAACAAGTAATAGATGCACTAGATTTACTACATAACTATCAAGTATCTTTTAATACTCTCACAGTCGTGCATAATCTAAATGTCCTACATGGCAAAGAAATCTATCATTTTCTAAAACGAATTGGATCGCCATATATGCAATTTATTCCACTAATGGGAGATTATAAGCAACAAGCCTCTGCAAAGGATTATGGCCAGTTTCTAATTAATATTTTTGATGAATGGTACGCCAATGATGTAGGAAAAATTGGGATTCAGTTTATTGAACAATGGTTTATGGCCTATCTTGGATTGCAACCTGATTTATGTATTTTTCGTGAAACCTGCGGTGATCAATTAGTTATTGAACAAAATGGCGATATTTATAGTTGCGATCATTATGTTTACCCTGAGTACAAGTTGGGAAATCTCATAGAAACACCACTAGTAACATTGGTTGATAACATAAAACAAAAACATTTCGGTTCAGCGAAATCCTTTCTTTCCGAACGATGCAAAAGCTGTAAATTTCGTTTTGCCTGTCATGGAGGTTGCCCAAAACATCGAACTGTTCAAGGATTTGGAAAACCACATAATCAACTCTGTGAAGCCTATTATGCCGCGCTCTCTCACATGGAACCCTATTTGAAAGAATTTGCAAAATGCTTTGGTAAAGCAAAATAACATTATTCATTTAAAATAAAAATTTTGTTACCAAGTTAACACTTTTAAAACTTGCTTATAGCGGATAAAAACAGAAATTTGTATAGTAGCCAAAAGTTTTTTATGTATTAAAAGGATATTTATGTCAAGCTCATCACCTTATTTACCTCAAAACTTACACCAATGCATGATTTCTGAAAGCAAAACACTAGGGAAAAACAGCTTAATTTATACTCAAGGTGAAAAACCTAAAGAATTTTATTTTTTAAAACGAGGGCTTGTCGGGCTTTATCACAGCTTAGAAAATGGTAAAGAAACCTTGACTCGACTTTATCATGCTAACGAATATTTTGGGTTTAGAACAATCTTTAGTGAAACAACTTATCATTGTAGTGCAAAGGTATTACTAGAAGCAGATATTATTCGTATATTTCCTGGAAATCACACTACTTTTATCGCAAATAATCCTGATTTTTCCTGCTATCTTATGAAACAACTCTCGAATGAATTATATGATGCAGAACACCGAGTAAGTAGTACAGCCTATAAACGAAGCTATGAGCGTATAATTGATGCAATTGAAAATCTAACTGAAAGTTATCCCGATTATCCTTGGACCTACCGAGAAGTAGCTGAATTTTGTGGATGCGAAACAGAAACGGCTATTCGTATTAGTCAAGAATTAAAGAAACAAGGAATTCTAGACAAAAATACAAGACATTTACGAATCTGCTCTTAAATTTAAGATTATGGTTTTGAACTATCTATCTAAATAATTTTTCAGTAAATAAAACGCTTTTTACTTACATATAAAATAAAAAAGCTCACTATAAAGTGAGCTTTTCCTTTGAATTGATTTTTATTCCTCAGTAGCTGCATCAGCAACTTCTGGGCGATCAACTAACTCAATGTATGCCATTGGTGCATTATCGCCTGCACGGAAACCACATTTCAAAATGCGAGTGTAACCACCTGCACGTTGAGCAAAACGTGGGCCTAATTCATTAAATAATTTTGCAACAGTTTCAACGTTGCGAGTACGAGCGAATGCTAAACGACGGTTTGCAACGCTATCTACTTTTGCTAATGTAATTAACGGTTCAACTACACGGCGTAATTCTTTAGCTTTAGGCAAAGTAGTCTTAATGATTTCATGACTAACTAAAGCACTTGCTAAGTTACGAAACATCGCTTGGCGATGGCTGCTATTACGGTTTAGTTGACGACCACTCTTACGATGGCGCATGATCTTATCCTTCTCAGAAAAATCTTAACCTATGACCAAACTAGTCTTCAGCAATACTTGCTGGTGGCCAATTTTCAAGGCGCATACCAAGTGACAAGCCACGTGAAGCGAGCACATCCTTAATTTCAGTAAGAGATTTCTTACCAAGATTAGGTGTTTTTAATAATTCAACTTCTGTACGTTGTACTAAATCACCGATATAATGAATTGTTTCTGCTTTCAAACAGTTAGCAGAACGAACTGTCAACTCTAAGTCATCTACAGGACGTAGTAAAATCGGATCAAATTCCGGTTTTTCTTCCTTAACTTCAGGTTGACGAACATCACGCAAATCAACGAATGCATCGAGTTGTTCTGCTAAAATTGTTGCTGCACGACGAATTGCTTCTTCAGGCTCAAGCGTACCGTTAGTTTCTAACTCAATAACAAGCTTATCTAAGTCCGTACGTTGTTCTACACGCGCTGCTTCTACATTGTATGCAATGCGATCTACAGGGCTATAACAAGCATCCACTAATAAACGACCAATTGGACGCTCCTCAGTTTGGCTATGTGTACGAGCTGAAGCTGGAACATATCCTCTACCACGTTGAACACGAATACGCATACTAATTGATGCATTCTCGTCTGTTAAGTGACAGATTACATGATCCGGATTCACAATTTCAACATCACCATCGTGGGTAATGTCCGCTGCAACAACAGGGCCAATTCCAGATTTATTTAATGTCAGAATAACGTCATCTTTATTCTGTACTTTAACCGCTAGACCTTTAAGGTTTAAAAGTACTTCAAGAACATCTTCTTGAACACCTTCCTTACTACTATATTCGTGCAATACGCCATCAATTTCTACTTCAGTTACAGCACAACCTGGCATTGAAGACAGAAGGATACGACGCAATGCATTACCTAGAGTATGGCCAAAACCGCGCTCTAACGGTTCTAAGATCACCTTAGCATGAGTTGAACTAATTTGTTCAATATCTACTAAACGTGGTTTTAAAAATTCTGTAACAGAACCCTGCATTTTATCCTCTCTTTGCTTTTAAGCTTAACTATTATTTAGAGTAAAGCTCAACGATCAGATGTTCGTTAATGTCTGCTGATAAATCAGAACGTTCAGGAACACGTTTGAACACACCTTCCATTTTCGCAGAATCAACTTCTAACCAAGTTGGTTTCTCTCTTTGTTCTGCTAATTCTAATGATGCTTTAATACGTGCTTGTTTTTTAGATTTCTCACGAACAGCAACAACATCATTTACTGAAACTTGGAATGATGGAATATTAACAACACGACCATTTACAACAATCGCTTTGTGGCTCACTAATTGACGAGCTTCTGCGCGAGTTGCAGCAAATCCCATGCGATAAACAACGTTATCCAATCTACCTTCTAATAACACTAATAAGTTCTCACCAGTGTTACCTTTTAAACGGTTTGCTTCTTTATAGTAGTTACGGAATTGACGTTCTAAAATACCATAGATACGACGAACTTTTTGTTTTTCACGTAATTGACTACCATAGTCAGACAAACGCGGTTTACGAGCACCATGTTGACCAGGTGCTGTATCAATTTTACATTTTGAATCAATCGCACGCACGCCTGATTTAAGAAATAAATCAGTACCTTCACGACGGCTGAGCTTGAGTTTTGGACCCAAATATCTTGCCATTTTCTTTCTCCAACTATCCTATATACGTCTTAAACGCGACGTTTTTTCGGTGGACGACAACCGTTATGAGGAATCGGAGTCACATCAGTAATATTCGTGATACGGAAACCCGCTGCGTTTAACGCGCGAATTGTAGATTCACGACCTGGACCCGGACCTTTAACCATAACTTCCAAGTTCTTTAAGCCGAATTCTTTAACAATTTCAGCACAACGTTCAGCAGCAACTTGCGCAGCGAACGGGGTAGATTTACGAGAACCACGGAAACCTGAACCACCTGCAGTCGCCCATGCTAGAGCGTTACCTTGACGGTCAGTAATAGTAACGATTGTATTATTGAAAGATGCGTGAATATGTGCTACGCCATCTACGACTTGTTTTTTTACACGTTTACGTGCACGAACTGGTGTTTTAGCCATTCTTTATTTACCCCGACTATTTTTTGATCGGCTTACGTGGACCCTTACGGGTACGCGCATTAGTTTTAGTACGTTGACCACGTACCGGTAAACTACGACGGTGACGTAAACCACGATAACAACCTAAGTCTAAAAGACGTTTGATGTTTAGTGTTACTTCACGACGTAAATCACCTTCAACGGTAAATTTACCAACTTCGTCACGCAGTTTGTCAATCTGCTCTTCAGACAATTCTCTGATCTTAACATCTTCAGCAATACCCGCTGCAGCACAAATAGCTTTCGAACGAGTCTTACCAATACCGTAAATTGCAGTTAAAGCGATTACAGCGTGTTTGTGATCAGGAATGTTAATGCCTGCAATACGGGCCACTATGCACTCCTATTATTTTAACTAATTTGGTATTCTGATCTTGAAAAGCCCGTTTTCAGGATACTCAAACAGAATACCAAGGACATAAATGAGTTGAGCAGTATAACTGCTCAACTGGTTCTTTGCAAGAAAAAATATGAATTAACCTTGACGTTGTTTATGTTTAGGATCGCTGCACAATACACGTACAACACCTTCACGTTTAACAATTTTACAGTTACGACACATTTTCTTTACGGAAGCACGAACTTTCATTGCTTATCCTTTTCTACTAAATGAACAATTATTGTCCAAAACCTTTTAGGTTTGCTTTTTTCAACGCAGATTCATATTGAGACGACATTAAGTGACTCTGAACCTGCACGATGAAATCCATAATTACAACGACTACAATTAAAAGAGATGTTCCACCGAAGTAAAATTTAACATCCCAAGCCGATGTCATAATATAAGGAACTAAACACACAAACGTTACATAAAGACCGCCAATCAGTGTAAGACGAGTCATAACTTTATCAATATAACGAGATGTTTGTTCCCCTGGTCTAATTCCTGGAATAAATGCACCAGATTTTTTTAGATTATCTGCTGTATCTCGCGGATTATACTGCATTGCAGTGTAAAAGAAGCTAAAGAAAATAATTGCTACAGCATAAACAAGCAAATAAAGAGGCTGACCAGGATTCAACAGCATAGATAAGTTATTTAACCACTCAAACTTATCATTTTGTCCAAACCATTGAGTTAAGGTAGCAGGAAATAAAATAATACTTGAGGCAAAAATTGCCGGCATTACGTTTGCCATATTTACTTTCAATGGTAAATGTGTCGAATGACCACCTAAAATTTGACGACCTTGTTGACGCTTTGCATATTCAACGCGAATTCTACGCTGTCCTCTTTCAACAAAAACAACGAAATAAGTTACTGCAAATACAATAGCTGCGATCAGAAGAAGCACTAATGGATGCATCTGTCCTTGACGAGCCTGCTCAATAGTTTGAAGTATAGCTGATGGTAAACCAGCTACGATACCGCCAAAAACAAGAATTGAAATACCGTTACCAATACCTCTTTCAGTAATTTGTTCACCTAACCACATGAGGAACATAGTTCCAGTTACTAAGCTAACAACCGAAGTGAAGTAAAAACCAAATCCAACGTTTGGCACTAAGCCAGGTAACATATTTGGTAAGCCTGTTGAAATAGCTACTGCCTGAATGGTTGCAAAAACAACTGTCGCATACCGAGTATACTTAGAAATTTTACGTTGACCAGCAGCACCTTCTTTCTTTAATTCTGCTAAAGCAGGAGAAACCGTTGCAAGCAACTGAATTACAATAGATGCCGAGATATACGGCATAATACCTAATGCTAAGATAGATGCACGGCTTAATGCACCACCAGAGAACATATTAAACATGTCAATGATGGTGCCTTTTTGTTGTTCAACTAATTGAGCTAGCACAGCCGCATCAATACCAGGAACCGGAATGAAAGAACCAATTCGGTAAACGATAAGCGCACCTAAAACGAAAAGTAATCGGCTTTTTAATTCACCTTTACCGCTATTAGTACTTCTTGCTTGATAACCTGGTTGTTTAGCCATTTGCTAATTATTCCTCAACTGAACCGCCAGCAGCTTCAATTGCTGCTTTTGCACCCTTAGTTACACGCAAACCACGAACTGTTACTGCAGATTTCACTTCACCCGCTAAAACTACTTTAGCGAATTGGATATCTTTAGTTAAGATATTTGCTGCTTTTAATGTTTCTAAGGTTACTACATTACCTTCAACTTTGGTTAACTCATTCAAACGAACTTCTGCAGTTACTGCAGCTTTCATTGAAGTAAAACCAAATTTTGGTAAACGACGGTATAACGGCATTTGACCACCTTCGAAACCGCGACGAACACCGCCACCAGTACGAGATTTTTGACCTTTATGACCACGGCCACCAGTCTTGCCTAAACCTGAACCAATACCACGACCGAGGCGTTTAGCGCTATGCTTTGAACCTTCAGCCGGAGATAGAGTATTTAAACGCATCTCTTACTCCTCCACTTTAACCATGTATGAAACTTGGTTAATCATACCACGTACTGCAGGCGTATCAATTAACTCAACAGTGTGGTGCATATGGCGAAGACCAAGACCACGCAAGGTAGCTTTATGCTTCGGTAAACGAGCAATTGAGCTACGAACTTGTGTTACTTTAATAGTTTTAGCCATTATTCATTACCCCAAGATTTCATCAACAGTTTTACCGCGTTTTGCAGCAACCATTTCTGGTGATTTCATGTTTGCTAATGCATCAATAGTTGCACGAACAACGTTAATTGGGTTGGTAGAACCATACGCTTTAGAAAGAACGTTACGTACACCTGCAACTTCTAATACTGCACGCATTGCACCACCAGCGATGATACCTGTACCTTCACTTGCTGGCTGCATAAATACACGTGAACCAGTATGTACACCTTTAACTGGATGCTGTAATGTACCTTCATTCAAAGCAACGTTAATCATATTACGACGTGCTTTTTCCATTGCTTTTTGGATCGCTGCTGGAACTTCGCGTGCTTTACCATAACCAAAACCTACTCGGCCATTACCATCGCCCACCACAGTTAATGCAGTGAAACTCATAATACGACCACCTTTTACAGTTTTTGATACACGGTTTACTGCGATTAGCTTCTCTTGCAGTTCACCAACTTGTTTTTCGATGTTTGACATCTCAATTTACCTCATTAGAACTGTAGACCAGCTTCACGTGCAGCGTCCGCTAAAGTTTGGACACGACCATGATATTTAAAACCGGAACGATCAAAAGCAACAGCTTGAACGCCTTTTGCTAATGCGCGTTCTGCAACAGCTTTACCTACTGCAGCAGCGGCATCTTTATTACCGGTGTATTTTACTTGCTCACGAATTGCTTTCTCAACAGTTGAAGCAGCGGCAAGCACTTCTGAACCGTTTGGTGCAATAACTTGTGCATAAATATGACGTGGAGTGCGGTGAATAACTAAACGAGTTACACCTTGCTCTCTCATCATATGACGTGCACGAGCTGCACGACGGATACGAGCTGATTTCTTATCCATAGTGTTACCTTAATTATTTCTTCTTAGCCTCTTTGATACGTACCACTTCATCAGCGTAACGTACCCCTTTACCTTTATAAGGTTCAGGACGGCGATAAGCACGAATATCTGCTGCAACTTGACCGATCAACTGTTTGTCTGCACCTTTCAACACGATTTCGGTTTGAGATGGACATTCTGCAATAATACCTGCCGGCAAAGTGTGCTCTACTGGGTGAGAATAGCCTAAACTTAATGCAATTGCATTGCCTTTAAGTTGAGCTCTGTAACCAACACCCACCAATACTAATTTCTTAGTGAAGCCTTCAGTAACACCGATAACCATTGCATTAACTAATGCACGAGCTGTACCCGATTGAGCATTCGCTTCAACAAAACCTTCACGAGGTGTGAAAGTAAATTGTCCGTTATCTTGTTTTACTTCAACTGATTTGTGAATTTCGCGAGATAACTCGCCATTTTTACCTTTTACTGTTAATAGCTGACCGTCGAGTTTAACTTCAACGCCGGCAGGAATATTAACAGGTGCCTTTGCAACACGAGACATTTTCCTACCTCTCTATTAAGCTACGTAACAGATAATCTCACCGCCTAAACCTGCTTGACGAGCAGCGCGGTCAGTCATAACACCTTTAGATGTAGAAACAACTGCAACACCTAAACCACCCATCACTTTTGGTAATTCGTCTTTACGTTTGTAAATACGAAGACCAGGACGGCTTACACGTTGGATGCTTTCTACAACCGGTTTACCTTGGAAATATTTTAAAGTAATTTCCAATTCAGGTTTTGCACCTTCTAAAACTTTAACGCTTTCGATATAACCTTCAGCAGCTAATACATTGGCGATTGCCACTTTTAGCTTGGATGAAGGCATATTGATCGCAACTTTATTCGCAGCTTGACCGTTACGAATACGGGTCAGCATATCTGCGATTGGATCTTGCATACTCATTGTACTTTTTCTCCGATTCCAAAATAAAGTGGTATATTACCAGCTCGCCTTTTTAAGACCAGGGATTTCACCGCGCATCGCAGCTTCACGAACCTTAATTCGGCTTAAACCAAACTTACGTAAAACGCCATGAGGACGTCCAGTTTGGCGGCAACGGTTACGTTGACGAGATGGGCTAGAATCACGTGGCAAAGTTTGTAACTTTAACACTGCATCCCAACGATCTTCATCAGAGGCATTGACATCAGAAATGATTTTCTTTAATTCAACACGTTTTGCGTAGAATTTTTCAGCCAATTTAACGCGTTTTACATCGCGTGCTTTCATTGATTGTTTAGCCATTATAACCTGCCTTATTTACGGAATGGGAAATTAAAGGCAGCAAGTAGTGCTTGACCTTCTTCATCATTCTTAGCAGTAGTTGTGATAGTGATATCTAAACCACGTACACGATCTACTTTATCGTAATCGATTTCAGGGAAGATGATTTGTTCACGCACACCCATGCTATAGTTACCACGACCATCGAATGATTTCGCGCTTAAACCGCGGAAGTCACGAATACGTGGAACAGCAATTGTAATTAAACGTTCAAAGAACTCCCACATACGCTCACCGCGTAGTGTTACTTTACAACCGATTGGATATCCCTGACGGATTTTAAAGCCAGCAACAGATTTACGGGCTTTAGTTACTAAAGGTTTTTGACCGCTGATTGCTGCTAGGTCCGCTACTGCGTTGTCTAGCAATTTTTTGTCGGTCAATGCTTCACCCACACCCATATTCAGGGTAATCTTTTCGATTCGTGGGACTTGCATGACAGATTTGTAGCCGAATTTATTTTTTAATTCGCTTACTACTTGATCTCTGTAGTAATCATGCAGTTTCGCCATCGCATTACTCCAGTTTGTTAGATAATTTCATTGTTAGATTTGAAGAAACGTACTTTTTTGCCGTCTTCGAATCTAAAACCTATACGGTCAGCTTTATTTGTTTTAGGATTGAAAATCGCAACATTTGAAGCGTCAATTGCAGCTTCTTTTTTCACTAAACCACCAGCTTTTCCTAATGCAGGAACTGGTTTTTCATGTTTAGTAATGATGTTGATACCTTCAACAAACACTTTACCGTTTGGTAACACTTTAGTTACCTTGCCACGTTTGCCCTTATCTTTACCAGTAAGAACAATTACTTCATCATTTTGACGGATTTTAGCAGCCATTACATTCCCCTTACAGTACTTCTGGAGCTAAAGAAATGATCTTCATGAATTTCTCAGAGCGAAGTTCACGAGTCACTGGTCCAAAAATACGAGTACCGATTGGTTGCTCAGTGTTATTATTTAAAATTACACAAGCGTTACCATCGAAACGAATAACTGAGCCATCTGGGCGACGAACACCCTTCTTGGTGCGCACAACAACTGCTTTTAATACATCACCTTTTTTTACTTTACCGCGTGGAATTGCTTCTTTTACAGTAATTTTGATGATGTCACCAATCGCAGCATAACGACGGTGCGATCCACCTAGAACCTTGATACACATTACGCTGCGAGCGCCTGAATTATCAGCAACATCCAGCATAGTCTGTTCTTGGATCATATTAGTGCTCCGTTAAGATTAAAAAAACACCCTTTCGGGACGAACCCATCCACACTATTCAGATAGAATGGCGGATAGGTGGCGGATTTTATCAAAAGAAAAAGAGAAAGGCAATGATAATTTACCTTTATCCTCTTGACCCATTTACTAAAAATGCGGTTGAAATTTACAATACTTTAAATGTAAAAAAAGCCAATGGAATTAACCATTGGCCTTTTATTGTTACATTGTGAATTAAGCGATTACTGCTTTCTCAACAACACGAACTAAAGTCCAAGATTTGGTTTTTGATAGAGGGCGACATTCGCGAATCTCTACGGTATCACCAACTTTGGCTTCATTGTTCTCATCGTGTACGTGTAATTTAGTTGTACGACGGATAAATTTACCATATAAAGGGTGTTTTACCTTACGTTCAATAGCAACAACGAAAGATTTTTCCATTTTGTCGCTAACAACTTTACCTTGTACGCTACGAATTTTATCAGTCATTACTCACCCGCCTTTTCGGTTAATACAGTTTTTACACGTGCAATATCACGACGCACTTGTTTAGCCTGATGGGTTTGTTGAAGCTGACCGGTGGCTGTCTGCATACGCAACTTGAATTGTTCACCTAAAAGGTTTACTAATTCAGCATTCAGCTCTTCAACACTTTTTGTACGTAAATCTTGAGCTTTCATTACATCACCGTCTTAGTTACGAAAGTGGTCTTAACTGGCAATTTAGCAGCTGCTAATGCAAATGCGTTTCTTGCTACTTCTTCAGACACACCATCCATTTCATAAAGCACTTTACCCGGTTGGATTAAGGCTACCCAGTACTCAACGTTACCTTTACCTTTACCCATACGGACTTCTAATGGTTTTTCAGTAATTGGTTTATCTGGGAATACACGAATCCAGATTTTACCTTGACGTTTTACTGCACGTGACATTGCACGACGTGCCGCTTCGATTTGACGAGCGGTTAAACGACAACGACCAACTGCTTTTAAACCGTAAGTACCGAAACTAACTTCAGTACCGCCCGCGATACCACGGTTGCGGCCTTTGTGAACTTTACGGAATTTTGTACGTTTTGGTTGCAACATTTAGCGTTTCTCCTTACTTACGACCTTTACCGCGAGGAGCCTTTTTAGGCTTGTCGGCAGGTTGTTGTTCTGATTGCGCAACGGCAGCCATTCCACCAAGAATTTCACCTTTGAAGATCCACACTTTAACGCCGATTACGCCGTAAGTTGTGTGAGCTTCTGCAGTGTTATAATCGATGTCCGCACGAAGAGTATGTAGAGGTACGCGACCTTCACGATACCATTCTGAACGTGCGATTTCTGCACCACCTAAACGACCGCTAACCTCAACTTTGATACCTTTAGCACCTAAACGCATAGCGCTTTGTACCGCACGTTTCATTGCACGACGGAACATTACACGACGTTCTAATTGAGAAGCGATGCTATCTGCAACTAATTTCGCATCTAATTCAGGTTTTTTCACTTCAGCAATGTTGATTTGAGCAGGAACGCCAGCGATTTTAGACACTGCGTTACGTAATTTTTCAACATCTTCGCCTTTTTTACCGATTACGATACCAGGACGAGCTGTGTGAATAGTTACACGAATACTTTTAGCTGGACGCTCAATAGTAATACGTGAAACTGAAGCATTTGCTAATTCTTTATTTAAGAATTTGCGTACTTTGAAATCGCCTTCAAGATTGTCAGCGAAGTCTTGTGTATTCGCGAACCAAGTAGAGCTCCAAGGTTTAACAATACCTAGGCGAATACCATGTGGATGTACTTTTTGACCCATTGCTATTCCTCTACTTATTAACGATCTGACACAACCACAGTAATGTGGCTAGTACGTTTTAAAATACGATCTGCACGACCTTTAGCACGTGGCATAACACGTTTCATGCTAGGACCTTCATCAACGAAGATTTTAGCAACTTTAAGATCATCGATATCTGCACCGTCATTGTGCTCTGCGTTTGCAATAGCTGATTCTAAAACTTTCTTCACTAAAGCTGCTGCTTTTTTGTTAGTGAAAGTTAAGATTTCTAATGCTTGCGCAACTTTTTTACCACGAATTAAATCGGCAACTAAGCGAGCTTTTTGGGCAGAAGTGCGAGCGTAACGATGTTTTGCGATAGTTTCCATCTATTTACCTCTTATTTCTTAGCTTTCTTATCTGCCGCGTGACCGCGGTATGTACGAGTCGGTGCAAATTCACCAAGCTTATGACCGATCATTTCATCAGATACATAAACAGGAACGTGCTGACGACCATTATGGACTGCGATGGTCAATCCGATCATTGATGGAATGATCATTGAACGACGGGACCAAGTTTTGATTGGTTTTTTATCCCCGCTTTCCACCGCCTTCTCTACCTTCTTCAACAAGTGTAGGTCAAGGAAAGGACCCTTCTTGAGAGAACGTGGCATGGCTAATCCTCTTTTAATTTAATCTATTATTTGCCACGACGACGTACGATATATTTATCAGTACGTTTGTTGTGACGAGTTTTCTTACCTTTGGTTTGAACGCCCCAAGGAGTTACTGGGTGTTTACCAAAGTTACGACCTTCACCACCACCGTGTGGGTGATCTACTGGGTTCATTGCAGTACCACGAACTGTAGGGCGAATACCTCTCCAGCGGTTAGCACCAGCTTTACCCAATACGCGAAGCATATGTTCTGAGTTACCAACTTCACCGATTGTTGCAACACATTCAGCTAATACTTTACGCATTTCGCCAGAACGTAAGCGTAAAGTTACATAGTTGCCTTCACGTGCGATGATTTGTACATAAGCACCAGCAGAACGAGCGATTTGACCGCCTTTACCTGGTTTTAATTCAACGTTATGTACTGTTGAACCAACTGGGATATTACGCATTGGTAATGAGTTACCCACTTTAATTGGTGAGTTTACACCAGCTTGGATTTGATCGCCTACTGACAAACCTTTAGGTGCTAAGATATAACGGCGTTCACCATCTTTATAAAGCACTAAAGCAATGTTAGCAGAACGGTTTGGATCATATTCTAAACGCTCAACAACCGCTGGGATGTCTAACTTGTTACGTTTGAAATCGATTAAACGGTAGTGTTGTTTGTGACCGCCACCAATGTGACGAGTAGTAATACGACCATAGTTGTTACGACCACCAGTTTTAGATTTAGTATCTAGAAGAGGTGCGTAAGGTTTACCCTTGTGTAATTCAGGGTTCACGATTTTAACAACGTGACGACGACCAGCGGAGGTCGGCTTACATTTAACGATAGCCATTCTCTAATTTCCTCCGATTACTCTGCACTGTCCACGAAGTCCAAGTTTTGGCCTTCGGCTAAAGTTACATAAGCTTTTTTCCAGTCGCTGCGACGACCCATTTTGTTACCACGGCGTTTAGTTTTACCTTTAACAACCACAGTACGAACTGAGTCAACTTTTACTTCAAATAATTGAGCAACAGCAGCAGCAATTTCAGCTTTGTTCGCATCTAAAGCAACTTTAAGTACAACAGTGTTAGATTTTTCAGCATTGTTCGTTGCTTTTTCAGAGATGTGCGGTGCACGTAGCACGCTTAGCAAACGTTCTTGACTCATGCTAGGATCTCCTCAATTTGTTTCACAGCATCAACAGTAACAATCACTTTATCGAAAGCGATTAAGCTAACTGGATCGATACCTTGAACATCACGTACATCAACTTTGTATAAGTTACGCGCTGCTAAGAATAGATTTTCATCTAAGCTTGCTGTGATAATTAATGCATCTTCAACTGCTAAATCTTTTAATTTTTGTACTAAAACTTTAGTTTTTGGTGCATCTAATTCGAATTTTTCAACAACCACTAAACGGTCTTGACGAACTAATTCAGAAAGAATGCTCTTGATAGCACCACGGTACATTTTCTTGTTCACTTTTTGGCTGTGATCTTGTGGTTTAGCCGCGAAGGTTATACCACCAGAACGCCAGATTGGTGATTTGATATCACCAGCACGAGCACGACCTGTACCTTTTTGACGCCAAGGTTTTTTACCTGAACCAGACACTTCAGCACGAGTTTTTTGCGCACGAGTACCTTGACGAGCACCTGCTGCATAAGCAACAACAACTTGGTGAATCAAAGCTTCGTTAAACTCACGTCCGAAGGTAGTTTCAGAAACAGTTAGTGCGTTTGCACCTACAACTTGTAATTCCATCTCTATCTCCTAGACTTATGCTTTAACTGCTGGCTTAACGATAACATCGCCATTGATAGCACCAGGTACAGAACCTTTTACTAATAGCAATTTACGCTCAGCATCTACACGAACAACTTCAAGTGATTGAACGGTTACACGCTCAGCACCTAAATGTCCTGCCATTTTTTTACCTTTAAACACACGACCTGGAGTTTGGTTTTGACCAATAGAACCAAGTACACGATGTGATAAAGAGTTACCGTGTGTAGCATCTTGAGTACGGAAGTTCCAACGTTTAACACCACCTTGGAAACCTTTACCTTTAGAAGTACCAGTAACATCTACTTTTTTAACATCTGCAAAGATGTCAACATTGATTTCTTGACCTAAAGTGAATTCTTCACCTTCAGTACGAAATTCCCATAAACCGCGACCAGCTTCAACACCTGCTTTCACGAAATGACCTGCTTCAGGTTTAGTTACACGATTCGCTTTTTTAGAACCAGTAGTAACTTGAACTGCAGTATAGCCATCGTTTTCAAGAGTTTTAACTTGAGTTACGCGGTTGGCTTCGATTTCGATAACGGTAACTGGTACAGAAACACCGTCTTCATTGAAGATACGGGTCATACCAACTTTACGACCGACTAAACCAATCATTGTAATAACCTCTTAATTAACCTAGGCTGATCTGCACGTCCACGCCGGCAGCCAAATCTAAACGCATTAATGCATCAACAGTTTTTTCTGTTGGCTCTACGATATCTACTAAACGTTTGTGTGTACGAATTTCGTATTGATCACGCGCATCTTTGTTCACGTGTGGAGAAATCAACACGGTAAAACGCTCTTTACGAGTTGGTAAAGGAATTGGACCACGAACTTGTGCACCAGTACGTTTAGCTGTTTCTACGATCTCCGCAGTAGATTGATCGATCAAACGGTGATCGAAAGCTTTTAAGCGGATACGGATTCTTTGGTTCTGCATTAGACCAGAGCTCCAATAAAATTTAGCTAATAAAAAACTAACACCAATCACAATTCTAACTTCAAAATAGAAAAGGAGGTGCAAGTTACCTGTTATATAGTCTCCAAATCGGAAACATTGTTAGTATTACATATCGTAATACTCGTTTAATAAATGATTACATTAAACGGCTCTCACATTGAAAGCCCGTGAATGCTACACAAAAGTTAAACAAATTGCAAGGAATTTATTCAAAACAAATAAAAAATGCGGTTATTTTTCTCCATAATTTCTCTTTCAAAAAATATATTGAAAAATAACCGCACTTTAACATCTTCAATTAATAACGATTATCTAACACCGATAAATGCCGTTTTGCAGAAATCCACGCCCCAACATAGCCCATAATTAAACAGCACACTAATAGGAATATAAATTCGCCAACACCTAATCCATTCAAACTGAATTGGACGGCAAAAATATCCGTTACATATTTCACTGCAGAAGTAAAATAGCTGATAATAAAACTACTAAAAATTGCAGCGGCTAATCCACCTAATACAGCATAAATCATCCCTGTATAAAGGTAAGGACGGAGAATAAATTGATCTGTTGCACCAAGCAATTTCATCACATCAATACTTGATCGGCTACTATACACATCAGAGCGGATACTGTTACCAATAACCAGAAATACCGCTATCGCCATTAATACAGTACAGAAAATTGCCACATGAGCAATTAACCAAGAAAGTGCGGTTAATTTTTCCATCCAATCATTATCCAAGCGAACTTCTTGTACCCCTTTGATTTTATTTAAATTGGTACGTAATTCATCACGTTTTTCTGACACATTAAATTCGCTCGTCGGTTTTACCATCACGACCGCAGGCAATGGATTATCATCTAAAATTTCCAATTCTTCGCCAAAGCCAGACCAGCTTTTAAATTCCTTTAAACTTTCTTGACGAGAAACATAATTAAGGGATTCCACCCCTTCTTGCTGACGAATTTTCTCTACCACTAAATTCGCATCTTCTTCACTTAAATTTTTGTGAAGATAAATCGTCAATTCACTTTCAGGATAAAATTGAGTGGTCGCTAAATGTAAATTTTTCCACATTAAATAGCTCACGGTTGGGATTGTCAGAGACACAGCAATAACCAAAATCGTGAGCAGCGTGCCAAATTTACGTTGCCATAAATCTACCCATACTGCACGCAAAGTATAGGCTGTTTGAACAAAAACAGATGCATCCGTTGATCGGCTCATGATTATTCCTTAATAACGTAAATAACCTTGTTCAAGCACAAGACAAGGTTTTGGTTTTTGTTGAATTAAATTAATGTCGTGAGTAGCAATTAACACTGTCATTCCGAGACGATTAAATTCTTCAAACAAATTAAAAATGCCTAAAGAAAGTTCATCGTCTAAATTACCCGTTGGTTCATCTGCTAATAAAAGTTGAGGTTTATGCACAATCGCACGCGCAATATCAACACGTTGCTGCTCCCCGCCAGAAATTTGTGGTGGCAAATAGTGCGCTTTATTACGCAATCCTACTCGATCTAAAGATGCCATTGCTCGAGTATTCGCATCTTTTGGATGCATACCTGCAATAATCAACGGCAATGCCACATTTTCCACCACAGTACGATCTGTTAATAAACGATAATCTTGGTGAACCATACCGATTTGGCGACGCAGAAATGGAATTTCATATTTTGACAAACGAGTAATATCGTGCCCGTTAAACCAAATTTGACCAGCATTGGCTTTTTCCATCCCCATAATAAGCTTGAGTAATGTACTCTTCCCTGCACCTGAATGTCCAACCAAATAAGTCATACTTCCCACAGGAAGATGAAAATTCAAGCCTTGTAACGCTGGCTGCGTTGCACCATGATAGGCTTTAGAAACATTTGAGAACTTAATCACAATTTTTCCTTATTCTTTTTATTCTTCTTCATGAACGAATAATGCCTCAATAAATTCTTTGGCATTAAACTCACGTAAATCTTCAATTTTCTCGCCCACGCCAATATAACGAATAGGCAACTTAAACTGATCGGCTATGGCAAAAATCACGCCGCCTTTTGCCGTGCCGTCTAATTTTGTGAGTGAAATTCCTGTTAAACCGACAGCCTCATTAAATAACTTCGCTTGGCTAATAGCATTTTGTCCTGTTCCAGCATCCAGCGTAAGCATAATTTCATGTGGTGCAGTTTCGTCATATTTTTTCATAACACGAACAATTTTTTTCAGTTCGTCCATTAAGTTATTTTTATTTTGCAAACGACCCGCCGTATCCGCAATAAGAATATCAATATTGCGTGCAGCCGCTGATTGCATCGCATCAAAAATTACCGATGCAGAATCAGAGCCAGTGCTTTGCGCAACAACTGGAATATGATTACGTTCTCCCCAAACTTGAAGCTGCTCAACAGCCGCCGCACGGAAAGTATCGCCCGCCGCAAGCATCACTGATTTTCCTTCAGACTGAAATTTACGTGCAAGCTTACCAATTGTCGTTGTTTTACCCACGCCATTTACGCCCACCATTAAAATCACATAAGGTTTTTTCGTGCTATCAATCTCTAACGGTTGTGCTACTGGCTCAAGAATATCTGCCATTTCTACTTTTAATTGTTGATATAAAAGCTCGGCATCTTGTAATTCTTTGCGACTTGCATGTTCAGTCAAATTTTTGATGATTTTACTTGTTGTCGGCACGCCAATATCCGCAATCAAAAGTTGTTCTTCTAATTCTTCAAACAACTCATCATCAATTTTCTTTCCTAAGAAAAAACTACGAAAACCCGCGCCAATATTTTGTTTAGTTTTCAGTAATCCCTTAACTAAACGACTAAAAAAGCTCCCTTCACTTGGCTTTTCGCGAGTTTCAATTTCAACAACGGGCTGAAGATCATCTTCTAAATTTTTCGCTTCGATGATTTCTTCGACTGGCTCAAGTGCAACTGGCTCAAGTGCGGTTGAAATTTCCTGTATTTTTTCTTCTTCGACTAAATCATTAGCGTCAAATTTTTCAACAGATGGCTCAACATCTTTAATCTTTTCTTCTTCAATTTTCGGCTCAATTTTAGGTTCATCTTGCTTTTTATTACGCCCAAATAACGATGCCCAAAATCCGCCTTTTTTATTTTCTTCAGCCATAAAATGCTCTCTTAACTGTAATCCGATAAAAATGTCGTTCATTCTAGCAAAAAATCGTCTAAACTAAGCACAATTTTCAATAAAAATCGAATCTTTATGAAAAAAATACAAACGCCAAATGCAAAGGGCGAGGTTCGCATTATTGCTGGACTGTGGCGAGGGCGAAAACTTCCCGTATTAAGTTCAGAAGGCTTACGCCCAACTGGCGATAGAGTGAAAGAAACGCTTTTTAATTGGTTAATGCCTTATATCCACCAATCTGAATGTTTAGATGGCTTTGCGGGGAGCGGCTCATTAGGTTTTGAGGCACTTTCTCGTCAAGCGAAAAAAGTGACTTTTTTAGAACTAGATAAAACCGTCGCCAATCAATTAAAAAAGAATTTACAAACGCTCAAATGCTCATCAGAACAGGCTGAAGTGATTAATCAAAGTAGTTTGGATTTTCTAAAACAGCCACAAAATCAACCGCACTTTGATGTGGTGTTTTTAGATCCACCCTTTCATTTTAATTTAGCAGAACAAGCAATTAACTTGCTTTGCGAAAATAATTGGCTAAAACCCAATGCGTTAATTTACGTAGAAACAGAGAAAGATAAACCACTCATCACACCAGAAAACTGGATGTTATTGAAAGAAAAAACGACAGGAATGGTGAGTTATCGTTTATATCAGAATTAGAGAGAAAATTATGTTAGATATTGTTTTATATGAACCAGAAATCCCACAAAATACCGGTAACATTATCCGCCTTTGTGCCAATACAGGATTTCGCTTGCACTTAATTGAACCACTTGGTTTCACTTGGGATGATAAACGCTTACGCCGCTCAGGTTTGGATTATCACGAATTTGCGGAAATCAAACGCCACAAGACTTTTGAAGCCTTTTTAGAAAGCGAGAAACCCAAACGTCTCTTGGCACTCACAACAAAAGGCAGTCCAGCACATAGCCAAGTAAAATTTGAACTTGGGGATTATTTAATGTTTGGCCCAGAAACTCGTGGCATTCCGATGTTAATTTTAAATGAAATGCCGATGGAACAAAAAATCCGCATTCCAATGACAGCCAATAGCCGCAGTATGAACTTGTCTAATTCGGTTGCAGTAACGGTTTATGAAGCGTGGCGACAATTAGGCTACGAAGGTGCAGTAAATTTACCAGAAGTAAAATAAACAAAAAAGTGCGGTTAAAATTTAATAAGATTTTTAACCGCACTTTTATTATTTAAATGGAACTTGTTTTCCAAATATTTTTATTTTTACTCGTCCAAATTCATTTTTTATTTTTTCTAAAATAGAAAACTTGCGTTGATTTCCGTGTACTCTATCTCGTCCTTCTTGTAAACTGCTTTCAAAAGGATTATCTGAATGTAACACAAAATCTTGAACGCAAATACCAGGAGAAAGTTGTACTATTTTATAATCTTTAAAATGTAAAAAATCCTCGAAAACAAGAGAATCAACCGCCACGTCAAGTGGTTTATTTTTTACTAATTCAAGTAAATATTTAGCCCCTTTCGCTGTAACAGTATATCCCGCACATCCTGATTGTTTCACTGTGATAGGATAAATATTTCTATCGCATTTTACAGATTGTGGCTGTTTAAAGAACATTTTGCCATTTGCTTCTAATTTTAAGACATGAATATCATCAGAAATATAATCAATTTCTAATAATTCTTTAGCATTTTCTCCCAGATGAATATCATCTTCAAAGATATTGATATAGTTTAAATTATTTTCTAATGCTAAATCCCATAAAACAATATGGCTTAATGCGCAACCAATTTCTCCATCCGATAACTTGGCTTTAGGAGAACGATCTAATGTAATATTGAATTTTTTAGCAGTTTCTTCAATAATTTCGGGCGTAATAGCATCAAAAAATGCGAAAGGAATATTTTGCTTACCGAATTCCTCTGTAATATGTTTTCGGCGTTTTTGTTCAGTCGTTAAACTAATAACATAATTGTGCTGTGCTGTGCTGTGCTGTGCTGTGCTGTGCTGTGCTGTGCTGTGCTGTGCTGTGCATAAAAGTAACCCAAATAAATAAAAAAGTGGAACAGTATAATATAAAAAGCGCGGTAAAAAATCATAGAAATTTTCACCGCACTTTTGTATTTTAAATATTATGTGCTAAACGATATTCGACTAAATCTTCAATAGTAAGCACCGAATAACCAAATTTTTTCGCAAATTCTACAATTTCAGGGGCGCGAGCCATTGTGCCATCGTCGTTAGTAATTTCACAAATAACACCTGCTTCTTTAAATCCAGCTAGACGTGCTAAATCAATGGACGCTTCAGTGTGTCCGCGGCGAGTAAGTACGCCACCATTTGCGGCACGAAGTGGGAAGACATGGCCAGGACGATGTAAATCTGTTGGAACTGCATTATCAGCAATCGCCGTTTGAATGGTTGTGACTCGGTCTGCAGCAGATACGCCTGTAGAAACACCTTTCGCAGCTTCAATCGTTACGGTAAAAGCCGTTTTGTTTACGCTATTATTGTGTTCTACCATTGGCGGTAAATCGAGTTGTTGGCAACGTTCATCAGTAATGCATAAACAAACAATGCCACTGCCATAACGAATTAATTTTGCCATTTGTTCTGGCGTGATTGTTTCTGCTGGGAAAATTAAATCACCTTCATTTTCACGATCTTCATCATCTAAAACTAATACGCCATTTCCATTTTTGAAGGCATTAATTGCATTAAGTACGCGTTCTTCAGCGGTATTGCCGAATGGAGATAAAATTGACTGATTCATAGTAATTTCCTAATTTGAGATTTCAATTAAATACCAGAATCAGGGCTGAGAAATGCAAATAAAATGAACGATTTGGGAACCCAACTCGTTTTATTCTCTTTCATCCAGACTTTACTGTCGGCTTTGGAATTTCACCAAATCTGCTGACTTTAAAAGTGAAGTTCAGGACAATTTAGCAAGAAAAATTTGCCAAAAATTGACCGCACTTTTAAACGCTCGTGGGCTTTACCACCGGTAGGGAATTTCGCCCTGCCCTGAGAATGCACACTAAGTATAACGCAAAATACCTAGGCACTAAATCAGAACGTGAAAAATATTTTCATTTAGCCTACAATAAACACACTCAATTCTTACGCTATCAAGAGCGGATTATGTCAAAAGCAAAAGAGAAAAAAGTCGGTGTCATTTTCGGGAAATTTTATCCCGTACACACAGGCCATATAAATATGATTTATGAGGCGTTCAGTAAAGTCGATGAACTGCACGTTATCGTGTGTAGTGATACGGAACGTGATTTGAAATTGTTTTACGATAGTAAAATGAAACATATGCCGACCGTGCAAGATCGTTTGCGTTGGATGCAGCAAATTTTCAAATATCAAAAAAATCAAATTTTTATTCATCATTTGGTTGAAGACGGTATTCCGAGTTATCCAAATGGCTGGCAATCTTGGAGTGAAGCAGTTAAAACGCTATTTAATGAAAAGCATTTTGAACCTTCAATCGTATTTAGTAGCGAGCCTCAAGATAAAGTGCCTTACGAGAAATACTTAGGTTTAGAAGTTTCGTTAGTCGATCCTGACCGCACTTTCTTTAATGTGTCCGCAACTAAAATTCGTACGACTCCATTCCAATATTGGAAATTTATTCCGAAAGAAGTTCGCCCTTTCTTTGCTAAAACTGTGGCGATTTTAGGCGGAGAAAGCAGTGGTAAAAGCGTGCTGGTTAATAAGTTAGCTGCCGTATTTAATACCACTTCTGCATGGGAATACGGACGTGAATTTGTATTTGAAAAGCTCGGTGGTAATGAGCAGGCTATGCAATATTCTGACTATCCGCAAATGGCTCTTGGTCATCAACGATACATTGATTACGCTGTACGCCATGCACATAAAATTGCATTTATTGATACGGATTTCATCACCACGCAAGCGTTCTGCATTCAATATGAAGGAAAAGCCCATCCATTTTTAGACTCGATGATTAAAGAATATCCCTTCGATGTCACCATTTTGCTGAAAAACAATACTGAATGGGTGGATGATGGCTTGCGTAGCTTAGGCTCACAAAAACAACGCCAACAATTTCAACAACTACTCAAAAAACTGTTAGATAAATATAAAGTCCCTTACATAGAGATTGAATCGCCAAGTTATCTTGACCGTTATAACCAAGTTAAAGCAGTCATTGAGAAAGTGTTAAATGAAGAAGAAATCAGTGAATTACAAAATAGTCCATTTGTTATAAAAGGAAAACATCAATGATCTTATTTGCCGGTGATCCACACGGAAGCTACGATCATATTTACCCTTTTGTGAGAGAACAGGAAAATGTCGCACTCATAATTTTAGGCGATTTACAGCTCACCACAACAAATGAGTTGGATAAACTCGCACAACATTGTGATATTTGGTTTATTCATGGAAATCATGATAGCAAAACAATTAGTGCTTTTGATGCGATTTGGGGTTCTGAATGGCAATCACGGAATTTACACAATCGCGTAGTTGATATTCAAGGTACTCGCATTGCGGGATTAGGCGGTGTATTCCGCGGGCAAATCTGGATGCCGCCAAATCGCCCCATGTTTTTTGATCCTATTCATTATTGCCAATATAGCCCACAGGAGAAAATCTGGCGAGGCGGCGTGCCTTTGCGTCATCGCACGTCAATTTTTCCATCCGATATTGAAATCTTAGAAAACCAACAAGCAGATGTGTTGATTTGCCACGAAGCACCTAAACCACATCCGATGGGTTTCCAAGTAATCAATGATTTGGCAATGAAGATGAGGGTTAAGCAAGTATTCCACGGACATCATCACGAAAACTTTACTTATCGAACAAAGTATCCCTACAAAATCACGAATGTAGGTTTCCGCAGTCTTGCTGACGCTGAAGGAAATTATTTGCTACAAACGATCGACGATCGTGAAAAATAAATCTATCCCAAAATAAAAGCCGACTCATTTGAATCGGCTTTTTTACATTCAAAGTGCGGTATTATTCCGCATTGTTTTTCGATTTAATAATGGCGTAAACCACACCTGTTGATAAAGCACCAATCGCAATTGCACCAAGATATTTCAATGGCTCAGATACAAATGGAATGACAAATAATCCGCCGTGTGGAGCTTGTAATGTAATATTTAATCCCATTGAAATCGCACCAGCCACCGCACCACCAATCACAGAGCTAATAATGACACGAATTGGATCTGCGGCCACAAATGGTAATGCACCTTCAGAAATAAAGCATAAACCAAGGACAAATGATGCTTTCCCCGCATCGCGTTGGCTAACGGTAAATTTATTGCGAGCAATCCAAGTGGCAACTGCCATACCAATTGGTGGAACCATACCCGCGGCCATTGCCGCAGCCATTGGCGTATAAACTTGGGAAGCAATCAATCCAACAGAAAAGGTGTATGCGGCTTTATTTACCGGCCCGCCCATATCGATACACATCATTGCGCCGATAATTGCACCTAACACAATCGCATTCACTTCGCCCATTGAAGTAAGCCAATTACTTAGCTCTTTCATAATTTCAGCCACTGGTGGATTGATGAGGTAAATCATCGTCAAGCCAACAATCATCGAACCCAAGAGCGGTAAAATTAAAATCGGTTTTAATGAAGTTAGGCTTGCTGGCAATCGAATAATCACATTCAGCCCTTTCACCACATAGCCCGCTAAGAAACCCGCAATAATACCGCCAAGAATCCCTGCGCCCGCTTCACTTGCCAGCATCCCAGCAATCAAACCAACTGCAAGCCCTGGACGATCAGCGATAGAAAATGCAACGTAACCGGCAAACACAGCAATCATTAACTTGAACGCCACGCCACTACCGATATTCATCAACATATTTGGAAGATCTTGCAAAATCCCAGTATTTTCAATCACATTAAAACTGAACATAAAGGAAATCGCGATCAACAATCCCCCTGCAACCACTAACGGTAACATATGAGAAACACCAGTCATTAAGTGTTTGTACACACCTTTTTTCTCACGGCTTTCTTCTTTTGATCCTACATTATTTCCACCATCAAAAATTTTGGCTTCTTTAAATGCTTTATCAAATTCTTGCTCAGTTTTCTTCAAGGCTAATCCTGTTGAAGTGCGGTACATTGGTTTACCTTTAAATTTATCTAAAGGCACATCAATATCTGCTGCAACAAATACCAAATCAGCCGCCGCGACCTCTTCTGCAGTAATTTCATTGCCAGCCCCAACTTGACCTCGGGTTTCAACTTTTACATTCCAACCTTGCTTTTTCGCATAGGCTTCAATCGCTTCGGCTGACATAAACGTATGCGCAACGCCAGTTGGACAAGCCGTTACCGCAACAATATTTTTTACACCAGAAACACCTGTAAAACTCACCGCACTTTTCGGTGCAACATAATCTGCCCCATTCGCTAAGGCATTTGCCAGCGTGACTTCAGGAGAAATCATGGCGATAGCTTCTCCGATAATAAAGACTTTTTTACCGACTAAAGCTGGGTTATTTGGTAATACAGAACCAAATACGAGAACAAGATCTGCTTCGGCTGGTGTTTCTACAATAGAGACATTCGCTTTTTGCGCAGCTGCTCGAAAAACTTCATGTAATAAATAGGCTTTCGCATTGCCTACATTAGCTGATTGGGTTAAAAATAACTTCATACTATCCTTCAATCATCGTTATTTGTACTTTTTCTAAAATGGGGTCAAGTAAACTCAAATCACTCACACCGACATTACTTTGAGACACTGCAAAAGCGGACACAGCCGTAGCAAACGCTAAGGTTTCAGCTTTCGATAAACCTTTTTCAAAACCATAAATTAAGCCTGCTACCATGGAATCCCCTGCTCCAACAGTACTCACTACATTTTCACATTTTGGTGGTTCGGCTTTGAGCACGCCTTCATTATTAATCCATAAAGAACCTTCTGCGCCCATTGAAATAATCACATTTTCAATGCCTTCCGCTTTGAGTTGCTGTGCAGCGGCAATAATTTCTTCAAGACGATTTAATGGATAACCAACCCAAGCCTCAAGTTCTCGATGATTGGGTTTTACTAGCCAAGGTTTCGCTTTTAATCCAGCGGTGAGCGCAGCATTGCTACTATCAAGCACCACTTTAACGCCAGCTTGGTGAAGCTGATTCAACCAATCAGCAAATAATTCAGGAGACACACCTCGAGGTAAACTGCCACACACTGCGACAATGTCATAATTTAAACAATAAGCCAAAGAATCCGTCACAAATTGTTGCCAAACTTGTGGGCTTATTTGATATCCCAAGAAATTTAAATCTGTCACATCAGCTTCAGTCTCGGTAATTTTTACATTGATACGCGTTTTGCCATCAACTCGGTGGAATTTATCTTCCAAACCGTGCTTATTAAACATTTGCTCGAAATCAGCTGAATTATCCTTGCCCAAGAAACCGCCTACTGCAACATCAACGCCTAAATCTTTTAGTACTTTTGCGACATTAATGCCTTTCCCAGCAGGAAATAAGCCAAGGGTTTCTACGGTATTTACTTCACCAAGTTGGATACGATTTAAACGGCCGACTAAATCATAGGCGGCATTTAAAGTAATTGTTACGACGCTTGCCATACTATTCACCTAAACCCGATTCAATCACAGCACCGATTCCGTCAATAGCTTGTTGCGCTTCATCGCCCGTCGCAACAAAACGTAAACGAGTCCCTTTCACTACGCCTAATGCCACAATTTTCATTAAGCTTTTCGCGCTCACTAATTGAGAATTACGATCAAGATTTTGAACCGCCACAGAGGCATTATATTTTTTCACTTCGTTTACTAACACTGCACTTGGGCGAGCGTGCAAACCGTGTTCGTTCTTAACCACAAAAACTGCCTCAATAGCATTTGCTGGCAAGTTATGATCTTCGCTTACCGCTGGTGCGTGAATTTGTTCTCCCATAATCTCAATGGTATCTGGTTCAGATGGCGGCACAGCAGAAACATTCTCGCCCAAACCATCAGCAATCGCTTTGCTCAATGCTTCAATAGCTTGTTTAGCATCTTCCCCTTCTGCCACAAAACGTAAACGATGCCCTTGTGTTACTCCAAGCGCAACAATCTTCATCAAACTTTTTGCACTGATGACTTCACTTTCACGAGTAAGATTTTGCACAGTAATTTTCGAAGTGAATTTTTTCACTTCATTAACCAAATTTGCACTTGGACGCGCATGTAAACCATGTTCATTACGAATCGTAAAAGTTCCCACAACGGCACCTTCTACAGATTGAGTTTCAACATCACTCGATGAACCCAAAAGTGCGGTCAAAATTTCTGTTGAATTACCATTGAGCAAGGTTGTTTGAACATCGTCATCTAATAAACGCGCTAAAGTTGGATTAATTTGATCACTGACGGCTGCAACAGTTATCACGCCTTTTACCGCTTTGCCATTGTGGCTAAAAATCGTTTTGGCACGACTAAATGTTAAGGCATTTTTCACATTTCCTACGACAGAATCCGTTACCCATAACCCTTTGCCAAGCGGTAATGCCGCATTGTTAATCACTTCAGAAATAAAACGATTTTCCACCGCACTTTGCACCTGCAATTGCCCCGCATTAATCGCGACTAAAGTTAATAAACTTTGGGTATCTACATCTAAACTGATATTGGCAGTAGGAATTGCAAATGGCTCAATTGTCTCGCCCATTAAAATCGCACGAAATTCAGCAATATCCGTTATTTTTGCTAATTTTGCTGCGGTATCTTCATCACTCAAAACGTGAGTAAGTTGACGTAATAAGGACAAATGCTCATCAGATCGCGCCGCAATACCAATCACGACATAAGCAATATTTCCTTCGCCCCATTCTATGCCTTGAGGAAATTGAAACACTTGCACACCTGTTTTCTTTACCATCGAACGAGTATCCAAGGTGCCATGAGGAATAGCGATGCCATTACCTAAAAAGGTTGAGGAATGCTGTTCACGCGCTAGCATTCCTTGCAAGTAACCATTTTCGACATTGTCTGCTTGAACTAATGCGGACGCTGCCATTTCAATCGCTTGTTGTTTATCAGCTGCGTTAGCATTTAAATGAATGTTGCTTTCCGAAAGTTCTAACATTCTTGCTCCTTAATAATTTAAAAATAAAGCTGCTGGTGAAATAAATCGACCAGCAGCTTGTTGAAAAACAATTATTTAGATGTGCAGGCTTTCAGCAGTGCTTCACTACCTTGCGCAATATATTCATCATTTTCACCGCGCTCTTTGCCTTTTTGCAAATCACGCATCGCATCATAAATACCTTGAGTCATGCTTTGCGAATCCACTTTTTCCCAACAATTTGCGTTCAAACGTTTAATATTAGCTTGCAAGGCTTCCGCATGTAACACGCCGCTATAATAAGCATATACATCAGAATCATGGCCGCCAGTGTAAAGTTTATCCTGAATTTGTTTCACAGGAACTAAAATACGGCCTAAATACCAGTCATTCGCACCACTTGCAAAATTATCTACAAAGAAATTTTCATTCACGCGACCTTTATATGTCGCTACAGTCGCTTCATAAGCTGCTGCATAGGATTTCTGATCGATTTTATCTTTATCTAAATCAATCACTTTTTTATCGTTCCCCATAAATGGAATATAGTTGGTAACCGATGACCAAGAAGAACAACCTGCCAACATTAACGTAAAAAATAAAACAGAGATTTTTTTAAACATAGTCATACCTAATTGAGAATCAACAAAAACGCAGCCATTATACTGGCTGCGTGGGATTAAGCAAGGTAGCGAATGTTATCTATAAGGATATGAGTCCATTCAAAATAATCTTTTCTAAAGGTTTGTAGTTTAGCTTATGAGCTTCTATCGAAGCCGAAATCATTTCTTCTTGCGATACATGCTTAAAACTTAGCTCGTAGCCGGCTTCTTTCGATAATTGAACTAAAAAAACACGTTGTGTTCGGCCATTTCCTTCTCTAAAAGGATGAATAGCATTAATTTCGCCGAAATAATAAGCCAAGCGTTCCGCAAATTCAGGTAAAGATAAACCTTTAAGATAATTTTCTTTTTTTAACTGAGTAAACAATTTTTTTGATTCGGGCTCAATACGATACCCCATCATAAAATCTTGCTCACCCTTTTGAAGGTAACCATCACGTATTTTTCCTGCCCAAGGATAAAGATCACCAAACAAATGTTTATGAATTCTCTTTAAATGCGCAAGATTAAATTTGCCTTTTACAGGATTTTCTTTTAGTTCTAATGCCTTAACATAAGTGATAACTCTCTCTAGCCTTTCTAATTCTGCAGAATCAGAAATGTTTTTCTTATTAACAAGCACACCGTTTTCATATACAAAGGGATCAGATCCCGTATATTTCATACACTCTATCCTGTAATTGCTGATAAGAAATGTTGCCTTTCATCCATTCTTGAGAAAGTTGCAAAAGATCATCATCCGTCGTTAATCCTTCTAAACGATTATTATCCAGCGCAAATTGAACTGCTCGCTGACGACTTTCATATTCTCGTTGAGTCATTTTTACTCCTACTCCTTCACCAACGACACCAAAATCTGATCGATTTTAAAGTTTTCCGTATCAATCACTTCAAACTTGTATTTTCCGTAAACCACAGAATCGGTTTTTTTCGGGATTTTACGTAACATATACATCATAAAACCACTGATGGTTTCGTAATTTTCTTCATCTGGGAAAGATTCAATATCTAACACTCGTGTCACATCTTCTAATGGCGTTGCGCCATCAATAAGCCATGAATTTTCATCACGACTCACAATATATTCTTCTTCGTTAGAAACCAATTCCCCCATGACAATACTCATGACATCATTTAGCGTAACGATACCCACTACAAGGGCATATTCATTCACAATAATCGCAAAATCTTCGCCAGTAGATTTAAACAATTCCAACACTTCGTAAAGAGAAAGCGTATCAGGCACAAATAATGCTTTACGGAGTAGTTTAGGATCTGTGAGCACCACATTTTCATTCTGCAAATACATGGTGAGCAACGTATGGGATTCTACATAACCTAAGATTTTGTCGAGGCTATTGTCACAAATCACAATTTTAGAATGAGAATCACGAGAAAGCGTATCCATGACTTCTTGGCGAGAAAAAGTGCGGTCTAAATACACGATATTTTCACGGGTTGTCATGGTGGAAGTCACTGTACGTGATTGCATATCGAAAATATTTTCAATGAGATAATGCTCTTGAGTTTTTAATACACCTGCTTCTGCGCCTGCTTCTACTACAGCGAAAATATCTTCAGAGGTCATGCCATCTTCACGCACAGTGGAAATACGAAATAAGCGGAAAAATACATTAGCAAGCGTATCAAAAAACCACACAAGCGGCTTAAACACAAACATACTGAAATTCATAATGCCGACAACGCGCAACGCTACCATTTCAGGATAAGTAATGGCAATACGTTTTGGAATAAGATCAGCAAATAAGATAAAGAAACAAGTAACCAACACAAACGCAATTGTAGAGGCGGTTGGTTCAATCCAACTTCCTTCAAAAGAACGATTTAAAATATCTGCAATATAAGGACTTAGCGCACTTTCGCCAATTCCCCCACCCAAAATCGCTACCATATTCAAACCGATTTGAACCACCGTAATAAAACGACCAGGATGTTCTTGTAATTTAAGCACTTGAAGCGCGCGCACGTCTCCTTCATTTGCAAGAGATTGTAATTTTAATTTGCGAGAACTCGCCAGAGAAATTTCAGCAGAAGAAACAACTGCGCTACTTAAAATTAAAGCCACAATTGCCAAAATAGTATGAAATAATTCCATAATCATTACTCAAAAATATAAAAGAAAACGACCGCACTTTGCGGCCGTTTGGGATATTACTTGTCGCTGTCAAACCAGCCGCGAATAAATTGGATAGACAAAAATAATGTCGCCAGCAAGAATACATATAAAATCCACGAAACGATCGGATTGCTTGGTGTGTCATCAGCGGTCATTTCTTTAATTGAGGTTGCATTACGATATTCATCCATGATCGTAATACGCCAACCATAGTATTTAATTTGCACAAGTTTGTTGTCATTACCCAAAGCCTGCGCTTCAGCCTGTAAATTGGCTGATCCAAATTTGAAGTAGAACGGGAAACCCCAACGTGTATCTTCATTGCGATACACCATAATTTTGCCATCATCATTTTGCGTATTGATGTAATACACATCACGTGTTGGGCCATCAGCTGGATTCGATTTTGTGATTGGGCCATCTTTATCAACACGTTTAACTTCTACGCCAGTAACACGTGTCACATCATAATGGGGGAACACATAATTCACTACGGAAAACATAAAACCGTGGAATAAAAAAACAACAATAAATAAGAAATATTTAAAAAACTTTCGCATACTTTTCCCTTGTCAGAACTGTGCATTTATTCTACACGAATTTTAAATAAACGCTCGAAATTTTGTGTAGTGATTTGAGCAAACGCCTCTGCAGAAACGTCTTTTAGGGTTGCCACGTATTCACAGACTTCTCTCGTATAAGCTGGTTGATTTTCTTTTCCTCGATAAGGCACTGGCGCAAGATAAGGCGAATCCGTTTCCACCAATAAGCGATCCATTGGCACATAACGAATAACCTCACGAATCGCTTCGGCATTTTTAAAGGTTACAATACCAGAACAAGAAATGTAAAAACCTAAATCCAACGCTTTTTTCGCAAATTCCATGGTTTCCGTAAAACAATGAATAACGCCACCGCACTTTTCAGCATGGTGTTGGCGTAACATTGTAATGGTGTCATCGCCTGCCGAACGTGTATGAATAATTACAGGCTTGTCTAATTGGTTTGCAATATCGATTTGGCTACCAAACACCGCTTGTTGCGCCGCTTTATTATCCGCGCTGTAATAATAATCTAAGCCAATTTCGCCAATAGCAATCACTTTTGGATCTTGCGCTAAACGCAATAAGCGTTCTGCGTCATAAGGTTCCTCTTCAAAATCAAGGGGATGGACACCGCAAGCAAGCGAGACATTATTAAATTCCCGTAAAGAGTCATAAGCCTGCTCAAAACGGCTTAAGGTTACACCAATCGCGAGCAAATGTTTCACATCACGTGCGCGCGCTTTTTCCACCACATCCGAGATATTTTTGTGTAAATTTTCATAATCCAACGCATCTAAATGGCAGTGGGAATCTACAATGAACATAATTATTTTTCCTTATGCCTAAGGCTTGAACGCCATAGACAATATATCTTTAATTTATTGCGTTTCAAATACTTCTGTGACTAATCGCGTCAAGCCATCCAATAGCATTAATTCAACATTCACACCATTAATTGCAAGCAAATCTGACCGCACTTTTTGCATAATTTTGATTGCTTGTAATAAACCAAGAGCTGTTTGCTCGTTACTGAATTGTTCGATACCACGGCCAAGATCGGCCACTTGTCGATGACTGTTAATTTCAAGTCTATGTTTTAAACAATCGGAAAGAAAAGCCAAAATCCAATCTACTTGCTGAACATAACGTTCTTTGTCAAACAACGGAAGTAATTCCAATGGTGAACGTCGGCGATAGAACACCCAAAATTGACGTAAGAAGTTTTTACGCTGTTCAATCAGCCCTTGTTGTAAAGTCTCCAATGCTAAAAGTGGTCGTCCAAGATTCATCGCAAGTGCGGTCAAAATTTCCTGATTTTCAGCCGCGCTTTCTGATTTCAACCAATCAAGAGCCATTTGTTCATTAGGCACGGACAGATTCCACACTTGGCATCGACTGTAAATAGTTGCCAACAAACTTGACGAACTATCTGTTTGAAGTAAAAAATAAGTATTTGGACGAGGCTCTTCCAATGTTTTCAATAACGCATTGGCAGCGGCTTCCGTTAAACGTTCCGCACCTTGCACATACACCACTTTATTACCATTTTGTTGTGCGTGCTGCGCAACCATTTCATTAATATCGCGTACTTGATCGACGCCAATATCCTTACCGTCAATAGGACTCAATTCATGATAATCTGGATGACTATGGGCTTGCATTAAATGACAAGAATGGCATTGACCACAAGGCTTATCGCCTTGAGCCACACACATTATTTTCTGTGCAAGTGCATTAAATAAACGTTCTACACCTAAACCAGAATCAGCTTTAATCAGCACAGCATGATGCCCCAACCCTTCGTCAAAGGTTTGAGCAATTTGATGGTAAGTAGGCATTAGCCAAGGGTAAAGTGCGGTCATTTTTCCAGAAATTTTGTGAATAACGAGGGCAATTATACACATTTTCAAACTGGCTTGACAAAATAGCAAAAAGCAAACGTTTACTTTTAATAAATAAGAAATAAATAGAGAAAATTTAAACCAAATAACATTTTTTGTTCAGTTTTTATGCTAAGATCCACGCCCCATTTATTTTTACTTGACAAAGGAAAATTTATTATGAAACTCGAAGCAAGCAAGCAAGCAAGCAAGCAAGCAAGCAAGCAAGCAAGCAAGCAAGCAAGCAAGCAAGCAAGCAAGCAGAAGTTTAAAAAATCATTTATTGTAAGTCTATTGTTTTCTGTTCTTTATTCTTCCCCGCTTTTGGCTGTTGATTACGTTTACGACAAAACCAAGCTCACTGATGATGAAATTACCCGCTTAAAAAAACTTCGTGATAGAAATAGTGAATATTGGAAAGATGATTTGTTCAGGCTTGATGTGCCAAAAGCAACTGGTCTCCGTCATGACATTGAGGGGGCAGCAACAGGAAATTTCTCGTATCCAATTTTTTATATCCCAATTGATGATAAACCTATTGATCCTGACAAAAAGATCTCTTTTTTCGACAGCCCTTATACCCCCGGCTACACGGCTGCTTTCGTTCAGGGATTTGGCGTTAAAGAAAGAAATGGCTATACGGAAGAACAAGCTAAAAAATATATTGATGAATTGAGAACAAAATTAAAAACCGCTCCTATAATCGCAGCCGCCCAGCTGGGATATTTTCAATTAAATGATGGAAGCGGCGATAGCTGGCTGTATAATCATTATCGCAATGATATTTTCAATTCTTATGGAACAGTAAAACATAGCAATATTAACAGTGAAATTCTTGCTGTTGGTAATGTTGCTGATTTGTATTATAAACACTTCATAAGAAATCCATTTATATATGCGGATTGGTCTTCATTGACTAGCCCCTTTCCTAGATTAAAAGTTTCCGAAAATTCCCACGTTATTGGGCAAATTATTCATCTTTACCGATTAGACTTAGAGAATTCTCTTTGGGAGCCTCGTTGGGATTCTGATGTTAGTTATTTAAATTTATTCAATAGCCATATTCGTTTTAATACCAAAAATGACAGCCTTGTTGTAGGCGAAAGCCGTATTAGACCAACCCCCGATAATGCCTTGGATAACGAAAAATATTTAAAAAGAAATTTTGGCGATACAGGCTATCATAGTGACATCGGAAACAATTATATTCGCTTTGCTTATGATTTAAGCGAAAGAGAGGCTGACAAGCCCGTATTAACGTTAAAAAGCAAGGTAACAGGAAAAACGGCTATTGTTTTTGAAGAAAAAGCCTTAAACAATTTAAAAAACCTGACTTACCGACAACTCATCAAAACAGAAACCGATGTTGAACCGAATGCGTTTTATCTTTTAGAAGAATATAAAAAAGGCAGATATCGTTTATTTTTACGACAATGTCCAAACGGTTTTTGTATCGGTGTAGAAAAACTCGCCATTCCAACTCATCTTGTCGCCTCCTATGCACAACAGGCTCAAGCCGCCAATACGTTATTCGCCTTGCGTTTAAACGACAAAAACAGCGATATTTTTGACCGCACTTTACCGCGCAAAGGCTTGTGGTTGCGTTTAATTAGTGGTCACTTAAGCCAAAATGTACAAGGTAAGACTGCACCAGTAGAAGGCAATCGTAAAGGCATACAACTTGGTGGCGATGTTTTCTCCTTACAGCATCAAGACTATCAACTTTCCGTTGGCTTAATGGGCGGACAGGCAGAACAACGTAGCACTTTCCGCAATCCAGATGCAGATAATCTTACAACGGGAAATATGAAAGGCTTGGGCGCAGGCGTTTATGCCACTTGGCATCAACTTCAAGATAAACAAACAGGTGCGTATGTTGATAGCTGGGCACAATATCAACGTTTCCGCCACCGCATTAACACTGAAGATGGTACAGAACGTTTTACTTCAAAAGGTATTACTGCCTCAATTGAAGCAGGTTACAATGCTTTATTGGCAGAACACTTAACTGAAAAAGGCACTCAAATTCGTTTTTACCTACAACCACAGGCACAATTGACTTATTTGGGTGTAAATGGCGGCTTAACCGATAGTGGTAATAGTAAAGTAAATTTACTTGGCTCTCGCCAATTACAAACTCGAGTGGGCGCACAAGCTAAAGCCCAATTTACTTTTACTAATGGTGTCATTTTCCAACCATTTGTTGCTGTCAATTCAATTTACCAACAAAAACCTTTCGGCGTGGAAATAGACAATGAACGTCGAGTGATAAACAATAAAATGGCAATTGAAAGTCAATTAGGTGTAGCATTGAAAATTAAATCTCACTTAACTTTACAAGCAACATTCAATCGCCAAACAGGCAAACATCACCACGCTAAACAAGGTGCGCTGAATTTACAGTGGACGTTTTAAGTTTAGTAGTAACAAAAAAATCGGCAGGAAAATTTTCTGCCGATTTTTTTATTCTAAAAGTGCGGTCATTTTTCGTGTGATTTCCACCAATTTTTTACCGCGCTTTCAATTCCAGCTAATGTAGCCAATGTAGGGTGGGCGTAAGCCCACGCGTATTATTAATAATATTCTTTTTTTCGTGGGCTTAACCTTACAAGCTACATTCAATCATCAAACAGGCAAGCATCATCACGCTAAACAAGGTGCGTTGAATTTACAGTGGACGTTTTAAGTTTAGTAGTAACAAAAAATCGGCAAGGTAAATTTTCTGCCGATTTTTTTATTTCGAAAGTGTGGTCATTTTTCGTTTGATTTCCACCAATTTTTTACCGCTCTTTCAATTCCAGCTAATGTAGCCAATGTAGTATTATTAATAATATTCTTTTTTTCGTGGGCTTACGCCCACCCTACGGGCTTAACCTTACAAGCTACATTCAATCGTCAAACAGGCAAGCATCATCACGCTAAACAAGGTGAGCTGAATTTACAGTGGACGTTTTAAGTTTAGTAGTAACAAAAAAATCGGCAGGAAATTTTCTTGCCGATTTTTTATTTTTAAAAGTGCGGTCATTTTTCGTTTGATTTCCACCAATTTTTTACCGCGCTTTCGATATCAGCTTGCACAAGTTCAATACTCTGCTCAGCATTAATCATTACTGCTTTTGGATTATCTTTTACTAATTCTAAATAGCGTGCTCGAGTACGGTGAAAAAAATCCAAATCCATTTGCTCAATACGGTCTAACTCGCCACGTCCACGAGCTCGCGCTAAACCGACGCTCGGATCTATATCCAAATAAATCGTGAGATCTGGCTCAAAATCACCTAATACGGTTTCTTTCAAGGTGAGCATAAAATGCGGGTCTAATTGACGTCCCCCCCCCTTGATATGCCTGAGATGACATATCGTGACGATCACCCACCACCCATTTCCCTTGCATTAAGGCAGGTTTAATCACATTTTCCACCAACTGGATACGTGCTGCATAAAGCATTAATAACTCTGCTTTCGCTGTCACAGGTTCTTCGGTTTCATGTTTGATGAGATGACGTAATTTCTCTGCCAATGGTGTTCCGCCCGGTTCGCGAGTAAACACCACATCTTTAATACCGAGTTCATGCAAGACTCGCACAACAGACTGATGAGCAGAGCTTTTCCCCGCGCCTTCCAAACCTTCAATGACAATAAATTTTCCTTTCATATTTTCTTCCGCACTTTTTATTTGGCATTTTTCTGGCTGCGATACCAACGTAAATATTCTTGCACGGCTTTATTATGCTCGTTCAGATTACGAGTAAATTTATGGCCGCCATTTCCATCGGCAACAAAATAATAAAAGTCTGTTTTTGCTGGATGAGCCACAGCTTGTAAAGCACTCTCACTCACCATCGCAATTGGTGTTGGTGGTAGCCCCTCAATCATATAGGTATTGTAAGGGGTTATCGTTTCCAAATCTTTCTTACGAATATTACCGGTATAACTCTCACCCATTCCATAAATCACGGTTGGGTCAGTTTGTAGTTTCATATTGGCTCTTAAGCGATTAATAAATACGGAAGCCACTTGTGGGCGCTCCGCCGCAATCCCCGTTTCTTTCTCCACAATAGAAGCCAAAATCAGCATCTGATACGGATCCGCTAATGGGAGGTTTTCATCACGTTCATTCCACGCTTTATCTAAGGCTTTTTGTAGACGAGTCGTTGAACGTTTTAATAATTCAAGATCTGTTGAGTTTGGCGTGTAATTATAGGTATCTGGATACAACCACCCATCCATGTTATTCCATTCGTAAACGGCTTTTGCAATGGCTGGAATATCCAATAACGCCATAATTTCTTTATCACTTTTACCTTGCAAGGTTTGTTTTAAGTGCGGTGCGTTTTCAAGGTTTTTACGCCATTCCTTGAACGTTTTACCTTCAATAAACTTCACACTAAATTGCGCTTCCTTGCCGGAATTAATGATATCCAATAAATCTTGCAACGTTTTCACACCCTCAAGAGAATAAGTCCCTGCTTTTATTTTATTTAGCTCAGGTTTTAACTTCAGCAAATAAGGTAATAATTTCCCATCATCAATTAACTTTTCGTGCTCAAAAAGCGCGGTTAATTTTGAACCTGTTGTACCACGTTCAATCGTTAAAAGTTGATCTGCCTGCACATTTACTGGTGTTTTGACAAATTCAGTAATTTTGTAATAAGCAAAACTCGCCGCGCCCGCTAAAATCAAAATTAAAAGTAAAATCGCAATTAAAAATTTCTTCATAAGATATAAGAAAGAGAAAATAAAAAACAACAAAAGGGGCAATTAAGCCCCTTTATTTTTGATACTTTGTTATTTATTAAAATACTGAATATTCGCTCTTTTACGCAATGCTTTAACCCAATCGTTCGTCGCATCTTGTAATTGAGTGTTCACTAAACGTTCATATGCTTTTTGTGTGTAGGCTTCTGCTGTAAGATCACCATCACGTACGCCAATTACTTCCAAAATATGCCAACCAAACTCAGTTTTAAATGGTGCAGAAATCACACCTTGTTTACTTTTCACGACGGTTTGCGCAAACTGTGGTGCATAAGTTTCTGGGAACGCATAACCTAAACTACCGCCATTCGCACCTGATAAATAATCTTTAGAATATTTTAAAGCCGCATCTGCAAAAGTCATTTTGCCCGCAATAATATCAGAGCGAATTCTTGTTAATTCAGCTTTGGCCTGTGCATCATTTAACATCGGGTTAAGTTTTAACAAAATATGACGAACTTCGTATTCTTTACCCGTTACTTTTTGTGCTGTGCCTTGCGATTTTGCCTCATCTAACATTTTTTGACCAAGCGCAACAACTTCTTCACGCGTCACCGCAACGCTTTCATTGATCGCTTTATTACGCACTGCCCCCATCATCATTTGATTGGCAATTTGTTGGCGAAATGTATTTAATGAAATGCCTTGATAATCTAACGCATCCAAAAATTGACCATAAGTTAAACCATTTCTTGCCGCAGTATCTTCCACTACACGATCGATTTCTCGAGGATCAATTTTCACACCAGATTCTTGAATCGCTTTTTGTACTAAAAGATCATCAATAATTTTATCAAGTGCACTTTGGCGATCGCCTTTTTTACCCATATTTGCACGAACTTGGCTTTCTAAAATAGGAATACCATCTACTGTTGCGACAACACGTTCCCCAGCTTGGGCCATAGAAATAAAAGCAACACAACCTAAAGTAGCCAATAAAAAAGATTTTAGAATAAATTTTTTCATTTTCATCTCATCAAAAAAGAGTCAATAACGTTGGTTAGAGTAACAATTCTACTGAAGGTTCACAATAGACAAAATTTATTTCCCTAATATAACGACTTCGTAACAGCCATCTTGTTTTTCAGTGCGAACTTGGACAAGTTCATCACGGCTTGTTGGCACATTTTTACCTACGTAATCAGCACGAATTGGTAATTCACGATGGCCACGATCAACAAAAATCACTAATTCAATTTTTGCAGCACGACCAAAATCGGTGAGTGCATCCATTGCTGCTCGAATGGTTCGACCAGTAAACAATACATCATCAACCAAAATGACGGTTTTATCTTGAATATTCAAATATTGTGATGAACCACTATAAACTGGCATTTTATCTTCCTGATCAACCAAAGTTAAATCATCGCGATAAAAGGTGATATCCAGTTCCATTGAGGGTAAATTTATACCACTTAATTCTTCAACTCGATGTTGTAATAATTCTGCAATTTCCGCGCCACGGCGTTTAATCCCAACAATAACAAGATCATCCAACGTTTGATGTTTTTCAATAATTTCGTGAGAAATACGCGAAATCGTGCGAAGAAAACGATCGTGGTCGATAATAATTTTTTCCATTTTTCCCAGCTTTATCAATAATGTTTTAATGCGCAAAGTATAAAGAAAATACGCCTAAAAAGCGATGGTATTTGCACCATTTTTCTTGTTCGTTATACTATCCAAAACATTCCATCAAAGGAAATAAAATTATGCGCTACTCTATTCAAGATTTTATTCAACTCATTGCCCAACTTCGTAATCCAAATGGCGGATGCCCTTGGGATTTAAAACAAAATTATCAATCTATGATTCCTTGCTTAACGGAAGAAACTTACGAAGTAATCGAAGCGATTGAGAAAAAAGATATACCAAATTTACGCGAAGAATTAGGCGATTTATTGTTGCAAGTCATTTTCTTCAGCCAGCTTGCAACGGAAGATAAATACTTTACTTTTGACGATGTATTGCAAGATATCGCTGAAAAAATTGTGCGCCGTCATCCTCACGTGTTTGGCGATGCAAAAGCGGGGGACGAAACAGAAGCTCTTTCCCGTTGGAACGAAATGAAAGCCAAAGAAAAACAAGGTAAAAGTGCAGAAACCTCTATTTTAGATAATGTACCTCGTGCTTTACCTTCTCTTACACGAGCGGCAAAATTACAAAAACGTTGTTCAAAAGTAGGTTTTGATTGGGAAGAAATTTCACCCGTATTTGACAAAGTGCGGGAAGAATTAGAAGAAGTTCAAGCTGAAATTAACCGCACTTCGATTGAACAAAATAAAGTGGAAGAAGAAATCGGCGATTTATTGTTCGCAACGGTCAATCTTGCTCGTCACTTAAAATGTGATCCTGAAGATGCATTGCGGAAAGCAAATTTAAAATTTGAACGTCGTTTTCGAACAGTAGAACAATCGGTTCAACAACAAGGTAAGCAAGTTAATGATGTGCCACTGATTGAATTAGATTTGTTGTGGGATGAAGTGAAAAAACAAGAAAACTAATTGAAAAGTGCGGTAAAAATTTCTCTCATTTTTACCGCACTTTCTTCATTAAAGTTGCTGAATATCCAATGCCATTTGGTCTAACATTTCATAACGTTTACGATACATAGAACGTTTTTTACTTGCGATATCTTCTAATTGTTTGCGTTCAATATCCAAAGGTAATTGCCAATAATTATGGCGATATTCCCCTTGATTCTCTTGCCAGAACTCATCGTAATTAAACAAAATCTTACTGCGCGCAGAAAGACGATATTTTCCTTGCGCTTTGTGCGGAATGCCCACTAGCTCACATTGCCATTTTTCAGCGAGCATTTTGAATGCATTGACTAACAGAAACATTGGACGCATACCGTGCAATGATTTCGTAGCCTGTTTCACAAGCTCTTGAGCATTGTCACTTGAGGGGCCTTGAATCGAGGCGATAAGCAATTTATTCGGGCTCAAAAAAGTGAAAGAAGCATCATATACTCGCTCATTATGTTGATTACGAATATTAATAGAAAAATATCCTTCAAAGGGATCGATATGATTGATACTCAAAGATAAACGCAAATCATCTGTTAATTGTGTTAACACGATATTTTGCTGATCCAATAATTGTTGGCAAAGCGAACGTCCCATTTTTTCTTCTGCCAAACGTAAATTCTCCGTAATCGCCGTTAAACGTTCTGAAGCAGAAAAGCGTTTATCACAAAAAGTAGTAAGAATTGTATTGATACGATAATAATCTTGTGTAAATAAAGGCTGCCATTGAGTTTCTGTATTAAGAAAATCCACTAATTGGCTACATTGCTTTTGATACAACCATTTATAGCCATAATAGCGTAATTTTTCCCGCACTTGTTTGAGAAAAGGGCGATCCTTGGAATAAGGATACATTTGAACATAAGTAGGGAAAATAAAATTATTTTTCGTGGACATAACTCAATATTTTGTGAAATTTAATAAAATTGTCAGCCATTTTAGCGATTATCACGTCATTTGCCAAAATTCTTTTTTGTTTAAAACCCACTTTATAACTCAGATTTTGTTATAATCTTTTCCTTGAATTCCTTTTTCCCTACCCCAATATTTACCCAAATTATCGGAAAGAATTAAGAGAGATAAATTATGGCGAAGAATACCCAACGTACGATGCCCGTATTGCCATTACGCGATGTCGTCGTTTTCCCTTATATGGTGATGCCACTTTTTGTAGGGCGCGCAAAATCAATTAATGCCCTTGAAGAAGCGATGAACGATGATAAACAGCTTCTTTTGGTATCTCAAAGAGAAGCGGATTTGGAAGAACCAACCCCCGAAGATTTATTTGATGTGGGTACCATTGCTAACATTATTCAGCTACTAAAATTACCTGATGGCACAGTAAAAGTGCTAGTTGAAGGTCAAAATCGCGCGAAAATTAACAGCCTTGAAGATGGCGAAAAGTGCTTTTCTGCCAAAATTACCCCTATCGAAACCACTTATGGTGATGAGAAAGAGTTAGATGTTGCGAAAAAAGCGGTACTTTCTGAATTCGAAAATTATCTCACCTTAAATAAAAAATTCCCTGCAGATGTATTAAATGCACTTCATCGTCTTGGTGATGCAGATCGCTTATCTGACACAATGGCTGCGCATTTGCCAGTAAATGTTCGCCATAAACAAAGCCTGTTGGAACTTGCCAACGTGCAAGATCGCTTAGAATATCTGCTTGGCATGATGGAATCAGAAGCAGACATTCTTCAAGTTGAAAAACGCATTCGCGGTCGTGTAAAAAAACAAATGGAGAAAAGCCAACGTAACTATTATCTAAGCGAACAAATTAAAGCCATTCGCAAAGAAATGGATAGTGGCGAAAATGAAGACACGATTGATGAAGTTGAACAACTTCGTCAAAAAGTAGAAGCAGCAGGCATGCCCGCAGAGGTACGCGACAAAGTGGAAAATGAGTTACAAAAACTCAAAATGATGTCAGCCATGTCTTCTGAAGCAACCGTTGTTCGTAGCTACATTGAATGGATGATCCAAGTGCCTTGGCATCAACGTTCTAAAGTGAAAAAAGACATTTCGAAAGCACAACAAGTATTAGATGCCGATCACTATGGTTTAGAACGAGTGAAAGAACGTATTCTTGAATATCTTGCAGTACAAGCTCGTTTAAACAAAGTGAAAGGCCCCATTCTTTGCTTAGTTGGCCCTCCAGGCGTAGGTAAAACCTCTCTTGGTCAATCTATTGCTAATGCCACTGGTCGTAAATATGTACGCATGGCATTAGGCGGTGTTCGCGATGAGGCAGAAATCCGTGGTCACCGTAAAACCTATATTGGTGCATTACCGGGCAAATTAATTCAAAAGATGGCAAAAGTGGGGGTGAAAAATCCGTTATTCTTGCTTGATGAAATCGACAAAATGGCATCCGATATGCGAGGCGATCCAGCATCAGCATTGCTTGAAGTATTAGACCCTGAGCAAAATACTACATTTAACGATCACTATTTAGAAGTGGATTATGATCTTTCTGATGTAATGTTTGTCGCAACATCAAACTCTATGAATATTCCAGGTCCATTATTGGATCGTATGGAAGTTATTCGTCTTTCTGGTTACACAGAAGATGAAAAACTTAATATCGCGATGCGTCATTTGTTAGCGAAACAAATTGAACGTAATGGTTTGAAGAAAGGCGAACTTACCGTAGAAGAAAGTGCAATTTTAGATATTATCCGCTATTACACGCGTGAAGCGGGCGTTCGTGGGTTAGAACGTGAAATTTCAAAAATCTGCCGTAAAGCAGTGAAAAATTTATTAGTAAATCCAAAACTCAAATCTATCACGGTAAATTCAGATAATCTGCACGATTATCTTGGTGTCAAACGATTTGAATTTGGCAAAGCTGACACACAAAACCGCATTGGTGAAGTGACAGGTCTAGCTTGGACAGAAGTGGGCGGTGATTTACTCACTATTGAAACTGCCTCCGTTGTGGGCAAAGGAAAACTTTCTTTCACTGGTTCATTAGGCGATGTGATGAAAGAATCCATCCAAGCAGCCATGACTGTTGTGCGCGCTCGTGCGGATAAACTTGGTATTAATTCTGAGTTTCATGAGAAACGCGATATTCACATTCACGTGCCGGATGGTGCGACACCAAAAGATGGCCCGAGTGCTGGTATTGCAATGTGTACTGCATTAGTTTCTTGTTTAACAGGTAATCCTGTGCGTGCGGATGTAGCCATGACAGGTGAAATCAGTTTACGCGGTAAAGTATTACCAATCGGTGGATTAAAAGAAAAACTTCTTGCGGCACATCGTGGCGGAATTAAAACCGTATTAATTCCAAAAGAGAACGTTAAAGATCTCGAAGAAATTCCAGAAAACGTGAAACAAAATCTTGCGATTCATGCAGTAGAAACCATTGATGAAGTGCTTGGTCTTGCTTTGGAAAATCCGCCTGAAGGCATTGAGTTTGTCAGAGTTGAAGCTAAAGCGGCAAAATCACCACGCCGTAAAGCGACCAGTAAGACAACAAGAGCGGTCAATTAATTGAATGTTTTAGGGCTTGTGAAAACAGGCCCTTTTTATCAACATTCACAGTGTCAGCTAAAATTTCATATTTACACAACGTTAATTTGTACTTTTTCAACTGTTCTCACATTTAAAACTTGTTAATAACAGCATGCTCAAACTTCCTCCACTTTCCCTTTATATACACATTCCATGGTGCGTTCAAAAATGCCCTTATTGTGATTTTAATTCGCACGCACAAAAAGGCGATATACCAGAACAAGACTATATTCATCACCTTCTACAAGATCTTAGGGCTGATTTACAGCGCTTTAACGATTCCATTCAACAACGAAAACTCCATTCGATTTTTATTGGTGGCGGTACGCCAAGTTTGTTCTCGGCAGAAAGCATTGCGTATCTCTTAAAAGAAATAAAAAAGCAGATTGATTTTGAAGATAATATTGAAATCACATTAGAGGCTAATCCTGGCACGGTAGAAGCTGAACGTTTTAAAGGTTATGTTTCAGCAGGCATTACGCGAATTTCTATGGGGATTCAAAGTTTCAATGATGACAAATTACAGCGTCTTGGGCGAATTCATAATGCAGTGGAGGCAAAAAGTGCGGTCAATTTAGCGAAAGTTTCTGGGCTAAAAAGTTTCAATTTGGATTTAATGCACGGTTTGCCGAACCAAACGCTGGAAGAAGCCTTAGATGATCTTCGCCAAGCTATTGAGCTATCTCCTCCTCACCTTTCTTGGTATCAGCTCACTATTGAGCCAAATACGATGTTTGCTTACCGCCCACCTAAATTGCCAGATGATGATGAGCTTTGGGATATTTTTGAGCAAGGCCACCAACTGTTAACCGCAGCAGGCTATCAGCAATATGAAACCTCGGCTTACGCAAAAGCGGGTTTTCAATGTAAACATAATTTGAATTATTGGCGATTTGGGGATTATTTAGCCATTGGATGTGGCGCACACGGGAAATTGACGTTTCCGAATGGTGAAATTACCCGCTTTGCTAAAACAAAGCACCCGAAAGGTTACTTGCGTGGCGAATATCTTTACGAAGAAAAAAACGTGCCAGAAATTGACCGCCCTTTTGAGTTTTTCATGAATCGCTTTCGTTTGTTAGAAGCGGTACCCAAACAAGAATTTGAAGATTACACAGGGTTATTGCAAAGTGCGGTGAAAAATCAAATTGATTTTGCCATTCAACAAAACTATATTGTGGAAAACGCTGATTCTTGGCAAATCACTGAGCATGGCAAGTTATTTCTCAATGAACTATTGGAATTATTTTTAACGGAATCGTAGCTTATCCGTTAAACCTCTCATTGCTGAAAATTACACTTGTTTATTAAATACTCCCGTAATAAAGTAACGCAATCGTTTACTTATTAAAATAAGGAAAAGAAATGAATCAATTAGAAATGAAAAAACTCGCCGCACAAGCCGCATTACAATATGTAAAAGCTGACACAATTGTTGGCGTGGGTAGTGGCTCCACGGTGAATTGCTTTATTGAGGCTTTAGGTACAATCAAAGATAAAATTCAAGGTGCCGTTGCGGCTTCAAAAGCATCAGAAGAATTACTCCGTAAACAAGGTATTGAAGTATTTAATGCAAATGATGTCTCTAGCTTAGATATTTATGTGGATGGTGCAGATGAAATCAATCCACAAAAAATGATGATTAAAGGCGGTGGCGCAGCACTCACTCGTGAAAAAATCGTCGCTGCATTAGCGAAAAAATTTATTTGTATTGTGGATTCGAGTAAACAAGTAGATGTGTTAGGCTCGACCTTCCCATTACCCGTTGAAGTTATTCCAATGGCTCGTTCACAAGTAGGCAGAAAATTAGCCGCACTTGGTGGATCACCTGAATATCGTGAAGGCGTGGTGACAGACAACGGCAATGTGATTTTAGATGTGCACAACTTCACTATTTTAAATCCAGTTGAAATGGAAAAAGAATTAAATAACGTTGCGGGTGTCGTCACTAACGGGATATTCGCGTTACGTGGCGCAGACGTTGTGATCGTCGGTACGCCTGAAGGCGCTAAAATTATTGACTAATTCATAATAAAAATCATAAGGAAGTAAACATGACAAACAAAGTCTCTCTAGACAAATCAAAAATCAAATTTGTATTGTTTGAAGGTGTGCATCAAAGCGCACTTGATACGCTCCATGCGGCTGGCTATACCAATATTGATTACTATAAAAAAGCGTTAGATGGTGAGGAATTAAAAGAAGCCATTAAAAATGCACACTTTATCGGCTTGCGTTCTCGCACCCATTTAACGGCAGAAATGATTGAAGCCGCACCCAAATTAATCGCTGTGGGATGTTTCTGTATTGGTACCAACCAAGTGGATTTAAATGCAGCAAAAGCGCGTGGAATCCCTGTATTTAATGCCCCATTCTCAAACACTCGTTCCGTCGCAGAACTTGTATTAGGTGAGATTTTATTACTTATGCGCAATGTGCCACAGGCTAATGCCGAAGTACACCGTGGCGTCTGGAATAAATCAGCGACTGGCTCTCATGAAGTGCGGGGTAAAAAATTAGGAATTATTGGTTACGGTCACATTGGTTCACAATTAAGTATTATTGCTGAATCATTAGGCATGGATGTGTATTTCTACGATATCGAAAATAAACTTCCGCTCGGTAATGCCAAACAGGTTCGTAGCCTTGAAGAATTACTCAGTTCTTGCGATGTGGTTTCATTACATGTGCCAGAACTGCCATCTACCAAAAACTTAATGAACGCTGAGCGTATCGCACAATTAAAACAAGGTGCAATTTTGATCAATGCTGCGCGTGGCACAGTGGTAGATATTGATGCGCTCACTCAAGCCTTAAAAGACGGTAAAATTCACGGTGCAGCAATTGATGTATTCCCAATTGAACCTGCGTCAATTAATGAAGAATTTGTCTCACCGTTACGCGAATTTGATAATGTGATTTTAACTCCACATATCGGCGGTTCAACAGCAGAGGCACAGGAAAATATCGGTTTTGAAGTGGCAGGTAAATTTGTCAAATATTCAGACAATGGTTCAACGCTTTCTTCCGTCAACTTCCCTGAAGTATCTTTGCCAGAACATGAAGGAACAAAACGCTTATTGCATATTCACGAAAATCGTCCTGGTATATTGAACAAACTGAATCAAATTTTCGTCGAAGCCGACCTAAATATTGCGGCGCAATATTTACAAACTGACCCCAAAATTGGTTATGTTGTCGTTGATGTAGAAACGAATGATGCATCGCCATTACTGACGAAATTGAAGGAAATCGATGGCACAATTCGTGCTCGGGTACTTTACTAAATAGAAAAAAGATCAGGTTAATGCCTGATCTTTTTTTGCTTTATTATTCAGTAATCGAATAAGGTAATTGCTCTCGCTCTAACAGTATTTCACTATTCGGCAATCTAAATACTTGCGCCGAATCAATGTCATTATTCATCACAACTTGCAACCATAAAACACCGTCTAAATTGACCGCACTTGTAATCGTGCCTGTTTTTCGCCAATTAGATTCAATCTGCATTTCGATTTCACTGCCAATTTCTACTTCCTGCTGGGTTTGTGCTTTAAAGATAAACATTGCACGTTTGTTCGCCCCACGATATTTCGCACGAGCTACCGTTTCTTGTCCAATATAGCAACCTTTAGTAAAAGAAATGGCTTGCTCAATAGCCTGTAAATTTAGCGCTTGTGGGATAAATTCATTTTGCGTTTGCGGGCTTAAATTTGGCAATCCCGCTTGAATATCTGCTACATCCCAAATTTTTTCATCGCCATTAAAATTCACAGATAATTCAGTTTTATTTAATAAAATTGAACGCAGTCCATCAATTTCCCATGAAAAGTGCGGTGTAATTTTTCCACATTTTTCACCTATCACGCCAATGATTTGCCAATCACGTAAATCAAAACTCACTTTTGAAAACACCGCATATTTTTTCAAGGCATCTAGCCCGCTTGGCAAAAGTTCTTTCTTAATAAGCAAAAAGAATTGTTCACTACTTACTTTAAACAAACGGTAAATTGCATTCATTTTACCTTTCGGATCGCAGTGAGCTGTAAGTGTCGTTGCGCCACTTGCTAATCGCACAACATCCGTGGTTAACTGTCCTTGCAAATATTTTTCTGCATCCGCACCATGTGCCTCAATCAGTTGATATTGAGTAAGAGAAATAAATTGAGACATTCTGCTTTCCTATTCTAAATTCTGGATTTGCTCACGCATTTGTTCGATAAGCACTTTTAGTTCTACCGCAGAAGCCGTAATATCAGCATTAATGGATTTAGACGCAAGGGTATTCGATTCACGATTCAATTCTTGCATCATAAAATCTAATTTACGCCCAACTGCACCGCCTTTTTTCAAAATATTCGTGGTTTCTTTCACGTGCATTTGTAAACGATCAAGCTCTTCCGCCACATCAACGCGTTGAGCGAGTAAAATCATTTCTTGTTCCACACGTTGCGGATCAAGATTAATTTGAGCATCTTCAAAACGTTGCAATAACCGTTCACGCTGCCATTGTAAAACTGCTGGCATTTGTGACCGCACTTTCTCCGTTTCCACAGCAATGGCATCTAAACGTTGTTGAATAATATCGTTCAGTTTTTCCCCCTCACGACCACGCATTGCAATAAAATCTGTCAGTAAATCATCAAAGGCTGTCAATAAATCTTGACTAATCGCATCTAAATCTTGCTCTTGCGCTTCCACCACACCAGGATAACGCAATACATCTGTTAAATTAATATCGCCTTCGCCAGCTTGCGTTTTAATCCATTGCAAAGATTGAATGACTTGATTCGCAAGTTCTTTATTTAAATTCAATTCAGCATTTGTTTGTTTTTTTGTTTCAATACGCAAAGAACATTCAATTTTCCCGCGAGTAAGACTTTGACGAAGTTTCTCACGCAACGTGTTTTCTAATCCGCGAAATTGCTCTGGCAAACGGAAAAAGTTTTCTAAATAACGTTGATTGACGGAACGAATTTCCCATACCGCATCGCCCCAATCTTTTTTCACTTCAAGGCGTGCAAAAGCGGTCATACTGTAAATCATAAGCTCTCCTATTTTCTCTTAACTTTGTCTTAGTTGATTCGCTAAGTATTTTAACGAGATGAACACAGAAAGGGAAAAGAAAAGTGCGGTAAATAATAAAGATATTTTGTATTCTGTTGTTTACATACTGTAAATTATACAATACAATCATCGTAAATTTTACATTACACTATAAGGAAACAAAAATGAACAAAACTGTTGGCAGCACACTTCTTGTTGCTGGTACGATGATTGGTGCGGGAATGTTGGCTATGCCACTCACTTCTGCAGGCATCGGCTTCGGCTTTACTTTAGTCTTATTATTAGGACTTTGGGCATTATTAACTTTTAGCGCACTTTTATTCGTTGAACTCTATCAAACTGCGGAAAGTGATGCAGGTATCGGCACACTTGCTGAACAATATTTTGGTAAAGCAGGACGCATTATTGCTACGGCAGTGCTAATTATTTTCTTATACGCATTAATTGCCGCTTATATCAGCGGTGGCGGTTCACTACTAAAAGATTTATTGCCTGAAAGTTTTGGCGATAAAGTTAGCATCTTATTATTTACCGTGATTTTCGGTTCATTTATCGTCATCGGTACACATAGCGTAGATAAAATTAATCGCGTGTTATTTTTTGTGATGCTTGCAGCCTTTGCCGTAGTGTTAAGCTTAATGTTGCCAGAAATCAAATTTGATAACTTAATGGCGACGCCAATTGATAAGGCTTTAATTATCTCTGCAAGCCCTGTATTTTTCACGGCATTTGGTTTCCATGGTTCCATTCCAAGTTTAAATAAATACTTAGACGGCAACGTAAAAGCATTACGCATTTCTATTTTGGTCGGTTCAGCAATTACCCTTTGCGCTTATATTTTGTGGCAAATGTCCACTCATGGTTTGCTCACACAAAATGAGTTCTTACAAATCTTAAAAGAAGATGCCACCTTAAATGGCTTAGTAAAAGCAACGCTTGCTATCACTGGCAGTAACATGATCGCAGGTGCGGTAAAATTATTCTCAACTTTAGCGCTGGTTACCTCTTTCTTAGGCGTAGGGCTTGGCTTATTGGAATGTATCGAAGATTTATTAAAACGATCCTTTAATATTTCTGCAGGGCGCATATCCCTTGGCTTAATGACGTTCATTCCACCACTTGTCTTTGCGCTTTTCTATCCTGAAGGCTTTATTTTAGCGCTAGGCTACGCAGGCCAAATGTTTGCATTCTATGCCGTAGTATTGCCAGTTAGCCTTGTTTGGAAAGCTCGTCGTGCCCACGCTAATTTGCCATACAAAGTATGGGGAGGAAATCTGACTTTAATTATCGTATTGGTATTAGGCGTAATCATTACATCCATTCCATTTGCGATTCGTGCGGGTTACTTGCCATTTGTAGTGGGCTAATAATATAAAAACACCGTTCAATTTTGAACGGTGCTTTTTTAACGCCAAATCATATTCAGTTTACGATGATTTATTGCACAATCTTTTAAATAGGCATTAATTAAAGTTTGATAAGGAATACCTACCTCTTTAGATAATGCCTTAAAGTAATCAACTGCATCATCGTCTAAACGAATTGTCACCACTTTTTTCGCTTTCAATTGTCCCGCATAAGGGTTACGAATCCCCTGAGAAAAATCATATTCATCTTTCATCATAAATTCTCCTTATATTGTTTGCTTTCATAAATAGTTGCTAAGCGAGCTGAAATAATCCGAATATTCTCATCTCGTTCACAATGAACAACCACAAGTGTATTATTTTTTTCACTACGTCCTAACAATAAAAAACGTTCTTCATAAAAAGAATGCTCGGGATCGGGGATTAACAATGCATAATCATCATAAAATACCGTCATCGCTTCTTCAAAGCTTATACCATGTTTAATTTTATTGAGTTCTGCTTTATTACGATCCCATTCAAACCCATTTAGCATAAGTATTATTCAATATTAAAATGTCAATATATTATATTTATAATTTGATGAAAAAACAAACTACATATAAGTTATTATTACCGAACATTAACAAAAAAACGCTAAGATTTTTATTTTTAATGCTTTAAAAAATGCGGTAAATTTTTAATGCGTTTTGTGGCTTGTACTATACAAAATTTTGTCCGTATAAGCCAAAGCAATTGCCGACACTAAAAAGCCTAAATGCAATAATAACTGCCACATCATCGTTTTTTCTGGCATATTGCTTGCATTCACAAAAGTTTGCAACATATGGATAGATGAAATGCCGATAATAGACATAGAAAGTTTAACTTTCAACACAGTTGCATTTACATGGCTCATCCATTCAGGCTGATCTGGGTGATTACGTGTACGCAATTTGGATACGAAAATTTCATAGCCACCGATAGTCACCATCACAAGCAAGTTGGCGATCATCACGACATCAATCAAATTCAACACACCTAACATAATTGTGTTGGAATCCATATCATTTACATTAATCACTAACTCCCATAATCCTTTGATAAATTTATAAGAGTAGATTGCAAGGGTGACAATCAAGCCCAAATAAATCGGCACTTGCAACCAGCGACTAGCAAAAATTATTTTCGCGATAATATTTGATTGTTCGTTATATTTCGCATAAGGATCAACAGGTTTGTTTTCTTCCATAAGATTTTATTCCTAAATTAAACAGTGGGTTAAATAAACAAAAAACCGCAAGAAAATAGCAGTTTTTTTGAAAATAGCAATAAGGAAATTGAGTTATTCTAATTTTATTTGAAACTGTAAATAGACTCTCTTAACACACAAGTCGGTTCTAAAACCAAAGTGCGGTAATTTTCATTAGGATTTTTAATTCGTTGCAATAGTGTTTCAACAGCGAGTTTGCCAAGTTCAGCTTTCGGTTGGCAAATGGTGGAAAGGGGAGGTGAGAGATAACGAGCCAATTCAATGTCATCATAACCCATAATTGAAAGATCTTGCGGAATACGTAAGCCTTGTTGCTGAATAGCTTGGTATGCACCGACAGCAATGGTGTCACTACAACAAAAAACTGCTGTTGGACGTGAAGATTGAGTAAGTAAAGATTGTATGCCAAGCACACCGCCTTCAAAGTCAAAATGACTTTCAACAATCCAATGAGGATTTAACGCAATTTTTGCTTCCGACAGTGCATTTTTATAACCTTGCAAACGATTTTGTGCGACAGATTTTTTGAGATTCCCCGTAATAATGCCAATTTTACGATGTCCTGCATCAATTAATGCTTTTGTCGCCAAATAGCCACCAAGTACTGAATTTTCGAGTATTTTATCTGCATTTAACTCAGTAAACCACCAGTCCATCACAACGAGTGGCAGCGAAATGGCTAACTCTATATCAGCCTGAAAACGGCTATCACCACACATCAAAAGCAAACCATCTACTTGTTTGTGCATTAGAGTTTGCAGATTTTGTTGTAGGCGTTTGGCATCTCCACCCGTTGTAGCAATAATAAGATTATATTGATTTTTCTGACAATATTGCTCCACTCCAGCCATCACTTCCGCAAAGAAGGGATTATTTGTTGCGGTGACAAGTAGCCCGATAGTTTTGGTTTTGCGCACCTTAAGGCTTCGTGCAACAGCTGAGGGGGTGTAATTCAGTTCAGCGACAATACGCATCACTTTCTCACGAATTTCATCGCTAACAAAACGCGATCCATTAATGACATGTGAAACTGTGGAAGTCGAAACTTGCGCCAGTCGTGCAATATCTTTCATTGTCGCCATAAAAACACCCTAAAAATTCACCGCACTTTAAGCGTGTTCAAGAAATTCCAAAGTTTCTTGACGCGTTGGAATAGAGGATTGAGCCCCTTTTTTCGTCACACTAATCGCAGCGGCAGCTTGCCCAAAACGAATGGCTTCATCAAAGGATTTTTCTTCCAATAAAGCCGTAACAAAACCGCCATTAAATGTATCACCAGCTGCGGTAGTATCTATTGCTTGCACACAAAAGCCCTTAATGATGCGGCTTTTACCTTTTCGACTGACAAACACACCTTTCGCGCCAAGGGTAATCATTACGGTTTTAATGCCTTTATCGTGAAAAACACTCGCAGCTTTCACCGCACTTTGCTCGTCGGTTACCGCTACCCCCGTCAGGATTTCAGCTTCTGTTTCATTTGGTGTAATAATATCAATCAAACTCAATAATTCGTCCGATAAAATCTGCGCTGGAGCAGGATTTAGCACAACCTTAACACCATTTTTCTTAGCGATTTGAGCAGCCAGCTCCACACCAGAAAGTGGGGTTTCTAATTGCATTAACAAGCAATCCGATTGTGCAATTTGTGCCTCACTTTGACGAACAACCATCTCACCCAAATGTGCATTTGCACCGCTAGCCAACACAATACTGTTCTCACCTGATTGGGCAACTTGAATAAATGCCATTCCCGTCATTTCCTGTGAAACGGTATTAATATGGGTTGTATCAATTCCTTCTTGCTCAAACGCATTTTTCATTGTTTTGCCTATGCTATCTGATCCAATGCAACTAATGAACGCGACCTTTGCCCCTAAACGAGCGGCTGCCACTGCTTGATTGGCACCTTTGCCACCATAGGTAATTTGATAATTTTGACCAGTTAGCGTTTCACCGGGTTTAGCAAAGTAAGGCACAGAAATAACGTGATCAGTATTGATACTACCCAGAATTGTGAGAGTCTTCCCTTTCATAATTATTCTCCACTATAAAAGTAGGCATATATCAAGCAATTATAAACCTAAAGTGCGGCTATTTTTACCGCACTTTTGAAACTTAAGCTAAAGCGACACCACTTAAACCAATAAAAAAACCTGCAATAGTTGCGCTTAATAAATTAGCTAAAGAGCCAGCAATAACAGCCTTAATTCCTAATCGAGCAATATCTCCACGACGATTTGGAGCCATACCACCAACCCCACCAATTAATACAGCTATAGAACCAAAATTAGCAAAGCCACAAAGAGCAAAAGTAATGATAGCCTTTGTTTTATCAGAAAGTTCTACTGGTGGATTGATACCTAGATAAGTTGAAAATTCAGAATAACCAACAAATTCGTTTACGGTTAATTTGATACCTATCATATGACCAGCTACTTCAGCATCACTCCAAGGTACTCCCATAACCCATGCCAATGGTTTAAAAATCCAACCTAAAATTATACCTAAAGAGAGCTCTGGTTGATTAAACCATTCTCCAATGCCTCCTAACATACCGTTAATAAGTGCAATTAGAGCGATAAATGCAACTAGCATAGCCCCAATACTTAATGCCATAGTCATTCCCGCACCAGCACCAGAAGCAATGGCTTCAAGCGCATTAGATGGTTTATCTAATTCAACATTTTCGATTTCGTCGTTAAATTTTTCAGTTTGTGGATATAATATTTTTGCGAATAATAAACCAGCTGGTGCTGCCATAAAAGAGGCTGCGATTAGGTAGGTTAAAGGTACACCTAATCCAGCGTATCCAGCTAAAACAGAACCTGAAATGGATGCGAGTCCTCCACACATAATAGCAAAAAGCTCTGATTCCGTCATTTTGCTAATATAGGGTTTTACAACCAGTGGCGCTTCTGTTTGTCCAACAAAAATATTAGCTGCAGCAGACATAGACTCTGCTTTTGATGTTCCCAAGACTTTTTGCAATCCACCTCCAATTAATTTGATGACCCATTGCATTACACCTATATAATAAAGCAAGGAAATCAATGCAGAGAAAAAAACTATGACTGGAAGCACCTTAATAGCAAAAATGAAACCAACACTTTCACCTGATGCCAATTTACCAAAAACAAATGAAATGCCTTCATTTGCGTAAGCAATAACTTTACTTACTGCATTAGACATACCCAAGAGGGCGTCTCTACCAATAGGTACATACAAAATAAATGCACCAATAGCGATTTGAATTGCTAATGCACCAAATACCGTTCTTACACGAATAGCTTTTCTATTATTGGAAAGGAGATAGGCTATGCCTAATAATACAAAAATCCCTAAAATACTAATAAATGCGTCCATAATTTGACCTCATTGAAAGTAAAAGGAAAGATAAACTTTATTGCTAATTTAATCGTTTGATTGCATCAATAATTAAATTCCAAAATCGTTCTTTATCTAACTTTGTAGCAACTTGCGTATTGCAAGGTTTAGGTGGATAACGGAAATCTGCAACTGTCATGCCTAATGTGTGCGTTCCCGTTAATTCAATATTAACTGGAACACTGACTGTTTCTATTAAAGTTGGATCAATAACATAAGCTACAGCGCAAGGATCATGAACTGGAGGATAATTAAAGCCTTGAGCTTGTTTATACATTTTTCCAAAAAATTCAAGTAATTCGACAACAAATTCGGCAGGCTTAGTGTCAATTTTTGCGATACGCTCAACAACATCAGGGGTAGCTAATGCTTGGTGTGTTAAATCTAATCCAACCATAGTCACTTTCCATCCTGCATTAAATACAATATGTGCTGCTTCGGGATCAATTTTTATATTAAACTCAGCTACGGCACTCCAATTTCCAGTATGATACCCTCCGCCCATTAGAACTACTTCTTTTACCCGATCAATAATTTTAGGTTCTAATCTTGCAGCAAGGGCAATATTCGTTAGCCCGCCCGTTGGAACAAGTGTAATCGTATTCTCTGGATGAGACATGATAAGATCAATGATTAACTGAACAGCATGCTTTTCATTGAAAGTTCGATTAGATTCAGGTAATTTTGGACCATCTAACCCTGATTCACCATGAATACTCGGAGCAACCTCAATTTCCCTAACAATAGGTCTGTCTGCACCCTTCGCAAAAGGAACATTTTTCATTTGCGCAATTTCAGCAATCGCCAAAGCATTGCGTGATACTTTCTCTAATGTTTGATTACCTACTACGGTAGTGACTGCTAGCAGTTCAATCTCAGGATTACCATAAGCAAGTAACATAGCTATGGCATCATCATGTCCAGGATCACAATCCAAAATAATTTTTTTACGCATTCTTTACTCCTATATTTTTCATAGTCATAAACTGCTGACTGTTATATCGAAACGTTTCGACAAGGTAAATATAAAGAACAAAAACAGAAAAACAACAAAGAAATATCAGATTTTAGAACTTGATCACAAAATATTTGTGTTCTGTACCTGATAATGATCAACACATTGAAAACGCCCTGTTAAACAACAGGGCGTTCATATTTCACTACCATTGATACATTGCACCAGCGCCTACGCCGACTTTACCTTGCGTGTTGCTGGAAAACGAGCCTTTAAAAATCCATTTTCCATTATCAGTCATTCTTGATGCACCAAGGGAAATTGAGGATTGATTACCGTAGAAACCACTTCCTATACCTATACCCATTTTACCAGGGGCTGAAACTTGTGGAATTGAGCCTTGAGCAATTGCACTTGCTGTGCCAGCATCTGCTTTTTTACCCACTTTATCAATGCGGCGTTGGATATTACGTTCTGCCTGATCAAGCTGGGCTTTGTTTACCGCATCCATTGGATTAACCCCCGAAGCTACATTGACAATACGGTTTCCACCATTATTTAGCCCTTTCTCGGTCAGCAAAACTTGGCTATCGCCACTGCCAATCGTTACGCCTTTTTCATTCATTACCGTCTCTCCAGATTTAAATTCTTTGGAGGAAACGCTGTTTAAATTTTTGATGTCTTTATTCAGGTTAATTTTTACCTGTTTTTTTCCACCTTGGGTTTGATGAATAATCTCAAGATTGCTGTCTTGGTTGTCCATAACGATTTCGGTGGATTGCCCATCTTGACCATTCTTACCGTCTTTGCCATCTTTCCCAGCTAAGCCAGCATCTCCTTTCTCCCCTTTAAAAGCAGGATCATTTTGGAGAGAGGTTTTGTCTAAACCCACAAAGAGAACCTTTTTCTTTTCATCTCCAACTTCTTTTATCTCTGCTTTCAAGCCATCAGTGAAATTAATATTCAAATTGTTTAATGGAAGTGAGGTAGCATTTCCCAAGGCCGTCTCAGAACCCTTGCTATAAAAAGAAATAGGTGCATTTGCCAAAGCTCTTAATTGCGCCACATTGACTGCATCGGTGTCTTTAGTACCCGCTGCAAGATTATTAATTTGACGAGTGATACCTAATTCTGAATTACCAACAGATACACCTGCTCTTGTAGACTGCCAAATATGCACGAGTTTATCCGCCTCGGCTTTTTTCTCACTTGCATTTTTTCTGTGGTCGTTACGTTTATTCACAGCATTCAGCCATTCTTGAGCCGCTTGGTTTCTTTGAGTTTGTAGATTTGCTTTTTCAGAAGGATCTGACTCAGCTTTAATCTTTTCATCCAATTCTTTGATGCGTTGAGATACATTAAGAAAATCCTGATTAGCTTTATTTGCTTTTTGGATCTCTTCATCATATTCAGCATAAAGATTTGTGTACTTTTTATAATTTTCCTGACCAATCACAGCTTCGATATTTGTTAATCCAATTGGCGAATAACCAAAAATTTTTTCATTTTTTTCAGTTAATGAATTTGAACCAATTGCCACACCATCATTCAATGTTGCTTTTGCAGAATAACCAAGCCCAATTGATCTATCTGCTGATGAATCCGCCAAAGAGCCTAAAGCAACGGAACCATAACCTGACGAGGAAGAATTTCCACCAACAGAAATCGCATAAGTACCATTAGCATTACTTTCCACCCCAACGGCGATAGCATAAGCATTATAATTACCTGCACTATTTTCCGATGTATTCGCTTTTGCATTATTCCCTAAAGCAGTTGAATTAAATCCAAACGCTTGTGCACCACGTCCAAACGCACCACTTCCCCAACCTTTAGCTTGTGTATCTGCACCAACAGCTGTAGCCCAAGATAGAGTGGTTAATGCATTTTCACCAATAGCGACACTACGTTCCCCAGATAAAACATTTTCGCCATGATTTGTTGTTGATGTATTTTGCGAACTCTCAACTCTTGCATTTTGACCAATCGCAACAGAATGAATACTTTTTACATCAATATAAGCCTTAGGACCTATCGCGACGGAATTAACACTTTTTGCGCCATCATTACTGAAATTAGATCCTTCCCCAGTTTCTGTGGAATTAATAGATACATATTTTATTTGGCTACTCCCAGTTCCAATTTTAGATACGACCTCTTTTAATTGCGCCACATTAACTGCATCGGTGTCTTTAGTACCTGCTGCAAGATTATTAATTTGGCGAGTGATACCTAATTCTGAATTACCAACAGATACACCTGCTGCAGTACTTTGCCATGGGGTAATATCTTTTATCTTATTCTTACGCTCCGTGATATTCTCTTTATTCTTTGTAATCTTTTCCTTTAATGTATTGATTTCACTTGTTAATGTCGTTTTATCTGCTGATGCAACAGTGGGATCTGCTAATCGATCTTCTTTTTCTTTAAGTGATTTTTCATTATCTCGTAGTTTATCAACTTCATCTTTTAGATCTGTTAAAACCTGCTCATACTCGATTTCAGTCATAGCACCTCTAATTGCTTCTATATTTTTGCCTGCAGGATGATAACCAAATTGACCTTTATCAATCTCTGTTTTTGATCGAGAGCCTAACGCCACCCCCTCAGAAAGATTTGCATTTGCTTGATAGCCTAAAGCTAACGCTCTATCTTTTGTTACTTTGGTTTCATAACCTAAAGCAACGGATTCTGGAGAACTGCCTTCAACAAGTGCGTGATCACCAATAGCAATTGAACTAGAAGAGGATGTTTTTACTTGGGCATTTTGACCTATAGCCACAGCTTGCTCAGATGCAAACGAAGATCTACCAATTGAAATACCGCCCGTTTGCGCTGCAATTGCTTTGTCACCTATACTTATCGTGCCATTATTTAACGATTTTGCGCCGTAACCAATCGCAATTGAAGAGACATCACTTCCCCCGCAATTACCATCGTAACATTCTGTTCCAGCTAGACTTTCTGTACCGATGGCAATTGAACTCTCTGATGTCGCTTTAGCTTTTACACCAATTGCCATTGCATTTTTAGAATCTTGTAACCCATTCTTACTCTTATAAATTGCACCACGATTATCATAATTTGAGTCTTCCCCTTTTTCTTTTTCATCTGCATTAATGCTGAAATAGTGGGTTTCTGCTTGCTTTAACTGTGCCACATTCACTGCATCGGTATCCTCTTTGCCTGCTGCTACGCTTTTGATTTGGTGTAATTTGCTATTAGTTTCGCCGAGATTGTGGACTGCACCAATATAATCTGGCATTGGGAATAAAGCATCAATTTGGGCTTGTGCTGCTTGTTTCGCACTTGCGTCTGCTGAACCATTTGCGACAATAGCCATATTATCAATAAATGTCGTGACTTTCTCGTCAGTGCCTAAAATCAACTTCCATTTATCTTTGATGGCTTGTACTTTATCCTGAGCTTCTTTTGCCTCGTTGAAACGCTCTGTCCATTCAGCTCTAGCAGCATCCATCTCTGGCCCTGAATAAATTCCTCTGCCAACTAAGGCAGTCATTTTTGCTCTGGCCGTATCACGTTCTGTAGCTTTTGTTGCGCTCAACGTTACCTGTTGTTGATATTCCTGCCATTTGTCTAAACCAAAAGCAGGATCTTTTGCGTTAATAGTTTGAGAGATTTTCGGATCATATCCACCCATTAATGGATTTACATCAGCAGCAAACACTGGCGCATTTAACACCGAAAATACAACGAGGGTAGCAAGAGAAAATTTTGTATAAAAGTGCGGTGATTTTTGGATAGATTTAGCTAGACTTGTTTGTTTGTTTGTTTGTTTGTTTGTTTGTTTGTTTGTTTGTTTGTTTGTTTGTTTGTTTGTTTGTTTGTCGGAGCGTATTCATTTGATATATCCTTAGATACAAGTTATTACAACAAAATTCCATTTACTATTTTGTGAAAAGGAAAAGATTTTAATCCTAGCACGTTTCGCTCCCCGAGGGAGAGCAATTTTTGAGAAATAATAGATTTATTTAGATAAGTTCAATGCTTCTAACCTCGCCAAATCCACTTGATTATTTAACAACTCCACATCGGGCATCGTTTTATTCGCTTTTGCGGAAAGGGTTTTAAATCGTTCTACTTTGCCAACTAAACCTTGTTGGCCAACAAGTGCAGTTACTGTGCTGTTGTATTGGTTGCTGACGGTGGAAAGCGTATTGCCGAGCTTACTTAAACGCTCTGCGACCAAGCAAATTTGGTTATAAATATCACCCGCTTTTTCAGCGATTTCTTTGGCTTCAGCATTGCCGCGTTCGATGCGCCAGAGGTTTGCTACGGTACGTAAAATCGGCATCAATGTAGTGTGAGACACCATAATGACATTACGTTCATAACCGTAATTAAATAAAGCAGGATCAGATTTTAAAGCCTCAATATACGCGGGTTCCACTGCAATAAACATGAGAACAAAATTCGGGCTACGCATGCCAATAAGATTACTGTAATCTTTTTTATGCAAATCATTAATATGACTTTTCAATGCGGATATATGTTCTTTTAGTAAACGCTCACGTTCAAAATCATCGTCAGAATTCACCGCACTTTCGTAAGCCACTAACGACATTTTGCTGTCGATAATTAAGTGTTTTTCATCGGGTAAATTCAACACAAAATCAGGGTAATTACGCCCACCTTGTTCATCTTTAAAATGAGTTTGAGCACGGTAATGCACATTTTTTTCAAGTCCTGCCAGTTGCAATGCTCGTTCTAATTGCACTTCGCCCCAGTTGCCTAACGTTTTCTTTTCGCCTTTCAGCGCAGAGGTTAAATTACTCGCCTCTTGCGACATATTCAGACCGATTTCCAGCACTTTTTTAATTTCCGCTTCCAAGCCTGCATTGCCTTTCACGGATTCGGAGTGAATTTCATTAACACGTTTTTGGAAACCTTCAATTTGCTCACGGAAAGGCTTGAGCAACGTTTCCAAGGCAGTTTGATTTGATTGACTAAATGATCGACTTTTTTCATCCAAAATCCGATTGGCTAGATTTTGAAATTCCACACCCAATTGCTGTTTGGATTGTTCAAAGTTTTGTTGTTGCTCGGAAAAATGTTTTTCTTTTTCTGCTAAGGTTGTTTTTAATCCTGTTAATTCTTGAGAAAGTGCGGTCAATTTTTCAGTTAAATTTTGTCGTTCTTGTGTGAGATGATGTACTTGTTCATCACGTTCAGTTAAACGATATTGCAGCCCTTGATTTTCAGTCTGTACCTTAATTATTTGTTGTTCAAACTGGTTTTTAATACCGCTGAGCTCATCAAATTTACTGGCAAGTTGATTGTAATCTTGAGTCGTTTTCGATAATTCTTGATGAAGATGTGTATATTTTTGCTGGCGTAGAATAAGTAATAAAATCAATAGAACAACGATTGCTAACAAGCTAAAAAGCCACAAATTCTCTGACATATATCCCCCTTAACATGATGCCGTAAATTGTAACATAGAAATGCGAGTTAAATTTTAACCTTAAGTGCGGTGAAATTATCTTACTCTCCGCCCTTATCATAGGCTGCATCAGTTAGTGTTTTCAAAAATACTTCCAACGCATCAATTTCTGCATCAGTAAGCGGTTTACCTTTAAGATCACTATGGCTTATCGTTGGAGCGTATTCAGCGGCCGACCAAGGTTTGCCGGTTTCGGGATTAATCTTACGCTCAGGGTTGTTATGGCTATCCAAAAATAATAATACGGTGCGCAGCTCTTTAAATACGCCGTTATGCATATAAGGCGCGGTAACGGATACATTACGCAATGTCGGCACTTTAAATTTGCCTTTTTGAGCGATATCACCTTTCACCATTGGATTATCTAACAATCCATTATCCACCCAATCTTCGCCTAATTTATTATGAGTAATCAACGCCTCATTTTTCGGCACACCGAGATTGAAATAACGGTAATTTGTAAAAGTTTCTTCACGGTGATCTTTGTCATTCAGCTGATGGCAATTACTGCAAGTTGTTTTTTCTTTATCAAAAAATAACGCCTTGCCTAATGCCTCTTGCTCAGTAAATTTATCTTGCCCTGCCAAAGTGCGGTCATATTTAGAACTAAATTGAGCAAACAAATCTAATTGCTGAAACGCAGCTAGTGCTTGTTCCATAATGGCATAAATTTTCTCATCATCTTGCCAAATTTCCTCGCCCCAATGCTTGGTAATGTAGTCTTTCACTGCCTGATTTTCGGCAATGCGTTTTACTACACTGGCTTTGTCTTTCATGCCCATTTCAACAGGATTGAGAGGAGGTCCCCCCGCCTGCTCAGTTAAATGTTTTGCTCGACCATCCCAGAATTGGCCGCCAACATAATCCTTAATTTTTTCATCGAAATGAAAATCAGGGGAATATTTTGCATAAATGGCCGTTGGTGTATTGCGATTACCAAACTTTGTCGGATCATCACCTTGCGAAACCATTTTATCTATATCATTTTGACGTAAATCCGCAAAAGCGGCTGCAGGCATATGGCAAGTAGAACAGCTCTGCGTTTTATTGTGAGAAAGTGATTTATCAAAAAAGAAAGCCTGACCCAATCCAAGCAATACCGGATTTATGGGTTCTTCTTGAGCGAAACAAAAAATAGGTAAGGCAAATAATGACAAGAAATATTTTTTCATTCTAACTCCATGAGCATAAAAAATAACTGCACTTAGTCAAAGTAAATTTACTATTATAAATTTAGACTACGCATAAATTAACTTAAACATTGATATCTTACACCAAACTCAAATTTTTAAACCTTTTCTTACATACTTAAACTTAATCGTAGAAAAGCAATGCTTTTGGGAATTGAAAAACTGTTAAAACAGTTTTTAGCTGAACTTTTTTGATGATCTCAATCAAAATAACCTACTAATTTAGTCAATTACTTTATTTGAGGTATTATTCCAACGTTTAAATACCCGATATAATTAGTCAGGTATTTTACCTTATGTAAAATATTTACCTATGATTTTAAATAGGAAGTTAATTTTTCAATAACCTAGGAGTGATAAAATGGGACAGTATAAAAAGTTCTGGTACCTATTAGTCGCCGTATTAATTGGAGCATTCTCCATTCTCGGTTACTATGGGTTCGAAGTGTATCGTGAAGCACCACCAATTCCGCAACAATATGTTTCAGAATCAGGTGAAAAAGTGATTACTCACGATGAAATTTTACATGGTCAAACCGCTTGGCAAACCACTGGTGGTATGCAAGTAGGTTCTGTTTGGGGTCATGGTGCATACCAAGCGCCTGACTGGACTGCTGATTGGCTACATCGTGAATTAACCAACTGGTTAGATATCACTGCAAATAAAGAATTTGGTAAAAACTTCTCTGATTTAAATGATGAGCAACAAACTTTATTAAAAGCGCGTTTAACCAAAGAATATCGTGGTAGCAAAGTTGAAAACGGTACTGTTGTGCTTTCAAATACCCGTTTAGCGGCAATGGAAAAAACTGCACAATACTACATTTCTTTATACGGCGATGATCCTGCAACCAAAGTCACTCGCGAACACTTCGCCATGAAGGATAATACCCTTCCTGACTTACAAGCGCGTAAAGACTTAACAAAATTCTTCTTCTGGACTGCATGGACAGCCTCTGCAGAACGTCCAAATACAAATGCAAGTTATACCAACAACTGGCCACATGAGCCATTAATCAATAACGTGCCAACACCAGAAAACGTGGTTTGGTCTATTGCGAGCGTGGTATTCCTAATTGCAGGTATTGGTTTTGTGGTATGGATTTGGTCATTCAAAAAACGTGAAGATGAAAAAGAACCACCAACACCTGAGTTCGATCCACTTACAAAATTACAACTTACCCCCTCTCAACGCGCATTAGGCAAATATCTCTTTACGGTGCTTGCATTATTCTTACTACAAGTAAACTTAGGGGCGATTGTTGCTCACTATACCGTTGAAGGTCAAGAATTCTATGGTATTGATATTTCTCAATACTTCCCTTATTCATTAGTGCGTACATGGCATATTCAAGCTGCCTTATTCTGGATTGCAATGGCATTCTTAGCCGGTGGTTTATTCCTGGCACCAATCATTAATGGCGGTAAAGATCCGAAATTCCAAAAATTAGGTGTGGATGTTTTATTCTGGGCATTAGTGGTATTAGTCGTCGGTTCATTCACTGGTAGCTATTTAGCAATTGCACATATTCTTCCAGAAGAATGGAGCTTCATGTTCGGCCACCAAGGCTATGAGTTCATTGACTTAGGTCGTTTCTGGCAAGCAGTGAAATTCGCAGGCATCTTATTCTGGTTAGTCTTAATGCTTCGCGGTACAGTGAACGCATTCAAACAACCAGGAGACAAAAACTTATTAGCGTTATTCTTCGCTTCTGTCATTGCAATCGGCTTATTCTATGGCCCTGCATTATTCTACGGTGAACACACTCACATTTCTGTGATGGAATACTGGCGTTGGTGGGTAGTTCACCTATGGGTAGAAGGCTTCTTCGAAGTATTCTCTGTAGCGGCGCTTTCATTCATCTTCGTAAGTTTAGGTTTAGTTTCACGTCGTACAGCGACCGTGGCAACCATTACTGAAGCAGCATTATTCTTAATCGGTGGTATCCCAGGTACATTCCACCACTTATACTTCGCGGGTGCAACCACACCAATTATTGCTGTAGGTGCATCATTCTCTGCACTTGAAGTGGTTCCATTAGTGTTATTAGGTCATGAAGCTTGGGAACACTGGGCGATGCAACAAAAAACACCTTGGATGGACCGTTTAAAATGGCCTCTTTACTGCTTCGTTGCCGTCGCATTCTGGAATATGTTAGGTGCAGGTGTATTTGGTTTCTTAATTAACCCACCAATTTCACTCTACTATGTTCAAGGCTTGAACACGACTGCCGTTCACGCTCACGCTGCATTATTCGGTGTGTATGGTTTCTTAGCATTAGGCTTCGTATTCTTAATCGCTCGTTATTTACGTCCGGATACACCATTTAACGATAAGTTAATGAAATGGGGCTTCTGGTTATTAAACGGCGGTTTAGTACTCATGATCATATCAAGCTTACTACCTATCGGTGTTATCCAAGGATATGCAAGTATCTCTGAAGGCTTATGGTATGCACGTAGTGAAGAATTTATGCAACAACCATTATTCGATACCTTACGTTGGGTTCGTTTAGGTGGTGACGTAGTATTCATCTTCGGTGCACTCGCCTTCTTCTGGCAAATCTTTACGATGATTTTCTTCAGACCTAAACATACTTAGTTAGGTTATCCCCCAAAGCGGCTTATGTGAAAGTAAGTCGCTTTTTTATTCTTATCTACCATATCTTACATATAAGCTTACAAAACTTTTTATATAAAATTAGCATTAATACTAGATAAACATTAAAAATATTAGAGGCTGAAGTAGATTAGCAATTATGTTAATCTGCTTCAGCCCCTTAAATAATATCGAATAATGTTTGTTAATAATCTACACCTTAATCAATTGGTTATTTAGTCCAAATTTGGGGGACAGATCAAAGCGCGGTCAGATTTATGATTATTCTTCTTTTGGTAATCGAATCAGGGCGTAAACCAATCCACCCCATACCAAAGCGAGAGACACGATCATCATAATAATTGCACCAGTACTCATTTTATTCTCCTTTAGTTTCATCAATGGTTAACTTGGTTTCACTTTTCCATTTTAAGCGAGAAAGGAAGAATGCCACGACAAGTAAGCTAATTGACATCCCCCAACCAAAGGTATTTACAAACCAGTTTGGATAACCTTCGTAACCTTCAGAGAAGACTTTTGCCCCTTCGCTGAAAAGCATAAATGCTAAAACACCACTCGTTAATACAATGCATAAACGCCAGAAGAAACCCACTTTGAAAGATGACGTTTCGTTTAAGTGATTACCTAATAAACCGAGTTTTTCATTTGCCACAATCGCAATTAAAGACGCAAATGCTACGGCAACAATACCGAAATAGTTCACAAATTTATCAAACACATCTAACATCGGTAAGCCAGTTGTTGTACCGAATAAGATGACAGAAACTAGCATCATTGGTACACCCACGATGAATGTCACTTTTCCACGGCTAATGCGAATTTTATCCTGAATTGCGGAAATAATTACTTCGATAACTGAGATGAATGAAGTCAATGCGGCAAAGGTTAATGCACCAAAGAATAACATGCCTAGCACTTCACCAAATGGTGCTTTATTGATGATGGTTGGGAACGCAAAAAATGCTAAACCAATTCCGCCTTTTGCCACTTCGCTGACTTCTTGACCTTGCGCTGTTGCAATAAAGCCTAATGCTGCAAATACGCCGATACCTGCTAACACTTCAAAGCTACTGTTAGCAAAACCCACAACCAAGCCACTACCAGTCAAATCGGATTCTTTTTTAAGATAAGAGGCGTAAGTCACCATAATCCCAAAGCCGATTGAAAGAGAGAAGAAGATTTGTCCATAAGCGGCAATCCACACACTTGGATTAGAAAGTTTCGACCAATCTGGCGTAAATAATGCATCTAAACCTTTTGCCGCGCCTGGTAAGAATAAGGAATAAATCACAAGTGCCATAAACATCACAACGAGTACTGGCATTAATACTGAGGAGACCTTAGCAATTCCTTTTTGGACGCCCATAGAAAGTACGCCTAACGCAACAATCCACATCGCAATTAATGGCGCGGTTACCATACCAACAAATTCAAAGCTGATACCATTTTTAATATCGCCCATTTTTAAAAATTCGCCGATGAAGAAATCAATAGGCTTATCACCCCACGCACCAGTGAAAGAAAAATATGTATAGCTTGCTGCCCAACCTAATACCACGGCGTAATATAGTCCGATGATGACATTTACCATCATTTGCCACCAACCAAATACTTCAAAGTGAGGGCTAAAACGACGATAAGAAAGTGGCGCACCACCACGATGACGGTGCCCAATTGCATAATCTAAGAATAAAAGAGGAATCCCTGCGGTTAATAATGCGATAAGGTAAGGGATGATAAATGCGCCACCACCATTTTCATAAGTGGTATAAGGGAAACGCCAAATATTACCAAGACCGACGGCCGAGCCAATCGCGGCCATAATAAATGCGCGACGACCAGAAAAAGTCTCACGCTTTTGTGCTTTTGGGGCTGAGTGAGCCATAAATTATCCTATGTAAAAAAATGAAAAGAGTTTCAATATAATGAAATCTAATCATCAGTCAATAAATAAGCCAAAAGAGCGGTAAAAATTCACGAATTTTTTAATAAAAAGAACATAAACATTCAAAGCAAGCCAATTTTTACCGCACTTTTTTCGTTTTTTTTCGTGCCAAGCCCTACCAATGACTCGAAATTTCGCTACAATGCTGAACTTATCCCAAAATAAAAATAACAGGAAACAAACACAATGACAGGTGCACAACTTATCATGGCGTGCCTGAAAGCACACCATGTCACGACTCTTTTCGGTTATCCCGGTGGTGCAATTATGCCAACCTACGATGCCCTTTATGACGCAGGCTTAGATCACTTACTTTGTCGCAATGAACAAGGGGCTGCAATGGCTGCGATTGGCTATGCTCGCTCCACGGGAAAAGTGGGCGTCTGTATTGCTACATCAGGCCCTGGCGCAACGAATTTAGTCACTGGATTAGGCGATGCCATGATGGACTCCATTCCAGTTGTAGCCATTACCGGTCAAGTTTCCTCTCCATTAATCGGCACGGATGCGTTCCAAGAAGCGGATGTTCTTGGTCTTTCCCTTGCTTGCACTAAACACAGTTTTATCGTTCAAAGTGCGGATGAATTAGCCGATGTTTTTGCGGAAGCCTTTGAAATTGCTCAAAGCGGACGTCCCGGCCCCGTTCTTATTGATGTACCTCGTGATATTCAAGTTGGTAAAGTACCTGTAAATATAAAAGCCTACGTTAAAACACCAGAAAAACCGACCGCACTTTCAGTAGATAAACTTGCTGAAGCAAAAGAATTATTAAAAAATGCTAGAAAACCTGTGCTTTATGTTGGGGGCGGCGTTGGTATGGCGAAGGCTGTTCCTGCCTTACGCGAATTTTTAGCCCAGACACAAATGCCATCCGTCTCAACTTTAAAAGGTTTAGGTTCAATTGATCCAAATGATGATGTGTATATGGGCATGATTGGTATGCATGGCACAAAAGCTGCTAATTTTGCCGTGCAAGAAAGCGATTTATTACTCGTATGCGGTGCGCGTTTTGACGATCGTGTAACAGGTAAACTCGATACTTTTGCGCCTCATGCCAAAGTGATTCATTGCGATATTGATGCAGCGGAAATTCATAAATTACGCCGTGCAGATGTTGCCCTACAAGGGGATTTAATCCAAGCACTAAATGCACTCAAACAAGATCTTGATATTGAACCTTGGCGTGAACAAATCAGAAATTTCAAAGCAAAATTAGATTTCACTTATGTTGAAAATCAAGGCAATCGCCTGATTGATCCTTGGGCATTACTCAACAGCCTATCTAATCGAAAACTAAATAATGCGGTAATTTGTACTGATGTGGGTCAGCATCAAATGTGGTCAGCACAACACATGAAACATTTTGCGCCAGAGAACTACATTACTTCAGCAGGTTTCGGCACAATGGGTTTTGGCTTACCTGCCGCAGTGGGAGCAAAAAAAGCACGCCCGCAAGATGAAGTCATTTTGGTTACGGGTGATGGTTCACTCATGATGAATATCCAAGAATTAGGTTCAATCAAACGTGGCAATTTACCAGTAAAAATTTTGCTATTGGATAACCAACGTTTAGGTATGGTTCGTCAATGGCAGGATTTATTCTGGAATAAACGTCGCAGTGAAACCATTTTAGATGACAACCCAGATTTTGTGATGCTTGCTAATGCATTCGGTATTCCTGCAGAACGTATTGAATCAGCCGATGATGTGGATGCAGCACTCAACCGATTATTAAACAGCAAAACAGCCTATTTATTACAAGTATGTATTCCACCTGATGAATGTGTATGGCCACTTGTGCCACCGGGGGCATGTAACGCGGATATGGTAGAGGAGATGAACTAATGAATGAATATAAACTGGAACTCGTCGCTCGCCATCGTCCTGAAGTACTAGAACGCATTTTACGCGTAGCACGCCACCGCGGATTTACCGTTACAACAATGGAAATGACACTGATTGAAACCCAAGTGCGGTTAAAAATCACCGTAAAATCTGACCGCACTTTAGATCTATTAGTGAATCAGTTGGCAAAATTGCCAGATGTGATTACTGCTCCAACATACTAAGAGAAATACTATTATGTTGCCAATCAATATTGAATCATTGCTCACACATAAAACGATCGAAAGTAATCGGATTGAATTTAAATCTGGTTGGAACCCAGATTCGATTTATCGTTCTATTTGTGCTTTTGCAAATGATATTGAGGATATTGGCGGAGGATATATTTTTATTGGCGTTGAAGAAGAAAATGGAATTGCAAAAAGACCAGTTAAAGGACTTGATGATTCTGATATAGATCGTATTCAGCGTGAGATGTTGGGTTTTAATCATTTGATAACACCTAATTATTTCCCAAAAACTTATGTAGAAGAACTAGATGGTAAGAAAGTTATTATTTTATGGGTTATTAGTGGCTCGAATCGGCCTTATCAGGTTCCTCAATCAATTACATCTAGACAAAAGCAATATGAATATTATATTCGATATAATACATCATCTATCATTGCTAATAGCGAACAGGAACAAGAATTAAAGGAATTAGCAAATAAAATTCCTTTTGATGATCGTATTAATAGACAGGCTAATATCAATGATATTTCATTACTCCGTATTAATGATTTTTTAGTCAAAACAGAAAGTAAATTAGCATCTTATGTACTAGAAACAGATAAAATATCCTTATTAAAACAATTAGACTTAGTAGAAAATATAGGTGGTGTATATTATCCTAAAAATATTGCATTAATGATGTTTTGTGATAATCCCGATCAATTTTTCCCTCAAACTCAGGTTGATATTACTATTTTTCCTGAAGGGAAAATAAATAACCCAGATTATTTTGTGGAAATTCCATCAATAAAGGGCCCTATTGATTCTATTATTAATGATACGCTACGCTATCTCAGAAATAATCTAATCAAGGAATTTATATTAAAACCAAAAGAACAAGCAGAATCTATTCGGTTATTTAATTACCCATATCAAGCTCTTGAAGAGGCTGTAGTTAATGCGTTATATCATCGAAATTATCAAGAAAGACAGCCAGTAGAGATCATTATTCAACCAAATTCACTAGAGATCATTAGTTATAATGGACCTGATAAATCAATTCAAAAAGCAGATTTAATTGCGGGTAATGTTAGAGCGAGACGTTATAAAAATCGCCGTCTTGGAGATTTTTTGAAAGAACTTAAGCTATCAGAAGGAAAAGGAACAGGATTACCCACTATTAAAAATGAATTGCGTAAAAATGGATCTGAGCCTGCAAAATTTGAGTTTGATGAGGATAGAACTTTTTTTCTTATTGAATTCACAGCAAAAAATGAACATATAAAATCTAATTTACCCTTATGTACCGAAACAGAACAAAAAATTATTGAGTTTCTACTTACGGGAGAAAAAAGCCGTAAAGATATTTTAGCTTTACTCAATAAAGCTAACAGCACTTATTCATACCAAAAATTTATAGAACCTTTAGTTTTAAAAAACTGGATTGAGAAAACAGAAGAAAGTAATAATAATCCGAAACAGCGGTTCAGACTAACTGATTTTTTCTATCGAAACTATGAAGTTACTCAGAAGTAATAACTTAAGAGCTAACATTTTGATTTAAAAGAAAAATGATTCAATACTTCAGACTACTTTTAAGTAAAGTCTAACGAATAAAATATACTTTTAAAACTTGGAGAGATTATTTATGCCAAAACTACGTTCAGCGACTAGTACACAAGGTCGTAATATGGCAGGCGCACGTGCCTTATGGCGTGCAACAGGAATGAAAGAAAATGACTTTGGTAAACCGATTATTGCGGTGGTAAACTCTTTCACCCAATTTGTGCCAGGGCATGTGCATTTAAAAGATATGGGACAGCTTGTTGCTGCAGAAATTGAAAAAGCGGGCGGCGTAGCAAAAGAATTTAACACCATTGCGGTGGATGATGGTATCGCGATGGGACACGGCGGGATGCTTTATTCTTTACCAAGCCGTGATTTAATCGCAGATAGCGTGGAATATATGGTCAATGCGCACTGTGCTGATGCGATGGTATGTATTTCCAACTGTGACAAAATCACCCCGGGAATGTTAATGGCGGCAATGCGCTTAAACATTCCTACAATTTTTGTGTCAGGCGGCCCAATGGAAGCGGGTAAAACTAAACTTTCTGATCAATTAATTCGCTTAGATTTAGTGGATGCGATGATTGAGGCAGCTGATCCAAATGTGTCAGATGAACGTATTGATGCCATCGAACGCAGTGCGTGCCCAACTTGTGGTTCTTGCTCAGGAATGTTTACTGCTAACTCAATGAACTGCTTAACTGAAGCGTTAGGTTTATCTTTACCAGGCAATGGTTCTATGTTGGCGACCCATGCTGACCGCAAAGAATTATTCTTAAAAGCAGGTCGTCAAATTGTTGAGCTTTGCAAACGTTATTACGAACAAGATGATGCAAGCGTATTACCTCGTTCAATCGGTACTTTTGATGCCTTTGAAAATGCAATGAGCCTCGATATCGCAATGGGTGGTTCAAGCAATACTGTTTTACACTTGTTAGCGGCAGCACAAGAAGCAGGCGTAGATTTTAAAATGGAAGATATTGACCGTTTATCGCGCAAAGTGCCTTGTTTAAGCAAAATTGCACCAAACACCAATAAATATCATATGGAAGACGTACACCGTGCAGGCGGTATTATGGGATTGTTGGGGGAATTAGATCGCGCTGGATTAATTCATAAAAATACACACACCGTGCTTGGAATGAGCATGAGAGAACAACTAGACCAATACGATATTATTCGCAATCAAGATGAAGAATTACATAAATTCTTCCGCGCAGGCCCTGCAGGCATCCGCACAACTCAAGCATTCTCACAAGATTGTCGCTGGGATACTGTCGATAATGATCGTGTAAACGGTTGTATTCGCAATAAAGAAAATGCGATTTCACAAGAAGGTGGCTTAGCCGTATTATTCGGTAATCTCGCTGAAGACGGATGTATCGTTAAAACCGCAGGCGTAGATGAATCTATTTGGAAATTCACTGGCACTGCAATCGTATTTGAAAGCCAAGAAGATGCGGTTGCAGGTATTTTAGGTGGCAAAGTCAAAGAAGGTCATGTCGTTGTTATCCGTTACGAAGGGCCTAAAGGCGGACCTGGTATGCAAGAAATGTTATACCCAACCAGTTACTTAAAATCGATGGGCTTAGGTAAAAAATGTGCTTTATTAACAGATGGTCGTTTCTCTGGTGGTACATCAGGCTTGTCTATTGGACACGCTTCACCAGAAGCTGCCTCTGGCGGTGCAATCGGCTTAGTACGCGATGGAGATATTATCAACATTGATATTCCAAACCGAGCAATTAACCTAGAAATCAGTAATGAAGAGCTCGCAGCACGCAGATCTGAACAAGATCAAAAAGGTTGGCAGCCTGCTAGCCGTGAACGTGAAGTATCTTTCGCATTGAAAGTATTCGGTCACTTTGCAACCTCTGCAGACAAAGGTGCGGTACGCGATAAAACATTGTTAAAATAATTTAACGGTTCCCCCTCCTTCATAAGAGGGGGATAAAACAAAGGAAAAACCAACCGCACTTCATCATAAAAACAAACACTATGAAAAACCTACTCACCAATCCTCAACCTTCTCAATCCGATTATATCAATGCCATTGTTAAACTTGGTTCACGCGTATATGAAGCAGCGCAAGTGACCCCTTTACAAAAAATGGGAAAACTTTCTGAACGACTGCACAATAATATTTGGATCAAGCGCGAAGATCGCCAACCAGTAAATAGCTTTAAACTACGCGGCGCTTACGCAATGATTTCTAGCCTTTCAGCAGAACAAAAAGCAGCGGGCGTAATAGCGGCATCTGCAGGTAACCATGCACAAGGCGTGGCATTATCAGCGAAACAATTAGGCTTAAAAGCATTGATCATCATGCCACAAAACACCCCAAGCATTAAAGTGGATGCAGTGCGTGGTTTTGGTGGTGAGGTATTGTTGCATGGTGCTAATTTCGATGAAGCCAAAGCAAAAGCTATTGAGCTTTCAAAAGAAAAAAATATGACATTTATTCCACCATTCGATCATCCATTAGTGATCGCAGGGCAAGGCACGTTAGCGATGGAAATGCTACAACAAGTGGCAGATTTGGATTATGTGTTTGTACAAGTCGGTGGAGGCGGTTTAGCTGCGGGCGTGGCAATTTTGCTTAAGCAATTTATGCCAGAAATTAAAATCATCGGTGTAGAATCAAAGGATTCTGCGTGCTTAAAAGCCGCTCTCGATAAAGGCGAACCAACAGATTTAACCCATGTTGGATTATTTGCCGACGGCGTTGCCGTAAAACGCATTGGCGACGAAACATTCCGTCTATGCCAACAATATCTTGATGATATGGTATTGGTCGATAGTGACGAAGTATGCGCAGCAATGAAAGATTTATTTGAGAACGTTCGTGCTGTAGCAGAACCATCTGGTGCATTAGGTTTAGCTGGTTTGAAAAAATATGCGAAACAAAACCATATTGAAGGCAAAAATATGGCAGCAATTTTGTCTGGCGCAAATTTAAATTTCCACACATTACGTTATGTATCTGAACGTTGTGAAATTGGTGAAAACCGAGAAGCTTTATTAGCCGTGACCATGCCTGAACAACCCGGTAGTTTCTTAAAATTTGCTTATGTATTAGGTAACCGAGCTGTAACCGAATTTAGTTATCGTTATGCAGATGATAAACGAGCTTGTGTGTTTGTTGGGGTAAGAACGACAAATGAGCAAGAAAAAGCAGATATTATTGCAGATCTCACTAAAAATGGGTTTGATGTTGAGGATATGTCTGATGATGATATTGCGAAAACGCACGTTCGCTATTTAATGGGAGGTCGAGCAGCCAATGATAATGAACGCTTATATACGTTCGAATTCCCAGAGCAAAAAGGTGCGTTATTAAAATTCTTGGAAACGTTGCAAAATCGTTGGAATATTTCATTATTCCACTATCGTGCCCACGGTGCGGACTATGGAAATATCCTTGCTGGTTTCCAAATTGAAGAACACGAACAAGCAGAATTTGAACAGACACTTGCCCAACTCAATTATGTTTTTGAAGATGTAACAGAAAGCAAATCTTATCGTTATTTCTTACGTTAATCTTATAAAAAAGGCGTGATATTTTTCACGCCTTTGTATTATTCAAACTCTAATTCCACCGCACTTTCGCCAAGTAAATTAACCAATTCCGTCAGAATTTCATCTGTTGGAATGATCGACCATTGCACGCCCAAACGTAACAACGCACGACCTTTCGGACTTTGATAATACACGTTAATCGGCAAGGTTCCACCACTCACTGGCTCAAGTAATGCTTTAAGTTGTTTAATGAAACTTGGTGTAATTTGATGCTCAGAAAGACTAATAGCTAAGGATTTGACATAACGAGAACGTGCTTCGTCTAAGGTCATTAACTCTCGCACCGCCATTTTTAATCCGCCAGAAAAATCATCAAAGCTCACTTGCCCAGAAGCAACAACAACGGTATCTTTTTGTAATTTATCACCAAATTGTTCTAGACTTTCACCAAATAATGTCAAATCTAAGCGACCTGAACGGTCATCCAATGTAGCAATACCTAGCCGATTGCCTTTTTTCGTCATCGCAATTCTTGATGCCACGACTAGCCCCGCCACAGTGCTAATTTGTCCACGACGATTTGGTGCAAGATCTTTTAAGCGAGTTGAAGTGTAATGAGAAAGTTCTTTCAAATAACGGCTAACCGGATGGCTACTTAAATAAAGCCCTAAGGTTTCTCGTTCACCATCAAGGATTTGTTTTTCGGTATAAGGCGGTGTATTGGCATAGGCATTTTCTACGTCTTCATGGGTTTCAGTCAGCACGCCGAACATATCCGTTTGCCCCATTGCTTCATCTTTTGCATGCTGATCGGAAGCTCTAAGCGCATCTTCCAAATTCTTAGAAAGTGCGGCACGATGTGGGCCTAATTTATCAAAGGCGCCCGACATAATTAGGCTTTCAAAGGTGCGACGGTTAATTTTTTTCAAATCTACACGAGCGCATAAATCGAATAAATCTTTGAAAATCCCACCTTCATTTCTTGCCGTCACAAGTGCGTCAATCGGGCCTTCCCCCACACCTTTAATCGCGCCAATCCCATATACAATTTCACCTTGTTCATTGACACTAAAATGGTGTTTGCCGATATTAATATCTGGTGGCGTTACTTTTAAGCCCATACGCAAACATTCGTCGTACAAACCTACGATTTTATCCGTGTTATCCATTTCAGATGTCATCACTGCAGCCATAAATTCTGCAGGGAAATGAGTTTTGAGCCAAAGGGTTTGGTAAGATACCAAGGCATAAGCAGCGGAGTGAGATTTATTAAAACCATAGCCAGCAAATTTTTCCACCAAGTCGAAAATCTTCATGGATAACTCACCATCAACACCGTTTTTCTCTGCACCTTCTTTAAATACAGAGCGCTGTTTTGCCATTTCTTCTGGTTTCTTTTTACCCATTGCTCGACGCAATAAGTCAGCCCCACCCAGCGTATAGCCAGCCAACACCTGCGCAATTTGCATCACTTGTTCTTGGTACAAAATAATACCGTAAGTCGGCTCAAGAATAGGTTTCAAGCTTTCATGTTGATATTCTGCGTCAGGGTAAGATACTTCTTCTCGCCCATGTTTACGGTCGATAAAGTTATCCACCATGCCTGATTGCAGCGGACCAGGACGGAACAATGCCACCAACGCGATGATATCTTCAAAACAGTCCGGTTGCAGGCGCTTAATCAAATCCTTCATTCCACGCGATTCCAGCTGGAACACGGCTGTAGTTTCGGAACGTTTAAGTAATTCAAAAGATTCAGGATCATCAAGTGGAATGGCGGCAATATCTACTCGAGGCTTGCCTTCACGCACCATACGAGCATTAATCATATCCAATGCCCATTTAATGATAGTGAGAGTACGCAAGCCTAAGAAGTCGAATTTAACAAGGCCCGCATATTCCACATCATTTTTATCAAAGTGAGTAACCGGATGTAAGCCTTCATTATCACAGTAGAGCGGTGCAAAATCAGTAATTAAGGTTGGTGAAATGACCACGCCACCAGCATGTTTACCTGCATTACGCGTCACACCTTCCAGCTTACGCGCCATATCAATCAACGCTTGCACTTCTTCATCGCTATCGTAGGCGGTCTGTAATTGTGGTTCGGCTTCAAATGCTTTCGCAAGGGTCATACCAGGATCGGGAGGAATTAATTTCGAAATACGATCAACGAAACCATACGGATGCCCTAATACGCGCCCCACATCACGAATCACCGCTTTTGCTGCCATGGTTCCAAAAGTGATAATTTGTGATACCGCGCCGCGGCCATAGGTTTCAGCAACGTGCTCAATCACTCGGTCTCGACCATCCATGCAAAAATCCACGTCAAAATCGGGCATAGATACACGTTCTGGATTTAAGAAACGTTCAAAAAGCAAATCGAATTCTAGCGGATCTAAATCAGTGATTTTTAATGCGTAAGCTACCAATGAACCCGCACCAGAACCACGACCCGGCCCAACAGGAATGTCGTTATCCTTAGACCATTGAATAAATTCCATTACGATCAAGAAATAACCCGGGAACCCCATTTGGTTAATTACATCCAGCTCAACCTGCAAGCGCTCATCATATTTTGGTCGTTTTTCTAACCGCACTTTTTCATCAGGGAATAAAAAAGCTAAACGTTCTTCCAAACCTTCTTTAGCTTTTTGCACCAAGAAATCTTCTGTACTTAAATCTCCCGTCGGGAATTGAGGCAAGAAATATTGACCAAGGCGTAAAGTCACACTACAACGCTGCGCGATTAATAGTGTATTTTCGAGAGCGGAAGGAATGTCAGCGAATAACTTGCACATTTCGTCTTCGCTGCGGAAATATTGCTGTGAGGTATAATGTTTTGGACGTTTAGGATCGTCTAAAGTATAGCCATCGTGAATCGCTACGCGAATTTCGTGGGCTTCAAAATCCTCTGCATTCAAAAACATCACATCATTAGTTGCGACTAGTGGCAAATTACAACGTTCTGCTAATTTCAAAGCCGCTTGAATATAACGTTCTTCATTTGGGCGACCAGTACGGCTTAATGCCAAATAAAAATGATCAGCAAAAAATTCTTGGTAAAAAGCGACCGCACTTTCAATTTCGGCTATGTTTTCTTTCAACAATTTTTTACCTACATCGCCTTGCGTGCCGCCAGATAAAATAATCACACCTTCGCGATGTTCAATTAACCAATTTTGATCAATATAAGGTAAATCGTTATAACCTCGCTGATAAGCTTTTGATAACAATAAAGTAATATTTTTATAGCCTTCATTATTTTTAGCCAGCAAAGTAAGATCAAAGTATTCATCGCCACACAATGGGCTTTTTACTTTTATATCTGCACCGATAATTGGCTTCATACCTGAAGAAAGCATTTCGCCATAAAAACGCACCACACCGCAAAAATTAGTAAAATCCGTTAATCCCATCGCGATCATTTCATTAGCTGCACAGGCTTTCACTAAAGGTTTCACTTTGACAATACTGTCGATCATCGAGAAATCAGTGTGCGTGCGAAGATGGACGAAACGAGGTTGGGATGACATTGAAAATCCTTAAAGTGCGGTTAAATTTTGCTGTAAATATTGGGGCGATATTATAGCGAATTTTTCAAACAAATTCCTACGATACAAATAGCGTTCCCAAATTAGCTCAGATAACCGATTGCGTGAATAAAAAATGTTAAGTAGATCAAAAAATTAATAATTAGCCGTTTTCATTTTGTTAGATTTCCGCTAGTCTAAGGGCGATTTTTTTATTTATTTCAACGAATAAGGATAACGCTATGACAACACTTTTTGAGGTTGCACAACATTGGTTAAACCAAGATCCTGACGCAGAAACTCGTGCAGAATTAACCGCACTTTTAGATGCAGCAAAAGGCGGAGATAAAGCGGCAGAAGCAGAATTGCACGCACGTTTTAATGGTCGTTTGCAATTTGGTACGGCAGGTTTACGTGGCCGTTTACAAGCTGGCTCAATGGGGATGAACCGAGTTTTAGTTTCTCAAGCTGCTGGCGGTTTAGCGGAATATTTAAAAGGTTACGATAAAGAACCATCTATCGTAATTGGTTACGACGGCCGTAAAAACTCTGATGTTTTTGCCCGTGACACCGCTGAAATTATGGCGGGTGCAGGCGTAAAAGCTTATTTATTACCACGCAAATTACCGACTCCAGTTTTAGCTTATGCCATCCAATATTTTGATACCACTGCGGGTGTAATGGTAACTGCAAGCCATAATCCACCGGAAGATAACGGCTATAAAGTGTATTTGGGCAAAGCAAACGGCGGCGGTCAAATCGTTTCACCAGCAGATAAAGACATCGCAGCATTAATTGATAAAGTTGCGGCTGGCAATATCCAAGATTTACCACGTAACGATAATTATGTGGTGTTAGATGATGAAGTTGTAGATGCGTACATTGCAAAAACAGCATCATTAGCTAAAGAGCCAGCTTGCGACATTAACTATGTTTATACCGCTATGCACGGTGTAGGCTATGAAGTTTTAAGTAAAACGCTAGCAAAATCAGGATTACCACAACCTCACGTAGTAGCAGATCAAGTTTGGCCAGATGGCACATTCCCAACTGTAAACTTTCCAAATCCAGAAGAAAAAGGTGCGCTAGATTTAGCAATTAAAGTGGCAAAAGAAAAGAATGCTGAATTTATTATTGCTAATGACCCTGATGCAGACCGTTTAGCCGTTGCGGTGCCTGATGCGCAAGGTAACTGGAAATCACTACATGGCAATGTGGTAGGCTGTTTCTTAGGGTGGTACTTAGCAAAACAATATCAAGGCAAACAAGGCACATTGGCTTGCTCACTTGTTTCTTCTCCTGCACTTGCTGAAATTGCGAAAAAATACGGTTTCCAATCAGAAGAAACCTTAACTGGTTTCAAATACATCGGTAAAGTATCTGGCTTATTGTTTGGTTTTGAAGAAGCATTGGGCTATTTAGTTGACCCAGACAAAGTACGCGATAAAGACGGTATTTCTGCGGCAATCGTGTTCTTAGATCTTGTGCGTAACTTGAAAAAACAAGGCAAAACTTTAGCAGATTATGCTGATGAATTTACCAAAGAATTTGGTGCTTATGTAAGTGGACAAATCTCTATTCGAGTCAGCGATCTTTCAGAAATCGGAAAATTAATGACCGCACTTCGTAACAATCCACCAGCAGAAATCGCGGGCGTGAAAGTGGCGCAATTTATCGATCATACTAAAACAGATCGTCAAAGCGATATCCTTGTATTTAACTTGGAAAATGGCGGACGCTTAATTGCTCGTCCTTCAGGTACTGAACCAAAAATTAAATTCTACTTGGATGCTCGCGGTAAAGATCCGAAAGATGCAGATCGCGTATTGGCAGAATTTGATGAAGGTGTTCGTCACATTCTTCGTCAAGATGCTTATGGCAAACAAGCTTGCTAATTAATCGCTTCTAAAAATAAAACGCACTTTATATAAAGTGCGTTTTTTATGAACCTAATATCGCTAAAAAAATCGACTGTTAGTCATTTAATAAAATGCGATAAATTTTTACCGCACTTTCGATTCTTATAAACTAATTTCTAGCTGTTCATAAGCTTGTTTTACTTTTTCCAACGCTTTTTCAACGGATACATCACGCGCAAGTAAAACGCCTAAGCGTCGATGACCATTCACTTCACCTTTACCAAATAATCGAATATTAGTATGAGGTTGTGCCAGTGCTTTTTCGATTCCACCAAATTGCACATTTTGTGATTTGCCTTCCACAACAATAGCTTTAGACGCCGATGGGCTAATCAACGTAATTTCGGGAATTGGTAAACCTAAGATCGCACGAGCATGTAAAGCGAATTCAGAAAGCTCTTGAGAAATCAGCGTTACCATTCCTGTATCATGAGGACGAGGTGATACTTCATTGAAAATCACCTCATCACCACACACAAACATCTCTACACCGAAAATACCGAATCCACCCAATGCACTGGTAATCTTCTCAGCAATCGATTGCGCTTTTGATAATGCAATATCTGACATAGCTTGAGGCTGCCAAGATTCCCGATAATCACCATCTTCTTGACGATGACCTATTGGCGCAAGGAAACTTGTACCATTGATATGGCGTACTGTCAGTAACGTGATTTCATAATCAAATTTGACAAAACCTTCAACAATTACTCGACCAGCTCCCGCGCGCCCACCTTCTTGCGCGTAATCCCAAGCTTTTTGAATGTCATCTTTAGACTTTAAAATACTTTGCCCATGTCCAGAAGAAGACATAATCGGTTTCACCACACAAGGAATACTAATTTTTTCGACCGCACTTTGAAAGTCTGAAAAATTATCTACAAATTGGTAAGGCGAAGTTGGTAACCCTAACTCTTCTGAAGCTAGACGACGAATCCCTTCACGATTCATCGTAAGTTGAGTAGCTTTTGCAGTCGGCACAACATTAAAGCCGGCTTGTTCTAATTCAACCAAAGTGGCAGTCGAAATAGCTTCAACTTCGGGAACAATGTAGTCAGGCTTTTCTTTCTCCACAAGCGTTTTCAATGCATTACCATCTAACATAGAAATGGTGTATGCACGATGTGCCACTTGTTGTGCTGGGGCATTTTCATAGCGATCAACTGCAATGACTTCAACGCCTAAACGTTGCAATTCAATCACTACTTCTTTACCTAGTTCACCAGAACCCAACATCATTACTTTGGTTGCATTAGGGGTTAATGCTGTGCCAAGTGTTGTCATGATTTCTCCTATTTTAATAACGAATCATCGAGTGCTAAATCTTCATTTTTATTCACGCCCACACCACGAGCGATAACATTTTTTGCAATTTCGTGTGCTTCTTCCAAAGAATGTTCCGTATAAGTACCGCATTGATAGATATTTAATTCAGGGATAGTTATTTGATCTTGCACACCTAAAATATCCTTCATTGAAGCTAGCCAAGCTTGTGCTACTTGCTGTTCATTTGGCGTACCAATCAAGGACATATAGAATCCCGTGCGACATCCCATCGGAGAAATATCAATAATTTCAATGCTATCGCTATTTAAATGATCACGCATAAAACCCGCAAACAAATGTTCAAGCGTATGAATACCTTTTGGCGGAAGAATTTCTTTATTTGGAATACAAAAACGTAAATCAAAAATGGTAATGTCATCACCTTTTGGCGTGCGCATCGTTTTTGCAACACGTACTGCTGGTGCATTCATTTTGGTATGATCCACTTTAAAACTATCAAGTAATGGCATAAAGTTTTCCTTATAAATCAGTAAATTAAAAATAAATTTGAATAAATGTTCATTTTTTTGCAAATTCTAATGAACTTTATGGCAAGGCTCATTGTCTTATGTAACAAGCAACTTGCAGTTGTTTTAATAAAATTGGTTCCTTAGGTTATTTGCCCCACATTTATTGTGGGGCTTTTTTTATCCCGAATTTTTATTTAAAAAATTTTTAGAAAAATTTGAACTTTCTTATAAAGTGCTAGTCTCATAGAACAAGCAGCTTGCAGTTGTTTTAATAAAATTGGTTCCTTAGGTTATTTGCCCTGCATTCATTGTGGGGCTTTTTCTTGCGCATTTTATAATAAGAATGGTGCACTAAAAAACAATAACGCAACATAACGAACCAGTTTTCCAAGAAAGATAAAGAGACTACTTGCTACAAAATTTAATCTTAACCAACCTGCTATGGCACAAAATAAATCGCCAACTACAGGCAGCCAGCTCAAAAGTAAAGCAATCGCCCCATAACGCCGTAGCTGATTTATTGCCCATAAAGTGCGGTAATTTTTGGGATCGAATTTTGGCATCCATCGCCCAATCCCGTAAGTGGTTAAACTTCCTAAGCTATTTCCAGCGGTTGCAATCAATATTAGAGCTAATATATCTGCACTAAATAAAGATCCCAACACTAATTTAGGTACAGCAAGCGCAACAAATACAACCTCTGAATTACCTGGTAATACCGTTGCACTCAAGAATGCGCTGACAAACATAAGGCATAATGCATGAGTTTGCCAAAAATCAGCGCTCAAAAATGAAAAAATATCCATTATCTTGGCGAAATGATTTCTCGTGTACGCACATCAAACACGTCCATTCCCGCATTTAATCCCGCTTGCACACCTAAATCAGCATCTTCAAATACGATACAACGACTTGGATTTGCTTGAATTAATTCCGCACAACGTAAAAAAGTTTCTGGATGTGGTTTATGTTCTTTTACATCATCGGCACTAACAACCGCATTAAAGTAAGGTGCAATAGCCAGTTTATCCATCAACATATCAATAATTTTACGGTGTGAGCCAGATCCCAGAGCAATCGGCTTTTTCTGATGGAAGGATTTCACAATCTCAAAGGTTGGCAATAACTTTGATTGAGTCGGAATCAGTTGATAAGACAACTCACGTTTTGCAGCCAGCACATCCTCAATTCGATCTAGTGGCATATTCGCTGCTTTCATCATTTCCCCCGCGATAGTTCGAACTGTCGCTCCACCAAAGTTATACATAATTTGGCAATCAAATTCATAGCCAAATCGCTCTCCCACCATCGTCCAAGCCTGCGCATGCACGGGCATGGTATCGATTAAAGTTCCATCCATATCAAAAATCAATCCTTCATATGGATTGAACATCTCATAATCTAACATTTTTACATCCTTACAAATTTTTTACCATTTTGCTACAAAACTGTGATCTGTGCACTGTTTTATTTCAGTAAAGTGCGGTAAATTAGTGAACAAATTTTGAACTAATAAAACAAATGCGGTTATTTAAGCAACTAGAACGTTGGAAAATTCGCAGGCAAATAAATCAATCTATTATTGATGTGGTATTTCGTTTACGAGATCGATTAGCTTATTACTGGCAAGCTGATGTGAATACGCCTCAAATGGATTTTATGCTGCTACACATTGCTTGCAGCTTAGGTCGAATAGAACGAGGAGGTTGCGTTTCTCCACTTTATCCAGAAATGCTCGAAGAAATTCGAAGTACGGTTATTTTTCCACAAGTTTTAGCCATCCATCAAGATTTACTCAACTTGATGCCGTTTCCCATTCCTGAAGCAGAACAAACCTATTTTTTAGCGAATATTCATTCTTTGGTTCTTGAACAGAAACAATTAAAGCATGTGGTAATAAATAAGCCCACTCATAAAAAA
>NZ_AFQO01000017.1 GCF_000222025.1 Haemophilus haemolyticus M19501 | reverse complement strand
ATCTATGCAAAGATATATCAATTAATGAAATAGAAAGTATACTTTCAAAATACGTGAATAAATATAAAGAAAACTCCTCACTACCTGATCTTAAATTTTTTAGACTTAATGCTACAGGGTTGGGATATATTAATGAAGAAGATCTGGATTTTATGAGGATAAGATCAGAGTTCTATAAAATTTTTAAAAAACAAAACTTAATTTTAGAAAATAATAATACTATTAACAATTTATATAAATTATTGCCATTTATAAAAGCTGGAGACTGGAATAATACGTATAGCAGCTATGAAAAATACAAGTATAAAGTTTTTCTGACTGAAGAAAATGTTAATCAAGTTATGGAAGGCTTAATTGATGATAGCAATAATTATAATGGATTATATAATTTTTGTTACTTTCTTGATGAAAGATATAAAACAAATCATACTATTGATGGAATAACATTAGCAGAATATTTGGAAGCTGAAGAAAGCTTTATTGATAAGTTTATAGCTTGCTTAACTAATAGATATAATTCAAAAGAGCTTGATCCATTTGATAAATTTAAATTAGATGAAATTTTAAATATGCTAAGGCTAAAAAAAGAAAGATTCAAAGTTCATTAGTCTCCCCCATGATAGCGCAAGCGTCCTCGCTTGTGCCTCTCAGCTAAAAGCGCGATCAAAAAATCCAAAGAATTTTGAATATTGGTTATGCCAACGGCTTATAAATAAAATTCGTAATGTTTTTATTAAGCTGCACCAGCGTGACCGCTGGTACTATCTTTCTTTATTTACACTCTATTGGCACACGCTTCACAGCGTGTGCCTAATTCCAACAAAAATACTTCAAAAATCAACCGCACTTTATTTAATGTCCAAGGCACGTATTAGGAAACGCGCACCAGCATAAACATTAATCACAAAAGTGCGGTTAAAATTTCCAACGTTTTTATATTTACTGCAACAACCAATCCACCACATAAATCACTTCAATCCCATCAATCTCCGTTTGTTCGTAATATTTTCCCGTAATTAAAATCTTTTTATAGTTATCTTTAATATGCAAAAGATTATCTGTTTCGTGGGTATTTTCAGGGATTTCAAAGGCAACTTGTACATATAGAATTTCATCGGCTTTTCGGGCGATAAAATCAATTTCTTTGCTGTCGAGTTTACCGACATCTACGGTATAACCCCGTCTTAGCAATTCAATAAAAACGATATTTTCTAAACGATTGGCATAATTTGCCCCTTTTTTGCCGATAGCGTGTCGTCTCAAACCGTTATCCACAATAAAATATTTCGCGTTGGTTTTTAAATAGCCTTTTCCGCGAATATCGTATTGTTTTGCTTTATAAAAAAGAAACGCATTTTCTAACAGATCAAGATATTTGCTGATCGTGTGATTTGAGGTGGGGACACGTTCGGATGTGAGCGTGTTGCTGATTTTGCTTGGATTCACCAACTGTCCTACGTTATCCGCCAGAAAGAGAATCACGCTTTTAAGAATATGGGTATCTTTCACGCCGGCTCGATGCGCAATGTCATTCAGCACAATGGAATCAAAAATGCCTGATAAAATCGTTTCTTTTAAAGGTTCATTAGCAATAGCAACACTGGGGAAACCACCGTATTTTTCGTATTCCGAATAGAGTTTATCGACCAATCTTGATTGACTATCCACATTTTTGGCGTGCAAAAATTCTTTGAAAGAAAGCGGGTAAATTTTGATTTCTATATACCTACCGCTTAACAGCGTCGCAAGCTCGCCAGAAAGCAAATTGGCATTAGAACCCGTGATCACAATATCGGTGTTAAAACTCACGCGAAGCCCATTGACGATTTTTTGCCAACCTTCCACAAATTGAATTTCATCAATCAGAAAGTAGGTTTTAGCTGGGGAAGACGGCATTTTTTCTTGAATAAGCTGTTGGAAATCTTGAGCGTCTTTCACCCATTGATATTCAAAAGATTCAAAATTGAGATAAATAATGTTTTCGGAAGCAATGCCCTGCTGTTGCAAGTAATCACGGTATTGCATGAGTAACACCGATTTACCAGAACGACGAACACCCGAGATGACTTTAATAAAATCGGTATCTTTAAATTGAATCAGTTGTTGTAAATAATTTTCACGAGAGATCATAGCTTTACTCATTGGAAGTTAATTTCATATCTGTAAAAAAGTGTACAAAAATCGGAAGTTAATTTCCATATTTTATTTTTTTGTGTGTATTTGGAATTACATTTCCAGTTTTTATTGCATTTTTTAGTCTCATTCCAATCCCTTGCACAATCCCCAATTTCCGCTATCATACGCGCTTTCTTATTTCTCGGAATTTTGTATTTATGAATAAATTAAAGATGGCATTGTTTGTGGGTGTCCTAGTGAGTTTATTTGCTTGTACCACAACACATCAGCCCAAGAAAACGGTTAAATCTCGATTTTTAAAGAATAATATTAGCCAAGCTGAGTTAAATAATTCGGTTAATTACAAGCCATATCATTATCGTTGTAATAATAAAGAAACTGGGGGGATTTCTCATTTGACGACTTATTTCCCTCTTTCGCGTGAAAGCCGTATGAAAGATAACTTCGGGTTTTATTTCCAGTTAGATAATGGTAAGGCGGTGCCTTTTGATCATTCATATACGCTGACACTGAATGCGCGCGGTACAAAATTTGAAGTGGTTTATCGTTCGTATGATCCAATTCAAGGAAGTTATGTGGACTTAATCGCGCGATCTCAAAGTTCCATTTACTACAAGAATCAACAAGGCAAGCAAGTTCCTTGGTTGATTTGTAAGGGCGGTTGATTTTTCTCGAAAATACTTTTTTACTTTCAGCAAAATGAGAAATTGGAATTAAGTTTCCAATTTCTCTATTCCATAAATCTCTCTTTTTTCTACATCAAATTTCACGCTTATATCAAAGGCTTGTGCAAGATTCGCTGAATTTAGCACCGCTTGTGTTTTGCCAGTCGCAATGATTTTGCCTTTATTGAGCAAAATCACTTCATCACAGTATTTATATGCAAGGGATAAATGATGGATCGCTACAACGCAAGTATGCTGGGGCGTGAGCGATTTTAATTGTTCCATCATGTCTATTTGGTAATAGGGATCGAGTGGTGCGATAGGTTCATCAGCAAGCAATATCGGTGCATTTTTGATACAACAACGAGCGAGTTGCACTCGTGCTTTTTCTCCGCCTGACAGTTTCTGAAAGGATTTATTAAGCAAATGTTCTATCGAAAATTTTTGTGAAATCTCCGTGATTTTTGACCGCTCTTTTGCCGATGATAATGGCGAATTTAAGCCGAGAGCAATCACATCATAAACCGATAAATCCCAATGGATATTGGTATCTTGCGCAAGATAAGCGAGTTGCTGGCTTTTTTCCGTTGTACTCATTTTGCTTAACGGGCTATTCCCAAAATAAATTTCACCTTTTGCAATAGGTAAAATTCCTGCGATCGTTTTGAGCAAAGTTGATTTACCCACACCATTTGCGCCCATAATGCCGATCAGTTTTCCTTTAGGAAGCGTGCAGCTGATGTTGTTTAAGCCATAAGGCTGAGAAAGGTTTTCGATTCTAATCATTATCTTGCCAACTTGCGTTGCTCCGTAATTAAAATCCAAATTAAGCAAGGGGCGCCAATGATTGCGATGAGCGTGCCAATATAAATATGTGAAAAGACAGGAATATATTGCACGCAAAGATCCGCAATAAGTAGCAATAATGCGCCAAGTAATGCACTGGTGATGTAAAGTTGCGAAGGGCGTTTTTTTAGCAATAGGCGAGCAAAGTGCGGTGCGATTAAGCCAACAAAACCGATAGTGCCTGTTTGTGGAATCGTTGCTCCAACTAATAATGCCACGCCAAAGGTCATGACGAAAAAGCTACGTTTAGGATTTACGCCCATTGTACTTGCAGTTTCTTCACCGAAGGTGAGCAAGTCAATATAGCGGCGTTCACGATACAAACAGAATAATCCCAATAATACGATTGGAAATGAAATGAGTAGCGTATCAAATTTTGCCGATACAAGAGAGCCTTGTAGCCAGCGGTACAGTTCAGCCAACGCCCACGGGCTTTCTGCGTTCGAAAGTAGCAATGCGACGGCAGCAGAGAGAAACATATTGACGGCTAAACCACTTAAAATCATCGCCGTTGTACCGTGGTTTTTAGCGATTAAATAAACCAATAAAAAACTAGATAACGCGCCAGCTACACCGCCAATAAGCAACAGACTTAAGGGTACGGAAAAATAGTAAAGCAAAAAGACACTGGTGGTGGTTGCACCGGTACTACTACCCAATAATCTGGGACTTGCAAGTGGATTTTGAAATATCCCTTGTATTGCATTGCCTGCTAAAGCAAGGCTTGCGCCAGTTAAAATGGCTAGTCCGATGCGCGGTAGGCGAATATCAAGCAATACGAGCGAACGCATATCCGTAAGCACACCATCGGCATTTTTGAGATGAGCAAAATCGCCGAGCTGATGATAAATTGCAAAACTGCTAATCAACAGCAACGCTAAGAAAAGTGCGGTATTTAATTTTAGTGTTTTGGTCAATGAATAATTTCCTATGTAATCCAAATATCATTTTAATTGTTGATAAATCTTCTCTGCACCTTGCCACACGCCGTGATCGAAGCAATAGGTATATTTCATTGGAATACGAAAGTGCGGTCGATTTTTAAAAAGATTTTGTAAAAGCGGATGTTTAAGTAATTCCGCTTGCTCGTTGTAACTTTGTTGGTCGCTGATTTCAATCAACACGTTTGGGTCAGCTCGTAACACTTTTTCAAGAGAAAAATTTTGTTCCGTAAGCAGTGTTTTTAGCGGGGTTAAGCCTAGCAAATTAAGTAAAGTAGGTACTGTGGCGTATAAGTTTCTACAATGCCTGTATCTGAAAGTATTAATGTGTCAGTGAGTGATAGATTGAGGCGAGAATCTTGTAATTTAAGTTTTTTAACCAAAGATTCCGCATGGGTTTCGTTACCCGTAAGTTTGCCCAAGTGCAATATAAGCCCAAATAATTCTTCTGCCGTTTGTGGCGTGTTATTAATTGGCTCAATTTTTGCCCCGAGTTTTTTCAAATCTGCTACAAGTTGTGGGTAAAAGGTTTCATTGATAAGAAACGTTTTATCGAGATAGGGCAATAATGCGGTGAGTTGCGGCTCAAGGGTTGGTTTATCCACATTGAGTTTATCCAACATCATCAAGCGATTTTTAGAATAAGGAGATTGTGCGGCAATTTGCTCAGGAAAAGTGCGGTAGTAATTAAGTTAGTTTTCATTAAGTTGGTTCCTCTTTTTAAAAAAGTGCATTATTCTGGCACAATAGAAATTCATTTCCTAGTTGAGAATTTTCATTTACTTTACAAATTCTGTCCATTTTGTAAAAAAATTCGTTTTTTGACCGCACTTTTTCGCCTTTATCCGCCTTACGCTTTCAAGTATAATGCGGGCATTTTTAATCACATTAGATCAACGATTATGAGCACAAAATTTAACGTAAAAACATTCCAAGGTATGATTTTAGCCCTACAAGAATATTGGGCAAACCAAGGCTGCACCATTGTGCAACCTTTTGATATGGAAGTGGGTGCAGGTACTTCTCACCCAATGACCGCATTGCGTGCATTAGGCCCAGAGCCAATGGCATTTGCTTATGTTCAACCTTCACGTCGTCCGACCGATGGTCGCTACGGCGAAAACCCAAACCGTTTACAGCATTACTACCAATTCCAAGTAGTGATCAAACCTTCTCCAGATAATATTCAAGAACTTTATTTAGGCTCGCTTGAAATGCTCGGCTTCGATCCAACACAAAACGACATCCGTTTCGTGGAAGATAACTGGGAAAACCCAACCTTAGGTGCTTGGGGCTTGGGTTGGGAAGTATGGCTAAACGGTATGGAAGTAACCCAGTTTACCTATTTCCAACAAGTGGGCGGCTTAGAATGTAAACCTGTAACAGGCGAAGTGACCTACGGTTTAGAGCGTTTAGCTATGTACATTCAAGGCGTCGATTCTGTGTATGACTTAGTTTGGTCTGATGGTCCATTAGGCAAAACCACTTATGGCGATGTTTTCCATCAAAATGAAGTTGAGCAATCAACCTATAACTTTGAACACGCAAACACAGATTTCTTATTCTACTGCTTCGATCAATACGAAAAAGAAGCACAAGAGTTATTAGCTTTAGAAAAACCGTTACCATTGCCAGCTTATGAACGTATTTTGAAAGCAGCACACAGCTTCAACTTGTTAGATGCACGTAAAGCAATTTCGGTCACCGAACGCCAACGCTATATTTTACGTATTCGTGCCTTAACCAAAGGGGTGGCTGAAGCCTATTATGCAAGCCGTGAAGCCTTAGGTTTCCCTGGTTGTAAAAAATAACGCTTAAAGGTAATTCAAAAAAGTGCGGTAAAATTTGACCGCACTTTAGGAGAGAAAAATGAGCAAACCCATTCTTTATTATGCGGCAGATTGCTCTGATACTGCGCCATTTGTGGCGGAGTTAAAACGCTTGGGCGTGGATTATGAGTCAGTGGAAGTACTATCTTCCATCCCGAATTTGAAACAATGGTTACGCTTGCGTGATCGTCACACCGCATTTGATGATGCAAAAGCACAAGGCTATGCGGGCTTTCCGGCGTTATTGTTAGATGACGATCGTGTTATTTTGGATGAATCCAAACTAAAAGAGATTTTCTAAAATGGTGAACAAAACCCTTAGCCTTTGCAACTTCAGCGATGATTTTGACCGCTTGTAGTAATGCGCAACCGCAAACTGAAATGCCAACTTTGGGCGGTCAAACCGATGCTCACGGTTGCTTACCAAGTTCGGGGCAGTCTTATTCTTATTTGAGAAAAGCCTGTGTACACGTGTTTGATGTAGCGGATATTAAGCTAGATGACCCCGCCAATAAAACCCAAGCGGTTTACGGCATTCTTTCGGAAGATAAACAACAGGTTGAAGTGTTTGCGTCTGATTTGCCAGAAAATACGGTTTTAGATGTGGTAAAAGGCGGCTATGTCTCAAAAGATGGTAAAGTGCGTTTAATGAAAACCAAGACAAGTTGGAAGATTCGTAAGTAATGAAGAAGGTCAGTTTTTTACAATTTTTATTTAAAATTGGCGATGACTATTTAATGTTTCTACGAAATTTAACGCCTGCAGTGTTATTTTTATCACTGGCATTATTTATGTTTTCTGAGTTGGATTGGGTACATTGGGGCTGGAGTGATGTACTAGTGCTGTTTTTATGCCTCGCTTCTGGATTTATTGCACTCAGTGTAATGGCAATCAATACTGTCGCTTTTCTACGCAAGATGCTGAAAACCTTAAGAGCATTAAGCGGAGAGAGTGAACTTGATGAAAATATTGGTACGCTCGCATTATTTAAAATGCTCTGGGTGGAGAGCAACAGTAAACAACTAATCTTTTTTGCGGTAGTCAATATTGTTGCAGTATTTATGGTGTTAGTTTACGGCACCAAATATGCCTTGAATTTTTATAGTTCAATTTCAACATTAAATGATTAAGTCTCGAATATGAAAAAAATAACCCTAAAATTTACCGCACTTTTGCTTGGCTCTGCTTTAGCAACTAGTGTGTTAGCAACAGAAAATAGCTCAAATTCCTCAAGTTCTGATTATGAATTAGAGAAAGTATTGATTTTTAGCCGACACGGATTGCGTTCGCCAGTGGAAAAAGATCCGCAAGAAATGGCGAAATATTCCCCTTATGAGTGGGCAAAATGGAATGTACCATCTGGCTATCTCACGGCAAAAGGGACGGTGCTAGAAACCTATTTCGGACAGTATTTAGGGCAATGGCTGGCAGACAAAGGATTATTAACAACAGAACGTTGTGCATCAGGCAAAGGCATTTTCGCTTATGCGAATGGCGTGCAACGCACCATTGCAACAGGTCAGGCGATTGTTTCTGGTGCATTTGCAGGTTGTAATGTTCAACTGCAACATCACGGTAAAATTGGTTCAGAAAAAGATCCGATTTTTAACACCCAAGCGCATAATCCAAGTAAAGCCTTAATTGAATCTGCAAAAAGCAAAGTAGATTTAAATGCGTTACAGCAAAAACTTGCACCAAATTATGCGTTATTAAGTAAAATCATTGATTATAAAAATTCACCAAACTGCTTACAAAAAGGCGAATGTGATTTAGGTGGAAAAGTCGGTGAATACAGTATTAAAGATGGTAAGTCAGTCAAAATTACTGGTTCTATTAGCACCGGGAAGAAAATTGTCAGTGCGTTATTGCTTTCACATTATGTGGGTAAGCCTGATTCAGAAATCACAAACGGCCGCGTGGATAGCCAAGAAAAATGGCGTGCAATTAACGAAATTAAAAACGAATATTACCGCACTTTATTTAAAAACAACGAAGCATTGGCACAAAATGCATCATATCCGTTGTTAGCATTTATTCAGCAACAGCTAAATAGTGAAAATAAAATTAACTTATTGGTTGGACACGATTCTAATATCGTTGCTCTGCTTGCAGCACTGGGTGTTGAGCCTTATGAATTGAATGATTCATTGGAAAATATCCCAATCGGTGGCAAGTTGCTATTTGAAGTGTGGAAACACAAACCAAGTGGCAAGCTTAAATTTAAGTTGGATTATGTGTATCAAACCACTGAACAACTGATTAACATCACGCCATTAAGTTTAGCAACACCACCAAATCAAACGGCATTAACCCTCAAAGGCTGTGAAAAAGATGCAAATGGTTTTTGTGATTACGAACGTTTTCAACAGGTGTTGAGTGGGAGTATTGAAAACGGTAAGAAGTAGCGTTCATGCAACCCTATGAAAAATACTTAAAAGAGAATTCGCAGAAATTGCGAGTGGAGCAAACGGATGCGGAAAGAAAATTATGGCAACACATCAATCGAGATCAATTATTAGGCTTTCGATTTAATCGACAAAAGCCACTTTTAAGTTATATTGTTGATTTTTATTGTGCGAAAGCAAAGCTGATTATCGAATTAGATGGTAGCCAGCATTATGAACCTGATTATCAGGAAAAAGACGCATTGCGAGACGCAGCATTAAATTCACTTGGTTTTACGGTGATGCGGTTTAGCAATGATGAAGTCATACGTGAAATTGAAGCGGTAGTAGAGAAGATTTATTTGTTTTTAGAGAATGTGAGGGCTAATTGAGTATGAGGCTGGATTAACCTCTGACAAATCTCCCCTACCCCTCTTTGCTAAAGAGGGGGGAAGTTCTTGAGTAAATTGACAGTAGCGGGCTATTTATATTTTAGAATATGAGGGATTATTGAGTATGAAGTTGGATTAACTTCTGTCACAAACGCAAGCGTTTGAACGTTGCTTTAGCAACGGCACGAAGTGCGAGCGAAGCGAGTAAATCTCCCTTACCCCTCTTTGCTAAAGAGGAGAATTCTTGAGTAAATTGATAGTAACTGACTCATTTACATTTTAAGTTTAATAGAGATTAAATTATCTGCTTTCAAAAAACGTTAAAATAGAACATAAATATTTAACTCTCCAAAGATCCAATCCCCTCTTTAGCAAAGATGAATAGGGGAGATTTGGCAGAAATGATAACGGGAAATATAATGAAGCAACATACTTATCAAACTACGGTAGAGTGGGTTGGAAATTTAGGAGCTGGTACTTCATCTTATATTGCATACGAACGGGATTTTATTGCTTCGGCATTGAATAAACCTAATATTTTAGGTTCTGCTGATCCTGCTTTTCGTGGCGATAAAACTCGTTGGAATCCTGAAGATATGCTACTGGCATCTATTTCTGCCTGTCATAAATTATGGTATTTACATTTTTGTGCAGTTAATAACATTATTGTGCAAGAATACCGTGATGAAGCAATAGCAATTATGGATGAAGGCAATTCTGAGCATGCTGGACGATTTATTTCGGCAACATTAAAACCTCGTGTGAGAATTTCAAGCGAGTCGGATGCCGTTAAGGCATTGGCATTACATGAAAATGCACATCACGCGTGTTTTATTGCAAATTCACTTAATTTTCCGGTGAAATGTGAAGCTATTATTGAAAAAGATTAAATTAAAATAAAATGGTGCCAAGGTGCACCTTACCAGAGAAAACAAAATGACAACCCAAAACTTCCTAGTAGAAATTGGCACGGAAGAGCTGCCACCAAAAGCTCTCAAAACATTAGCAACCTCTTTTGCGGATAACGTTGAGGCGGAATTAAACCAAGCGGGCTTAACCTTCGACAAGATCGAATGGTTTGCGACACCGCGTCGTTTGGCGGTGAAAGTGTTGAACTTAGCCACACAGCAACCGAGCAAAGAAATCGAAAAACGCGGGCCAGCAGTATCTGCAGCCTTTGATGCAGAAGGTAAACCAACTAAAGCGGCAGAAGGCTGGGCGCGCGGTTGTGGTATTACCGTTGAGCAAGCAGAACGCATTGCGACTGATAAAGGCGAATGGTTAGTTCATCGTGCAAAAATTGAAGGTCAGCCGACCAAAAACTTGCTAAACGACATTGTGGCTAATGCCTTAGCAAAATTGCCAATTCCAAAACCAATGCGTTGGGCTGACAAAACCGTGCAGTTTATTCGTCCTGTTCATACTGTGACCATGCTGTTAGGTGATGAGTTAATCGAAGGTGAAATCTTAGGTGTAGCAAGCGCACGCACCATTCGAGGTCACCGTTTCTTAGGCGAGAAAGAATTTGAAATTCAACATGCAGACCAATATCCACAATTATTGCGTAAAAAAGGTTATGTAGTGGCTGATTTCAACGAGCGTAAAGCAGAAATTCTTGCAAAATCTCAAGCAAAAGCGACCGCACTTGGCGGCGTGGCTGATATTGAAGAAAGCCTGCTTGAAGAAGTGACTTCGTTGGTGGAATATCCAAACGTATTAGCGGCAAAATTTGAAGAGCGTTTCTTAGCTGTGCCTGCGGAAGCATTGGTTTACACTATGAAAGGCGACCAAAAATATTTCCCAATTTATGACAAAGACGGCAAATTATTACCGCACTTTATTTTCGTATCGAACATCAACCCAGAAGATCCAACCGCGATTATCGAGGGGAATGAAAAAGTGGTTCGTCCACGTTTAACCGATGCGGAATTCTTCTTCAAAACCGACTTAAAACAAAAACTGGTCGATCGTTTACCACGCTTAGAAACCGTGTTGTTCCAACAACAACTGGGCACATTGAAAGACAAAACAGACCGCATTGAGCAACTTGCAGGCGAAATTGCAAAACAAATTGGTGCAGATGAAGCGAAAGCAAAACGTGCAGGTTTACTGTCAAAATGTGACTTGATGACGAACATGGTATTTGAATTCACTGATACGCAAGGTGTAATGGGTATGCACTATGCTCGTCACGATGGTGAAGATGAAGAAGTCGCAGTCGCATTAAATGAGCAATATATGCCACGCTTTGCGGGTGATGAGTTACCAAAATCGTTGGTGGCAAGTGCGGTCGCTTTAGCGGATAAATTTGACACTTTAACAGGGATCTTCGGCATCGGCCAAGCACCAAAAGGTAGTGCAGACCCATTTGCATTGCGTCGTGCGGCATTAGGTGCATTGCGTATTATCGTTGAGAAAAACTTGCCGCTGGATTTGGACGATTTAGTGAAAAAATCCACCGCACTTTTCGGTGATAAACTCACCAATCAAAATGTGGTTACTGATGTCGTGGACTTTATGCTCGGTCGTTTCCGTGCATGGTATCAAGATGAAGGCATTGCGGTGGATGTAATTCAAGCGGTATTGGCGCGTCGTCCAACTCGTCCAGCTGATTTTGATGCGCGTGTGCGTGCGGTATCACACTTCCGCACGTTAGATTCAGCAGAAGCGTTAGCGGCAGCAAATAAACGTGTAAGTAACATCTTAGCCAAAGCGGATGCTGCAATCGGCGAGATCAATTTGACCGCTTGCGTAGAGCCTGCAGAAAAAGCCCTGGCGGAAGCAGTACTTGCATTACGCACTGAAGTACAACCGCTTATCGCAGAAGGCGATTACACCGCAGTATTAGATAAATTAGCGAACTTACGCACACCGGTAGATAGTTTTTTTGATAACGTAATGGTAAATGCTGAAGATCCAGTATTACGCCAAAACCGCTTAGCGATATTGAACACACTTCAAGAGTTATTCTTACAAGTGGCGGATATTTCAGTGCTTCAATAATGATAAAAAGGGATGATTGATTTTTCATCAATCATCCCTTCTTTTATAGACTTCAAGTGATTATTTCTCTATAATCACCGCACTTTCCCCCCTTAGCTCAGTCGGTTAGAGCAGGCGACTCATAATCGCTTGGTCACTGGTTCAAGTCCGGTAGGGGGGACCATTTCCTCTTACTATACCCTTTAAATTTCCTTAGATTAATTACTTTTATCAATATTTATTACTTTAATTCTAGATCTTATTTTTTGAATAGGACTCTCATTAGAAATAATCGGTAATGATTTCTAGAAAATGGTGTGTTAGCTAAAAGCATTATTTCTGATAGACCTAATACCTACATCACATGAAAAATCCATAGAATCTCTCTTGATATTCCTTTCGTAATGGTGTTAAATCACTCATATATTGTGAGGTTATATCTTATTTAAATTATGTGTCAATTACTCGGAATGAATTGTAATACGCCGACGGATATTGTCTTTTCTTTTGAAGGTTTTCGTCGTCGTGCTGGTTTAACTGATTGTCATTCAGATGGCTTTGGAATCGCTTTTTTTGAAGGGCGTGGAGTGCGTATTTTTCGCGACAATCAAGCTGCTAGCCTTTCCCCCATCGCTGATTGTGTGAAGCAATATAAAATCAAGTCTTTGAATGTCATTGCGCATATTCGTAAGGCGACTCAGGGTGAAGTGAATATTGAAAATACTCATCCGTTTATTCGTGAAATTTGGGGGCAAAACTGGGTTTTTGCGCATAATGGTAATCTGAAAAACTTACCAGATATGACAGAACATTTTTTGCAGCCAATCGGTTCTACAGATTCTGAAGCTGCTTTTTGTTATATGGCGGAATATCTTAAAAATACTTTTCGTAAAAAACCGAGTGAAATGGAAATTTTTGAGGCTATTCAAAAAGTAACAAAAGAGCTTGCTCAACACGGCACATTTAATTTTATTCTCTCTAATGGCGAATGGATGATAGCTCATTGTTCAACGAATTTACATTATGTTATGCGACAAGCGCCTTTTGGTAAAGCGCACAGAATTGATGATGATGGTGTCATTGATTTTAGTGATTATGCAAAGGAAGGCGATAAAGTGAATATCATTACAACCTTTCCATTAACCAAAGATGAAAATTGGACAAAAATGGAAAATGGTGGATTTGTATTTTTCAAGAACGGGGACAAAATTGCTGAAGTGGTAGGTACTCCGAAAGAATCGATTGATGATGGTACCTTAGGTAATCGAGTAGCTTAATTAAATCTAGCCAAATAAAAGTGCGGTTAAACTCAAAGAGAATTAACCGCACTTTTTTTATTGAAGCGTGAAACTAATCGGCACATTTAACCCAGAAGGGAATCCTGAAGGTCTTGCACCGACAGGTCTTGCGCTGTTAACTGCTTCTAATGCTGCATTATCTAGGCTTTCATCACCTGATGATTGAGTAACGCGAGCACCACTTAGTGAGCCATCAGGACCTACATTGAAGGATACGCTAACTTTACCTTGCTTACGCATCATTTTTGCGCGAGTAGGGTAACGTTTATGACGTTCAATTTCACGACGAATTGCGGAGCGATAGGCTGCCATTTCGCTTGTGTCGGTTCCACTACCTGCTACTTGTGCATTGCTATTGGTGGCGCCAGTTGTGGTTGCTTTAGCATTCACGTTTGCATTTGAATCAATATTTTTATCACCTTTTGGTAGATCTTTATTGATTGGTTTTTCTTGTGGTTTAACGTCTTTTTTCGGTTTATCCTTTGGCTTTTCTTTAGGTTTTTCTTTTGGTTTTGGCTTTTCTTTTTCTGGTTCTTTGATTTTTTGTGGTTCAGGTTTCACTGTTGGATCTTCCACAACCTCTTGTTTTTCTGGTTCTGGATCTTTTTGTACATTTTCTGGCTCAGGAGCAGGTTCTTCCATCACCATGCCTTGCACCATTTCCATGGAAATACTTGTGGATATGTCGCCTGATACGCTATTGGCGCTATCACTTGGCTTATTCCAACTCCATAAGATTAATCCTACAACAATGCTGTGCACGATCAAAGAAATAAGCAAACCTAATAGCGAACGTTTTGTTTGCTGCATAATTATTCCTTAAGGCGTCGTTGGCACAGATTGAGCGGGTGCAGATTCTTGAGGATTTTTACCCGCACTTTTACCCTTATCTTTCATAGAAACAATAGCTACATTTTTGATCTCATTTTTAGAGAGCATATCTGTAATGGTCACAAAATCTTGGAAGGAGGCTTCAGCATCAATTTTTAATGTGACTTTTTGATCTTTGTTCCATTGGGCAATTTCTGCTTCTAGGGCTTCTTGCGTAATAGGTCTATCATTGAAATAGAGTTGTTTATCCGCTGTCACAGTCAATAATTTAGCAAGCTCATCAGCTTTAAATGCAACGGCTGTACTGGCTTTAGGCACGTTAACTTGAATTTTACCTTGAGAGATAAAAGACGCAGTGATAAGTACCACAGCAAGTAACACCAACATAATATCAATGAAAGGGATAATGTTGATTTCATCGAATTTTTTCACGGACTATTCCTTATCTTTTTGTTCGTTTAACACTTTCCATTTCAAACGATTAACTTCAACTTTACGACCTAAACCGTTATAAAACACCATCGATGGAATAGCCACAAGAATACCTAATGCTGTCGCTTTTAATGCTAAAGATAAGTGCATCATAATCACGCCGGTATCAATTTCACCACCGCCATGACCGATTTGATAAAACGTTAATAAAATCCCGATAACTGTACCAAGCAAACCAACATATGGTGCATTTGCGCCAATGGTAGAAATAACGGTCATATTGCGATTTAAATCGATATCTAATGCGTGAATGGTGGAATAGTGTGCGACGTTTACCTTTCTTAAGAAAAGATAACGTTCAATTACCATGGCTAGCATAATAATGCTCATCAGTAATAATAAACCGATGATAAAGTAGTCACTGTACTGTTGTAAAAAATCAAAAAGCTGCATCATTTTTTTCTGTCCTTATTATTTGAGAAATATCTTGGGAATATAATTGAGAATGAATTTCAATCAAGGATAAATTCTAGCAAAGGCAGAATAACGCGTAAATATTGAACTGAAAAAATAATGAATTTTTACCGCACTTTATATAGAAAAGTGCGGTAATTTTTGAAGAGTTATAGGGATCGAAGATAATCAACAATAATTTGATGATGTTCTGTTGTTTTGAATTTATCAAATACGTGAATAATTTTTCCGTTTTCATCAATTAAAAAACTAATTCGGTGAATACCATCGTAAGTTTTACCCATGAATTTTTTTTCACCCCACACGCCAAATTGTTCTGCAATTTTGTGATCAGGATCGGAAAGTAGTGTGAAATTAAGGGCTTTTTTCTCAATAAATTGAGCTAATTTTTTCGGTGTATCGGGGCTAATGCCAAGTACAACTAAACCTAATTCATCTAATTCTGATTTACTATCACGCAATCCGCATGCTTGCGTTGTACAGCCAGGCGTGAGTGCTTTCGGGTAAAAATAGACTAACACCTTTTTACCGCGAAAATCATTTAAAGAAACGGGTTGTTCTTGCTGATTTAATAACGTAAAAATGGGTGCTTGGCTACCAACGGATAACGGATTCATAAAAAGCTCCTTTGATGAAAAAATATTTGCAAATTCAAGTCATTTTAGCGACTATAACGAGCTATACCAAATAATAAAATTAAAAAACCAACGGAGGTTCTATGTCAGCACAAAATCATTTATTTTCAGGTAGTATTGTTGCACTTGTTACGCCAATGAATAATTACGGCGAAGTAGATTTCGCTTGTTTAGAAAAATTGGTGGAATATCACGTTCAGGCAGGCTCTAATGCGCTTGTTTCTGTGGGAACAACAGGTGAATCAGCAACATTAAGTATTGAAGAAAATGTAAAGGTTATTGAGAAGACGGTTGAATTTGCCAAGGGGCGTATTCCTGTGATTGCTGGTGCAGGTGCAAATGCGACAAGCGAAGCAATTACAATGACAAAATTATTACGCGATAGCGGCGTTGCAGGTTGTCTATCTGTTGTACCTTACTACAACAAACCAACCCAAGAAGGAATCTTCCAGCATTTTAAAGCCATTGCTGAATGTACAGATTTACCGCAAATTCTTTATAACGTACCAGGTCGTACCGGTAGCGATATGAAGCCAGAAACTGTTGCTCGTTTAGCAAAAATCAACAACATTGTTGGTATTAAAGAAGCAACTGGAGATATTAGTCGTGTCACCAAAATTAAAGAACTCGCAGGCAAGGATTTCATCGTTTTAAGTGGTGATGATGCAACGAGTTTGGATGCGATGAAACTCGGTGCAGAAGGCGTGATTTCTGTAACGAATAACTTAGCACCAAAAGATATGGCTGATATGTGTCGCTATGCTCTTACGGGAGATTTTGCTAAAGCCGAAGAAATTAATGCTCGCTTAATGCGTTTACACCATGATCTCTTTATTGAATCAAACCCAATTCCTGTGAAATGGGCGGCTTATCGTTTAGGTTTAATTAAGTCAGCACATCTACGCTTACCATTGACGGTGTTAAGCGAAGAGGTTCAACCAAAAGTGGAAGAAGCACTAAAAATCGCAGGATTATTATAAAAATCAGGGGTAAGTCATTACCCCTAAACTTTTTGCATTATAGGCTGTCGAAGTGCGGTCAAGATTCATAAAGTTTTCAATTTAGTTAAGGTTCAAATATGAAAAAAATAATGTTGAGTTTAGCAGCGGTTATCGTATTGGCTGGCTGTTCGTCTGATCCTGAAGCATTAAAGACTGCTAATGATTCTTTCCAAAAATCAGAGGCTTCTATCCCTGGATTTTCACCGTTGGCGAGCGGGGGCGTAATGCTACCAAAAGCAGACGATACTTATGCGTTGCCTAATATTGCTGTGAAAAAGGGAGAAAATATTGATATTCGTCCTCCATCAACACCGTTAGCGATTATTGAAAATTCATTAACACAATTCGATGGTGAACGAGCATTGATCGTGTATCCAGAACAGCAAGCGAGTGTGTATAACCTACAACAAGTTGAACGCTTATTAAAAGAAGACGGTATTTCATCAACGACGAATGGTGCGATTTTAACGACGGACTGGTCGCCAACAGGAAGAATTGGTGATAAGTCGGGCACTGAGATCAAATATCAAGTAGAACAAGTTATGGCTCAAGATGCGAGTGCACTAGCAGTATCTGTTTTACAAATGCGTCGTGATGGCGTAATTTTCACTCCAAGTGTATCTGATAAGCAACGTTATACGTCTGAACGCTTAAACCGCATTGTGTCTGCATTAACTTCTGCTTACAACAAACAGCAACAAGATTTATCTGGCGCTTCTGTGGGTGCGGTAGCTTCGCAAATTATTCAGGATTTGAATGGCCAAACTGCATTAGCGATGAATGTTAATTTTGGTCAAGCATGGGAAAAATTAGGTGGAGCTTTACCTAAAGTAGGTTTTGCGATCAAATCTGAAACTGCGGGTAAAGGTTATCGTGAATTAAAATATTCAGCATTAAAAAAAGAAGATTGGTTGCGCATGGGGACTGAACTTCCAGAGCTCGAAAACGGTACTTACCAAATGCAAATTTCTGATCATGGCAGACAAAGCTCCGTTGTCATTTCGGATGAAAAAGGCAAAGCATTGTCTGGCGATTCAGCCGAGAGAATTTACCAAGCAATTAGTAACTTGATTGCAAGATAAATAAAAGCTCAGCATTAGCTGAGCTTTTTCTTTAGAATAATCCCAATTTTTTCATTTGTTCAATGACGGGTTCGACTTGAATCTCTGCCATCAAATTTTTCCCTTTTAGTTTGGTTGCCCAAGGTAGTTCAGATGACGGTTTGCCAAATTCTTTTTGGGCATTTTCTTCATATACTGATACCACGTTATCTAAATTATTATAAGGCGCAGTACGCAAAGGATTGTGATAGGCATACAAGCCAATAACGGGTGTACCTTGTGTTGTCGCAATATGGGCAGGGCCAGAATCTGGCGAAAGCACCAAATCAACCTTAGAAATTAAAGCGGTAAGCTGTTTTAGGTTTGTTTTTCCTGCAATATTGGTTGGCGTGAAATGGCAAAGTGCGGTAATTTTTTCGACTATTTCTAATTCACGTTTGGCTGGCGAACTGCAGAAAATTACATTGACATTATTCTGATGGGCAATATTGGCAACCTCTGCATAACGTTCGATTAGCCAATCTTTTTCTGCTTTACTAGAACAAGGGGAAATTAATAAATTTTTACGAGAGAAATCAATAAATTGATCGGCAAATTTATAATCATCTTCTGAGATAGCTAATTCCCATTTCGGTTCTGATTTCGGTACGCCAATATATTCAGCGAAAGCCATAAATCCATCTAATACATGGGGCGATGAGGGATCGGTGATACGACGATTTACAAATAGCCATTGCCCTTCGCGAGAACGTTTTTCTCCAAATCCAATTTTGTATTTGGCTTTAATTCCTAAAGAAAGGATTGATGCACGAAATGCTGTTTGCATATTTAATAGCGCATCAAACTGTTTATTTTTTAGTTGTTTCCAGAGTGATAAAACGCCTTTCCATCCCGCCTTTTTATCGTAAGGAATGAGTGTGATATGAGGAATGCCCGAAAGCAAACCCATTTCGGTTTTACCTACAATCCACGTAATTTCTGTTTGGGGATAATGTGCCTGAATGTGCTGAACCACAGCTAAGGCATGACAGACATCGCCTACAGCTGACAATCGGAGAATACAAAGAGATTTTGGAGCTTCGATAAAAAGTGGCATTGACATTCCTTTCTCATTTAACTTGCGCCTATTTTAAAGTAGAATGAGTGCATTTTCTATTCATAACAACATTTCCATGCACCAATTCCAACAAGATAACCAATATTTTATCTTTAATTTTGACCGCACTTTTGAGCAAGCAACTGAGTTTTTCCAAGCGGAATTTTGGCAAAAACAAGAACGAGTGATAGGAAGTGCAAAAGGTCGAGGCACCACTTATTTCTTGCAAACGGAAGATTGGTTTGGCGTAAATTGTGCGTTGCGTCATTATTATCGCGGTGGACTTTGGGGGAAATTGAACAAAGATCGTTATCGTTTTTCTGTTCTTGAAACTACCCGTAGTTTTGCTGAGTTTCATTTGTTGCAACGTTTGTATGAAGCGGGGTTACCTGTGCCTAAACCGATTGCCGCACGTATTCAAAAAGGCAAGTTAGGTATTTGCTATCAAGCGGATATTTTGACGGAAAAAATCGAAAATGCGCAGGATTTAACCGCACTTTTACAAACACAAACATTGCCAAAAGAAACTTGGATGCAAATTGGTCGTTTGATTCGAAAATTACATGATTTACAGATTTGCCATACAGACTTGAATGCACATAATATTTTGCTTCAACAGACTGAACAAGGGCAAAAATGTTGGTTGATTGACTTTGATAAGTGCGGTGAAAAATCTGGAGATTTTTGGAAAGTGCAAAATCTGAATCGTTTAAAACGCTCCTTCGAAAAAGAAGTTGGACGAATGAATATTCAATTTACCGAGCAAAACTGGGCTGATTTAACGGCAGCTTATCATCAATAAAAGGATTGATTATGAAACAAAAAATCGTACTTGCTACAGGCAATAAAGGCAAAGTGAAAGAAATGGCTGATGTCCTATCTGATTTTGGTTTTGAAGTGATTGCGCAAACAGATTTAGGCATTGAAAGCCCAGAAGAAACAGGCTTAACTTTCGTTGAGAATGCGTTATTAAAAGCGCGCTATGCCTCAGAAAAATCAGGTTTACCTGCTATTGCGGATGATTCTGGCTTGGTGGTTTCCGCACTTAATGGCGCACCGGGTCTATATTCTGCACGTTATGCTGGTGAAGAGGGAAATGATGCTAAAAACCGTGAGAAATTATTGGCAGAGCTTGCTCATGTTGCACAAGATAAACGCCAAGCCAAATTTGTGAGCTGTATCGTGTTTTTACAGCATCCAATGGATCCATCGCCAATTATTGCCGAAGGTGAGTGTCACGGTGTGATTGGTTTTGAAGAAAAAGGCGAAAATGGTTTTGGTTATGACAGTTTATTCTTTAGCCCAGAACAATGTTGCACATTTGCTGAATTAGAAACAACTGAGAAGAAAAAAATTTCTCATCGTGCACGAGCATTGAAAGTATTAAAAAGTAAGTTATAAGCTTAGTTGAAAGTATGATGATAAAAGGCACGCATATTTTTATATGTGTGCCTTTTTATATGGAGTTTATCTATAGCGGAAAAGCAACATTATTCAGCATGTTCACTTAAAAAACCGCCACTTTGATGATTCCAAAGTTTAGCGTACAGACCATTACGCTCCAGTAATTCAGCATGGGTACCCTGTTCGACAATTTGCCCTTTATCAAGCACAATCAGACGATCCATCGCTGCGATGGTGGATAAACGATGGGCAATGGCAATCACTGTTTTATTTTCCATCATCTTATCGAGACTTTCTTGTATCGCCACTTCTACTTCTGAATCCAGTGCGCTTGTGGCTTCATCTAACAATAGAATTGGCGCATCTTTTAACATGACACGAGCAATAGCAATGCGCTGACGCTGACCACCAGAAAGTTTTACACCTCTTTCACCCACATGGGCATCGTAGCCTTTTCTGCCTTGAGCATCAGTGAGGAATGGAATGAAATCAGCGGCTTCTGCTCTTTCAGCTGCTAAAACCATTTCTTCATCTGTGGCATTCGGGCGTCCATAAATAATATTGTCACGAACAGAGCGATGTAGCAGCGAAGTGTCTTGGGTCACTAAACCGATTTGGAGGCGTAGGCTTTCTTGTTGCACATCTAGTACATCTTGCCCGTCAATGGTAATCTCACCTTGTTGTGCTTCATAGAAGCGCAGCAACAAGTTCACAATTGTAGATTTTCCAGCACCTGAGCGACCGATCAGTCCGACTTTTTCACCAGGTTTGATGGTGAGATTGAAATGATTGAGTAATGGTTTTGTCGGATCATAAGCAAAGGTAATATCGTTAAACTTAATTTCCCCTTGTGTCACTTGTAACGGCGATGCTTGAGGTTTATCCACAATAGTGTGAGGTTTAGTTAAGGTATTCATTCCGTCATTTACGGTGCCGATATTCTCAAACAAACGGGCAGACTCCCACATAATCCAACGAGACAGCCCATTTACGCGTAATGCCATTGCCGTTGCCGTTGCTATTGCACCCACGCCAATTTGACCATTTTTCCATAAAATAATACCAAGTATTGCAGTACTTAACGTAAGGAGAATATTTGTAGCGTAAGTGAGTGTATCTAGTGATGTTGCTAAGCGCATTTGAGCGTGCACTGTGACCATAAAATCTTCCATAGAACGCTTGGCATAAGCGGCTTCGCGCGAACCATGAGAGAATAATTTTACTGTAGCGATATTCGAATAAGCATCTGTAATGCGTCCTGTCATTAATGAACGCGCGTCAGCTTGTCGTTGTGCAGTCTTTGATAATTTAGGAATGAGGGTTCGTAGTATAAAAATAAAAATAGTAATCCAAGCAATAAATGGCAGTAAGAACCAAGAATCTAATGCTGCGAGAACTAAGCCTGATGTAATAAAATATACGATGACATATACAAACATATCCGCAAGTGTGAGCACTGTATCACGAACAGCAAGTGCGGTTTGCATGACTTTGGCAGACACTCTGCCAGCAAATTCATCTTGATAAAAACTTAAACTTTGTCCAAGCATTAAACGATGGAAATTCCAACGTAATCGCATTGGAAATACGCCTTGTAAGGTTTGTAAACGTACGGTAGAAGCTAAAAATCCCCACACGATGCTAATAAGTAATAGAGCAGCCATGCCAATTAATAAATGGCCTTTTTCTTGCCATAATGTCTTAGGCGTGAATGTCCCTAACCAATCTACAAGCGTTCCCATAAATTGGAATAATACGGCTTCCATTACACCAGTACCCACCGTTAGCACTGTCAGTAAGAGAATCCAGCCTTTCATTCCTTCCATGCTAGACCAAATAAAGCGCAATAAACCTTTTTTAGGTGTTGTTGGGTTACCTTCTGGATAAGGATTTAAACGGTTTTCAAACCACGAAAAAATTTTGTTAAACATATCTTTTCCTTAAAAAGAAAAGGCAACAGATGTTGCCTTTCAAAAAAACTTGGCGATTATAGCGCAAAAATTCTCCAATTTATAGGCTGGCAGATTTTCTGTATTGGCTTGGCGAAAGTTGGTAGTAATTCTTAAAGGCTTTACTAAAATGCGCCTCAGATTGATACCCCACTTCTAAAGCAATAGCAAGCACGGATTGTTGGGATTGTTTTAATAAAAACGCTGCCGATTGTAACCGCACTTGAGTAATAAAACGCCCTGGCGACATACCAAGTTGTTGTTGAAAAACACGAATAAAGTTTGCACGAGACATTGCAGAAAGATCGGCTAATTGTTCAATTCGCCAATCTTCTTGAGGACGTTGTAATATCGCACCTAGCACCGCATTTAATCGCTTATCTTGCAACGCGAGTAGCACACCGCCTGTAATTAAGTTCTCTTGAATCGCATGGCGTAAAATATAAATTAAAAGCACATTCGAAAGTGCATCGACGACTGATTTCGTGCCTGCATCGTTTTTTTGTGCTTCTTGTAGAAAAAGCTGAACCAAAGGATGAATCGGTGTATCGCATAAATTGAGATGCAAGTATTCAGGCATAGAAGCGGTGAGGAGTGCATCTTGCTGATAATAAAACGCCCCGCAGAACATTTTTAAATCTGGTGTGCCTTGCCCTACTTGATACAATTCAAATGCACCTTGCCAGCTTTTTTTCAATGATGCGTCCTTTGTTTTATCAGACGAATGACGCATAAAGTGCGGTTGATTTTGGGGAAGGAAAAAGATATCGCCTTCCTTTAAATGAAATTGCTTTTGTCCGAGTGTAAGCCAGCATTCGCCTTGTTCAATAAGATGGAATACGCCTTTTCCTGCATCTTTTTCTTGGTGGGCAACTTGCCATTCACCTTGAAATTCACAGCGAATATTAATTTCCCCACGCACTTGTGCTAAATGGGTGAGTTTATCTAAATAATCCATAATGAGATGTTAGCGATAAAAATTGAGATAAATAAGCAAGTATCATAATCCAATCTGCCTATAATTTGCCACACCAGTTCGTTATTAATTCAATATATTTAGGAGAACATTATGTTTGCAGATTGGAAAGAAGAAACATCACACGTTAAAAAATCATTCGGTGCGTTAGGTAAACAATATCCAAAAATGTTACAAGCTTACCAAGCATTAGGCGCGGCAGCGGCAGAAGACAATGTGCTTGACGCTAAAACTCGTGAACTTATCGCATTAGCCGTTGCTGTAACAACTCGTTGCGAAAGCTGCATTAGCGTACACGCAGAAGAAGCGGTAAAAGCTGGCGCAAGCGAAGCTGAAGTGGCTGCAGCATTAGCAATGTCTATCGCGTTGAATGCAGGCGCGGCTTACACTTATTCTTTACGTGCATTGGAAGCATATAACGTACAGAAAGGTTAATTACCCGTCATTCCATAGAGTTAAGTTGATTAAAGGAAAGGGAGTATTTTTAATACTCCCTTTGTTTTATCGATATTTGACTGCCTAATAAAATAAAAGCATTTTGTGATTAAAATTCTAACGATTTTCTAGCGCTTTTTTCACAGGGGCAAAGCTACGACGATGTTGCGGTAACGCGCCAAGTTCAGCTAATTTTTCCAAATGTAATTTGGTCGGATAGCCTTTATGCTGGGCAAAAGCGTATTCTGGATATTGCTTGTCTAATTCTTCCATTTCTTGGTCTCGTGCCACTTTCGCCAAAATAGAGGCTGCACTGATTTCCGCCACAAGGCTATCGCCTTTTACGACGGCTTGCGCTGGAATATCTAAATCTTTTGGGATCTTATTGCCATCAACCAACACAAAGTGCGGTTGAATTTTTAAAGATTTTACTGCCCGAGTCATTGCCAGCAAGGAGGCTTGCAGGATATTTATCTCGTCAATTTCGTTAGCTTCAGCTCGACCTAATGCCCAAGCAAGGGCTTTTTCTTTGATTTCTTCAGCAAGGGCTAAACGTTTTTTCTCAGAAAGTTTTTTAGAATCAGCGAGGCCTTCAATTGGGTTATTCGGATCTAAAATGACGGCAGCCGTTACAACGGCCCCAACTAGAGGGCCGCGTCCAACTTCATCAACGCCAGCGATCAATTCATAGCCTTGTGGATATTCAAACATTTTCTGTTCCTTCTAATAAATCAATGACTGCTTGGGCTGCTTGCTTATCGGCATTGCATTGAATTTTTTGGTGTAAATCCGTGAAGTGCTGAATTAAAACATGGCGATTTTTTACCGCACTTTCATCATCCGAAAGATAAGCAGATAGTTTTTCAGCGAGCAATTCTGGCGTGCATTCTTCTTGAATCATTTCAGGAACGAGCATTTCATTCGCAAGCAAGTTTGGTAAAGAAATATAATCGGTTTTCACTAAACGTTTTGCTAAGAAATAGGTCAGTGGTTTCATTCGATAGCCAACCACCATGGGGGATTTACACAGCATTGCTTCAAGTGCTGCTGTCCCTGACGCAAGCAATGTTGCATTAGCTGAGATCATTGCTTGTCGTGCATTGCCATCAATTAAATGCAGGTCTAGATTTGGCGCAATTTTAGCTTTAATGGCTTCAAATTGCATTCGTCGTTTTTCGTTCACCAAAGGAACTAGGAATTGTAAATCAGGAAATTGTTCTTTTAACAATAAAGCGGTTTTCAAGAAAGGCTCAGCCAGAAATTCCACTTCTGAACCACGGCTTCCAACTAGGATAGCTAAATAGCGTTGTGCGGGATCAATCTGTAGCATTTGGCAGGCTTCGGCACGGTTTGGTTTGAGTGGAATAGCATCTGCCATTGTATGTCCAATAAAACGGCAAGGTACGTTAAATTTATCGTAAAAGGCTTTCTCAAAAGGCAAAAAGGCAAGAACTTGGTGAGTCGCTTTGGCAATTTTATGGATGCGATTTTGACGCCAAGCCCATACAGAGGGGCTCACGTAATGAATAGTTTTAATTCCGTTTGCTTTGAGCTTGAGTTCTACATCCAAATTAAAATCAGGTGCATCAATGCCGATGTAAACATCAGGCTTTTCTTGCAACATGGTTTGAATGACATTTTTGCGAATTTTCAACAGACGAGGAAGATGTTTCAAAATTTCAGCTAAGCCCATGACTGAAAGCTCTTCCATATCGACAAGCGTCTCACAGCCTTCAGCCAACATTCTTGGGCCTGCAATGCCAATAAAGCGAGCATTAGGATAATGAGCTTTGAGCTGGCGTATTAATCCCGCCCCGAGAATATCGCCAGATACTTCTCCAGCAACAAGAGCAATGGTTGGATTTGTTTTGTTCATCAAATTTATCCTAAAAAATAACCGCACTTTGGTGTGCAAAGTGCGGTTGAAAATAAAGAAGTTTTATTAACGAATAATTCCGCGAGTTGAACGTTTGAAAAATTCAACAAAGAAACTGATCGCTGAATCGGTTTCCGCAATTTGCTCAATTTCTGGTAACACTTCTTCAAGTGTTTTACCGCTACGGTAGAGCATTTTATAAACGTTACGGATAGCGTGCATAGTTGGTTTATCAAAACCACGACGTTTTAAACCCTCTAAGTTTACGCCAAATGGACGGGCGTGGTTGCCTTGAGCCATAACATAAGGAGGTACATCTTGGCTTACCATAGAACCGCCGCCTAACATGACGTGTGCACCAACGATCACAAATTGGTGAATTGCTGACATACCACCAACAATGACGAAATCATCTAATTCTACGTGACCTGCAAGCGTTGCATTGTTTGCCAAAATACAGTTGTTTTTAATTTGGCAATCATGTGCAACGTGAACATTCACCATTAATAAATTGTTATTGCCAATAGCGGTTACGCCACCGCCTTGGATCGTGCCTCGATGGATTGTCACGTGTTCACGAATTCGGTTGCCATTACCAATAATCGTTTTGGTTGCTTCGCCGTTATATTTTAAATCTTGGTTCACTTCACCAATGCTAGCGAATTGATAGATTTCATTATCTTCGCCAATAACTGTATCACCACGTACGACAACGTGAGATTTCAATACGGTGCGAGCTTTAATTTCAACAGTGCCTTCAACAATACAGAAAGGCCCGATAACAACACCTTCACCAATAACCGCGCCTTCTTCAACTAAGGCCGTTGGATGGATTTTTGCATTTGGGTGGATCATATTTACCCCCTTAATTAACGACGAGCGCACATTAGTTTTGCTTCACAAGCAATTTCACCATTTACGGTTGCTACGCCAGTAAATGCAGTGATGCCACGGCGTTCTTTAATCACTTGAACGTTTAATTCCATTTGATCTCCAGGTAACACTGGGCGTTTAAAGCGCGCTTCATCAATACCTGCGAAATAGAATAATTCACCGCCTTTTAATTCGTGAGTTTTAAAGGCTAAAATGCCCATTGCTTGTGCCAAAGCTTCTAAAATTAAAACGCCCGGTAAAATAGGTTCGCCAGGGAAGTGACCTGTGAAACAAGGCTCATTGACGCTAATATTTTTAATCGCTTTTAACCATTCACCTTCTTTAAAATCCAATACGCGATCCACTAATAAAAATGGATAGCGATGTGGTAATAAACTCATAATTTCTTTTGATTCGATCACTCTTGGTTGTTGTTCTGACACGTTGACACCTTACAAAAAATAAACAAATAAAATCTGTCGGATTATACGATATTTACGGCTAAAAATAAAACGCACCCAATATAGCCTAGTGTTTAGGACGAATATCAATGGCAGGATCGTCATCTTTACGATATTTTTCATCAATTCGTTTTTGCAATCCAAAGTCATTTTTATCCGACTCGTTAGAAAATAAATCTTCTGTTTGCGTTAATTGAGGATTTTTAATTCCCATCCAATTTGCGATTCCTTCTAAGAAGTTCAACCCAGATTTAAACACCTTATATTCTTTGCGTTCGGTGTCATCCGACGAAATTTTGAATAACGGAATATTATGATGTTCTCGACTGAAACAGTTTTGATTGAACAAAAGTATATTGTTTTTTTCATCTTGTTGGTGGCATAAACCGTGATCTGAGAAATAAATCATTGAGAAAGTGCGGTGATTTTTCTTCGCGTTTTCTGCAAGCTGATCATATACGCGTTTTAAAAATTCATCAGTTTTCTTAATAGACGACACATAGCAATTTAAGTAACCATATCTCGGATTAAGATCTTTATCGTTAAAGATTTTTGGATAATCTTCGACACGGTCGCAAGCCATTGGATGTGAGCCATAAATATGCAACACAATAAAACGTTTTCCTTGAATAGGATCTTCTAGTACTTGGGCGAATTTTGGTAATAAATCAAAATCACTAAAGTTAGTAGAATTAAAGCTCCCGCCTTTTTTCAAGAAAAAGGTTTCATCAGATTTTGAAGCAAGAGATGAAACTGGCGTATCGAATTCACCGAGCATACCTTGATTAGAAAGCCAATAAGTTTTCACGCCTGCAGATTTGATGAGATCGACTAAACTCAAACTGTAATTGGGTTCCCATTTTTCTTTGTTAGGAAGGGTTAACATAAGTCGAAGTGAGGCGACGGTATTGGTTCCTGCTGAACGAAAACCATCAATCAATGTGCCTTTAGCGCTAGACATAAATGGCGTGTTTTCAATTGGATAGCCGTAGGCATTGTGATAATCTTTCCGTGCACTTTCACCAAGAACAATCACATAATCATCATAGCGTGAATTTTCTAATGTTGATTTTCCCCAGTTATCAGATTGGGACATTTGTTTGAGTTTTTGTACTTCATCCACAATTTTTAATGTAGAACTTACGGTTTCTTTAATCGGTTCAGCAAGCGGCATGTTGTAAGCAAAAAGCAATGTCGCCAAGGCAATAAATGTTTTATTACGATAAAATTTTATGCCAAATTTCACCGCACTTTTGTACTGAAGAAAAATCAAAATAGGAATGGCGAAAGCAATTAAGTAACTACTCACTGGGATTTGCAATAGAAATTCCTTTGTTTCCAACATATCTGTCGCGAAAAGCGAGGCGATATATTGGTAGCTTGGAGGGCCAAAATTTAGTCCTGTAGGCGTATAAAAAGCATGCAGTAATGCAAGCGGTAGCAAAATAAAATAAAAGGATTTTTTACTGCTACTTAATAAGAGAATAGTTGTTGTCGCAAGCAGAATGAGAACCACAGTTGGTTCTGTAAACATTCCAGAACCGATTAAAATAAAATAACCTGCTAATGCGGCACAAATCACCGCAAAAAGTGCGGGCAAAATTGGGCTTGTTTTTTTCGTGTTCATAATTGTCTTCCCTGAAAAGAAAATGCCGCTATTATCCTCCTTTCACTCAGAATTTCCATATTTAACTTCTTCACTCTTGAGCGGTTATTTTATAGAATAAGCCAATTTTTTAAGCCAGAGGGAAAAAACAATGAGCCAACCAATTTATAAACGTATTTTATTGAAATTAAGCGGTGAAGCATTACAAGGAGAAGATGGTTTTGGTATCGATCCTGCAATTCTCGATCGTATGGCTGTTGAAATTAAAGAATTAGTGGAAATGGGCGTGGAAGTTGGTGTCGTTCTTGGTGGTGGAAACTTATTCCGTGGCGCAAAACTAGCAAAAGCTGGGATGAATCGCGTGGTGGGCGACCATATGGGAATGCTTGCTACGGTGATGAATGGTTTGGCAATGCGTGATTCTTTATTCCGCGCTGATGTGAATGCAAAATTAATGTCAGCTTTCCAATTAAATGGTATTTGCGATACTTATAACTGGTCTGAAGCAATCAAAATGTTACGTGAAAAACGCGTAGTCATTTTCTCTGCGGGAACAGGAAGTCCATTCTTTACCACTGATTCTGCTGCTTGTTTGCGTGGTATTGAAATTGAAGCTGATGTTGTGTTGAAAGCGACTAAAGTTGATGGTGTGTATGATTGTGATCCAGCGAAAAATCCTGATGCAAAACTTTATAAAAATTTAAGTTATGCAGAAGTGATCGATAAAGAATTACAAGTGATGGACTTAGCGGCGTTTACTTTAGCTCGTGATCATGGCATGCCGATCCGAGTATTCAATATGGGTAAACCTGGTGCATTACGTCAAGTAGTGACTGGTACCGAAGAAGGCACCACTATTTGTTAGTGAATGTTGAAAAGTAAAACGGTAGGAAAATTCCTACCGTTTTTGTTTGGCTACAGCCTAGAGATTATAACAATCCACCTTGACCTAAGGCTGGGTCAGTTTCACGTGCTTTTAATGCATCTTCAACGGTTAAGCCCAATGCTTTTGCAACGCCTTCACCATATGCTGGCTCACACCAGTGACAGTTACGGATATGACGGTATTTGATGAACTCAGGTGCATCACCCATTGCAGCTGCAGTGTTGTTGAATAACGCTTGTTTTTGCTCTGCACTCATTAAGTTAAATAATGCTCGCGGTTGGCTGAAGTAATCATTATCATCATTACGGAAATCCCAGTGTGCCGCATCACCATTAATGCGAAGCGGTGGTTCAGCAAAGTCTGGTTGTTGTTGCCATTGGCTGAAGCTGTTTGGCTCGTAGTGCGGTAGGCTACCATAGTTGCCGTCTACACGGCCTTGGCCATCACGTTGGTTGCTATGAACAGGGCAACGTGGACGGTTTACTGGAATTTGACGGTAGTTCACACCTAAACGGTAACGTTGTGCATCCGCATAGTTGAATAAACGAGCTTGTAACATTCTGTCAGGACTTGCACCGATACCCGGCACCAAGTTACTTGGTGCAAATGCAGATTGTTCTACATCTGCAAAGAAGTTCTCTGGGTTACGGTTTAATTCAAACTCACCGACTTCAATTAATGGGTAGTCTTTTTTCGGCCATACTTTAGTTAAGTCGAATGGATGATAAGGCACTTTTTCCGCATCTGCTTCAGGCATAATTTGTACGAATAGCGTCCATTTCGGGAAGTCGCCACGTTCAATTGCTTCGTATAAATCACGTTGATGGCTTTCACGATCATTTGCGATAACTGCAGCTGCTTCTGCATCGGTTAAGTTTTTAATACCTTGTTGAGTATGAAAATGGAATTTTACCCAGAAACGTTCACCCGCTTCGTTCCAGAAACTGTAAGTATGTGAACCATAACCATGCATATGACGATAGCTTGCTGGAATACCACGATCACTCATAACAACGGTTACTTGGTGCAATGCTTCAGGTAATAATGTCCAAAAATCCCAGTTGTTAGTGGCTGAACGCATATTGGTACGTGGATCGCGTTTTACTGCTTTGTTTAAATCTGGGAATTTACGAGGATCACGTAAGAAGAATACCGGGGTGTTGTTACCCACTAAGTCCCAGTTACCTTCTTCGGTATAGAATTTTAATGCGAAACCACGAATATCACGTTCAGCATCAGCTGCACCACGTTCACCTGCAACAGTGGTAAAACGTGCGAACATTTCTGTTTTTTTGCCAACTTCACTGAAAATTTTTGCGCGAGTATATTTAGTAATATCGTGTGTGACAGTAAAGGTACCAAATGCACCAGAACCTTTTGCGTGCATACGACGCTCTGGAATAACTTCGCGTACGAAATCAGCTAATTTTTCGTTAAGCCATAAATCTTGTGAAAGTAATGGACCACGCGGACCAGCAGTTAAACTGTTTTGATTGTCCGCCACAGGGGCGCCATTTCCCATAGTTAGGTTAGTAGAAGATAAATGCGAAAAAGGGCATTGAGAACTCATTATTAACTCCTTGTATGTATGAAATAAGTAGGGTTGAAATAAATTTCGTGAAACATCATACAAAAAGGTTTTAACGATTGAAATCTATTAAATCAATCAAAAAAAACTATGCAAGATAACAAGGTTTTGAGATTTGATGAGACCTTTGCAAAATTTCCCAAAATCCCCTAAATTCCCACCAAGACATTTAGGGGATTTCTCATGAGCACCTTCTTCCAGCAAACCGCCTAAGCCATGATTGCCAAACATATTGACCGCTTCCCGCTCTTGAAGTTGGATCAGGTGATTGATTGGCAACTGATCGAACAGTACCTGAATCGTCAAAGAACCCGTTACCTCCGAGACCACCGCGGCCGTCCCGCCTATCCCCTGCTGTCTATGTTCAAAGCCGTCCTGCTCGGACAATGGCTCATCCTCTCCGATCCTGAACTCGAACACAGCCTCATTACCCGTATTGATTTCAACCTGTTTTGCCGTTTTGACGAGTTGAGCATCCCCGATTACAGCACCTTATGCCGCTACCGCAACTGGCTGGCGCAAGACGATACCCTGTCCGAATTGCTGGAACTGATTAACCGCCAACAGACCGAAAAAAACCTAAAAGTAGAGAAAGCATCCGCCGCCGTCATTGACGCCACCATTATTCAGACCGTCGGCAGCAAACAACATTAGGCCATAGAAATCGATGACGAAGGACAAGTTAGCGGTCAAACCACACCGAGTAAAGACAGCGATGCTCGCTGGACAAAGAAAAACGGTTTATACAAACTCGGTTACAAACAACATACCCGTACCAATGCGGAAGGCTATATCGAGAAACTGTACATTACCCCCGCCAATGCCCATGAGTGCAACCACCTGTCGCCTTTGCTGGAAGGTATAGCCGAAGATACGGCCGTCTATGCCGATAAAGGCTACGACAGTAAGGAAAACCGGCAACATCTGAAAGAACATCGGTTGTTGGACGGCATTATGCGCAAAGCCTACCGCAACCGTCTGCTGACGGAAAATCAAACGAAGCGCAACCGCTATTTGTCGAAGACCCGTTATGTGGTTGAACAAAGCTTCGGTACGCTGCACCGTAAATTCCGCTATGCCCGGGCAGCCTATTTCGGACTGATTAAAGTGAGTGCACAAAGCCATATAAAGGCGATGTGTTTAAACCTATTGAAAGCGGCTAACAGACTAAGTGTGCCTGCTGCCTTATTATGGGGCATCTGGGGAGGATTAAGGGGGTATTTGGGTAAAATCAGGAGGTATTGGGGGAGGGAAAGAGCCGAAAACCTGTGTTTGGGTTCCGGCTGTCGAAGGAAGGGCTTTTTTGCAAAGGTCTCGGATGGATTTGTTTTTTGATTTCTATCCGCATCCGCAAGCAATTTTTCGAGGGTATTAAGAATTAAAAATAGATGTCTGCTTGAGAGGGGAAGGGCAAGGGGCGATATCGACTGTTTCGAATTACTATTATGAGAAATTAAGTTTGAACCAGTACAGCCTTACCTTGCCGTAGCTCAAAGGGAACACTTATCAAGGTCAAAGTACCCAATGAATTGGGCTTAATACAGTCTGAGACCTTATTGCTTTGTCCTGATTTAAATCTAATCCACTATATTATGTCTTAAGGTCGTCTGAAAACACAGTTTCCATGGCATTAAGCCTTGAACTTGGGGTTAAGACGACCTTTTCTATTTTCAACCACTCAATCAACGCCTCCGCTGCCTGCGTTTTGTGGCGGTTGGGCGGGTAGCACAAGGCCATCGGTGGATAGATGGCCGGGCGTGAGCGAAAATTTCCAGCAGTGCGCCCGAGACAAGTTGGTCGGCGACGGCGTAATGCGGCAGCCACGCCAGCCCCAAGCCGTCGAGGGCGGCGGTTTTGATGAGGGCGGTGCTGTTGAATGTGAGGATGGCCGGAACGCGTACGCGGTGGATTTGCCAGTTTTTGAAAAACTCCCAGTCGTCCAAGCGGTTAAAGGCGTTGAACGCGGGTACGATGCAGCGGTGTTGCACCAGTTCGGACGGCGTTTCAGGCTGCCCGTGGCGGGTGAGATAGTCGGACGCGGCAACGACGCACATCGCCCGTTCGCCCGAAATCGGCACGGCGACCATATCCTGCGCCACATCGTCCAGCGGTCACACACCGAAATCAAAGCCCTGCGCCACAATATCCGACCAACTGTTGTTAATCAAAATCTCCACATCCACCTCGGGAAATTCCGCCAAAAACGACCGCACTTTCGGGTAAATCAGGTAATAAGCCGGATTTTCGGCGGCGTTAATCCGCAACTTGCCCGACACCTTGCCGCTCAAATCGCCCAACACCGCCAGCTCATCCTGAATCCCGCCAAACATCAGCGCAATTCGCTCATACAGCCGCTGCCCCGCCTCGGTGGGCGACATGGAACGGGTGGTACGGTTTAACAGTTTGGTATTTAAGCGGTTTTCCAAGTCGTTCATACGGTGGCTGAGCGCAGACGGCTGCACCCCGAGCGACTGCGCCGCCCGGCTGAAATTGCCGAGCTTGACGACTTGGGTAAAGGCGTAGAGGTCGTTGAAGTTGCGGTTTTGCATTAAATAATCTCTATATTTACTAAATTTGAGTTAAAAAAACTATAACCCTAAGGTTTTGTTGATTTCTTCTACAATATTCTCATCTTTTGAGAGTATTACAGGGAAGTCTTTTATATTTAATACGGGGCTATTTATGTGAACAGCTAAATGTTCCTTATCCTCACTTAATTTAAATGTAAATATTGATGAGTTTTGTTTATTTATACCTTGAGCTTTAACGTTAAAGTCTATATCTAACTTGCCATCTGCAAAATCAGCATAGATAGGAGTGATAATAGATAAGGCGATTTCTCTCAGTATTTCTTCTTCTCTAATCTCCACGCCATTAGATGAATAATTAAGGCAACTAACTATGTTTTCATACTGATGTCTCAAGCTATCATCTTGTGACTTATATATTTTTTCTGTTTCCGATATGGAAAATTCAATTTTATCCCCCTCAACTGTTTGCTTGTTAATATAATAAGATTCTATTGTTCCTTTCCTTAATATAAACAAGCCTGTCTTTTCAAAAATACTAAATAGGGATTCTATTGTGTTTTTAATTCGATTAGATTCAGCATCTTTAGATTCATTATTAAATAGACTACAAAAAATATCTCTACGGCCTGAATTTTGATCTGAATATTCTGTATTATTCTCACTATTCATTATTTTTTCATCTGCATATTTGATAAAATTATCTCTAACACTTTTTGTAAATTCTTTTATTGAGCTGTGCCCATTTTTTGAAGATATATTGTTGGCATTTTCCTCTATTTCTTTATCTAAGTAAAAGTTATTGATTAAGTCTAAGCCATCTACAAACATATCAGCATCAGCTAAAACAATAGGTTTTTTACCCATTAGTCTTAATAATTTTACTGTTGCTGGAAATTCATTCTTTCCATTAACAGGTAAAATTTGGCTTCCTGACGCTTCTAAATTTAATCCCAGTTTATCTGATAGTGCATTACAGATAATCACATCTGATGGTCCTTCGACAAGTAAAGGCTTATAGGAAAATAAAGATAGTTTATGCTCTTGGCCTAATCTCTTTATTAAACTTTGCAAACCTTTATTTTTTAATATATTGTTATCTTTAGAAATCTGTACAGGATCTTGTTTTAAATCGTAGCAAAAAATAAGAGATGATAAATCTCCAATGTGATTTATTCTTATCATTTCAGTTGAATGTGTTGCAATAATGATAATTTTTTTGTTATTTCCCACCTCGGGTTTTCCAGCAATTGATAAAATCTCTTTTAATAAAAATGCCTGTAATTGTGGATGCAATGAAACTTCTGGTTCATCAATAAGTAATACACCTACTTCATCATCATATAGAGCAGACAATAATGCCGTCAGATGTAATAAACCTGAAGCTTCTCGCGCAGAAGAGTATTGTTCAGAACCTTTTTGAAGTCTTGAAAAGTAAATATGTAAATTTCCACCATCCCAGTCAATATTAATATCCCTATTGAATAGCTTTCTTAATCGTTCTTTAACTTTTATTAGAATATCTGGTCTAGCAGAAAGAGTATGAAGATCTCCTTCAATTGTTTCGATCTGATGTCTACGGGTTGAGTAATCTTTTGAACCATGCATTGGATTGCTTTCAACATAACCATATCCTCTATAATCAGAACGGTATTGTTCAAACATTCCCATTCTTCCGGCAGAGATAAATCGAATTTTCTTTTGTGCAATTTGATCAGGGTGAAAGGCACTTTTAAAACCTTTTAATAAATGTGTCTTTCCTGAACCATTAGCCCCTAAAATAACGGTAAATGGATTTTCTAGTATAATTTTTCTTTCAATAGTTCCTTCATGGCTATCAAGAAATAGATTTAAATTAATAGGAGAAAACATAGTATAGCAATCCTCGAAATAATTTGGGTTAGAAAAGACACTCATTTTAGTACAAATACAAGTAGTTTAATTAAAATAATTCCACACTAACCAATCCACCACATGCACCACCTTAACCCCATCCACTTCGCCCACATCCATTCTGTTCGCCGTCAGCACGGTTTTTTGATAATTATCAGGCAGGTTGACTAGATTGCCGACTTCTCGGTTGCTGTTTTCGGGCAGTTGCATGGCGATTTGGAAATACTGGATTTCCGTGCCTTTTTTCGCCACGAAGTCAATTTCGGTGTTATCGTAGCTGCCCACGTCCACTTGGTAGCCACGGCGCAGCAGTTCGATAAACACAATGTTTTCAATCTGATGCCCGAAGTTGTCGCGGAACGATTTGTTCAGCGTGGCGTTGCGCAAGCCCGTGTCCACGCTGTAATACTTGGCTTGGGTGCGCAGGTGGGCTTTGCCGCGCAGGTCGTAGCGGCGGGCTTGGTAGAAGATGAACGCCTGTTCCAGCAGGTCCACATATTTGGCAATGGCGTTGTTGCTTGCGCCCGTACCCTCGTTTTTCAGGATGTTGGCGATGTTGTTAATGGAAATGCTGTTGCCTGTTTCACTCAATAAAAAGGCGGCGAGGCGGCTCAACACGCCGTCGTTGCGCAGGTTGGCACGCTCGCTCACATCTTTGAGTAAAATCGAATTGAAAATACCGTCCAAAATCGTGCGGCGCACTTCTTCGTCTTCCACCAACGCCGTGGCGGGGAAACCGCCGCGCTGCACATATTCGGGAAAAAGTGTGTCCGGCACGCCGTCGAATTGGCGGAATTGCATATATTCTTGAAATGAAAGGGGAAACACAGGAATTTCCACCATTCGCCCCACCAGCAGCGTCGCCAGCTCGCCCGACAGCAGCGAGGAATTTGAGCCCGACAGATAAATATCCGCATCCAAATCCACCCGCAGGCTGTTCACGGCATCTTCCCAGCCTGCAACCCGTTGAATCTCATCAAAAAACAGATACATTTTCTGCCCCGCCTGCGCACGCTCCATCACATAGCGGTACAGCGTTTCGGCGGTGCGCAAGGCTTGGAGCTGCATGGATTCAAAGTTCAAAAACACAATCTGTGCCTCTGCCACACCGCTGGTTTGCAAATAACGGCGGAACATTTCCAGCACAAAAGTCTTGCCCGAACGGCGCACGCCGGTGATGACTTTGATAAATTCACTGTTTTGGTATTTTTTCAAGCGGTTGAGATAAATGGGGCGGTCAAATACAGTTTGCAGCATAATGAAAACTTCCTAAATTTTGCTAGATTATTTTCATTATAATGCAAAGTTAAAGGGTTTTATAGGCTGATTTTCAGTATAGTGAAAATAAAAGGTCGTCTGAAAGCCTGATTGCTGAATTTTCCTCACAACGGCATTGCCATTTTCCCTAAAGACATCGTTTACATTCGTTAGGTTGTCTATGCCACAATGTGGCAGATTTAATTTTCATTTCCTTGGCATCAAAACTGCCCAGTAAATGAAAGCGATAATAAATATGCCAAATTCCATCGGCATAAGGCTCGAACGCTACAGGTTCATTGGCAAGCACTTGGCTGAGATAATAAGTTTTTCCTTGCCATTTGATTTCGCCACTGAGTTTCACTTTGCGGATTTCAACATTATCCCCATAGTCATATGGCTCAATGTGACCTGTATAAATTCGCTTTGACGGCTCATAACATTCGGCAGGTGTTTTACGACCAATGCCTTCGTGTGAACGTTCTTCGTTGTATTCTCGTAAGAATTGGTTGAAGAATGTCTGTTGAGCTTCAAAGCTATTTTGAGGTTGAAGCGCTGCTTTTAAGCTACGGTGCATTCGCTCGTGTCGTCCGTTTTGCTCTGGGTGTGATGGCTTAATTCGTTCAGGACGAATACCTAAGTCAATCCACCATTTAGAAAGTTTGCTGATTCCACCTAATGCTTGTGATGCAAAAGGTGAGCCGTTATCGGTACGAATTGAATACGGCAGACCAAATTGCTCAAAAAGGCGTTCAAACTCAGCAATAACAGGCGCTGATTTTGTATTCGGCAACCCCTTACAGCAAAATAAAAAGCGACTGAAATTATCCGTAATCGTCAGCGGATAGCAGAACTTCTGATTGCTGAGTAAAAATTTCCCCTTGAAGTCAGCACTCCAAGTGGCATTGGGTGCGGTGCATTCGCCAAAAGGTTGTGTGTCTGCACTCATACGACGCTTCGTCTTACGAGGCTGAACTAACCCTGCACGCGCCAAAATTAAATCGCCCGTGCTATCAGCTGGTTTTTTCGCCTCTGGAAAATGCCGAGTAAAGCTATCTAAAAGCTTTTTGGCACCCCAGTGAGGACGTTTAAGTTTCTCACTGATAAGCCAGTCACAAATCCATTGTGGCGTGGCATTAGGGCTATGATGAGGTTTACGAGATAACTCGGTTAAGCCCTCAAAGCCAAGCTGTTCGTGGCGTTTAATCCATTTATCTGCCGTTGGACGGCTAATATTAAACTGCTGATACAGTTCAGTTTTAGTATAGCGTTGGCTTAGCCACGCGTTTAAGAAAAGTACACGCTGTTGCATCGCATCGGTCTCTATCCAAGGTATCATCAATCTCCAGTGGATTAGGTATTTTGATGATAAGTTTACGGGAAAAATGTAAACGATGTCCTCGGGTTAGAATGTAAATGATGTTATCAGGTTGTACCGGGTATTTGGGTAAAATCAGGAGGTATTGGGGGAGGGAAAGAGCCGAAAACCTGTGTTTGGGTTCCGGCTGTCGAAGGAAAGGCTTTTTGGCAAAGGTCTCTAGATGTATTTTTATTGGTTTTATAATGCAACAAAAAAGCCTTGAAATTTAAAATTCCAAGGCTTTCTTATAAACTGGTGGAGATAATCGGGATCGAACCGACGACCTCTTGAATGCCATTCAAGCGCTCTCCCAACTGAGCTATATCCCCATAAAAAACAGCAACATGATAAAATTTGACTATGTGGCTGTCAATACGATTTTATTATGTGTTTGTTATCCGATTAAATATTAAGCGTTTTGTACATTAATAAAATCAATAGCACGCTGAATACGCGCAAGTACGCGATCTCTGCCGATACCGACTAGGGTAACATCCATTGATGGCGATTGACCAGAACCTGTCACTGCGACACGTAATGGCATGCCAACTTTACCCATGCCCACTTCTAGTTCTGCAGCCGTTTGCTCAATCGCTTCGTGAGTAGAATGTAAATCCCAGCTAGAAAGTGCGGTTAATTTTTCTTTTACTTTTGCTAGTGTTTCAGCAGCATTGCCTTTGAAATGTTTTTTCGCTGCGGCTTCATCAAAGGTTTCAAATTCTTCAAAAAAATAACGGCTTGAACTTGCCATTTCTTTTAAGGTTTTGCAACGTTCCGCAAGCATAGAGACAATTTCAGTTAATGCAGGACCATTGGTTGTATCAATGCCTTGATCTTTGTAATGCCATTCAAGATGTTTAGCCACATATTCTGGCGGTAATTCGCGGATATAATGTTGATTCAACCATTGTAATTTTTCAGTATTAAATGCACTAGCTGATTTGCTAACGTGATCTAATTCAAAATAATTGATCATTTCTTCGCGACTGAAAATTTCTTGGTCGCCATGTCCCCAGCCTAAACGCACAAGATAGTTGATTAAAGCTTCCGGTAAGTAACCATCATCACGATATTGCATTACGCTCACTGCGCCATGTCGTTTAGAGAGTTTTTGGCCATCATCTCCATTAATCATGGAAACGTGCGCATAGGTTGGAATTGGTGCACCAATTGCTTTTAAAATGTTAATTTGACGTGGCGTATTGTTGATATGATCTTCGCCACGTACCACATGAGTGATGCCCATGTCCCAGTCATCCACGACTACGCAGAAGTTATAAGTTGGTGAACCGTCAGTGCGACGAATAATAAGATCATCAAGCTCACTGTTGCTGATTTCAATACGGCCACGTACGGCATCATCAAATACTACCGAGCCTTCAGTTGGATTTTTAAAACGTACAACGTGGGGTTCATCAGGTGAATGGTTGTGATCGTGTAAGCAGTGACGATCATAACGTGGTTTTTCTTTATTTTGTTCTTGAGTATGACGAAGTTCTTCTAAGCGATCTTTAGTGCAATAGCAACGATATGCTAAGCCTTGTTCAATCATTTCATCGATAACTTGGTTGTAACGATCAAAGCGTTTAGTTTGGTAGTAAGGGCCATGTTCCCACGGAAGATTTAACCATTCCATGCCTTCAATAATTGCAGCAGTTGCTTCTGGTGTTGAACGCTCTAAATCAGTGTCTTCAATTCGTAATACAAATTCGCCGTTATTATGTTTTGCGTATAACCAAGAATAAAGTGCGGTACGTGCGCCACCTACATGTAAATAACCTGTAGGACTAGGAGCAAAACGAGTACGCACTTTTACATTTGGGTCTAAATTAAAAGGAGCATCTAGTTTCATTTTTATAACCTATCTTCAATAAAATATTAGTCGTTATTCTACTACGACTTGTTTTACTTCTAAATAAAAAAGCGGATTTTATGCTTATTTTTACGACAATTAAACAAAATTTAATAAAAAGGTATTGACTGAAAATGCATTCTCCCTATAATGCCAACCCACAACATTAAGGGCGATTAGCTCAGTTGGGAGAGCACCTCCCTTACAAGGAGGGGGTCACTGGTTCGAGACCGGTATCGCCCACCACTTTTCTAAAAAGTGTTCTTAATGTTACTAAGTTTGACCTAGCGGGCGATTAGCTCAGTTGGGAGAGCACCTCCCTTACAAGGAGGGGGTCACTGGTTCGAGACCGGTATCGCCCACCACTTTTCTAAAGTGTCCTTTCCGCTCAAACTTTCCCTTTATATTTAAACGCTTTCTAGTGGGCGATTAGCT
>NZ_AFQO01000018.1 GCF_000222025.1 Haemophilus haemolyticus M19501 | reverse complement strand
GCACTGTTAAAGGTGCGATTTTTTTATAGACAGACAAAAAGAATAAGCCTGTTTTAATAGGGAAATAATTTACGTGTGGATTCTTATTTTACAACGTTAAATGTCAAAGGATCATAAACAATCTCACCCACTTGAACTTGGATTGTATATTGACCTCTAGGATCTTTTTCATCAAATTTCCAGCAATTTACTACCGTTTTACCTTGATTTAACACATTGCGAGTCATTGTAATTGTGTGAGTCTTTTTATCTTCAGAAACTTTAACTGCATTTGGATTTTCTGATACAGAAAAGGTTGTTTTTTCAGGCGATTTAAAGACTTCGGTAACAGTAATTTGTTTAGCAAAATTACCATTAGCAACCCAGCAAAGTTGGTGTGCTTTAGCTGAACGAGAAATATCTTTTTTACCTAAATCCGTTGGCGTTTTCCCAGACATATCATAGGTTGAAAGGTAAAGTGTTGGTTGCGGTTCTTGCGGAACATCGGACGCGGCAAATACAGATGATGCTGCGCATAAAGAAATAATGGTTAATGTTAATGATTTTTTCATTACGATTCCCTCTTTAAATAAAGTATGAATGATTAAAATTCATGGTGTTTTAGGATAGTTAAAGTTATTGTACCATCAGTACGCCAATGCATCCCATATCTTCTAGCATTAAATTCGATACCCCAAATAAGAATGGGTAGTTGCCAGAAGATGCTTGATCAAATTTCACTAAAATTTGAGTTTTGTTTTTTACCCAAACTGTATCTTTCCAAGCTAATTCTTCTGCTTGAAATTGATGTTCTCCTTGGCTTTCCACCACAAATTTGGCACCTTGAATAGTAAATCCAACAGGTAAACTTGCATTTAAAATCCAGCGTTCAATTGTTCCTTTTCGAGCTATTACATCAACTTTGCGTGGGTCAAAACGTCTTTGGTTAATTAAACCGTTTGTGACATCAATATTAAATTCTCGAGTTTGTGCAACGGCTTGTTGTAACATTGCTGGCGCATCCGTTTCGAAAGTCAGATTTAGTTGTTTATTAAATGCTGACATTTCTCCCTTGGCACGCAATTCAAGGACGGTGTTATCTGCCAGTTCATCGCCTGAGAACAACATATTTTTCATTTTGTCGTACAAGCTACGTTTACTTCCGCTAATGAGCGATACGCTATCTGTGTCATTCATATTAATGAGTATTTCTGCGCGTTCTCCTGGAGAGAGAACTAAAGATTTGACCGATTTCGCTTTTGGTAAGAAACCTAAATCTTGTGCAATAAGTAGCATTTCTTGATCATTATCCAAGCGTAAATCATAAGCACGAGCCAATGATGCATTGAGCAAACGTAAACGAATCCAACCCCGTGCAACACCTAAATATGGTGCTTCAATACCATTTACTAATAAGCGATTGCCTACAAAGTGCGGTTGATTTTGTTTGAATAATTGGAGACCATCATTATTAAATTCCATATCTTGTAAAATCAATGGAATGTCATTTACGCCGTATTTATTGGGAAGATTCGCTTTTAGGCTTTGCTCATCTTCAATTAACCACATTCCAGCTAAGCCACGATAGGTTTGATAGGCTGAGTTGGCTAATGTTGCAGAACGGTACCAACAGCTTGCTGCGGGTTGTTCAATAGGCACGATGGGCGCCCAAGACTCGCCTTTTTTTAGTATTCTAGCCGCCCCGCCAAACAGCTCGCCTGATGCTTGTAAACCTTGAATAGATAAAGCAACAGATTGTGGCAAATTGTTATGATAATTAAGTTTGGCAAAGCTGCCTGATTTGATTTTAATGGTCGGTCCAAGATAATTGCCGTTGAATCCCCATACCGTCACATTGTGTGAGCCATCTAGGGGATAATTCATTTCCTGCATTGTTAATACAATCGGGCGACCGCGGCGAACTTCAATGAGTGGTGGCACAACTAGTTTTTCACGGCTTGCCGCTAACAATGGTGCGGGTACTGTGGAAAGTGCGGTAGAAATTGCAGCTGTTTTTAATAATTGACGGCGGGAAAGGCGTGGCATTTTAGTTTCCTTTTGCTATCTCTTCATCAAGTTCGGCAATGCGTTTTTCCATTAGATCATGACAATAAGCCGCAAGATCTCGAATATTGTCTTTGGTATAGCCTGAAACATCGATTGGATCCATTATTTCGCAAATCACTTTGCCATTATCCCAACGATTTAAATTGATTTTGTTATGCGTGGTTGAACATACCACTGGAATAATCGGTACACCTGCTGAAATTGCCGCATGAAATGCACCCGTTTTAAAGGGTAATAAACCGCGACCACGACTGCGAGTGCCTTCCGGGAACATCCAAATAGATAAATTATCTTCATTAATTCGTCGTGCGAGCTGCGACATCGTACTGTGTGCTTTTGTGCGGTTTTCTCTATCCAAGAAAATATTGCCCGTTACCCAATACAGAATGCCGAAGAAGGGGATCCAAATTAAGCTTTTTTTACCCACGCTTACTGTACGAGGTTGCACCATATAAGAGATTGTCACCATATCATAATTATTTTGATGATTACCGATATAAATCGCGCGGCTAATTTGCTTCTGATTTTGAGGAACACGATGTTCTACTTTTAAGCCAAAAAGTGGATATAAGCGTCCAAACCAACGTGCAACAATGCCTACGTTGCTTGGATTTTTAAAGCGGATAAAAGAATAAATCGTACCCAGTACACAAATTAGAATACAGCAGATTAATACGAGGAAAATTCGAAGTAGTTTTAACATGAGGAGGTCCTATACAAAATTTCGTTAAAGTATAGCAAATTCAATATTAATATGTGCTAATCTAAACAAAAATCGTGGAATTTTTATGAAACATAGTTATTTTATTTCTGATTTGCATCTAAGCGAAACACGGCCTGAATTGACCGCACTTTTTGTCGATTTTATGCAGAATCTTGCCCCACAGGCTGAACGGCTTTACATTTTAGGTGATCTTTTTGATTTTTGGATTGGTGATGACGAGCAATCTACATTGATTCAACAAGTTAAAGATTTAATTAAATCTCTAAGCGAACGGGGTGTGCAATGTTATTTTCAGCACGGCAACCGTGATTTCTTAATTGGTGAACGTTTTTCAAAAGAAACGGGAGCTCAGCTTTTACCTGATTATCAATTAATCACACTTTATGATAAAAAAATCTTACTTTGTCATGGGGATACGCTTTGCATTGATGATGAGGCTTACCAACAATTCCGCCGTAGAGTTCATCAAAAATGGCTGCAGCGTTTGTTTTTGTGCTTACCATTAAAAGTGCGGGTGAAAATTGCGGAGAAAATTCGAGCAAAGAGTAATCAAGATAAACAAGCCAAATCACAGGAAATTATGGATGTGAATCAAGCCTTCACGACAGAAAAAGTACAAGAGTTTGGTGTAAATTTATTAATTCACGGACACACACACCGTGAGGCGATTCATCAACAAGAAGGATTTACCCGAATTGTATTAGGGGATTGGCGAAACAATTACGCGTCAATTTTAAAAATGGATGAAAGCGGAGAATTTAGTTTTATTAAAGATTAGAAGTGCGGTGAAAAATCACCGCACTTTTGATGTTAAGAGTTGGCTCGAGCAAAAGCTGCTGCTTCTTCTATTAATTCATCACTTGGGCGTTGATGTGTATAAAGCTCAAATTGTTCTACAGCCTGAAGTACAATCACTTCTGCGCCAGAAATGGTTTGTTTTCCTTGTGCTTGAGCATAACGAATAAAGGGCGTTTCAGCAGGAATAGCCACTACATCAAAAGCGACACTAGCATTATCAATGAGCGCTTTGGGAAAGGCTAAATCCATTTCTTCCTTGCCACCTTTCATACCGATTGGCGTAACATTGACTAAAATGTTTGCCTGTTGGTTTTCTAAAGAATCAATGTATTCATAGCCGTAAAGTGCGGCTAGATATTGACCTGTTTTTACGTTGCGTGCGTAAATTTTTAATTTCTCAAAACCTGAGTTTTTAAAGGCAGCCACAACGGCTTTTGCCATACCACCACTGCCATGAACAATGACTTTAGCATTTTTATTTAAATGATATTTTTCAATTAATTTTACGATGGCAATGTAATCAGTGTTATATGCACGCAAAAAGCCATTATCGTTCACGATGGTGTTTACAGATTCAATGGCTTGTGCCGACGGATGAATTTCATCTAAAAATGGCATACAAGCTTCTTTGAATGGCATTGAAACTGCACAACCACGAATGCCTAATGCGCGAACGCCTTTGATGGCGTGCTCAATATCTTGCGTGGAGAATGCTTTATAAATGAAATTTAATCCTAGCTTATCGTACAAGTAATTGTGAAAGGTGGTACCGAAATTGCTTGGACGACCAGATAAAGACATGCAGAGTTGGGTATCTTTGTTGATCATGGTGTCTCCTTATATGTTTAAATTCATTCCATCATCAATGCCAATAAAGTACTGATTCATATCAAAAGCAGGTTTTGCCGCTTTATCTTGACTCACAATGCGAGCAGGTACACCCGCTGCCGTGGCATATTCAGGTACGGGGTGAAGCACAACAGAATTTGCCCCAATTTTGGCGTATTTTCCCACTTCGATATTACCGAGAATTTTTGCTCCCGCCCCAATCATGACACCCTCGCGTACTTTTGGATGACGATCGCCTGATTCTTTTCCCGTACCACCAAGCGTGACACCTTGTAAAATTGAAACATCATTTTCGATTACAGATGTTTCCCCCACAACAATACCTGTTGCATGGTCGAACATGATACCGTGGCCAATTTTTGCCGCTGGGTGGATATCTACATCGAAAGCTACTGAAATTTGATTTTGTAAATAAAGGGCAAGGGATTTACGATTTTGATTCCATAAATAATGGGTGATTCGATAGCTTTGAATCGCATGGAAACCTTTTAAATAAAGCAATGGGGTGGACCATAATTCCACAGCAGGGTCTCGGTGGCGGACAGCTTGGATATCGTAAGCAGCACAATCAATGATAGAAGGATTGGCTTGATAGGCTTCTTCAATAATTTCACGGAGAGAAATAGCTGGCATAATAGGATTGGCTAATTTGTTCGCCAATAAATAACTTAGTGCACCGCCCAGATTTTGATGTTTTAAAATCGTAGAATGAAAAAAACTGGCAAGCATTGGTTCGTTTTCGGCAAGTTCTTTGGCTTCTTGGCGAATATGTTGCCACACATCTAATGTCATAATTTCTCCTTTTATTCGCCTTTACATTCTCGCCCCAAAAGGCTGATCGCTACATCTTGTGCGCTTTTGCCACAAAATAGCATTTGATAAATTTGTTCTGTAATCGGCATTTCCACACCTTGTCTTTGTGCAAGCAAATAGGCTTCTTTTGTATTATAAAAACCTTCCACGACTTGCCCGATATTTTCCATAGCCGTTTGGGCATCTAATCCTTCACCTAGCATTAATCCAAAACGTCGATTGCGCGATTGATTATCGGTACAAGTTAGCACTAAATCGCCTAATCCAGACATTCCCATAAATGTATTGGGATTTGCACCGAGCGAGGTACCTAATCGGCTGATTTCTGCAATGCCACGCGTAATCAGTGCGGTGCGAGCATTTGCGCCAAATCCCATACCATCTGAAATACCTGCGCCAATTGCGATCACATTTTTAATTGCACCACCAAGTTGAACGCCAATCATATCCGAATTTATATAGACTCGAAAATGTTTACTACAATGAATACGAGACTGAAATTCCTGCGCGAATTGCTCGTTATTGGAAGCGAGCGTAATAGCTGTTGGTAAACCTTGCGCTAATTCTTTTGCAAAAGTTGGACCCGAAAGTACAGCTAGTGGATATTGTGTTCCGAGTTGTTCTTCAACTACGGTTTGTAGTAAACGCCCCGTGTTACGTTCCAGACCTTTTGTCGCCCAAATTAATCGGTGGTGGGCTTTTAAGTGCGGTTTGATTTTTATAAGAATTTCACCGAAAGCATGGCTTGGCACCACGATTAAAATATCTTGAGAATATTCCATTGCTTGCGCAAGATTGCTTTCTAAATGAAGTTCCTCAGGAAAGATGACATCTGGTAAAAAACGATAATTTTGTCGTTCTGTCTGCATTTGTGCGATATGGGCGGGATTGTGCCCCCATAAATAAGTGGGAGAACCATTGCGAGAAAAGGTCATTGCCAGCGCAGTTCCATAAGATCCCGCACCTAGCACAGTGATTGGTGTTTGCGAAGTTGTCATATCCACAATTTATTTAGTGAAAGAGGAAATAAGTATAGATATCTTTCGGTGACCTATCAACCACAGGAAAATATTACTTATTCACTGGGCGGAATTTAAACGGCACAATCGATATGCCATTTTTCCCATTTTTTAGTTGATAAAATTGAGGGTAGTTAAAATTACGTTGAACGATATTGTAAGGATTTTTATCGCCTTCCAGTTTAGCATTTTGATAAAGTTGATTAATCTCCCGCACTTTTTCATCTTTTTCACCATCGCAGTGGCGATAAATTTCGAGACGATTAGATTCATCTAAAATGTAAACATTGAAGCTATGATCGGAATTATCTTCAAAAAAGAATTGTAGGAATCCTTCACTTGCGAAGGCATCCATTTCTGGTGGATAGCGACGACTTTCTTGGTTTGTCTCGCCATCTTCAATTGGCGTTTGTAAAACTTCGTCAAAATCCACCGCACTTTCAGCTTCATTACAGACAGGTTCATTTCCGATTTCTTGTAAGCTAATCCCGCGATCTTCAAAAAATAATTGCCAGTTTTTACCCGCTACGCGTAAACGTGACGTTTGGCAAGGTTGTTGAATATCGCCGACTTGGATGCTAACACATCGATTGACTAATCCCATCACTAATTGGCGTAAATCTTGGCGATAACGTTCGCTATAACAATATACTTGGATGGAATCTGGGCGATTAACGCCACGATAAATTTTGTTAGAAAGTACTTTTAGCGCAAGCAAAATAGCGTTTTGCCCTTCAAAATGGAGTGTTCGGATTTCGTTCCACACATTGCGATAAGTAAAATCGATACTGCCCACAAGGCTTTGTTCGAGGGATCCAAAACTAAATAAATCTCGCGATGAAATACCGGTTAATACTTCTTCTACTTTGGATGTTGGATCAGTGGTGAGATTTATGGCAATAAACAAGCTACGAATTTCGCATTGATTCAATAAATCGCTGTTTTTAGGTTGTTTGGCGATGGTGCTTGGAAAAGACTGACGCAAGTTAGTGACAAAGCGTTGCAATGTGCTTAAAGTCACATTCTTGCTAAAAATTGACAATTTGGTTTTTTCTGTGAGTAAATGATTGAAATAAGCCCAAGAGACTAATTTATTGAGGCTTTCTCCATATTCAATCACTCGTTCTTTGGAGAACATAATATGGTGTGTTGGTTGATTGATAAGGTACCAACCATCTTTAAAATGTTTATTGCCGCGAACTTCCACAAAAGTTAGGTGTGCTTCTGATAAATTGTGAGATATCTGCGTGTTGAGTAAGGACACTTTGCCGGGAAGTTCTTCAAACGCAGTATAAAGTTTACGAGAAAGAATGTTGATATCTTGTGGCACGACGCTCGAGTGAATGTGATGCTTTCGCGCAAATTCCACTAAATTACGATAACTCAACATTAAAAATTTCATTATGTTATCGTGGTTTTCTTTTACTGCCTTAATTTTCCAAAATGGACGCTTATTGAGATGTTTTACCGTTTCTGCAGACCATCCCCATTCTTGCGCAAGGATTTCCATATAACGAATACGCCAATTATTGGTTTGGTAACGCGCAAAATCTTCCGTTGCTTTCACATAGAAACAACGGCGCACAAAATCCAAACGTTTAAATTCAGAAAGTGCGGTTAAATATTGGGTTACTTTTGCAAGAATGGCAATGTAAGGATCAAAATGGTGATCTGGATTGGTATTACCTGCAAGTAAATCTCTCTTAAAAGTACAGGCAATTAAGCAGGTGTTCGGGTATTCTTTGGAATAGGCTTCCAACAACAAAATTTTGAGCACAGATTTATAAGGCGAATCAATCCCTTTATAAAGATGCCATAAGCTGGCACCAAAATATTCGTTTGCAGAAAATTGACCTAAACCGCCAAAATCTACCCAATCATTTGGATCAATTTCCCCTTCAGTAATTAAACGCGCCACCTCTTTTTCATAGTCTTTTTCATTTTCTACCCATAAATGCAACCAAAGTAGAGGTTTGCCTGCTAAGCGTACAGCGGAGCGATAGAATTCATCAAGCAATAACATATATTGCGCAGAGCCGCTATTTTCAACAGTGAGTGGGTCAGCATAATGTTCATTGCGGAAACGTTGTTGATCCATCAAATAAAAATTAATTTCCACATTAAATTGCATTGCCCATTCACTAATCCGCTTGGCTTTTTGAGTAAGAAGTGCATATTCATCTGGACTCAAGCCATCACGGACACAAATCCAAGTATCAAGATCTGAAGAAGAGGTTTGACTTATTGAGCCAAAGCTACCCATTAAATAAACGCCTAGAATTGGTGGTAAAACTTCGTGAAAATTTACCGCACTTTTGAGTGTTGAAGACTTATGATCGGCATAGTGAATACCGTATTCATTGGTGAGCCATTTTTTTTGATAATCAGATGCGAGGAAACTTGCAATACCTGAGGGGGCGTGAATAACATAGCCTGGAAGTTGCGGATGGTTTAGGTGTAAAAGTAAAGGAACAACAGCTAAAACGTGTTGGAATGCATCGCCTGAACCTTGTAATGCACGCTCAAAACGGCGTTGATCCAAAGCGCTAACCCATTGTTTTGCTTGTGCTAGATTACATTCCACGTGGTGTCCCTACCAGAACAACAAAAATTGGCGAACAATTTACCACTTAGGGAGTATAAATGCAAAAAATTGTGATGCAAATCACAGTTTGTGAAGCATCAGAGATTTTAAATTATTAGAACGCAAAATAAATGACTAAAAATCTTATTTTTAATGCGATTTCTCATATCTGAGGTGTTTCTTATATCAACAATCAAAATGACTTTTTAACCTAAGAGTGATAGGATAGCCAACAAATTTATTGCGTAAATGGCTTAATTTCGCTGATATGAGAATCTATAGACTGCTCGGTATTTTTCTTATTAAAGCGAGTACATTAACTTATTCAATCTGACTTATTAAGGAATTGATATGGCAAAAGATCAAGATAACGACATCACTGAACAAGTTGGTGATACGCCAAAAGTGGTTGAAAAAACAGAAACGATACAGCCAGTTCCACAAACTATTGTGAAAAAAACGGGCACAGCATTGAGTTTATTGGCGATTCTCATTGCGCTAGGTGTAGGTGGAGCTGGTTATTATTTTGGTCAGCAACAAGTAGTTGAAATTCAGCAAAAATTAACCGCACTTGAAAGCCAAAGTGGTGTAGTTGTTTCTGCCCCTGTATCTGATAATAGTGGGCTGGTTATACAATTAGAACAAGGCTTAAAAACCGCACAAGATAAAATCGAGCAACTTGAGCAATTAGTTGCAGGCAAAACAGGCGAAATTGCTGCGTTACAAGCTCAAGTAAAACAAGTTAGTCAATTGGCTGGTGCACAACAACCGAGTGACTGGTTATTTTCCGAAGCAGATTTCTTGTTAAATAACGCCTTGCGTAAACTTGTTTTAGATAACGATGTTGATACAGCTATTTCTTTATTAAAATTGGCTGATGAAACTCTCGTTAAGGTAAACAATTCACAAGCGAATGCGATTCGTACTGCAATCAATCAAGATTTAAAACAACTTCTTTCACTTTCAAGCGTAGACCAAAATGCAGTAATGCAAAAACTTTCACAGCTTGCCAATACTGTGGATGAGCTACAAGCATTGAATGTAAATTTTGATGAAACGCCAGAAAAGAGCGGTAAATTATCTGATGATATTGCAGATTGGCAGCAAAATGTGGAAAAGAGTGCAACTTCTTTCCTAAATCACTTCATTCGTATTTCTCCAAAACAAAGTGCAGATAAAAAAGAATTGCTTGCACCAAACCAAGATATTTATCTGCGTGAGAACATTCGTTTACGTTTACAACTTGCTATTATGGCCGTTCCACGCCAGCAAGATGAACTTTATAAACAATCTTTAGATGCGGTTGCTTCTTGGGTTCGTAGCTATTTTGATACGAATGCAGAAGTGACGCAAAATTTCTTAAAATCAGTAGATGAGCTGGCTGATTCTTCTATTTATGTCGATGTGCCAGAGCAATTACAAAGTTTGACCTTACTTGATAAATATCTCAATCGTGCACCGTTAGATGTTCGAAAGGTGGAAATTGAAGCGGATAAAGCCATTGAAACTATGCCTAAAGCTGAAGGTGCGGCAACAGAAGCATCTGCACCAGAAAAACAAGAATCTCAACCGGCAAAAGCTGAGCCACAAAAATAAGGATAGCCTATGTTTAGAGTGCTTTTTTTAATGCTAGCATTGCTTGCTGGGTTGATTGCAGGGCCTTATCTTTCTGGTCAGCAAGGCTATGTTCGTATTGAAACAACAAATAATATCGTTGAAATGTCGATTACGACATTAGTGATTTTCTTCGTGATTGCTTTAGCGATTATTTATGGTTTGGAATGGATTGTAACGCGTTTTCTACGTTTGAGTCGCGGTTCTTATAATTGGTTTTCTAGCCGTAAACGTGTAAGAGCGCAGAAACAAACCCTTGAAGGTTTGATGAAGATGAATGAAGGGGATTACGCTAAAGCAGAAAAATTGATTGGTAAGAATGCCAAACATTCTGCTGAGCCTGTGTTAAACCTCATCAAAGCTGCTGAAGCAGCACAACAACGTGGTGATGAATTTAGTGCAAATCGTTATTTAATTGAAGCCACTGAATTAGCTGGTTCAGATAATTTGCTGGTGGAAATTGCCCGCACGCGTATTTTATTGCAACAAAACAAATTGCCGGCAGCGCGCAGTTCTGTGGATAGCCTGCTAGAAATGGCTGGTCGCAATAAAGAAGTGTTAAAACTGGCAGTAGAAATTTATCTTCGTTCTAAAGCCTATCAAGCCCTCGATAAGATTTTAGATGGTGTTAAAAATAGTGGTTTATTCAGCGATGAAGAGTTCAAAGATCTTCGTTCTCAAACAGAAAATGGTTTGCTCGATGAGAAAATGAATGAAGAAGGCGTAGATGGTTTACTTGAATGGTGGGATGCTCAGTCTCGTAGTCGTCGTAATAATATTGATCTCAAAGTGGGGTTAATTCAGCGTTTAATTGATTGTAATGACCATGAGTCAGCATCAGAATTTACTGTTGAAGTATTGAAGAAAATTGGCGATAACACCAGTATTAGCAAAGAACTTTGTACTCAAATTACACGTTTACAACCAGAAGATAACAGTAAACTTCTCAAGCTAATCGAAAAACGTGCAAAACGTGCAGATGAGAAGCAAAAATGCTGTATCAATCGTGCCTTGGGTTATTTATATGTTCGTAACAATGAATTTGCTAAAGCAGCAGATGTATTCAAAAACGTGATGGCTTGCCCTAAACAGTTAGAGCCAAATGATTTGATGATGGCATCTTATGTATTTGAACAAGCGGGCGATAAAGCATTAGCTGAGCAAGTTCGCCAAGATAGTTTGAAATCAGTGATGGCAATTCAAGATGTCGCCCTAGAAAGTGCGGAAGAAAAAACAGAAGAAAATTCAACCGCACTTTTAGAAAGCAAATCTGAGTAGCTCAACTTAAAAGATAAAACGCACTTCAAGTGAAGTGCGTTTTTTGTTGCTTTGAATCTAAAACTATATATTTTTCAGTTTATTAGAATATAACACCAAACAGAGTGCGATTACCATAATCAAAATTGCGCCTGCAAATAAGATGGTATCCACCGAGCTTTCATGATTAACAATGATTAAACGCAACATCGCGGTGATCCCTGCATAAATAAAATAGCGCAAAGGGAAGTGATAGCCGCTTTTAAAATACTGCACAATCAAGCCAATAAACCCGAAATATAAGAAAAACATCACTGCTTGTTCAGCTACGTCATAAGGCACGATAGTAGAAGTATTGAGCACCATCATTGATAAAGTATAAGTGATTTTTCCAAGGGCAATGATGAGTACAATCGCTAACGCAATCAATGCCGTGCAAAGCACGATTTTCAATACACCAGTAATAATTCGTGGCAATTTTTCTAATTCTGGAGATTCTTCCATTTTTATTCCTTACAGCAAAAATTAAAGGTTCGTATTCTAATGCAAGATTGTAAAGTTGGTCAAAGTCATTTGGAAAAATAAAGCGTGGTGGAATTAGAAAAGTATATTGTTTTTAGGATTTCAATTTCTTTCTTTTTCATCTTTGGCTTCACTATTTTCGATGTTTGAAGGGTTGTATAAGGCGATTTTACGCCATCAAGCCCTCTTTCTCGAAATGTCTTTAGACAATAAATGACGAGAGCGTGGGAAATTTTATGAAGTTTCGTCACCTCACGGATACCATAATCCTGTTCGGTGACGAGTTTGATAATTTTCAAACGAAATTGATAAGAGTAGGACATAATCTGCACCTCAAATTAGGTGTCCAGGTTTGGGGGGCAGATCACTTTTAGCTGAGAACATCAATGTCTAAAACAGGATCAACCGTCTGCCAATAATTTTTCGCACTGCTATATTTCCAATCCTGAGGCTCAGACACAAACCCGCTCACCACCGGATTTTGATGAATATAGTCTAACTTTTCGTCAAAAAATTTATCAGAATGAATTTCGATGGGTTGGTTGTGATGTTGCCAGAATTGGTAGTGAGTGACATTGGAGCTTTTTGTTCCTGCCCTTTTGAACATCCACAACAACCATTCTTTACGGCTTTCTTGTTGATTATCACGAATTAAATTCAGCAGATTCGTTGTTGTAAATTTTTTTAAATCTCTTATCAGCGCCGATGGATTCTCTTTTTTAGCTTGGAATAATAAATGAACATGGCTAGGCATTATGCAATATCCATAAATCAGCATTCCACGTTCTTTTCGAAAGAATGATAACGCTTGAATCATCAGTTCAAAATAGGATTCTCGAATAAAAACATCAATCCAATATACGGTTGCAAAACTAACAAAATAGATTCCTGCTTTATTATTAAATTTATATTTTCTGCTCATCACATACCTCAAAATTGGTACAACATAATTAGCAGAAAATATAAATTCAACAATAAAACACTCATCTTGGAACTCAGATCTCAAAACAAAATTAATTTCTATAAATAAGGATGACACATTTTATACTGCTAATATACCGCTGGCGCGCGTCTCCCGACGCATTGCCCAAAGTTCAAAGCATAAAAAGCACGCGTCAGAAGACGCGCGCTATCGTGGGGCCATCATGGAGACTATCTATTTCTAGGATTAATTTTATATCCTTTAATATTTCCATTTGCAAAATTACATTTTTCAAATTGTAGAGTTCCATTTTTTGTTCTTGGCCAAACTGCCTCTAATTCATTAGACACTCCTATGATATTCCTCTCAGAAGATAATTTGGTTGCATCATATACACAACTTCCGAATGCTTTAGGATGTTTACTTTCAATTCCCGCCACATAAATTATGGCTTTACTTTTAGCCAGTCCAACTCCAATGTTAATTTCATTTTCTGGCAAACAATACCTTTTATTTAAAGTAACATTTAACATTGGCCGCACCTCATTTATAATAATTCTAGCTGCATTATATGAGTTATATATATTATCTTCATTGAATTCAAAGAAACCTAGAACACCATCACCCAAATACTCTGTTACACTTCCACCTTTTATAGATATAGCTTTTTCCATAGCAGGAAGTAATGCTGATGTTTCAAGAAATATTCTTCTAAGAGGATTCATAATATTAGTTCTAGTTTTAGCATGTTTTGTTGAATCGCGCATATCTGCAACAATTGCTATTAATTCACTATTCACACTTTGATTACTACTTATTAGGTCAAAGTTTGGTATTCTGGTAGAAATACTCTCTTCTGAATAATTAACTGACTCATTTATACCATCCATTACATGAGCCGATAAAATAGCTTCTTTCTCCAACTCACCACCACTTTCTTTCCAAAACTTATCAGCTATATTTAGTGCTTTATTAATAATATCTTGGAATTCTTTCTTCTGGTTCTCTGTTAAAATAGACATACAAAAATCTCCTTAGGAAATATAAATAATCTCAACTATCAATAATAGGCTCCATATACCAATAAATATCAAGGATAATCTAATATAAAATATTTTCTTTAATAATATTCTCATGCTTCTATTATAGTCACTCTTTATAAATCTTAAGTATAAAGCCTCATCCTCTAGTATTTCTCTTTCAAAATATTTTCTAGGTACTAATCCATATAATAGGATAGCAATAGATGAAACCCAAACTCCATATTGAAAAATAATCAAATAGCCACCTAATTCATAACTACTTATAATACATTTAAAAACTTTTTCAAAGTAATCTATTTGACCAATAGGCAAGCAGCAAAGTACTAATAAAAAACTAATTTTATTATCTTGGCTTTGTATCATTGGTTGCAAATTAGAAATTAATTTTTCATAAATATTAATTGTATTTATGTTATTTTCTTTTTTATACTCATTTCTATGAGATAAATTTATGTCAATTTTCATATACCACGCATTGTTAGTTATAATTAAGTAGTTTTAAAAAGATATTCTGGCATTCCTAAACACCCGCATCCACGCCCCATCTTCAGACCAATCTTCTGGATACCATGAGTTGCTCACGGCACGGAATACACGCTCAGGGTGTGGCATCATCGCGGCAATACGACCATCAATGTTAGAAATTGCGGTGATCCCTAATGCCGAGCCATTTGGGTTAGCTGGATAGGTTTCCGTCACGTTTAAATGGCTGTCGATATATTGTGCCACAATCAAGTTTTGTGCTTGAAGTGTGGTTAAATTCTCAGGTGTTTTGAATTCTACTCGGCCTTCACCATGAGAAACCGCAATCGGCATATGTGAGCCAGCCATGCCTTTAAACCACAATGAGTTGGTGTCGTTGATTTTCACCATCGCAGCACGCGCTTCAAAACGTTCTGATTTATTACGCACGAAACGTGGCCAGTTTTCTGCACCTGGGATGATTTCTGCCAGGGTGGAGATAAATTGACAGCCGTTACATACGCCTAATGAAAGGGTGTTTTCATTGGCGAAAAACTGGCTGAATTGATCGCGTAATTGTGGATTAAACAAAATGGATTTCGCCCAGCCGCCACCTGCGCCTAATACGTCACCGTAAGAGAAGCCACCACAGGCTACCATCGCATTGAAGTCGTTTAAGTTGTAACGGCCTGTCATTAAATCACTCATGTGGACATCTATCGCCGCAAAGCCTGCACGATCAAAAGCTGCCGCCATTTCAACGTGGCTGTTTATGCCTTGTTCACGCAATACGGCTACTTTCGGTTTCACGCCTTTGCTGATGTACGGCGCGGCAATATCTTCATTCACATCATAGGTTAAGTGAGCAGATAAACCTTTGTTGTCTGTCGCTTTTTTCGCTTCAAATTCTTGGTCAGCACATTCCGGGTTGTCGCGTAAGCGTTGCATTTGATGGGTCAATTCCGCCCAAATGCCACGCAATTCTGAGTGTTTTTCATCCAAAATTTCCCTTCCGAATTGATGGATCACAATGCGATCATCGTTGCTAACCTTGCCGATGTCGTAGGTAATTCCCTCTAATCCATGTGTTTTCAACACCGTATAAATAGCGTCAAGTTCCGCCTCTAATACCTGAATCACCGCGCCTAATTCTTCGTTAAATAAAATGGCTAACTCGGAAATTTCTTGAGCATAGTGTTCCGCACCGAGCTCAAGCGCCCATCCTTTTCCGCTATCGAATAACGGAGAAATATCAACATCCACGCCACAGTTACCCGCAAATGCCATTTCTGCAAGGGTGGTAATTAAACCACCGTCTGAACGGTCGTGGTAAGCCAATAATTTACGCTCTGCTACTAGTGCTTGCATTGCATCGAAGAAGTTTTTCAGTTTGGCTACGTTCACCACATCGGCTGGTTTGTCACCTAATTGTTTATACACTTGCGCAAGTGCGGTCGCGCCTAAGCGATTTTTTCTTTCGCCTAAATCAATCAACAATAAGCGGCTTGCACCTTTGTCTGTGCGTAATTGAGGTGTCACGGTTTTGCGGACATCTTCCACGCGCGCAAAAGATGAAATTACTAAAGAAAGCGGTGCTGTTACTGATTTTTTCTCGCCATTTTCTTCCCAAGTGGTTTTCATCGACATAGAGTCTTTACCCACTGGAATGGTAATACCTAATGCTGGGCAAAGTTCTTCGCCGACTGCTTTCACCGCTTCATATAAGCCGGCATCTTCACCACCATGACCTGCCGCAGACATCCAGTTTGCAGACAGTTTGATGCGTTTAATATCGCCAATGTTAGTGCCCGCAATGTTAGTAATGGATTCAGCCACCGCTAAACGTGCAGAAGCACCAAAGTCTAATAACGCTACTGGCGCACGTTCGCCCATTGCCATGGCTTCGCCGTGATAGCTGTCTAATGATGCAGTTGTGACGGCCACATCAGACACGGGGATTTGCCATGGGCCGACCATTTGATCACGCGCCACCATACCCGTTACCGAACGGTCGCCAATGGTGATTAAGAAGGTTTTTTCTGCCACCACCGGTAAGCGTAATACGCGATGAAACGCTTCTTTTAATTGGATATTTTCTGTTGCAAGCGGTCGATTTTCGACAGTTTTTGACGAAGCCTCGCGCGTCATTTTCGGGGTTTTGCCTAATAACACATTCATTGGCAAATCAATTGGATTATTGTCGAAATGGCTATCGTGCAAGGTTAAATGTTTCTCTTCCGTTGCCTCACCAATGACCGCAAACGGCGCACGCTCACGTTCACAAAGTGCGGTAAATAATTCGAGTTTTTCTGGCGCAACGGCTAAGACATAACGTTCTTGTGATTCGTTACACCAAATTTCTAATGGCGACATCCCTTTTTCATCGCAAAGGATTGAACGCAAATCAAACTTACCACCACGTTCACCATCATGAACTAATTCAGGCATTGCATTAGATAAACCGCCCGCGCCCACATCGTGAATAAAGAGAATTGGGTTTTCATCGCCTAATTGCCAGCAGCGATCAATCACCTCTTGGCAACGGCGTTCCATTTCTGGGTTTTCACGTTGCACAGAGGCAAAATCTAAATCTTCTTTTGATTTACCGCTGTCCATAGAAGACGCTGCCCCGCCGCCTAAACCGATGTTCATGGCTGGGCCGCCTAATACGATCAATTTCGCACCAACGGGGATTTCGCCTTTTTGAACGTGTTCGCTACGAATATTACCGATACCACCCGCTAACATAATCGGTTTGTGATAACCACGCACTTCTTCACCATTGAAGCTGTTGACTTTCTCTTCATAGGTACGGAAATAACCCAATAATGCAGGACGACCAAACTCGTTGTTAAATGCTGCGCCACCTAATGGGCCTTCAATCATAATATCTAAGGCTGAGGCAATACGATTTGGTTTGGAAAGTGGATTTTCCCAAGGTTGTTCAAAGTTTGGAATGATAAGGTTTGATACCGAGAACCCGGTTAAACCTGCTTTTGGTTTTGCACCACGACCCGTTGCACCTTCATCACGAATCTCACCGCCTGAACCAGTTGCTGCACCTGGGAATGGCGAAATTGCGGTTGGGTGGTTGTGGGTTTCCACTTTCATTAAGATATGTGCATCTTCATTGTGGTAACGATATTGTCCATCTTGATCCGCAAAGAAACGGCCGACTTTTGAGCCTTCCATTACCGCAGCATTATCTTTATAGGCTGAAAGCACGAAATCAGGGGTTTTCTCAAAGGTGTTTTTAATCATCTTAAACAGGGATTTATCCTGTTTTTTGCCATCAATAATCCAATCTGCATTAAAGATTTTATGACGGCAGTGCTCAGAGTTAGCTTGCGCGAACATATAAAGTTCAATATCGTGCGGATTGCGCCCTAATTGGGTGAAGTTTTCCACCAAATAATCAATTTCATCTTCTGCCAGTGCCAAACCTAATTCTACGTTAGCAGTCACCAAAGCTTCACGTCCACCTTTTAAAATATCTACGGTTTTGAACGGTTTCGGATCTTGATGATGGAATAAAATTTTCGCATCTTGCGGATTGCGCACCACGGTTTCCATCATTCGGTCATGTAAAAGTGCGGTCAATTTTTCTGTTGTTTTCTCATCAAGCGGTTGGCTTAACTCAAAATAATATGCCAAACCACGCTCAATACGCTCCACTTCACTTAAACCACAGTTATGCGCAATATCGGTCGCTTTAGAAGACCAAGAAGAAATCGTGCCAACGCGTGGAATCACGATAAAAGTTTCACCTTTGGCATCGTGTTCTGCCAAGGTTGGGCCGTAATGTAACAATGCTTTTAGTTTTGCTTCCTGCTCGCTAACAAGCGGTCGATTTAATTCCACAAAATGCAAATATTCCGCATAAACCGATTTCACCGGTAATTGATTTTGTTGGAATTTTTGCATTAAGCCTTGAATACGGAATTCAGAAAGGGCGGGTGAGCCACGAAAAGTTTGAAACATACGGGTACCTTTGAGTTGTGTTTGAGGTAAAAATCGCGGGCTATTATAAAGGAAAAACACTAAAACGAAAACGTTTGCGTAAATGAGGGGAATAAAATCCCCATCTTTAAGAATTTGATGGGGATAAGAAGATTAAAGGGTTATAAAACCGTCATATACATGGGTTGCTTCACCAGTCATATAAAGCGGATGACCAACGCCATTCCATTCAATGATTAATGAACCGCCCGGCAAATCGACTTGAACTCGATTGCTCAATAAACCTTGCATAATTCCAACTGCAACAGCTGCACAAGCTCCACTGCCACAGGCTTGCGTTTCTCCAGCACCACGTTCATAAACTCTAAGTTTAATATGCTCTTTATTGATGATTTGCATAAAACCTGCATTGACACGCTCAGGAAAACGCTCGTGATTTTCTAGCAAAGGGCCAAGTTGTTCAACATTTGCTGTTTTAATATCATCTACTTGTACAACGCAATGAGGATTGCCCATTGAAACGGCACCACATAAGACGGTTTGAATGTCCGTGCGCAGAATGTAATTTTTCTCGAATTTATTTGCGGTAAATGGAATTTTTGCTGGCTCCCAAATCGGTTCACCCATATTTACACGAATTTGGTTATCGTCTTTTACCGTTAGAACCATATTGCCTTTTTGCGTGCTAACCGCGATGTTTTTTTTGTTAGTTAGCCCTTTTAATGTTACAAAACGGGCAAAACAGCGTGCACCATTTCCACATTGCGAAACTTCACTTCCATCGGCATTGAAAATACGATAATGAAAGTCGAGTTCAGGATCATAAGGTGGCTCAACAAGCAAAAGCTGATCAAAACCAATTCCACGGTGGCGATCAGCTAAGCGTTGAATGGTTTCTGACGTAAAAAAAACATTTTGAGTAACACCATCAACCACAACAAAGTCGTTGCCTAATCCGTGCATTTTGGAAAACTGCATTTTTCCATCCTTTATTTAAATTCAAGATTGATTGCATTATAGAGAGCGGTAAAAAGAATGGCAAATTCAGAATTTTAGACGAAGAAAAGTGCGGTAAAACACAGGAAATTTTTACCGCACTTTATTCGCTAATTTACTCAGATTACATCCAAGCATTATTGCGAATGATCCCTACGGCAATGCCTTCAATCTCAAAGTTTTCTTGTTCTTCAAGATTTACCACGATTGGATCAAATTCTTCATTTTCTGCGTGTAGATAAATGATAGAACCTTTTTTCTCAAGGCGTTTTACCGTCACTTCATCTTCAATACGGGCAACGACAATTTGTCCATTGCGTACATCCTTGGTGCTATGTACAGCTAATAAATCACCATCTAAGATACCAATGTCTTTCATGGATTGACCATAAACTTTTAGTAAGAAATCTGCTTGTGGTTTAAACATATCGGCATCTACGCGATAAGTTGCTTCGATATGTTGTTCTGCAAGAATCGGTTCTCCAGCCGCTACGCGCCCCACGAGTGGTAAACCATCAAATTCTTCATTTGCGCTATTGTCTAAAATGCGGATACCTCGAGATGCGCCAGGAATAATTTCAATCGCACCTTTGCGTGAAAGCGCTTTTAAATGTTCTTCTGCCGCATTGGGTGATTTAAAGCCTAATTCTCGAGAGATTTCAGCTCGTGTTGGTGGCATGCCTGTTGTTTCTAAATGACGTTTTAATAAATCCAACACTTCTTGTTGGCGTGCTGTTAATGGTCTCATATACACTCCTGTTTTTAAATACAGATAACTGGTATTGTATACAGATTACGTGAAGTTGCAATAGTTATTTTTTAAATCTGTGTATTAGGTCACATTCTGTCACTAAATTTTTTAAAGCGGTTGAGATCGGATGTGTTAAAATATTTCAAATTTACAACAAAGAGAAAATTTATCATGGCAAATTTTGTAAATATGTATCGTCAATTATTGAGCTTGCCTCTGTCAGTATTAGTGAAAAATAATCCAATTCCAGCCAATCCGATAGAAGAGCTTTCCCTCAATATTCACCAACCTGTTGTTTATGTTTTGCCTTATACCTCTCAAACCGATTTCGTTATTTTCCGTCGAAATTGTTTGGCGTTAGGTTTGCCTGATCCTGCTGAGAAAAATGAAATTGCTGGTGTGAAGTTGCCTCGTTATGTGTATTTAGATGAGGGACGCCGCATTTTTAAATCGAAAGGTGCGAAAGATGAAACCACCACGATCTTCAATAAATACCTCGAATTACACCGCACTTCTGAGAACTTAGATGTGCAACTTATTCCAGTTTCCGTTCTTTGGGGGCGTTCTCCTGGGCATGAAGATAAATCCGGTTTGCCTAACTTGCGTTTGTTAAATGGCATGCAAAAAACTTTTGCTGCTATTTGGTTTGGACGTGATACTTTTGTGCGTTTTTCTCAAGCCGTTTCATTACGTTATATGGTGAATGAGCATGGCTCCGATGAAAAAATTGCGCAAAAGCTGGCTCGAGTTGCAAAAATGCATTTTGCTAAACAGCGCATTTCTGCGACAGGCCCGCGTTTACCGAATCGCCAAGCTATGTTTAATAAATTATTGCAATCAGAAGCAATTCAACGTGCGATTGAAGATGAAGCAAAATCGAAAAATATCAGTATTGAAAAAGCGCAAAAAGAAGCGCATAAGATTTTGGATGAAATCGCTGCAGATGTAAGCCATTCAAGTTTGCGAGCAGCGGATCGTTTTCTACGTTGGCTTTGGAATAAACTTTATTCTGGTATTGATGTACAAAATGCAGATCGTGTACGTAAATTAGCACTTGAAGGTCATGAGATTGTTTATGTTCCTTGTCACCGTAGTCATATCGACTATTTATTGCTTTCTTACGTGCTTTACCATCAAGGGCTTGTTCCGCCGCATATCGCAGCAGGAATTAATTTAAATTTCTGGCCTGTGGGTAGAATGTTCCGCAGTTGGGGTGCATTCTTTATTCGCCGAACTTTTAAAGGAAACAGATTATATTCCGCCATTTTCCGCGAATATTTATCAGAGTTATTTCATCGTGGTTATTCGGTAGAATATTTTATTGAGGGTGGTCGTTCGCGCACTGGCCGTTTACTTGCGCCAAAAACAGGCATGATGTCAATGACACTTCAAGCGTTGCAACATAATCAAACTCGTCCAATTTCTGTTGTTCCAGTTTATGTGGGATATGAGCACGTATTGGAAGTGGATACTTACGCAAAAGAATTGCGCGGCGCGGCGAAAGAAAAAGAAAATGCAGGTTTGGTTATTCGAGTAATAAAAAAATTACGTAATCTTGGTCAAGGTTTTGTGAATTTTGGTGAGCCAATTACACTTTCAAACTATTTGAGTCAGCATTTCCCTGATTGGAAAGAGCAAAATCACGAAGAAAAACCACAATGGTTTGCTCCTGCTGTTGATTCTGTATCAAAACAAGTGATGGTGAACATTAATAAAGCATCCGCGGTGAATGCAATGAATTTAGTTGGGACGGCATTATTGTCTTCTCGTCAGCGTGCACTTTCTCGTGAGCAACTTTTAGAACAATTGGCAAGTTACCAACAATTACTACAAAACGTGCCTTATTCCGCAGATGTTGTATTGCCAACTGCTACGCCTGAAATGATGTTAAACCATGTATTAACGCTTGATCGTGTTGGCGTATTAGTTGAAAAGGATAACTTTGGGGAAATTGTGCGTTTAGAACGCGCGTCGGCCGTGTTGATGACTTACTATCGCAATAATATTCAACACTTATTTGTATTGCCATCTTTAGTTGCAAGTATCATTTTGCATTATGAGGCGATTCAAAAAGATTTATTAGTGGAAGCGGTTGGTAAGATTTATCCGTTCTTAAAAGGCGAGTTATTCTTGCACTTTAGTGAAGATGAGTTAAAAACTCAAATTCACCAAATTATTGATGAATTTGCGCGTCAACAGGTGATTAACTCTAATGATAATTTCTTATCTATCAATAAATCAAAAGTGCGTATTTTACAACTTTGGTCTGCGGGAATGCGTGAAATCTTGCAACGTTATTACATCACAGTGACAATTTTGCAAAAACAACCAGATATTTCACGTGCAGAACTGGAAAAAGAAAGTCAACTTGTCGCACAGCGTTTATCTGTATTGCATGGTATTAACGCGCCAGAGTTCTTTGATAAAGCCGTCTTCTCTATGTTCATTGCGAATTTAAAAGAGCAAGGTTATTTTGATGAATCAGGCAATGGCAATCTTGAAAAAATAGAATATTTGGCGTCAACACTTTCTCATTTGATTTCAACGGAAATTTGTCTGACTGTCAAAGGAACGGTTGAAAAAGCGGAAGAGCACGCTTAAGTTAGATTAAAATTTTAGGAGCATCAAATGATGCTCCTTTTTTATATTAGCTATATAAAGAAGTGCGGTGAATTTTTACCGCACTTTTAATCTATTTTCTCAATTTAACTAACTCTACCTGATGGTTTTCACCTTTTGTTAGAATTAAATTTGCTCGCTCACGGGTTGGAAGAATGTTTTGATTGAGATTTAACCCGTTAATTTCATCCCAAATTTTACTTGCCGTCGCAACAGCCTCTTCTTTTGATAAGCTTGCGTAATGTTTAAAGTAAGAATTAGGATCATTAAATGCACTTTCTCGGAATTTTAAAAAGCGTTTGATGTACCATTCTTTCAGTAATTTTTCTTCTGCATCGACATAAATAGAGAAATCAACAAAATCTGACACAAAGGTTTGATTGGTTTTGTTATTGCCTGTTTGAAGAACATTTAATCCTTCTAAAATGAGAATATCAGGCTTATCTACCACATCAAATTCATCGGGAATAATATCGTATGTTAAATGAGAATAGATTGGTGCTGTCACATTGCTTTTACCCGATTTTACATCTGCTAAAAAGCGAATGAGTTTAGGTGTGTCATAAGAAACGGGAAACCCTTTCTTTTGTAAAAGATTCTCTTGTTTAAGTTTGTCTAATGGATAAAGAAACCCATCTGTTGTGATGAGATCAACTTTTCTTTCAGTCGGCCAATGAGAAAGTAGAGATTGTAGAATACGTGCAGAAGTACTTTTTCCCACGGCAACACTGCCAGCAATACTAATTATGTAAGGTGTTTTGGCATTATTTCTGCCTAAAAAACGATGTAGTACCGTTTGGCGATGTAAATTTTCATCAATGTAATAGTTAATAAGACGAGTTAACGGTAGGTAAATCGTACTTACTTCATCTAATGAAAGGTCTTCATTAAAACCTAAAAGTGGTTTCAGAGCCTGTTCTGTCAATTTTAATGGAACGGATTTACGTAATTCCGCCCATTGTTCACGATTAAAGCTTAAAAAAGGTGTTTGCTGAGTTGAAAATTCCACAATAATTTTATTTGATAGCTAAATAAACGAAGAAAAATATACTCTATAACCGGCATGTTCGCATTTATTTTTCAGTAAATTTAATAAGATTTGGTTAAAAATTCACATTTTTGCTTGTGATTTAAACGAACACGTAAAAAAAATAATTTTTTTAGAAAAAAAACTTGTCACGAAAAGTTTTTTCCATATAATACGCCTCACTTGCTTACGACACGCCGACTTAGCTCAGTAGGTAGAGCAACTGACTTGTAATCAGTAGGTCATCAGTTCGATTCCGATAGTCGGCACCATTCTTTCGTATCAAGTATTCATTTAGTGTGGAGGGGTTCCCGAGCGGCCAAAGGGGGCAGACTGTAAATCTGTTGGCTCAGCCTTCGAAGGTTCGAATCCTTCTCCCTCCACCATCTTTTAGATGAATCCTGATGGGACAGACGAATTTAGGACTTGCGGGCATCGTATAATGGCTATTACCTTAGCCTTCCAAGCTAATGATGCGGGTTCGATTCCCGCTGCCCGCTCCAAACGCTGATATAGCTCAGTTGGTAGAGCGCACCCTTGGTAAGGGTGAGGTCGGCGGTTCAAATCCGCCTATCAGCACCATCCTTCAATTCTCTTTCCTTCATTTAGAATAAACAATTTTATTGGTTAATGTGGTTTTATTTACCCATCGATAACCGTGTCTATTTAGAGGGACTCTTTAAATGTCTAAAGAAAAATTTGAACGTACAAAACCGCACGTAAACGTGGGTACAATCGGCCACGTTGACCACGGTAAAACAACTTTAACAGCAGCAATCACAACCGTATTATCTAAACACTACGGTGGTGCAGCTCGTGCATTTGACCAAATCGATAACGCGCCAGAAGAAAAAGCGCGTGGTATCACCATCAACACTTCACACGTTGAATACGATACAGCAACTCGTCACTACGCACACGTTGACTGTCCGGGACACGCTGACTATGTTAAAAACATGATTACTGGTGCGGCACAAATGGATGGTGCTATCTTAGTAGTAGCAGCAACTGATGGTCCTATGCCACAAACTCGTGAGCACATCTTATTAGGTCGCCAAGTAGGTGTTCCATACATCATCGTATTCTTAAACAAATGCGACATGGTAGATGACGAAGAGTTATTAGAATTAGTAGAAATGGAAGTTCGTGAACTTC
>NZ_AFQO01000019.1 GCF_000222025.1 Haemophilus haemolyticus M19501 | reverse complement strand
AGTTAGCAAACCACTTAGATACTTATATCCCAGAACCAGAGCGTGCGATTGACCAACCGTTCCTTCTTCCAATCGAAGATGTGTTCTCAATCTCAGGTCGTGGTACAGTAGTAACTGGTCGTGTAGAACGTGGTATCATCCGTACTGGTGATGAAGTAGAAATCGTCGGTATCAAAGATACAGCGAAAACTACAGTAACAGGTGTTGAAATGTTCCGTAAATTACTTGACGAAGGTCGTGCAGGTGAAAACATCGGTGCATTATTACGTGGTACAAAACGTGAAGAAATCGAACGTGGTCAAGTATTAGCGAAACCAGGTTCAATCACGCCACACACTGACTTCGAATCAGAAGTGTACGTATTATCAAAAGAAGAAGGTGGTCGTCATACTCCATTCTTCAAAGGTTACCGTCCACAATTCTATTTCCGTACAACTGACGTAACTGGTACTATCGAATTACCAGAAGGCGTGGAAATGGTAATGCCTGGTGATAACATCAAGATGACAGTAAGCTTAATCCACCCAATCGCGATGGACCAAGGTTTACGTTTCGCAATCCGTGAAGGTGGCCGTACAGTAGGTGCTGGTGTTGTAGCGAAAATCATCAAATAATTGATGTATTCTTGAATGTCTTAAAGACAGAAAGAAGACAAGAGAAAGTGCGGGGAAAATTCTCCGCACTTTTTGTTTATAGATGATATTTGAAAGTTATCAAAATGTGATTTTTTAATCAGTATTTTATCGACTGGTTACATTTCTTTCGTTATAATTGAGCGTCTTATTTTATTTAACAAACGTGTTCGGTGTGGATTTTTACCGAGTGCAAATTAATTGAGGTAACAAATGTCATTAAATATTGAAACAACTCAAGGTTTAGAACGCCGTGTAGCGATCACCGTTCCAGCTGAAACTGTATCTAAAGCAGTTCGTGAAGAATTTAAACGTGCATCAAAAAATGTGCGTGTAGATGGTTTCCGTAAAGGTCATGTTCCTGCACACATCATCGAGCAACGCTTCGGTGCATCAATCCGTCAAGATGTATTAAACGATTTATTACCACGTCATTTTTTTGATGCCGTGATTGCAGAAAAGATTAATATTGCAGGTCGTCCAACTTTTGGTATTGAAACTTTTGAAGAAGGTAAAGATCTAGTTTTTACCGCAACTTTTGAAGTTTATCCAGAAGTTAAGTTACAAGGTTTAGAGAATATTAAAGTTGAAAAACCAACTGTTGAAATCACAGAAACTGATATTGATAAAATGGTTGATGTGTTACGTAAACAACAAGCAACTTGGGCAGAAACCGACTCTGCATCGAAAGCAGATGATCGCGTAACTATTGATTTTGTTGGTTCTGTAGATGGCGAAGAGTTTGAAGGCGGTAAAGCATCTGACTTCGTATTATTTATGGGACAAGGTCGTATGATTCCTGGTTTTGAAGATGGTATCGTAGGCCATAAAGCAGGTGAGCAATTTGATATTAATGTAACTTTCCCTGCTGAATACCATGCAGAAAACTTAAAAGGTAAGGCGGCAAAATTTGCAATTACCTTGAAAAAAGTAGAAAACATGGTGTTACCTGAGTTAACAGATGAGTTCGTTGCTAAGTTCGGTCCGAATACTAAATCTGTTGCAGATTTACGTGTAGAAATTCGTAAGAATATGGAACGTGAATTGAAAAATGCATTAGTTTCACGTGTTAAACAACAAGTAATTAACGGTTTAATTGAACAAAATCCAATTGAAGTTCCAGCTTCTGCAGTAGAAGAAGAAATTAATGTATTACGCAATCAAGCGGCTCAACGTTTTGGCGGTAATGCACAACAAGCTGCACAGTTACCACGTGAATTATTTGAAGCGGAAGCAACTCGTCGTGTTCAAGTAGGTTTATTATTCTCTGAAGTGATTAAATCTAATGAATTAAAAGCTGATGAAGAACGTGCTAAAGCAATGATTGCGGATATTGCATCAGCTTACGAGCAACCAGCTGAGGTTGTTGAATACTATAGTAAAAACGAAGAATTAATGAACAATATTCGTAACGTAGTATTAGAAGAACAAGCAGTGGATGCAGTACTTGCTAAAGCACAAGTTACTGAAAAAGTTTCTTCGTTTGATGAAATTATGAATCCACAAGCATAATGATTAATTAATATCGTTATGATTGAATAAAAGTGCGGTCGCTCTTTTTAACAAAAGCGACCGCATTTTTATTTGTATGTTATTTAGAGTAAAATAATTAGCAATTTTAGATAAAAAGGTAAGAACATGAGTGTAATTCCTATGGTTGTTGAACAGACTTCGCGTGGCGAGCGTTCATACGACATTTATTCCCGTTTATTAAAAGAGCGTGTGATCTTCCTAAGTGGTGAAGTGGAAGATCGTATGGCAAATCTCATTGTGGCTCAGCTGCTTTTTTTAGAATCTGAAGATCCAACTAAAGATATCAATATCTATATCAACTCTCCTGGTGGTTCTGTGACCGCAGGTATGGCTATTTACGACACAATGCAATTTATTAAGCCAGATATTCGCACACTTTGTATTGGTCAGGCATGCTCAATGGGCGCATTCTTGCTTGCTGGTGGAACCGCTGGAAAACGAGCTGCGTTACCAAATGCGCGTGTGATGATTCACCAACCTTTGGGCGGTTTCCGTGGCCAAGCATCGGATATTCAAATTCATGCACAAGAAATTTTGAAAATTAAACAAACCTTAAACGATCGTCTAGCATTCCATACTGGGCAAAGTATCGAACGAATTGAGAAAGATACAGATCGCGATAACTTTATGTCAGCTGAAGAAGCAAAAGCATATGGTTTAGTTGATGAAGTTTTAATTAAACGTTAAGGAAACACATGTCAGACAAAGATAAAGATTTACATTGCTCTTTTTGCGGAAAAGAAAAAAGCGAAGTAGATAAATTAATTGCTGGTAAAGACGGCTATATTTGTAATGAGTGTATTGAACTTTGTCATTCAATGCTTGAAGAAAGTAATGATGAAAGTGTAGACGAAAGTGCGGCAGAAAATGAGGAGAAATTACCAACTCCTCACGAAATTCGCGCTCATCTAGATGATTATGTTATTGGCCAAGATTATGCGAAAAAAGTGCTTTCTGTCGCCGTTTACAATCATTATAAACGCTTACGAACTAATCATGAAAATAACGATGTTGAGCTCGGTAAAAGTAATATCTTGCTTATTGGACCAACGGGTAGTGGTAAAACATTGCTTGCTCAAACACTAGCTCGTCGTTTAAACGTGCCGTTTGCGATGGCTGACGCGACAACATTGACTGAGGCTGGCTATGTCGGTGAAGATGTAGAAAATGTCCTACAAAAGCTTTTACAAAACTGTGAGTATAATACTGAAAAAGCAGAGCAAGGCATTATCTATATTGATGAAATCGATAAAATTAGCCGTAAATCGGAAGGTGCATCAATTACTCGAGATGTATCTGGCGAAGGTGTACAACAAGCATTGTTGAAACTCATTGAAGGTACTGTAGCGTCTATTCCTCCTCAAGGCGGGCGTAAACATCCGCAGCAAGAAATGGTGAAATTGGATACATCAAAAATTCTCTTTATCTGCGGCGGTGCATTTGCGGGATTAGATAAAATTATTAGTAAACGTACACAAACAAGCACGAGTATCGGTTTTAGTGCGAAAGTAGAAAAGGATGAAGAAGAAAAGTCTCTTTCTGAATTATTCCGCCAAGTAGAACCAGATGATTTAATGAAGTTTGGTTTAATTCCGGAATTTATTGGGCGTTTACCCATGATTTCTCCACTAAGTGAATTAGATGAAGAGGCCCTTGTGCAAATTCTTACACAGCCTAAAAATGCCTTAACTAAACAATATCAAGCTTTATTTGGACTTGAAAATGTGGAGTTAGAATTCACTCCAGAAGCTTTAAAAGCAATGGCGAAGAAAGCGCTTGAAAGAAAAACAGGCGCACGTGGTTTACGTTCTATTGTCGAGGCTGTATTACTTGATACGATGTATGATTTACCATCTATCGAAAATTTACGTAAAGTAGTCGTGGATGAAAGTACCATTGTAGATAATACTGCTCCAAAATTAGAATATCATTCTTAATAGAAAAGTGCGGTTGTTTTTCCTTATGTTTTCTATTTTGCTTGATGATTTTCAATAGGCAAGGCGAAAAGAAAATGCTACAATCGCACATTCTTATAACTTTATTCTTATTTTCCTAAGTAAATAACGGATTCAATTTATGGCAACTGAAATTGTTGATAAAAAGAAAAATGTACCAGAGACGATGGTAGAAGGTAAATCTAAAGGATTAAATACCCTTCTTTGGATTTTAGCCGCAGTCTTTTTTGCTGCAGCTGCAATTGGTAATGTTTATTTCCAAAAAGTATATTCATTACCTATTCGTGTAGTGGGTGTAGTCATTGCATTAGTGATTGCTTTTGCATTTGCAGCAATTACTAATCAAGGTACAAAAGCTCGTACATTCTTTAAAGATTCAAAAATAGAAGCGCAAAAAGTGGTATGGCCAAGTCGCCAAGAAGCGCGTCAAACTACATTAATCGTAATTGGGGTAACAATCATTGCATCCTTATTTTTCTGGGCGACAGATTCGATTATTGTGACAGTAATTAATTTCTTAACTGATTTGAGATTCTAAAATGACTGAAGAAACAACTGTATCAAAAAAACGTTGGTATGTATTACAGGCGTTTTCTGGTTTTGAAAGCCGAGTGGCTTTAACTTTGCGTGAATATATTAAACAGCAACAAATGGAAGACCAATTTGGTGAAGTGTTAGTTCCAACTGAAGAAGTTGTTGAGAATGTTGCAGGTAAACGTCGTAAAAGCGAACGTAAGTTTTTCCCTGGCTATGTGCTCGTAGAAATGGAAATGAATGATGAAACATGGCACTTGGTGAAAAGTGTTCCGCGTGTTATGGGATTCATTGGTGGTACACCTGATAAACCAGCGCCAATTTCTAAACGAGAAGCGGATACTATTTTAAACCGTCTAGAACAAACCACAGATAAACCGCGTCACCGCAATGAGTATCATCCTGGTGAAGAAGTTCGTGTGGCTGAAGGTCCATTTGCAGACTTTAATGGTACAGTAGAAGAAGTGGATTATGAAAAAGGTCGCTTAAAAGTTTCTGTATCAATCTTTGGTCGTGCTACACCTGTTGAACTAGAATTTGGTCAAGTAGAAAAAATACATTAATTCTTGATTAAGAATAATTAAAAAAATTACCGCACTTCTATAGTGCGGTTTTTTCATGCTTTGAATTTATCAAGGTATGCATTGCTTACGTGATCTTTAATTCTAGAAATTAATTGGCCGTAGAGGGAAATAAGATATAAAAAATCCCTTGCAGAGCAAGGGATTTAGTAATGCGTTAAAGTTCGGTAGAAATTACCAACCTTTTACAACCCCATCTTTGAAGTGTTTTTTAGCTTCTTGATAAACTTCTTCTGTTTGGTAAGATTTTACGAAATCTTGAACAGCTTTGCTGTCTTTGTTATCGGTACGAGAAACGATAATGTTCACATATGGAGAATCTTTATCTTCTACAAATACACCGTTATCTTGAGCATTTAAGCCCACTTGACCCGCATAAGTGTTGTTTACTACAGCTAAATCAACATCGTCTAATGCGCGTGCCGCAACAGAAGTATCTACTTCAGTGATGTTTAATTTTTTCGGATTTTCAACAATATCTAATACAGTTGAAAGAAGGTTATTTGCATCTTTTAATTTGATTAAACCTTGTTTCTCAAGAAGAATTAATGCGCGGCCACGGTTTGTTGGATCGTTAGGAACAACAACTTTAGCACCGTCTTGTAATTCATTCACATTTTTGATTTTTTTAGAATAACCCGCTAATGGATAGACGAAAGTATTACCCACGATGACTAAGTTATTTAAATTTTTCGCTTTTGCATCTTCATCTAAATAAGGTTTATGTTGCATTGCGTTTGCATCTAAATCACCTTTAGATACCGCTTCATTTGGTAATGCGTAGTCATTGAATTCAACGAATTGAACGTCTAAACCATATTTTTCTTTAGCAACTTTTGCTGCAATTTCTGCAACTTGGTGCTCAGGGCCAGACATTACACCGACTTTGATTTTAAGTGGTGCAGCTGCGGCTTCAGGTTTTTTGTCTTCTTTACAGCCTGTTAAAACGAGAGTTGATGCGATTGCAGTGATTGCAAAAAGTTGTTTTAATTTCATAGGATTTCCTTCCTGTTTAAGTTAAGAGTTGTGTTTAATTAACGATGATCCACTTTTTTAGCCAGTGTATCGCCGAGTTTTTGGCTAATCATAACGAATAGCACAATAATAATGGTTGCCACCCAAGTGACATAAGGCATATTGCGATATACGCCGTAGTTGATAGCGAGGCTACCTAAGCCACCGCCGCCTTGCGTCCCCGCCATTGCAGAGTAACCAACTAAAGTGACCAGCGTAAGCGTGATACCATTAATGAGTGTTGGTAGTGCTTCTGGTAAATAGAATTTACGAACAATCTGCCATTTGGTTGCCCCCATTGCTTGAGCAGCTTCGGTTAAACCATTTGGAATTTCCATTAATGCATTAGCAGTTAAGCGAGCCACGAATGGCATCGCACAAATACTCAATGGAATAATTGCTGCTGTTGTACCTAATACGGTTCCCACGATGAAACGTGTTACAGGTAATAAAATTAAGAGCAAAATAATAAATGGAATGGAACGCCCGATATTAATAATCGTGTTTAACACAAAATGAGTGCGGTTATTTTGTAAAATCTCATTTTTTCCAGTTAAGAAAGTCCATACGCCAACAGGCACGCCGACTACTACGGCAAGTAAAGTAGATGCAAAACTGATATAAATCGTTTCATAAGTTGCTGTTGCGACAACACCCCACATTTGAGGTGTTAATTGCTGGCTGAATGTTGTCAAGAAATCATTGAACATAACCAAGCACCTCCACGCGCACATTGTTTTCCATTAAATAAACTTTGGTTTGCGTAATGGCATCGTCATCGCCTTCTACTTCAGCAATGGTATAACCAAATTTCACGCCTCCAGCATAATCAATTTGTGAGGTTAAGATGCTGAGCTCCACGCCAAATTTTTTTGATGCCTGAGAAAGTAACGGCGCATCAACTGATCGGCCGGTAAACTCAAATTTGATAATTGGATACGCTTTACTATGTTTCGGCGTATCAGTAAGATTTTCCAAATATTCATCAGGTAGACTAATGTGGAAGGTCGAACGAATAAACTCTTGTGCTAATTCTGTTTTAGGATTTGCAAAAATTTCACCAACAGTACCTTGTTCAACTAGGCGACCTTGATCAATGACAGCAACTTGATCACAAATCTGTTTAACAACTTCCATTTCATGAGTAATCAACAAAATCGTAATACCTAAAGTGCGGTTAATTTCTTTTAATAATTTCAGAATAGATTGCGTCGTTGCAGGATCTAATGCGCTGGTTGCTTCATCACATAATAAGACTTTAGGATCGCTAGCTAAGGCGCGTGCAATGGCTACACGTTGTTTTTGCCCACCAGAAAGATTACTCGGGTAAGCATCACGTTTTTCACTTAAACCAACAAGCTCTAAAAGTGCGGTGATTTTTTCTTGGATTTTTGCTTTTGACTCACCTTCTAATTCTAAAGGTAATGCCACGTTTTCAAATACAGTACGAGAACTTAGTAAATTGAAATGCTGAAAAATCATTCCGATTTGACGACGAGCACGTACTAACTCGCGATCAGAAAGTCCTGTTAATTCTACGCTATCAACAATAACGGAACCGCTTGTCGGTTTTTCTAATAAATTCACACAGCGGATTAATGTACTTTTTCCTGCGCCAGATGCACCAATTACGCCACAAATTTGACCTTTTTCGATGTTTAATGAGACATTATCCAGCGCAGTCAATTTCTTGCTAGGTAGCTCAAAAATCTTTGTTATATTGCTTAGCTTAATCATATAAGCCCTTTTTATTTGTTATTTTTAAATCTATTTCGGTATTCTAGACGTCTAGATTGCTATGTCAATATGTCAGATTATCTTTTTTAGAAAGATTGGTTATGAGTTATATTTGCTAATTGCTTGGATTAAATAGATAATTTTCGTCAATTTGACATTTATAAAAGGTAAGAGAATGAATAAGGCTATTTTTTTAGATCGCGATGGTACGTTAAATATTGATTATGGTTATGTACACGAAATTGATAACTTTAAGTTTATTGATGGTGCGATTGATGCATTGCGTGAATTAAAGAAAATGGGATATATGTTGGTGTTGGTTACCAATCAATCTGGAATTGCGCGTGGCTATTTTTCTGAGGAGCAGTTTTTACAGTTAACAGAATGGATGGATTGGTCATTGGCTGAACAAGATGTGGATTTGGATGGTATTTACTATTGCCCACATCATCCTGAAGGAAAAGGTGAATATAAAGAAGACTGTGATTGCCGGAAACCTAAATCTGGCATGCTATTGCAAGCGATCAAAGAATTAAAGATCGATCCTGCGCAATCTATTATGGTTGGAGATAAAGTTGAAGATCTAAAAGCGGGAATTGGCGCGAAGGTGAAAATGAACGTATTAGTTCGTACAGGTAAACCAGTAACAGAGGAAGGCGAGAGAGTAGCAGATTATGTGTTAGATTCTATCGTTGATCTTCCTAGAATTTTAAAACGCTTAAAAAAATAGTTCAAAATATCTATATTTTGCTCTGATCGCTTGCGCTTTAATCAAAAGATCATTTTTTTAAATATTTTTACAAAAAGTACTTGCAAGGGATTTGAAAATCCCTATAATGCACCGCACACAACGACGCACTGTTGTGAAGTATTTAAGTTTCTAGGTGCGTCGTTGTTTTTTGCTCTTTAACAATGTATCAGACAATCTGTGTGGGCACTTGTTGATTGACTTGTTTTAAAATATTTTTTAATTTTGAAGTCTTAATAGGTGCTTAACTGAAAATTCATCATTACTTTTTTAACTAGTATTTTTATTTATAGCTAAGCAGTTTATTGAGCGATTGAACTTGAATTGAAGAGTTTGATCATGGCTCAGATTGAACGCTGGCGGCAGGCTTAACACATGCAAGTCGAACGGTAGCAGGAGAAAGCTTGCTTTCTTGCTGACGAGTGGCGGACGGGTGAGTAATGCTTGGGAATCTGGCTTATGGAGGGGGGATAACGACGGGAAACTGTCGCTAATACCGACGTAATATCGAAAGATT
>NZ_AFQO01000020.1 GCF_000222025.1 Haemophilus haemolyticus M19501 | reverse complement strand
AGTATTTTGGTAACCTGGCGGTGCCCTACTCTCACATGGGGGATCGCCCCACACTACCATCGGCATTACAGCGTTTCACTTCTGAGTTCGGTATGGTGTCAGGTGGGTCCACCGCACTATCGCCGCCAGGATAATTCGTTGATAACTTGTCTTTATCTTTCGCTACTCAGCTCTTCCTCTACCTTTCACTCGTTCTTATTGGGCACAAGCTGAACGTTTAGTTAATTTCTTTTTCTTTTACTCTGTTTTCCAAAAACACTTGAGCGTTGTATAGTTAAGCCTCTCGGGCAATTAGTACAGGTTAGCTCAATGACTCACATCACTTACACACCCTGCCTATCTACGTCTTAGTCTTAAACAACCCTTACACACTTGATGTGTGGGAGAACTCATCTCTTGGCAAGTTTCGTGCTTAGATGCTTTCAGCACTTATCTCTTCCGCACTTAGCTACCCGGCAATGCGTCTGGCGACACAACCGGAACACCAGTGATGCGTCCACTCCGGTCCTCTCGTACTAGGAGCAGCCCCAACCAATTCTCCAACGCCCACGGCAGATAGGGACCGAACTGTCTCACGACGTTCTAAACCCAGCTCGCGTACCACTTTAAATGGCGAACAGCCATACCCTTGGGACCTACTTCAGCCCCAGGATGTGATGAGCCGACATCGAGGTGCCAAACACCGCCGTCGATATGAACTCTTGGGCGGTATCAGCCTGTTATCCCCGGAGTACCTTTTATCCGTTGAGCGATGGCCCTTCCATTCAGAACCACCGGATCACTATGACCTACTTTCGTACCTGCTCGACTTGTCTGTCTCGCAGTTAAGCTTGCTTATACCATTGCACTAACCTCACGATGTCCGACCGTGATTAGCAAACCTTCGTGCTCCTCCGTTACGCTTTGGGAGGAGACCGCCCCAGTCAAACTACCCACCAGACACTGTCCGAGACCACGTTTCGTAATCTTCGTTAGAACATCAAACGTTAAAGGGTGGTATTTCAAGGACGACTCCATAGAAACTGGCGTTCCTACTTCTTAGTCTCCCACCTATCCTACACATCAAAATTCAATGTTCAGTGTCAAGCTATAGTAAAGGTTCACGGGGTCTTTCCGTCTAGCCGCGGGTACACCGCATCTTCACGGCGATTTCAATTTCACTGAGTCTCGGGTGGAGACAGCCTGGCCATCATTATGCCATTCGTGCAGGTCGGAACTTACCCGACAAGGAATTTCGCTACCTTAGGACCGTTATAGTTACGGCCGCCGTTTACTGGGGCTTCGATCAGGAGCTTCTCTTTCGATTACACCATCAATTAACCTTCCAGCACCGGGCAGGCATCACACCCTATACGTCCACTTTCGTGTTTGCAGAGTGCTGTGTTTTTAATAAACAGTTGCAGCCAGCTGGTATCTTCGACCGGTTCAACCTTCGCCCGCAAGGGACTACAATCTACGCCGGCGCACCTTCTCCCGAAGTTACGGTGCTATTTTGCCTAGTTCCTTCACCCGAGTTCTCTCAAGCGCCTGAGTATTCTCTACCTGACCACCTGTGTCGGTTTTCAGTACGGTTTAGTAAAACCTGTCGCTTAGTGGCTTTTCCTGGAAGTGTGGTATCAGTTACTTCGGCTCCGTAGAGCCTCGTCATCATCTCTCAGTGTTAAGGAAGTCCGGATTTGCCTAAACTTCCCACCTACCAACTTAAACGCACATTTCCAACAGTGCGATAACCTAACCTACTCCGTCCCCACATCGCAGCTTTACCAAGTACAGGAATATTAACCTGTTTCCCATCGACTACGCTTTTCAGCCTCGCCTTAGGGGCCGACTCACCCTGCCCCGATTAACGTTGGACAGGAACCCTTGGTCTTCCGGCGAACGGGTTTTTCACCCGTTTTATCGTTACTTATGTCAGCATTCGCACTTGTGATACGTCCAGCATGCTTCTCAACACACCTTCTTCCGCTTACACAACGCTCCCCTACCCAACAGGCGTATCACTAATAATCCTCACTCAAAGAGGCCCGACTCAACGTTCGGGTTGCTTGAACAACATTTCATGCCACTTCGCACCATTCCATGTTATTAATCGTAAGGCGTATTAGTGATACGCCTGATGCCGCAGCTTCGGTGCTATATTTCAGCCCCGTTACATCTTCCGCGCAGGCCGACTCGACTAGTGAGCTATTACGCTTTCTTTAAATGATGGCTGCTTCTAAGCCAACATCCTAGCTGTCTAAGCCTTCCCACTTCGTTTCCCACTTAATATAGACTTTGGGACCTTAGCTGGCGGTCTGGGTTGTTTCCCTCTCCACGACGGACGTTAGCACCCGCCGTGTGTCTCCTGAGTATCACTCTTTGGTATTCGTAGTTTGCATCGGGTTGGTAATCCGGGATGGACCCCTAGCCGAAACAGTGCTCTACCCCCAAAGGTGTCCGCTCAAGGCTCTACCTAAATAGATTTCGGGGAGAACCAGCTATCTCCCGGTTTGATTGGCCTTTCACCCCCAGCCACAAGTCATCCGCTAATTTTTCAACATTAGTCGGTTCGGTCCTCCAGTTAGTGTTACCCAACCTTCAACCTGCCCATGGCTAGATCACCGGGTTTCGGGTCTATACCTTGCAACTAGCCGCCCAGTTAAGACTCGGTTTCCCTTCGGCTCCCCTATTCGGTTAACCTCGCTACAAAATATAAGTCGCTGACCCATTATACAAAAGGTACGCAGTCACCCTTTCAGGCTCCCACTGCTTGTACGTACAAGGTTTCAGGTTCTATTTCACTCCCCTCACCGGGGTTCTTTTCGCCTTTCCTTCACAGTACTGGTTCACTATCGGTCAATCAGGAGTATTTAGCCTTGGAGGATGGTCCCCCCTTCTTCAAACAGGATATCACGTGTCCCGCCCTACTTCTCGTTAACTTAGTACCACAGCCTGGATGTCGAGTACGGGGCTATCACCCTGTGTCGCTAAGCTTCCCAGCTTATTCCTCTATCTCTGCTGTTATCATTAACAGGCTCTTTCGCTTTCGCTCGCCGCTACTGACGAAATCTCGGTTGATTTCTTTTCCTCGGGGTACTTAGATGTTTCAGTTCTCCCGGTTTGCCTCACTTACCTATGAATTCAGTAAGTGATAGTAGATTCTTCATCTACTGGGTTTCCCCATTCGGATATCTTGGATTAAACGCCTCTTATCGACTCATCCAAACTTTTCGCAGATTAGCACGTCCTTCTTCGCCTCTGATTGCCAAGGCATCCACCTTGTACGCTTAGTCACTTAACTATACAACCTCAAATGTTTTCAATCACTTTAAGTTTTCACTTCAAAGTGCGGTCAATTTGATGCGTATGTTCATTCAACTAAACACTTGATTGCTTTTGTTCAATCAAGATTTTATGCAAAACAGGTTTGCTTTCAGAGTTTCCTTTTCAGTTCTCTCTTCTCACTTTCCTGTCTCGCCTACTCAGACTTTCTCTCGAAAATCTCTTGTTTTCAGCTTGTTTCCAATTTTTTAAAGAACAGTTGATAAAACTTTTCAGTTATCATCGTTAAATAAACTAAATGTATAAATTTACTTAACGATGATAAGTGGTGGAGATAAGCGGGATCGAACCGCTGACCTCCTGCGTGCAAGGCAGGCGCTCTCCCAGCTGAGCTATATCCCCATTTCATCATAAATCATTACACCTTTACATCACTCACTCTCAGAGTGGTGGGTCTGAGTGGACTTGAACCACCGACCTCACCCTTATCAGGGGTGCGCTCTAACCACCTGAGCTACAGACCCAAGGGTAATGCTTTCTTCTGCTCATTTGTCTACAACTATCAGCCAATCTGTGTGAGCACTCGCTGTCTCTCGTCTTAGGTAAGGAGGTGATCCAACCGCAGGTTCCCCTACGGTTACCTTGTTACGACTTCACCCCAGTCATGAATCATACCGTGGTAAACGCCCTCCAAAAGGTTAAGCTATCTACTTCTGGTACAACCCACTCCCATGGTGTGACGGGCGGTGTGTACAAGGCCCGGGAACGTATTCACCGCGACATTCTGATTCGCGATTACTAGCGATTCCGACTTCATGGAGTCGAGTTGCAGACTCCAATCCGGACTTAGACGTACTTTCTGAGATTCGCTCCACCTCGCAGCTTCGCCACCCTCTGTATACGCCATTGTAGCACGTGTGTAGCCCTACTCGTAAGGGCCATGATGACTTGACGTCATCCCCACCTTCCTCCGGTTTATCACCGGCAGTCTCCTTTGAGTTCCCGACCGTATCGCTGGCAACAAAGGATAAGGGTTGCGCTCGTTGCGGGACTTAACCCAACATTTCACAACACGAGCTGACGACAGCCATGCAGCACCTGTCTCATGGTTCCCGAAGGCACTCTCATATCTCTATAAGATTCCATGGATGTCAAGAGTAGGTAAGGTTCTTCGCGTTGCATCGAATTAAACCACATGCTCCACCGCTTGTGCGGGCCCCCGTCAATTCATTTGAGTTTTAACCTTGCGGCCGTACTCCCCAGGCGGTCGATTTATCACGTTAGCTACGGGCACCAAGCTTTAAGCCCAATCCCCAAATCGACAGCGTTTACAGCGTGGACTACCAGGGTATCTAATCCTGTTTGCTCCCCACGCTTTCGCACATGAGCGTCAGTACATTCCCAAGGGGCTGCCTTCGCCTTCGGTATTCCTCCACATCTCTACGCATTTCACCGCTACACGTGGAATTCTACCCCTCCCTAAAGTACTCTAGTTACCCAGTCTGAAATGCTATTCCCAGGTTAAGCCCGGGGCTTTCACACCTCACTTAAATAACCGCCTGCGTGCCCTTTACGCCCAGTTATTCCGATTAACGCTCGCACCCTCCGTATTACCGCGGCTGCTGGCACGGAGTTAGCCGGTGCTTCTTCTGTATTTAACGTCAATAATGTATGCTATTAACATACATCCCTTCCTCAATACCGAAAGAACTTTACAACCCGAAGGCCTTCTTCATTCACGCGGCATGGCTGCATCAGGGTTCCCCCCATTGTGCAATATTCCCCACTGCTGCCTCCCGTAGGAGTCTGGACCGTGTCTCAGTTCCAGTGTGGCTGGTCATCCTCTCAGACCAGCTAGAGATCGCAGGCTTGGTAGGCCTTTACCCCACCAACTACCTAATCCCACTTGGGCTCATCTCATGGCATGTGGCCCGAAGGTCCCACACTTTAATCTTTCGTATATTACGTACGGTAGTTAGTCGACTACGTTTCCG
>NZ_AFQO01000021.1 GCF_000222025.1 Haemophilus haemolyticus M19501 | reverse complement strand
GAAAATGAAACTGAAGACCAAGCTCTCAAAGCAGGCGACACCTTAACCTTAAAAGCGGGTAAAAACTTAAAAGTTAAACGTGATGGGGCTAATGTAACCTTTGCTTTAGCGAAAGACCTTGATGTGACCTCTGCAAAAGTGAGTGATAAGTTGTCTATTGGTTCTGGTGCGAATGCGGTTGATGTTACTAGTGATGGTAAAGGCTTGAACTTTGCTAAAGCGACAGCAGTGAATGGAGATAAGTCAGTTCATCTGAACGGTATTGCTTCTACTTTGCAAGATACTCTATTGAATGTTGGGGTTGTGAATAAATTAGATGGCAATGGCATTGACGATGAGGAGAAAAAACGTGCAGCAAGCGTTAAAGATGTCTTGAATGCAGGTTGGAATATTAGAGGGGTTAAGTCTACAGGTAGTGATGTTGATAATGTTGATTTTGTAGCGACCTACGACACGGTAGACTTTATTAGCGGAGATAAAGATACCACAACCGTAACTGTAGATAGTAAAGAAAACGGTAAGAGAACCGAAGTTAAAATCGGTGCGAAGACTTCTGTTATCAAAGAAAAAGACGGTAAGTTATTTACTGGAAAAGATAACAAAGAGAAAAATCAAGCTACGAATGCTAGCACAACTGAAGATGCAGACGAGGGTAAAGGCTTAGTGACTGCAGAAGCTGTAATTAATGCAGTGAACAAGGCTGGTTGGAGAGTTAAAACAACAGATGCTAATGGTCAAGCTGGTAACTTTGAGACTGTTAAATCAGGCACAAATGTAACCTTTGCTGATGGTAATGCGACTACAGCTATCGTAAGTAAAGGTGATAACGGCGACATCACTGTTAAGTACGATGTAAATGTTGGCGACGGTTTAAAACTTGATACTGTTAACAAAAAAATCACAGCAGATACGACCGCACTTACTGTGACAGGCGGTAAAGTTGCTACCCCAACTACTGATACAGAGAAGAAAAAGCTCGTTAATGCAGAGGGGTTAGCTGAGGCTTTAAATAAACTAAGTTGGACTGCAAAAGCTGGAAGTGAAGACGGTGGCGAGTTAGATAATAATAACAATGCCGATGGCAAAGAAGTCAAAGCAGGCGAAACGGTAACCTTTAAAGCGGGCAAGAACTTAAAAGTGAAACAAGAGGGTGCGAACTTTACTTATTCACTGAAAGATGCTTTAACAGGCTTAACGAGCATTACTTTAGGCGATACAGCTAATGGCGGAAATAGTGCAATCACTAAGATTGACCAAAACGGCTTAACCATCACGCCAGCAACCAATGCGGGTGTGACAGCTAAAGAAGAAGATAAAATCAGCGTAACCAAAGATGGCATTAAAGCGGGTAATCAAGTAATTGCCAATGTTAAGAGTGCTTTAACCACTTATGGCGCAACTCCAAATGGTGCGGGAACTCAACCTGCAGGTGGTAACACTAATACAGCTAAAAATAGCTTAATTAATTTAGATGCTGTTACAACACCTGCAACTGGCGGTACTACTACAGATAATGCTTTAGCAAGCAAAGCTGCAACCGTCGGCGACTTAGCGGGCTTGGGCTGGGTGCTTTCATCTGATAAAACCACAAAAGCTGACGGTACTGGTGTTGAAGATAATAAAGAGTTCCATGCAGCGGTTAAAAACGCCAATGAAGTTGAGTTTAAAGGTAAGGGTGCAGCGACTGTATCTGCGAAATCTGAAAACGGTGGTAAATACGTAGTAACCGTTGATGTAGCGAAAACAAAAGTTGGCGATGGTCTTGAGGAAAATGACGGCACAATCAAAGTGAAAGCTAAAGAGGGTGCTGACAACTTATTGACTGTAACTAATGAAGGTGCCTCTGTTACTAAAGGCGAGTTTAATAAAGTAGAGACAACAACTCCTGCTGCTCAAGGTGGAAATACCAATACTGCCGACCGCGGTAAAGTAACTGTTAAGGCTTCAAATGGCGGACAAGCAACCGCAGATGACAAGAAAAAAGTGGCGACTGTTGGCGATGTTGCAGATGCTGTCAATAGTGCTTCAACTTTCGTGAAAGTGGGAAGTACAACTGATGATATTGAAAATGATGCAGCAGGCGAAAATGAAACTGAAGACCAAGCTCTCAAAGCAGGCGACACCTTAACCTTAAAAGCGGGTAAAAACTTAAAAGTTAAACGTGATGGGGCTAATGTAACCTTTGCTTTAGCGAAAGACCTTGATGTGACCTCTGCAAAAGTGAGTGATAAGTTGTCTATTGGTTCTGGTGCGAATGCGGTTGATGTTACTAGTGATGGTAAAGGCTTGAACTTTGCTAAAGCGACAGCAGTGAATGGAGATAAGTCAGTTCATCTGAACGGTATTGCTTCTACTTTGCAAGATACTCTATTGAATGTTGGGGTTGTGAATAAATTAGATGGCAATGGCATTGACGATGAGGAGAAAAAACGTGCAGCAAGCGTTAAAGATGTCTTGAATGCAGGTTGGAATATTAGAGGGGTTAAGTCTACAGGTAGTGATGTTGATAATGTTGATTTTGTAGCGACCTACGACACGGTAGACTTTATTAGCGGAGATAAAGATACCACAACCGTAACTGTAGATAGTAAAGAAAACGGTAAGAGAACCGAAGTTAAAATCGGTGCGAAGACTTCTGTTATCAAAGAAAAAGACGGTAAGTTATTTACTGGAAAAGATAACAAAGAGAAAAATCAAGCTACGAATGCTAGCACAACTGAAGATGCAGACGAGGGTAAAGGCTTAGTGACTGCAGAAGCTGTAATTAATGCAGTGAACAAGGCTGGTTGGAGAGTTAAAACAACAGATGCTAATGGTCAAGCTGGTAACTTTGAGACTGTTAAATCAGGCACAAATGTAACCTTTGCTGATGGTAATGCGACTACAGCTATCGTAAGTAAAGGTGATAACGGCGACATCACTGTTAAGTACGATGTAAATGTTGGCGACGGTTTAAAACTTGATACTGTTAACAAAAAAATCACAGCAGATACGACCGCACTTACTGTGACAGGCGGTAAAGTTGCTACCCCAACTACTGATACAGAGAAGAAAAAGCTCGTTAATGCAGAGGGGTTAGCTGAGGCTTTAAATAAACTAAGTTGGACTGCAAAAGCTGGAAGTGAAGACGGTGGCGAGTTAGATAATAATAACAATGCCGATGGCAAAGAAGTCAAAGCAGGCGAAACGGTAACCTTTAAAGCGGGCAAGAACTTAAAAGTGAAACAAGAGGGTGCGAACTTTACTTATTCACTGAAAGATGCTTTAACAGGCTTAACGAGCATTACTTTAGGCGATACAGCTAATGGCGGAAATAGTGCAATCACTAAGATTGACCAAAACGGCTTAACCATCACGCCAGCAACCAATGCGGGTGTGACAGCTAAAGAAGAAGATAAAATCAGCGTAACCAAAGATGGCATTAAAGCGGGTAATCAAGTAATTGCCAATGTTAAGAGTGCTTTAACCACTTATGGCGCAACTCCAAATGGTGCGGGAACTCAACCTGCAGGTGGTAACACTAATACAGCTAAAAATAGCTTAATTAATTTAGATGCTGTTACAACACCTGCAACTGGCGGTACTACTACAGATAATGCTTTAGCAAGCAAAGCTGCAACCGTCGGCGACTTAGCGGGCTTGGGCTGGGTGCTTTCATCTGATAAAACCACAAAAGCTGACGGTACTGGTGTTGAAGATAATAAAGAGTTCCATGCAGCGGTTAAAAAACGCCAATGAAGTTGAGTTTAAAGGTAAGGGTGCAGCGACTGTATCTGCGAAATCTGAAAACGGTGGTAAATACGTAGTAACCGTTGATGTAGCGAAAACAAAAGTTGGCGATGGTCTTGAGGAAAATGACGGCACAATCAAAGTGAAAGCTAAAGAGGGTGCTGACAACT
>NZ_AFQO01000022.1 GCF_000222025.1 Haemophilus haemolyticus M19501 | reverse complement strand
GTAGGGCTACACACGTGCTACAATGGCGTATACAGAGGGTGGCGAAGCTGCGAGGTGGAGCGAATCTCAGAAAGTACGTCTAAGTCCGGATTGGAGTCTGCAACTCGACTCCATGAAGTCGGAATCGCTAGTAATCGCGAATCAGAATGTCGCGGTGAATACGTTCCCGGGCCTTGTACACACCGCCCGTCACACCATGGGAGTGGGTTGTACCAGAAGTAGATAGCTTAACCTTTTGGAGGGCGTTTACCACGGTATGATTCATGACTGGGGTGAAGTCGTAACAAGGTAACCGTAGGGGAACCTGCGGTTGGATCACCTCCTTACCTAAGACGAGAGACAGCGAGTGCTCACACAGATTGGCTGATAGTTGTAGACAAGATTAAAAAAACGAAGCGAAAGCGACGTTGAAAGATAAAAAGAAGATAGAGTATCTTTAATTGATGTCCCCATCGTCTAGAGGCCTAGGACATCGCCCTTTCACGGCGGTAACCGGGGTTCGAATCCCCGTGGGGACGCCAATTAAAGATAACTTTGTTAGATTATCTTACTGTTCTTTAAAAAATTGGAAACAAGCTGAAAACAAGAGATTTTCGAGAGAAAGTCTGAGTAGGCGAGACAGGAAAGTGAGAAGAGAGAACTGAAAAGGAAACTCTGAAAGCAAACCTGTTTTGCATAAAATCTTGATTGAACAAAAGCAATCAAGTGTTTAGTTGAATGAACATACGCATCAAATTGACCGCACTTTGAAGTGAAAACTTAAAGTGATTGAAAACATTTGAGGTTGTATAGTTAAGTGACTAAGCGTACAAGGTGGATGCCTTGGCAATCAGAGGCGAAGAAGGACGTGCTAATCTGCGAAAAGTTTGGATGAGTCGATAAGAGGCGTTTAATCCAAGATATCCGAATGGGGAAACCCAGTAGATGAAGAATCTACTATCACTTACTGAATTCATAGGTAAGTGAGGCAAACCGGGAGAACTGAAACATCTAAGTACCCCGAGGAAAAGAAATCAACCGAGATTTCGTCAGTAGCGGCGAGCGAAAGCGAAAGAGCCTGTTAATGATAACAGCAGAGATAGAGGAATAAGCTGGGAAGCTTAGCGACACAGGGTGATAGCCCCGTACTCGACATCCAGGCTGTGGTACTAAGTTAACGAGAAGTAGGGCGGGACACGTGATATCCTGTTTGAAGATGGGGGGACCATCCTCTAAGGCTAAATACTCCTGATTGACCGATAGTGAACCAGTACTGTGAAGGAAAGGCGAAAAGAACCCCGGTGAGGGGAGTGAAATAGAACCTGAAACCTTGTACGTACAAGCAGTGGGAGCCTGAAAGGGTGACTGCGTACCTTTTGTATAATGGGTCAGCGACTTATATTTTGTAGCGAGGTTAACCGAATAGGGGAGCCGAAGGGAAACCGAGTCTTAACTGGGCGAATAGTTGCAAGGTATAGACCCGAAACCCGGTGATCTAGCCATGGGCAGGTTGAAGGTTGGGTAACACTAACTGGAGGACCGAACCGACTAATGTTGAAAAATTAGCGGATGACTTGTGGCTGGGGGTGAAAGGCCAATCAAACCGGGAGATAGCTGGTTCTCCCCGAAATCTATTTAGGTAGAGCCTTGAGCGGACACCTTTGGGGGTAGAGCACTGTTTCGGCTAGGGGTCCATCCCGGATTACCAACCCGATGCAAACTACGAATACCAAAGAGTGATACTCAGGAGACACACGGCGGGTGCTAACGTCCGTCGTGGAGAGGGAAACAACCCAGACCGCCAGCTAAGGTCCCAAAGTCTATATTAAGTGGGAAACGAAGTGGGAAGGCTTAGACAGCTAGGATGTTGGCTTAGAAGCAGCCATCATTTAAAGAAAGCGTAATAGCTCACTAGTCGAGTCGGCCTGCGCGGAAGATGTAACGGGGCTGAAATATAGCACCGAAGCTGCGGCATCAATGGAAACATTGTTGGGTAGGGGAGCGTTGTGTAAGCGGATGAAGGTTAATCGAGAGGTTAGCTGGACGTATCACAAGTGCGAATGCTGACATAAGTAACGATAAAACGAGTGAAAAACTCGTTCGCCGGAAGACCAAGGGTTCCTGTCCAACGTTAATCGGGGCAGGGTGAGTCGGCCCCTAAGGCGAGGCTGAAAAGCGTAGTCGATGGGAAACAGGTTAATATTCCTGTACTTGGTAAAGCTGCGATGTGGGGACGGAGTAGGTTAGGTTAGCGTGCTGTTGGATATGCACGTTTAAGTTGGTAGGTGGGAAGTTTAGGCAAATCCGGACTTCCTTAACACTGAGAGATGATGACGAGGCTCTACGGAGCTGAAGTAACTGATACCACACTTCCAGGAAAAGCCACTAAGCGACAAGCTTTACTAAACCGTACTGAAAACCGACACAGGTGGTCAGGTAGAGAATACTCAGGCGCTTGAGAGAACTCGGGTGAAGGAACTAGGCAAAATAGCACCGTAACTTCGGGAGAAGGTGCGCCGGCGTAGATTGTAAGGGCTAGCCCCTGAAGGTTGAACCGGTCGAAGATACCAGCTGGCTGCAACTGTTTATTAAAAACACAGCACTCTGCAAACACGAAAGTGGACGTATAGGGTGTGATGCCTGCCCGGTGCTGGAAGGTTAATTGATGGTGTAATCGAAAGAGAAGCTCCTGATCGAAGCCCCAGTAAACGGCGGCCGTAACTATAACGGTCCTAAGGTAGCGAAATTCCTTGTCGGGTAAGTTCCGACCTGCACGAATGGCATAATGATGGCCAGGCTGTCTCCACCCGAGACTCAGTGAAATTGAAATCGCCGTGAAGATGCGGTGTACCCGCGGCTAGACGGAAAGACCCCGTGAACCTTTACTATAGCTTGACACTGAACATTGAATTTTGATGTGTAGGATAGGTGGGAGACTTAGAAGTAGTCACGCCAGTGATTATGGAGTCGACCTTGAAATACCACCCTTTAACGTTTGATGTTCTAACGAAGATTACGAAACGTGGTCTCGGACAGTGTCTGGTGGGTAGTTTGACTGGGGCGGTCTCCTCCCAAAGCGTAACGGAGGAGCACGAAGGTTTGCTAATCACGGTCGGACATCGTGAGGTTAGTGCAATGGTATAAGCAAGCTTAACTGCGAGACAGACAAGTCGAGCAGGTACGAAAGTAGGTCATAGTGATCCGGTGGTTCTGAATGGAAGGGCCATCGCTCAACGGATAAAAGGTACTCCGGGGATAACAGGCTGATACCGCCCAAGAGTTCATATCGACGGCGGTGTTTGGCACCTCGATGTCGGCTCATCACATCCTGGGGCTGAAGTAGGTCCCAAGGGTATGGCTGTTCGCCATTTAAAGTGGTACGCGAGCTGGGTTTAGAACGTCGTGAGACAGTTCGGTCCCTATCTGCCGTGGGCGTTGGAGAATTGGTTGGGGCTGCTCCTAGTACGAGAGGACCGGAGTGGACGCACCACTGGTGTTCCGGTTGTGTCGCCAGACGCATTGCCGGGTAGCTAAGTGCGGAAGAGATAAGTGCTGAAAGCATCTAAGCACGAAACTTGCCAAGAGATGAGTTCTCCCACACATCAAGTGTGTAAGGGTTGTTTAAGACTAAGACGTAGATAGGCAGGGTGTGTAAGTGATGTGAGTCATTGAGCTAACCTGTACTAATTGCCCGAGAGGCTTAACTATACAACGCTCAAGTGTTTTTGGAAAACAGAGTAAAAGAAAAAGAAATTAACTAAACGTTCAGCTTGTGCCCAATAAGAACGAGTGAAAGGTAGAGGAAGAGCTGAGTAGCGAAAGATAAAGACAAGTTATCAACGAATTATCCTGGCGGCGATAGTGCGGTGGACCCACCTGACACCATACCGAACTCAGAAGTGAAACGCTGTAATGCCGATGGTAGTGTGGGGTTTC